>JAZLCW010000109.1:0-4772 GCA_045614445.1 Candidatus Cryptobacteroides sp. | reverse complement strand
CGGTGAGGATCCACCTCTTCCCATTCCGAACAGAGAAGTTAAGCTCACCATCGCCGATGGTACTGCCCCACCAGGTGGGAGAGTAGGTAGCTGCCACTTTCTTATACGACACCCTGTCATCATCCGATGACGGGGTGTTTTCGTATGCAAAAGTGGCAGCTGTCCACCCCCAGTCCTCACTTTCGTCCGGACATCCCCGGTGGGGCATGCCTCCCTTCGCTTTGCTGCGGTCTGGTGGCCTTTGCGTCCTACGCCTTCGCTGCGCTGCGGCCGGACCCGGCCACGGCCTCTGAAGAGGCCATCGCTTCCCTCCAGGTCTCACGAGAGTGGTTTGGAGGGACTCCTGAGTGAGTCTCTCTGCTTTCTGGCCTCCTACAACTGATATGACATCTCATAGGAGCACGTTTAAATGACCCTATGAGAAATATGAAAAATATATGGTGCGCTCTTTAATAGGAACGCACCATTATATAGTATGTATAGATGATTAGATTTCTTCTTTTATATTATATTTGTTGCGTTCCTGACTGTTACGTGATACCATTTCGCAGATGAATCCAGCAAGGAAAAGCTGGAAGCCTAAAATGACAGCAATAAGTGCCAGATAGAACAGAGGCTGTTCGGTTACTGGTCTGAAATCGAGGCCTCTACCTTGCTGTATCAGCTTTTCAGCGATAACCCATATTGTCATAAAGCCTCCGATCAGGAACATGAGTATTCCTGTAAATCCAAAAAAATGCATCGGTTTCTTGCCGAAAGTGCTGAGGAACCAAAGTGAAATAAGGTCAAGAAATCCGTTGACGAACCTTTCAATACCGAATTTGCTGACGCCGTATTTCCTTTTCTGATGCTGAACAGGTTTCTCTGTGATCTTATCAAATCCGGCATTCTTAGCCAAGTAAGGTATATACCTGTGCATTTCGCCATAAACCTCGATATGCTTTATCACCTCATTCCTATAAGCCTTAAGGCCGCAGTTCATATCGTGGAGCTTTATACCTGTAATCTTACGTGCTGTCCAGTTGTATAGCTTTGAAGGCAGATTCTTTGTCAGCTTGTTGTCAAACCTCTGCTTCTTCCATCCGGAAACAATGTCATAGCCTTCCTCTGTAACCATACGGTAAAGCTCCGGGATTTCATCCGGTGAGTCCTGAAGGTCTGCGTCCATTGTAATGACTACGCGGCCTTCTGCTGCTTTGAACCCGTGGAAAAGGGCTGCTGACTTGCCGTAATTGCGACGAAACGAAATACCTCTGATGCAAGGATTCTTTTCGGACAGATCTCTGATTATACTCCAGGATCTGTCGCGGCTTCCGTCATCGACCATGATTATTTCATACTTGTACGCGTTCGAGACCATAACCTTCTCGATCCAGCTTATGAGTTCATGAAGGGATTCTTCCTCATTGAAGAGGGAGATGACGATTGAGAGGTCTTTTTCGTATGCCATAACTTATTGTTCTTCAGTTTTGTGTTCGCGTGATAGTTCATTTCCAGGGATATACCTTGAAATGATGTAGGATAGGATTGTTCCGTATCCGAAGCAATATATAAGATTCGAAAAGAATGTCGTCTGTGGAATAATCTGCATTGATTTTTCCATTGCAGCAGAAGTGTTGGAGTCCATAAACGGGACGAACTGCTGCATTACCATTCCCATCTGTTCGGCAATGTATTCCGGATATAAATAAGCGGTGTAGGCAAATGAAAATGCCGAATATACTATCGCGGACAGGATTGCAAGCAGCATTCCGGCTTGGAATACAACACTTCTTTTAGCTTGAGGATGTTCCGATGAGAAGCGCCTCAAGAAGGCTAGCATTATCAATAAGCATCCGCCGCACTTCAGGATCCAAAGTATAGAATTCAGAAGCATCATAAGAAGCGCCGGCATCTGAGCCATGACCACCCATTGAGTGATCAGGAGATAGGCTGACGAAATGATACCCAAAACAAGTCCGTATGTCCCGACAGGAGTACCTATATTCCTCTGAATTACATTTTGTTCCATATTCCTATGATATTATGGTACAAAGATAAGAAAAAATTCATACCTTTGCATTCTTGGATTGACAAGACTTGTTTTATAATAATAAATATAGTACGATATGATTAACATTACATTTCCTGACGGTAGCGTGAGACAGTATGAAAGCGGTGTCTCAGCGTTTGATATTGCGAACAGCATAAGCCCAAGATTGGCAGCCGATGTATTGGCTGCGACTGTAATCACGGCTGCTGACACGACAGGAAAAGGTACGATATATGATGTGACACGTCCGATCAATGAGGATGCTGCCATCAGACTTCATAAGTGGGAGGATGCTGAGGCTAAGCATGTGTTCTGGCATTCATCATCACACCTTCTTGCAGCTGCTCTCGAGGCTCTCTATCCGGGAGTGAAGTTCGGTATCGGACCTGCTGTAGAGACAGGCTTCTATTATGACGTGGATTTTGGTGAAAAGAACCTCGTAGAGGCTGACCACAAGGCTATCGAGGACAAGATGATTGAGCTTGCACGTCAGAAGAATCCTTTCGTAAGGACTGAGGTTTCCAAGGAAGAGGCTCTCAAGACATTTACTGAGAAGGGTGACGAGTACAAGTGTGAGCTTATCAGCGAGCTTGAAGATGGTACTATCACTTTCTATACAAACGGTAATTTTACAGACCTTTGCCGTGGACCGCACCTCAAGGATACATCAGTCATCAAGGCTGTAAAGCTTACTGCGATCGCAGGTGCATACTGGAGAGGTGATGAGAAGCGCCCTATGCTTACCCGTGTGTATGGTGTTACCTTCTCTAAGAAGTCTATGCTCGACGAGTATCTCCTGATGCTCGAGGAGGCCAAGAAGCGTGACCACAGGAAGATCGGTAAGGAGATGGAACTCTTTACATTCTCACAGAGAGTAGGACAGGGACTTCCATTGTGGCTTCCAAAGGGAGCTGCTCTTCGTGAGCGTCTTGAGAATTTCCTCAAGAAGCTTCAGAAGTCTTATGGTTACCTTCCGGTAATCACTCCGCACATCGGAAACAAGGATCTTTATGTGACATCAGGTCACTATGCAAAGTACGGAAAGGATTCATTCCAGCCTATTCACACACCACAGGAGGGAGAGGAGTATCTGCTCAAGCCGATGAACTGCCCTCACCACTGTGAGATCTATAGAACCAAGCCACGCTCTTATAAGGATCTCCCGCTCAGACTTGCTGAGTTCGGTACAGTATATCGTTATGAGCAGAGCGGTGAGCTTCACGGACTTACACGTGTGAGAAGCTTTACACAGGATGACGCACACCTCTTCTGTCGTCCAGTTCAGATCAAGGAAGAGTTCTGCAAGGTTATAGACATCATCCTTTATGTGTTCAAGACTCTCGATTTCAAGGATTATGTAGCTCAGGTTTCGCTCCGCGACCCAAACAATACTGAAAAGTATATCGGTTCAGATGAGAACTGGGCAAAAGCTGAGTCAGCTATCATCGAGGCTGCTTCAGAGAAGGGACTCAATACAGTGGTAGAATATGGTGAAGCTGCCTTCTATGGTCCTAAACTCGACTTTATGGTGAAGGACGCTATCGGAAGAAAGTGGCAGCTCGGTACTATCCAGGTGGATTACAACCTTCCTGAGCGTTTCGAACTCGAGTATATCGGTAATGACAACCAGAAGCATCGTCCGGTAATGATTCACCGTGCACCGTTCGGATCTCTCGAGAGATTCGTTGCTGTGCTTCTCGAGCATACTGGCGGAAAACTTCCTCTTTGGCTTACTCCTGACCAGGTTAACATCGTACCAGTCAGCGAAAAATATGAGGAATATGCAAAAAAAGTTTGCAATTTGCTGAATAATTCCGATATTCGCGCCGCCGTAGATGATAGGAATGAAACACTCGGCAAGAGAATCCGTGAGAGTGAACTCAAGAGGATTCCTTTCCTCGTGATTGTAGGTGAGAAGGAGATGACTGAAGGCACAGTTTCTGTCAGAAGACAGGGTGGAATTGATGCAGGCTCTATGCCAGTTGAAGATTTTGTCGCTTTGGTGTCCAACGAGATCAAGGATCAGCTGTCGTAGAACATTATATATTAATAACTTAACTTATAGGAGGATTTATTTATCGCAGCACCATTTAAACCAGGTCCACGCCCAGCGGGCCCAAGACCAAATGTTCGTCCAGGCCAGAGGCCTAACAATGTAAAGAAGGACGACGACGGATTGAGAATCAATGAGGAAATCACAGCTCCTCAGGTACGTCTTGTAGGAGAGAATATTCCCGAGCAGGGTGTCTTCTCGCTTAGAGATGCCTTGAGAATGGCTGAAGAGCAGGGTCTTGATCTGGTGGAGATAAGTGCGAAAGCCGATCCTCCTGTATGTAAGATCATTGACTATCAGAAGTACCTTTACCAACAGAAGAAGAAGGCAAAGGAGATGAAGGCTAATGCAGCCAAGATAGTCATCAAGGAAATCCGCTTCGGACCAAACACAGACGAGCATGATTTCCAGTTCAAGCTAAAGCATGCTCAGGAGTTCCTCCAGGAAGGCTCAAAGGTAAAGGCTTCGGTCTTCTTCAAGGGACGCTCGATCATCTATGCTGATCAGGGAGAAAAGCTTCTTCTTCGTTTCGCAGTAGAGCTCGAAGAGTACGGAAGAGCAGAGCAGATGCCTAAGCTTGAAGGTAAGAGAATGATCATGATGATCGCTCCTCTCAAGAAAAAGTAATCCAAGAGATTGGATAACAAATAATTATTAACTAAATCAAATTTAACTATGCCAAAGATT
>JAZLCW010000108.1:0-22348 GCA_045614445.1 Candidatus Cryptobacteroides sp. | reverse complement strand
TTACACACTGTCTAATTTACTCGTTGCCTTGAAATTGCAGTCCACACAACTTGACGACAGACTCTCTATCGTTGTTGTTACAGACTAAATTCTAATTTCTAACTTTACCTCGTTATCTTTTCTCAAACTTGTCAATGAACTATCATTTGAGTGTCCGTTGTTTCTCAAATGGGCTGCAAAGATACGGACTTTTTTTTTACTTCCAAATTTTTCTGCAATATTTTTGCAAAAATTTTTACATTTTTATTCTCAACCTATATTAAAACACTGAAACTCATATAGTTAGCACCACGCACACCATATAACCCATTAAATATCAACCTATTACGCGTTATGCCTGCATCCCAAAGACAGCAGGCATTTCACATAAAATACTGATATACAAGCATATAAGTACACACAGCAAATTTTTATCGAATTTTTCAGATATTATCCCTATTTTTGTGTTTTACAAAACAGTAAAACCAAACACTATTATTAATAATGGAAGAAAAAAAGACGCAATTACCGGAAAATGCCCATAGGGAGCTGAAGCCGGGCGAGGAGTATCAGCCATTGCTCTCTCCTCAGAAGAACTATCCGGAAGTCACGCCTTGGTCTGTGACCCTCGGAATAATAATGACCATCATTTTCTCAGCAGCAGCAGCATATCTCGGACTTAAGGTCGGTCAGGTATTCGAAGCCGCCATTCCGATCGCGATCATCGCAGTCGGACTCTCAGGAGCTCTCGGCCGCAAGAACGCATTGGGAGAAAATGTGATGATCCAGTCTATCGGTTCCTGCTCAGGAGCTATCGTAGCAGGAGCGATATTCACACTTCCGGCACTTTTCATCCTCCAGGACAAATATCCTGAACTCACAGTAAACTTCACCAAGGTATTCTTCTCGTCACTTCTGGGAGGTATCCTCGGTATCCTCTTCCTGATTCCGTTCAGAAAATATTTCGTAAAGGAACAGGACGGAAAGTATCCTTTCCCTGAAGCTACAGCCACTACACAGGTGCTTGTGAGCGGTGAAGGCGGTGGAAAAGGCGCCAAGACCCTTCTTATCAGTGGTCTCATCGGAGGTCTCTACGATTTCATTGTATCCACATTCGGACTATGGGGCGAGACCCTCACCACCAAGATACTCCCTTGGGGAGCAACAGTCGCTGAAAAGGCAAAGGTGATGCTGAAGGTCAACACCGGTGCCGCAGTCCTCGGTCTGGGATATATCGTAGGTTTGAAATACGCATTCATCATCTGCTGCGGAAGCTTCCTCGTATGGCTTGTGATCATACCGCTTATGAACCTCATCTGGGGCGGACAGGTAATCGACCTGATGAATTCAGGTATCACCCAGACTATCGGTGACATGTCGGCTGACCAGATTTTCAAGGAATACGCAAGACATATCGGTATCGGAGGTATCGCCACAGCAGGAATCGTGGGAATCGTGAAATCATTCGGAGTGATCAAGTCAGCAGTAGGCCTTGCATCGAACGAGTTCAAGAAAAAGAAGACCGGAGCTGAAGCTGAGGTGATCAGAACTCAGAGAGACATTTCGATGAAGATCATCGTAATCGGTATCGCTGTGACATTGCTGGCCGTATTCGGATTCTTCCTCTTCGGAGTAGTAGATAATCTCTGGCATGCTGTAGTAGGACTTCTTATTGTCGGAATCATTGCATTCCTCTTCACTACCGTCGCTGCCAATGCGATCGCAATTGTCGGTTCAAACCCTGTCAGCGGCATGACGCTAATGACCCTCATCCTCGCATCCCTGATCATGGTGGCTGTAGGATTGAACGGTACAGCAGGTATGACGGCAGCATTGATCATCGGTGGCGTGGTTTGTACCGCCCTCTCGGTGGCAGGTGCATTCATCACAGACCTGAAGATCGGATATTGGATCGGATCGACCCCTAAGAAGCAGGAAAGCTGGAAGTTCCTCGGAACTCTCGTAGCTGCTGCGACAGTGGGAGGAGTGATGCTCGTGCTCAACAAGACATATGGATTCACCGGTGACGGAGCCCTCGTGGCACCTCAGGCCAATGCAATGGCAGCGGTGATCGAGCCAATGATGAACGGCGGTAGTGCTCCTTGGCTTCTCTACGGCATCGGAGCTGTCATCGCACTTGTCCTCACATTCTTCAAAGTTCCGGCACTTCCGTTCGCACTCGGAATGTTCATCCCTATTGACCTCAACATGCCTATGCTCATAGGTGGAGCAGTGTCATGGTTCGTAGGAAGCCGCAGCAAGGACAAGGAGCTCAATGCAGAGCGCACCGAGAAGGGCACACTCATTGCTTCCGGATTCATCGCCGGTGGAGCACTTATGGGAGTGGTCAGCGCAATCCTCAGATTTGCGAATGTAGATATGTACATCGCTCCGTCACCTTGGACAGAGCCTGTAGCGATCATCCCTTATACCGCTATCATCATATATATGATATATGCGGCACTGAAGGTTAAAAAGTAATTGACACAGTTTTAAGCTATGCAAGGAGTGATAAGCGCACTGATATTGACCCTGATTGCCGGTTCAGCGACCGGCATCGGCGGTGCGCTTGTACTTTTCAAGAAGAAGATAAGCAGCAATTTCCTGGCGGGAGCCCTCGGTCTCAGCGCCGGAGTGATGATCTTCATATCCCTGGCCGAACTTTTTCCTGAAGCCCAGGCCATGATTTCAGGCACAGGCGTGCCGCACGGAGAAGCCTTTGTGCTGATCGCATTCTTCGTCGGAATGGGAATCATCACACTGATCGACTTCACGATTCCGGAATACGAGAACCCGCACGAAGCACCAGGGCTATCGCTCAGCGATAAAACAGCAGCGATCGGGGTTCTGGAACAGACAGGCAACGAAAAGGCTCTTCATAGACTCGGACTGCTTTCGGCATTGGCAATCGCCGTACACAATTTCCCGGAAGGAATAGCTACATTCATCGGAGCATTGAACGACCCGGAAATGGGAGCAGGCATCACCTTCGCGATCGCCATCCACAACATTCCGGAAGGAATCGCAGTGGCCATACCTATATATTATGCAACAAAGAGCAAGGGCAAAGCCCTCCTCTACGCGACCTTGTCCGGTCTGAGTGAATTAATAGGAGCAGCACTCTGCCTGGCAATCACCGCCATCTTCGGAGTCGATCTCACAGGCGGAAGCCCGGCCTTCCCGCTCGTTCTCTCGGCTGTAGCAGGAATCATGATATACATCTCGCTGGACGAACTCCTTCCTACTGCGGAAAAATATGGAAAGCACCACATCGCCATCGCCGGCGTCGTAGGTGGTATGGCCCTGATGGGCATAAGCCTTCTGATTATGTAATCAACCGAAAACAATCGCACAAAATTCAAACTTGATATGGAAAAGATTTTAGACAGATTTCTCAGATATGTGGCTGTAGATACACAGGCAGACCCTGAATCCACATCGCAGCCAAGCGCAGCCAAGGAGCTCAATCTACTGAAGATGCTCCGCGACGAGCTTCAGGCAATGGGGGTGGAAGCGACCCTTGACGAGTATGGCTATGTAATGGCATCGATCCCATCAAACTGCGACAAGGACATACCGGCAATCGGTTTCATCGCCCATGCCGACACCGCACCAGACGCATCTGGAGCAGATGTAAAGCCGCAGATTGTCGAAAACTACGACGGCGGGGAAATTCCTCTCAAAGGTGTACCTGGCCTCAGCCTCAAACCATCAGAATTTCCTGAGCTCGAACTCTACAAGGGCCAGACACTGATCACTACCGACGGTACCACCCTCCTCGGAGCGGACGACAAGGCCGGCATCGCAGAGATTATGAATGCGGTTCAATATATCGTGGAGCATCCTGAATTCAAACACGGAGAGATCAAGATCGGATTCACCCCTGACGAGGAGATCGGACGCGGAGTTGTGAAATTCGATGTGGCGAAATTTGCAGCGAAGTATGCCTACACCCTCGATGGAGGCCAGGTAGGCGAACTCGAATATGAGAACTTCAATGCAGCCGGAGCGACCATCCGCATCCAGGGCCGCAATGTTCATCCGGGCACAGCAAAGGGCAAAATGAAGAATGCCATCCTCATCGGTATGGAACTGAACAGCCTCCTCCCAGTGGACCAGCGTCCGGAATATACCAGCGGCTACGAGGGCTTCTTCCACCTTATCAGCTTCAAGGGCGAAGTCGAGACAGCTACCTTCTCATACATCATCCGCGACCATGACATGGATCTCTATGAGCAGAAGAAGGCATATATGCAGAAATGCGTGGACTTCATAAACGCAAAATATGGCGAGGGCACAGCAATCCTTGACATGAAGCACCAATATTATAATATGCGTAAGGAAGTGGAGCCACACTACCATATCGTGGAAAAGGCAATGAAGGCAATGGAAATGGAAGGCATCACTCCTAAGATCCAGCCTATCCGCGGAGGTACTGACGGAGCCAATCTCTCATTCATGGGTCTCCCTTGTCCGAACATATTTGCCGGTGGTCATAATTTCCACGGAAAGATGGAGTATGTACCTCTCGAGAGTATGGAGAAGGCAAGCAAGGTCATCCTGAACATCGTTTCCCTCTTCGCAGAAGAATAATCCCTGTCCGAAAGCGCTAAATTGATCATATCTGTACTTTCGGAATAAAAATTGGCGTCAAAAGCACAGAATATTGCTATTTTATGCTTTTGACGCCATTATTAAATTATATCCATCTCCACTTCAAGTGGCAGATCAGGAAGTTTCGGATACAATCCCCAGAAATAGAAATTCGTGATTACACAAGGGACCACCCCGTCCACCTTTATGTATTCAAGCTGCAGGACCATTTCATCGCTTTCCAGATCGATAACCTGTTCACGAAGAGTGTACCCAGGGTCACCCAGAACACATTGGCCTATAATGAGGGAATACCGCTTGAAGTCAATATCAGGAACTTGCACACCATCTGCGATTACGGCTTTGAACTCAGACTTACTGTTGATCAGAAAACATTCGTTCTCGCTGAACTCTCTGTCCGAAAACTTGAAGTCTGCCTGATAGAAAGATTGCGAATGCTTCGGAAGATGTTCTTCAAAGAAAGCAGAGATATAGTCCGGAGCAGAAACAGGGCTGACAACCCCCTCATCCGGAATATCAGCAACGCTGCACGAGAGGAAGAAGCACCCCATCAATAATAAGGATACGATAATATTTGATTTCATAGCCATAATGCGTCAATATACGATTCAAGAACACACCGCATATAAGATGCATCTGCAGATTGATTCGTTGCATCAAAAATATCCCCGGATTCAACAGGAAACTGACCGGAAAGAATCCTGACTGAATCTCCGACAAAAGCAAAGCACCTGACCTGAAGTCAGGAATCAAACTCCCAACGATTCCAGTTCATGAGATTGGTTTCAGGCTTGCCTCTGAATACGAACACGAGATCGTGGACTCCCTTTGCACCTTTGACAGGGCAGGAGAGTTCACTAAACTCTTTTGGTCCCCCTGTGGCAGGAATATCCAGTTTACCGACCATCGGTCCTTCAGCACTGTCCAGACGGATTTCAATCCAGCATCCGCCTTCCGCTGAAGCAAGTTCGGCAGTGAATCTTTTCGCTCCCTTCTTCCCGAAATCTACTCCGCGGATGGTAAGAGTCTCTCCGTCATTGATATTGGTCAGATAGATTCCGTGTTTTTTGCTGACTGCGGTCTTGAGACCGTATCCCCAGGCCATTGTCTCGGCCTCTACCTTCTGATAAGGGTCGAATGTTTCTACCTGCTCGAGAACGGTGTCCTTCCAATACGGTACCGTCTGGATGGTTCCATCCTCATTGTACTTCATCTCAGCAACGGATACCGAACGACGCTCATGGTGCTGAGGTGTCTCGATACGGAGAAGGTCATAATTCAATCCGAATACATAAGACTTTCCCTTGAAGTCGATGATGCCAGGGTGATTTCCTCTCGAACGATGCGTTGGCTCCATAATATAACCCATTGTGGTCCAAGGACCTGTCGGGCTGTCACTCATCGCATAGCCGATTCCTTCAGGGCAGCAGGTGGAAGCAAAGGCCATATAATATTTCCCGTTTCTCTTGTAGCACCAAGGGCCTTCCTGATAATGCTGTTGTTTAGGAAGTTTCACGATTTCGCCGGAAGTGGATATCATATCTTCGTTCAGCTTCACATAATAGACATCAGGGTTTCCCCAATACATATATGCCTGTCCGTCATCATCGATGAATACAGTAGGGTCAATATCATTCCAATGTTCCTTCTGCCATACGAGAGGCTTCTCGATAGGATCCTCGAACGGACCGTAAGGTGTGTCGGCTACCAGGACTCCGATGCCGTTTCCATGAATAGGGCAATACATATAGAATTTACCGTTTCTTTCGATAACTTCCAGAGCCCAGGCACCATTCACGCGTGGAGTCCAGGCAAAATCCTTGAGGCTGGCCACCACTCCGTGATCTGTCCAGTTCACCATATCAGTCGAAGTATAGAGCAGCCAGTCAAACATCTTGAATCCGTCTGCGTCATCCTCGTCATGAGTGGTGTAGAGGAAGACAGTGTCCTTATAGACCATAGGGGCCGGATCGGCGGTATATTTGGTCTGAATGATCGGGTCCTGTGCGTGGAGTGCCAGGCTTCCTGCGAGCAGGAGCAATGTGGTCAGGATTCTGGTTTTCATAATCAGTTATAGTTTAATGAGCCCGATTCCAGGGAGGTCGGACAATGTTATCTTTCCGTCAATTACTTCCATACCTTTGAACAGGTCATTGGTAATGAGCAGATTACCGTCCAGGTCGGCAAAATCGACAGCAGGCGAAAGCTGAGCCGCCGCCGATACCGCGCAGGATGTCTCGGTCATACAGCCCACCATCACCTTCATGCCTTCTGCGCGGGCATAATTGACCATCTTCCAGGCCTCGCGCATACCGGTGCATTTCATCAGCTTGATGTTGATGCCGTGATATGCTCCTTTTACAGAAGGGATATCGGCCAATCTCTGTATAGATTCGTCTGCAAATACCGGGATAGGACTTCTTTCCGTAATCCATGCATTATCGTCCATCCTTTCTTTCGCCATCGGCTGTTCGACCATTACCACGCCGTTTTCGTGGAGCCAGAATATTTCATCGAGTGCCTCCTCCCTATCCTTCCAGCCTTGATTTGCATCAACTGCCAATGGCAGGTCAGTGATTTCGCGTATTGTACTGATCATCTCCTTATCATTGTCCAGACCAACCTTGACTTTAAGGATATTGAATCTGCCGGCACATTCGCGGGTCTTTTCGCGTACGACATCCGGTGTATCGATACCTATGGTGAATGTCGTGTCAGGAGTCTTTGACGCATCCAGACCCCAGATCCTCCACCAAGGCAAACCGATAAGTTTTCCGACAAGGTCGTGCAGAGCTATATCGACAGCCGCTTTGGCAGCGCCGTCGCCAGGAGAAAGGGAATCAATATAAGAGAGGATATTGTCCAGTTGGAGCGGGTCACGGAATTGGCGCATATCCACCTTTGAAAGGAAGTTGGTCACAGTCTCGACACTTTGTCCCAGATATGGTGGCATCGATGCTTCTCCGTACCCCGTGAAGCCCTCATAATCAATGCGCACTTGCACTCCCGGCGTAGTCTTGCGTGAGTAAGACGAGACGGTGAATGTATGCCTTAGCTGGAGCTCGTAGGGTTCGAAGCACATACGAAGTCCGTCACCTTGTCCGAGACGGTTGAAATTGAACATCTCAGGCTTGCTTCCGGAAGAACATCCGCCAACGATGCCGCTTCCAAGCCCTGCCGTACCGATTACGGCTGCTGTCTTAAGAAAATCCCTGCGTTTCATATCGCAAAATTAATTAAATTTGCAGAAAAGACATCGTAATGGAAAGACAGATATTGCAGTGCATGGAAGATATGCTGGACATAGTGTCAGAGGGCAAGTATAACCTGGATGCCCAGGCGAGAGCTTATGACCTTCTGGAAGGGCTGATCGATCTTTATGACGGCATTCCGATTCCGCAGAGCCTGAATGAAACGGCAAGCCGTTTCCGTTCTGTTTATATGGAGAATGCCACAACATTGTCTTTATCCTTTGATTCTGCCGCTCTGAAGGAGGAAGCTGGAGAAAGACTCAAACCTTTGGAAGAAGCCTGCAATGAGGCACGTTTTGAGGCGGCCGCAGCCGCATCTCTCCATGAGTTTGCAAAAGAAGTCTTCGACATATGGCAGAATTCCGGAGTCTTTGCCCGACGCAGAGCCCTTAAGGAGCTTCGTGAAAGAGCTGGATTCAAACTTGAATCGCACAGGATCGGCAATTATGTAGCCAAGACATTTGACTTGCAGAATACAGCGACAGCCCGCTTCGCCGAAGCTCAGCAGGCTGTGTATAAGGCCAATCTTGCTTACAAGATCAAGCCTGAGGTCTATAGGATGATTGCTGACAAGATGTCTGCTGATCCGGTCAACTAAAGACCGCGTCCGCGCAGGAGGGCTCCTGCATCAGGATCAGCACCACGGAAACGGCGGTAGAGATCCATAGGCTCATCACTTCCACCCATTTCAAGGACATTGCGACGGAATGACATCGCTGTCTCCTTATCGAAGATACCCTTCTGCATAAAGAGTTCGAAGGCATCCTTGTCGAGAACCTCGGCCCAGAGGTAGCTGTAGTAGCCGGCACTGTATCCACCGCTGAAGATATGCGCGAAATATGTGCTGCGGTAACGTGGGATGATCTCGTCGATCAGGCCCATCTCGGCACACGCCTGTGCCTCGAATGCCATAGGATCAAGCCCCTCTGCAGATGTGAGCTCGTGCCACTTCATATCGAGAGCAGCAGCTGCTGCAAGCTCTGTAGTCATGAAACCCTGATTGAAATTTGCCGCAGCCTCGATCTTCGCTACGAGAGAGTCTGGAATAACCTCACCTGTCTGGTAGTGGCGTGCATAGTCAGCGAGAACCTCTTTCTGGAATGCCCAGTTCTCCATGATCTGTGAAGGAAGCTCCACGAAGTCACGAGCTACTGAAGTTCCGCTCACGCTCTTGTAAGTACACTGGCTGAGAAGGCCGTGAAGGGCGTGTCCGAACTCGTGGAAGAGAGTTTCCACCTGATCCAGGGTAAGGAGAGATGGCTTGTCGGCTGTAGGCTTTGCAAAGTTGCCCACGTTCACGATTACAGGACGAACCTCGACACCGTCTACAATCTCTTGGTTCACAAAATTCGTCATCCAGGCACCTCCTCTCTTGGTGCTGCGAGGGAAATAGTCTGTAAGGATGATTCCGATAAGAGAACCGTCTGCGTCTGTAACCTTGAATCCCTCTACATCCTCGTGATATACTGGAATATCCTCAAGTTTCTCATACTGGAGTCCCCAAAGCTTTGTAGTAAGGTCGAACACTCCCTGGCGTACATTCTCCATCTGGAAATAAGGCTTTGTCTGCTCCTCATCGAGGGCATACTTTGCCTTACGTACCTTTTCTGTATAGTAAGCCCAATCCCAAGGCTCGATTGTACTTCCCTGTGGAAGAATACCAGCCTTGATGTCCTCATCCATAAACGCCTGCATATCTGCGATCTCTTCCTTTGCCTTGGCTACTGCCGGAGCGAGGATGCTTGCAAGGAATGTATCTACTGTCTCAGGGTTACCGGCCATCTTGTCGGCAAGAATCATCTGCGCAGGATTCTCATAACCGAGGAGGTTGGCTTTCTCGATGCGAAGTGCCATCATTCTGGTAATGAGCTCCTTATTGTCATATTCATTGCCATTGTTTCCACGAGATGCGTATGCCTTGAACATCTTTTCGCGTGTAGCGCGGTCCTCAGTAGCTGCCATTGCCTCGCCATACTCTGAGATCGACACTCCGAATTCCTCTGCAAATGCATTGTTCTCTGCGAGAAGGTTGTTTCCGAAAGTATTGGAGAGTGAAGAAAGTTCCATATTGATCTCGCGCATACGTGCTTGCTCAGCCTCGCCGAGGGCGATACCGTTCTTTACGAATGCATTGTGAAGATTTTTGAGGGTCATTCTCTGCTCCTGGTTCAGTCCGAGATTGTCAATATCCTTGTGAAGGGCATCAACTTTCTGGAAGAAGCCTGGATTCATAAAGATATTGTCGCTGTGCACTGAGATCAGCGGAAGAGCCTGCTCCACGATCTTCTGGAGAGACTCGGTAGCATCAGACTCAGACACATTGAAAAGGACCAATGACACACGGTCAAGGATGGCACCGGAACGCTCGTAAGCCTCGACTACATTTGCGAATGTAGGTGCTTCAGCATTAGCGATGATAGCATCGATTTCGCTCTGCTGCTGTGCGATACCAGCCTCAATGGCCGGGATGTAGTGAGCCTCCTGGATCTGGGTGAAGTCAGGAATTGAATAAGGGGTGTCCCATTCGGCAAGGAAAGGGTTCTTAGTGGTGCAGGATACTGCTGCCATAATGATTGTAAGTGTGAGTAATAATTTCTTCATTGTATTATATAATGTTTGATATCACATCGGATGCGGTAAATTACCGATGACAACTTGTAGGGTGACGAAGGATTAATTGTACCAAGGAGTGCCGTCAGCCTTCTTCACACCGCTGAGGTCGATGAGGGTGAACTGCATATCTGCCTCAAACTTAGTGAGCACACCTGTGAATGTCACTGTCTCCTGACCATTGAGCACCGGCTCAGGAATATTCACATCAGACCATTTCGCATAGCCGCTCGAACGGACCTGAAGATACTTCTTGTTACCCGAAAGACCAGGCATCTCGAAGAACTGGTTCATTGTGTATGGCTGAGGCTTGATCAGATGTTTGCGTTCCCCTACAGTCACACCGTCATTCATCACGGCAGAATCGAAGTCGCCATTATCCACGTGCTCCTTGAAAAGGCTCTCCGACATAGCCCAGGATGTGATACCCCAGTTATGTCCGTCCTCATCATCGAGGAAGAAACGGTTCCAGTTCGATTTCTTGTCTGATTCCTTTACAATGTCAGGATCAATATAACCGATGAGGAAGATAAGGTTGGAATACTTGCATCCCTCGATGGTCACAAGTGTTCCCAGATACTTTTCCTCATACACTTGATTGCCGGCAATGGTCACAGGCTTCACAAGCTCTTTCTCATCTGCCATTGCTCCCTTGAAGACATGCTGATCAATGATAGCCGAATGTTCGAGGTATGCAGTCTCATATTCTCCAGTCTCATCCTTATAGCCGATCTGGAGCATTCCTTCATAACTGCCTACCGTAAGGTCGGTACAATCCACATAAATCCACTGGCCTACCTTGTAGTCATTATAAAGACCGCTCTTGCCGATCTTTATTTCTATTCCTCCTGTCTCATCCTGGATGTAGAAGCTCTTGTAGATGTTGCCGGTCTGGTCTGAAGTGATCACCTGTCCCTTTATCACGCAATGCTTGGTGATGTCGTATGGTTTGTTGCCATTGTCCTTGTACATCTGCTTCACATCTGAAATCGGTGTCAGCTTTCCGAAATCAGCATCAGTATATATCAGCTGGTCCTGCGGAGCCGGATATTTTCCGGTGAAAACCGGCTGGAACTCCTCGCATCCTGCGAAGAGAGCCACTGCCGCTAATATTGCAATATAAATTCTTTTCATAATATCTGTGTTTCAGATCCTTCGCTCAAGCAAAGGACCTGTCAAATTAGAATCTGAAATAGAGGTTCAACATATAGTTCAGCCCCTGCATATAGAAGTACTTTGAGTCAAAGCGGTAAAATCTCTCCGCACTCTCGCTGTCAATGAGACGGGTCTGCTCATATCCTCCGGTCTTCACCCACTTGTTGTTGGTGATATTCTGGATGTTCATTGAGAAGCCGAAGTTGTACTTGCGGTCGATATACCATGACTTTCCGATGCTTGCATTGAGCAGGAATACAGGCTTGAACTTCTCCTGTGCGGCCATATACTCCACTTCGACCGGCGTGAAGACTCCGTCAGGACCATTCACAGCATGGTCAGTCCTGTAGCCAGGATTCATATCAAGGTAAGAATTCGCAAAGTACTGACCGTGAAGCTCGAAGAACCAATATGAGTTTGTACGGTAATTCAAGCCGAGGTCAGCCGCAAGCTGAGGAGTCGAAGGCACATAGTGCTTCTGATTCTTCTCGACAATATAGTTTCCGTCCACATCAGTCTCATAAGTCACAGTGCCGAACTCGTCTGTGTATTTCTTATAGACAGGATGACTTGCCCAATATGGAACAGGAGCATTATCGTGAACCACCTCCGCACTGTTATCAACCGTCTGTGTCATACGCGGAGTCGAGGTGTAGATGTATTCACCCCAGCTGAGAGCTCCCTCGAGTGAAAGGCCCTGTACAGGAAGAGGTACCTTGACTCCCAGCTCTATACCCATATGACGCTGGTCAATGCCGCTCATGGCAAAGTTTGTGAACGAGTTCTGCGAGTCATCGTAGAAGCTCATCATATCTGTCTGGTCCTTGATGGTGGTCCAGAAACCGGTCACACGGACATTGTAGCCATTGCTGCTGTACTGGTAGTTCAGGTCAGCAGAAGTTGTCTTCATTGTCTCGAGGTTAGGAACGAGTGAGTTCCTTGTACGAGGCGAAATGAATGACTGTGCAAATGTAGGAGCATCGTTGAAGTATGCCGCATTTGCATAGATTCTATGTCCACCTGTGAAATGATACTGGAGACCAAGCTTTGCTGAGTATGTAAAGAAGTCCGAAACGGCTGACTTGCCCTTTGAGGTTATGGCAACACGTTCTCCGTTCACCATCTCGTATGATGTCATGCTCTTGCCGTCCACCATAAATTCCGATCCGTCATCATTGAGACCAGGAAAGAGACCCTTTCTCACGAGACCGTCTCTCCAGAATTTCTCATATCCTGCCTGGAGAGCAAGATTTGCCTTGAATCCTCCGAGGTCGAGGGAACCGTTGGCCCAGACATCTGCCTTACGCACATTCGCATAATAGTCATAGCCATATTTGTCTCCCTGACGGAGTACCTGTGCTGCACCATTTGCAAGATAGTAGTCCAGATCATTCTGCACCATGGCCTGGTTGGAAGCGAAATCACGTTCCGCGAACTGGTCGATATTCACATAGTAGTCACCACCGAGAAGATCATCGAGCTTCTTGTAATACTCTGTGCGGTTCCATTTGTAATTGACTCCTCCGGTGAGAGTAAAGGCCTTGGAGGCTGTCCATTTCAGATTGGCACCGATATTTATGTCATTCTGATCGACGCGACGCTCTTCGAGCACATACTTTGAACGAGCATCACCATTTGCATCTATACTGTTCCAGTTCACATTATAGAGCCGGTCCCAGTTCAGATGAGCATATTCAGGAATATTCTCTTCCCAAGCATACTGAGCCCAGGCAGCTTTTTCTGCATTCTGACGGCCATAGTCCGGATCATCCATCCAGTAGTAGCTCGGAAGGTTACGGTAATAGTCAGGACGAGGGTCCGGAGCATCATACCAGTCCATAGCTGTGTAGCCGTTCTTACCGGTTCTCCAGAGCAATGTAGCAGAAGCCTCGAGATAATCTGACGGAGTAGCGGTGTATTTGAGAATAGTCACAGGCTCGAATGTCTTGCGGACGCGGGCATTACGTACCTTGCCGTTCTGGTAACCCCAGTTACTGTTGTACATATTGTCACCCATCATGTCGTAAACTTCCTGGGTAGAGGCATTCTGAGCACCACGCTGACCTGGAGCCGCGAAGGTCACGAGACCGATTCTGTGGACGTCGCCGAACTTCTTCTCCACACCTGCATAGTATGCGAAATTACGATAATAGACTCCTTTCACCCAGTCGTTGCCTCCGATACGGGCAGAGACATTGAATGCATAAGACCAGCCGTTGTCAAGTTCTCCAGAAGCGTATGTAGCCATAAGGCGGAGACGGTAGAGGGCACTGTTTGTCAATGCGCTGAGACGCCATCCGGTACGTACATTGGAAGGCATTGCGTGAATATTGGTCACACCGTTGTAGCCTCCGAAGCCATAGTCAGAGACTTCATTTCCGACTGTTGTCTCCTTGCTTCTCATCGCCTCGTTCAGACCGCTCCAGAGAGAGAATGGAGAATAACCTGTAATGGCATCGTTCAGCCTGATACCGCTCAGGTAAACATCCTGAGACTCAGATGTATAACCTCTGTTCTTGAAACGGATGTTGCTGAATCCGAAGCTGGCGATATTGGTGAAAGGATCGTTGGAATCGAAAAGAATCGACGGTGAATCTTCAAAGCCGGAGTCATCCATGTCGAACTCTGCGAAGTTTGCATCATCGACTTCAGTAACCACCTGCTCAATGACCATACCAACGAAGATAAGATCCTTTACATAGCCTTCAATCGTTACATTAACTGTGGCATCCAGAAATCCCGGTGCCTTGATCGTCAGGTCGTACATGCCGTTCGGAAGGTTCTCCATCAGGAACTTTCCGTCAGCATCCGAAACAGAGGTCGCGACAGTCTCGCCTTGCTGCGAAAGAGTCAGCTCTGCATCTGCGATAGGCGCTCTGCCGGCTCGGTTGACCACCGTACCCTTGACGCCACCGAAATCGCTGTTCTGAGCGAAGAGAAGCGCCGAGCAAAGCACTGCTGCAATTGTCAATAGTATTCTTTTTGTCATATGATTGTTATTATTGCAATCTTTCACTATTTGGTAATCACGATATAAGTCGGATAGTGGTCACTATATCCTCCGATGAAGGCTCCATTTGAGAATGTCCTGAACGGAGTACCCTTGTACTGTCCCTTCTGATTAGTCAGGAAGTCAGGATTATACACTCGTCCATAGTATCCCTTCTTATGAAGCTGTCGGATACCGAATGTTCCCTCCTGAGGGTTTGCAAGGGCATTATTGACCAGAAGGAGGTCATATATGCTCCATACACCCTGATATGCAAGAGAACCGAATCCTGCCTTGAGCATCGAAGTGAAAGGCGAGAAGAAGTCTGTATCAGTCACATCCTCCTTATGCTCCTTTCCGTGAAGATACTCAGCCATTGAAGGATCGGTAGGGTTGTCATTCATATCACCCATGCAGACGATCTTGATGCCAGGATACTTCTGCTGCATCTTCATTGAATGCTCGTACATGATCTCACCGCCTCGGTCACGAAGCTGGTTACCGCCCTTCTTTCCACCTGCACGGGAAGGAAGGTGAGCTACATAAATCGCGAAATGTTCTCCGTCAATAGTTCCGTGCACCATCAGGATGTCACGGGTTCTGAAGTAATCCCTTTCCTCCTTAGTCTGGATCCAGTCGATCGAGCTGCCTTCGAAAGTGAATGGGATCGATTCGCTGTCCAGGAATGTGAACACCTTAGGATTATACAGGAGGGCCACATCCACGCCACGTCTGTCCGGACCGTCATAATGTATGATCTGATAATTGGCCTCGGCGATCTGAGGTTCCATCACAAGATCCTCGAGTACAAGACGGTTCTCGATCTCTGAAACACCGAGCAGAGCATGCCATGCACCGTTCTCATCCTTCATTGATCTGATGACTTTGGCCATATTCTGAAGTTTCTTCTGATATTTGGCCTCAGTCCATTTGTTCTTACCTTCCGGCAGGAATTCCTCATCATTCTTCGCCGGATCGTTATAGGTGTCAAAGAGATTCTCAAGGTTGTAGAATCCGATGACATAGTTCTTTTCGCCCTTCCGGGCCTCGGCACAAGCACAGAAAAGCACCAATGCCGCTAATATTAACGCTATTCTTTTCATCAGCAATATATTGTCTTTTACCACCATACGGATGATTTCGCAGGATCTGCCGCCTCTATTGCAGCCGCCTGATCATCCCCGAGCTTCGCAGGAAGATTCACGAAGAAGTCAATTCCTGTAATCTCCTCCAGTTCATCGACCGACATCGAATGTTCCTTGCCTACATTACCGGAATAAGCCTTATGCTCGAGATAGAAGGCCGCCGCATTCCACATACCCAGAGTCGATGACTTACTGTACTTCAGCACTGCCTTGAAATAAGCATCAGGCACTGTAACGCTCTTTCCATATGAATCCTTTTCCTTCTTGCTGGATGGGCTCACGACCACACCGGTAACCACATAGGTCGTATCTGAAGTATTGGCCCAGCCACGTACCCTTCCTTCCAGGTCAGCCCATATACCCTCGTTATGAGCATTGAGCTGCGGGGTCATATTGGTGCCATAGAATGTCTGTGCATTAGCTTCATAACAGCACTGACGGTCGGCAGACGGAAGCTGGTGACCACGCGCGTAACTGCCTGCATAGCCTCCGAAAGGAGCTGCCGAGTCCTCACCCAGGAGCGGATCAAGAGCCCACTCATTGGTTCTTCCCGCACTACCGTTCGTATAGAGCTTACAAAGAGGATATGCCACCCAGAGGGCCACACGATCCTCCTGACTCCAGCCAAAGGAATAGTTACGGTAAGTCTTGCCGTTCATCTTGAAACTGTGACTGTAATAGCCAAGTCCCGGGTCATCCATAGCAGGGAGTTCAAGCCATCCTGTCTTTGGAAGTTCTGTATCCGGCGCAGGATCAGGTTCCGGTTCAGGCTGCTTTCCTGACCCCATCTGTTCCACAGAGCAAGCTACCCAATGAAGACCGTCGTCAAGAATAATATCAAGCTTTCGGCTCTGCTCAGAGGCATTTACCTGATAGGAGAGCACCACGTTGCTTTTATTGTCACTGCCTGATGTAATACTGAGACTCGCCCAGTCCACATCCTTTCCATCCACGGCATCGACAAGAGCCAATGTCCAACGTCCGTCACACTTTACATTCACGAACATCTGTCCCTTTCCGGAGTCCACCACCGGAGTCTTGACAGAGACTTCAAGAGCTGCAGATTCCGTTGCCGGCCTCTGACATGAAACCATAAAAAGGGCGCAGAAGGTCATCACGACCACTGCTGCCCTGAATATCGAAGTTTTTGTTATCATTCTCAATTATTCGTATGATACCTTTATAGCAGCTACATAAGCTCTATGATTCTTGTCTGTACCGGTTGCAGTAAACCTTACAGCAGATGCATCTCCTGTCCAGACGCGCACAGGACTTTCTGCAGAAAGTTCTCCCGAATCAGCATCAAGATAGTACATATTGCTTCCGAAAGTCAGCTCTATTTCCTTGATAATCTTGCCATTCGAGGCCTTGATATCGAGGATTGCGCCATTCTGATACATTCTTATCGCGCTTCCTGAATCATAGTACGCCGGTTCGTTATTTGCCGATCCCTGCGAGAATACGCAAGAGACATTTTCGTCAATCTTTATCTCCATATCGTTTACAGACTGACCGTTGGCATATCCGCATTCCGAGAAAACAATCGATGCATCATAATTGTCAGCCGGAGCTTCCTTATCAACATGGCTGACATATACTCCGTTGACCATCTGAGGATTGCCGTTATATTCGCCTCTGTTACCCTTCACTGTAAGCTCGTCACCAAGTGTAAGTCCGAGAGCATCAATAGCTTCACCTGAAGACTTCATACGGTAAATATAGAGAGAGCCGGTATTGTCCTGGATTGTAAGCGTAGCATTTCCATACTGGCTGCTGATATCCTCTATACTTGCGATGGTACCTGTCACTGCATAGAATACATCATTAGACACCTCAGCTGCAAGGAACTCTGCAATTGTCACTTCAGCAGCATCCGGATTTTCGTCATTATCACCACCTGCCGGAGGAGTAGGATCGTCACCGCCACTTGTTCCGCCTGCAGAGAAATCCTTCTCCACAGCCTGAGAGAAGTCGATTGCTGTACCGGCAGTCGCAGAAGCTACAAGCTTGAAGTCATCAAGACGATATGAGCTGGCCACATCCACCTGCATACAGATTGAAAGATTTTCTGTTCCGGCAGGAACTGAGAAGTTCGCAGTAGCCACATTCCATCTTCCTGAAGCTGTACCAGCAAAAGTATAATCAGTAAGTTCCACCCACTTGTTTCCGTCTGCACTGAGCCAGATGTGATATTCGCTGTTAGTGAAGACGCTTCCGAACTCCTGTGAATACTTCTCGGTACCGAAAGTGAGTGTAAGGTCAGTTGTTCCGTCAAGAGCAATATTGTTTGTAGAGAAGTAAGGGTAGTCCTTACCGAAGAAGATATTGTTCATGCCCGATCCCTCATAGTCAGAATAATTGCCGTCTGAATTGGAATTGTTTCTGACGGTTACATTCTTTGAATCGTATGTAACATTGGCTGCTCCTGTACCGGCCGCATTCATCCATGCATCAGACTGATCAAGGAAAGGCCAGCCGTTGGAACCCTGTGATGCGGCAGCCTTATCATAGTTGTTGCTATAGATAGCAGTACCGTCAGATGCACCACCGCCCTGGTTACCACCAGCATTGCCGGCAGCGAAGTCCATCTCGACAGCCTTTGAGAAGTCGATTGCTGCGCCACCCTCTGAAATAACGAGCTTCATATCATCCATACGATATGAGCTTGCTACTGTAACCTGCATACAGATAGAGAGTTTCTCTGTTCCTTCCGGTACTGAGAAGTTAGCTGAAGCGATATTCCAACGCCCCTCTACAGCTCCTCCGGCAAAAGTATAGTCAGTAAGTTCTACCCACTTTGCACCATCGTTGCTAAGGAAGATCTTATATTCGGAGTTTGTGAATACGCTTCCGTTGTCCTGAGAATATTTCTCTGTACCGAATGTAAGCGTGAAATCCTTTGCACCGCCAAGTGCGATATCATTGGTCGAGAAATAAGCAGCCGAGCCAAAGAACATATTGTTCTTACCAGAACCTGCATAGTCAGAGTAGTTGCTGTCTGAAGTCGAGTTGGCACGTGCAGACATTCCCTTGAATGCGTATGAGACATTCGCTGCACCTGTTCCTGTAGCATTCTTCCAGCCCTCGAACTGATCGAGATATGGCCAGCTTCCGCCACTTGAACCATAGGTCTTTGTAGCCTCTTCTTTATCAAAGTCGTTAAAATATACTACAAGAGCCTCAGCAGATCCCCCCGGACCATCCTGATATACAGTCAGATATTTGCTCTTCATGCCGATGGTGAACTTAAGGCTTGCCTCACGGTCCAGTCCTGTATTTTCCAGTGTAGTAACTGTCACTTTGTAAGCTTCAGCAGAAGCCTCACCTGACTCCGGTGACACCACCACCCAGTCTGCATCAGTCTCGACTTTCCAGTCGCGGGTAGCCTTTACAGCCAGTTCCTGTTCACCACCATCCTGGTCAAAAGTCATCTCAGTCGCGCTGATAGAAATATCAGGAGTACCCAGATTCTGCTCCGGTTCCTCACAAGCCGCGAATGCAGCTAAAGAAGCTATCGCTCCCCAAAATAGATTTCTCAGTTTCATCTTTACTTTTTATAAATTTTATTATTTCAATATCTTACCTCTAATAAGCAGAATTTACAAAAATAATAAAATTTTACACATGGCACAATCGGTGAAAGCAAAAAAGGCGACCCCCGCAGGAGCCGCCTTGATTCTTGAGAAAGAATTATATTACTCTGTATAATAGTTAAGTCCGAAGATGATGACGCGATATGCATTCTCCACTGTAGAAAGAGTTACAGGAAGATCCATCGGACAAGGTGTACCGAGAAGGGCTACAACGTCGATTTCATAATAGTCAGTCTCATCAGACACTGTCATTGTATAAGGAGACTGATTGGCTGCACCATCGTTTGAAACAAAAGTCTGCTCGAAGAACTTGCCACCTGCCAGCTCTGAAGAAGCTGTCAAAGTGCCGGTCTTGCCTTTCCATGCCACTCCATAGAATCCTACCTTTGTAGCTCCTGCCGGAATAACCACAGTAGCATCACCTGTCAGCGAGCCTGTTCCGAGCTTAAGAACAGAAATGTCTGAATTTCCGTTGATTGTAGCCTTTTCACTAAAAGCCTTTGTTCCAAGAGTCCACTCGATATTGCTTGTGAGCGGATTTGCAAGAGTCTCACCCGGAGTTGGCTCAGGCTCAGTTATAGGATTCTCTGCAAGAACGAGAGTAGGAAGAATACCTCTTTCGTCCATATACGAACCGTATGAATTGTACTGAGTATCATACTGGATGTACTTACCTACCTCATAGTTGATGATAGCGTACTGACCGTTTCCTGTATCATATACTTCCCAGAGGAATTCATCTGTCATTCCATCCTCATCAGCGACGTTGAAGCTGTTGTATGAGCCAGTCTGGTAGTAGTATTTACCGTTGGCGTCCTGGATAGTGTAAAGACCTGCATCGACCTGAGTGAAAGTGAAGGCATTGGCTGCTGTGCTTCTGCCATCTACAGCATCAGTTACCTGGAGGTAACCATAATTACTTGTCAGAGGGGTTGCTACCTTGCCGTCTGCTATGATCCAATATTCACCGTCAGCAAGACCCTCAGTAGATTCCATATAAATAACTACTGGTGAAGTTGCAAGAGTACAATCTATATCCTCTTCGAGAAGAGCCGCTGTAGCAAAGTGCACTGAGTTCTCTGTAGCATTTGAGTAAGGAATTTCGATTGTCATACCCTCAGATGTCAATGCAACTACACCTGATGTACCATCTGTCTTGGTAATAGTATATTCACCGAACATATATGGGAAGTAAATACCTGCATACGAAGGATCAATAGCTCCCATATCGTAAGCAAGGACAGCTGTACCCGGCTGAGTTACACCAAAGTCAATGACACAAGATGCACCACCAAGTGCATTCCATGTAAAGCACCACTGCTTTCCGTCGATATCATAGTCTGCAGGCTCTTCGCCACCCTGACCTGGCACCTCATCACCTGGCTTGTAGCCCGGAGTCATTACCCATACCTTACCGTTTGCCTTGTCGAAGTAAACGTCATAAGCACCCTCTGCTGCGACTACAGGGATGTTGTCACCACCTGCAACGACTGCAATCTCTGCGTTGGCTGAAGCGGCAGCTGTACCGGCTGCTACACCGTAGCCGTCCCAAGTACCTGTCTCGACGATCTTGAACTCGATCTGGTCGGCACCGTCATAAAGAGTCTTTGCTGTCACGAGAGGAACGTTCTTTGCCACATAATAGTCACCCTCCTTGGTCATGAGACCCTCTGGAGCCGAGTTGTTCCAGTTGATGTTGTTCAGGGTTCCTACTACTGTGTAAGTCACATCCTTCGGCTCCACCTGGATAGGCTCTCTCTCGCCTGGCTTGTAGCCTGGCTCCATAACGTAAACCTCGAGGTTCTCGTAGCTGAAGTATACGTCATATGTGCCGGCAGGACCGTTGAGCTTGATATCCACGCAGTCACCGCCAAGATTTGCCTTTGAGTATTCTGCTGTCACCACTGCAAGTCTTGCATTCACGAGACCCTTCTCTGTACCTGGAGCATAACCCATATTATGCTTGTCGTTCCAGCTTGCGTTGCCGCGGATCTTGAAGGTAAGCTCTGTGAACTGAGCGTTCTTTGCTACGATCCACTCGCCTTCCTTGGTCATTGGAACGTCTGTAGCCCACAGATTATCAACGAAGCAGCCCATAAGACCCCAAGAAACTTCAGGACCCTCAGTTACAGGACCGTTGTATACGACCTCCACTGCCATGTTCTTGACATCTCTTGCGTCGATAGTGATAGTGTAGTTACCTGTCTCAGGAACATTATAGATAACCTTCTCGTCATCAGAAGTACCATATACGAGGCTCTTGCCGTCTGCACTGATCATAAGGCATGGCCACCACTGGTTCGATACCTTCTGAAGCGGGAAGCGGAACTCGCCTTCAGAGTTAAGATTGCCTGTCCAGGTGAAGATGCCGCCATCATTTGCAAATGCCTGCATCTCGTCAAGAGACCAGCCTGTATCACAGGCACTTCCGAGCATATAGAGCTCTTTAACCTCGAACTCAGGCTCGTCAACCGGTGGCTCAGGAGTAGTAGCCTTGGCAGCCTGAGTCACCTTCACTGTCTTTGAGAGGGTTCCTGCCTTCACTGTCACGGTAGCTGTTCTTTCTGCCTCAGTCGCATTGTCTTCAGCTGTCACCTTTACAGCTACAGCCTTGTCTGAAGCCTTACCGTTGTTTGGATTTACTGACACCCAGTCTGCATCTGCAGAGGCTGTCCAATCCTGATTTGTTGTTACGTTGAATGTAGCCTGGCCTGCTTCAGCGGTAACTGAAACAGCAGTCTTGTCGACATCCAGCTTCGGAGTCTCGACAACATCATCCGGCTTACATGCCACGGCTGCCGCAATCGCGAGCACACCGCATAAAATTGATCTTAGTTTCATAATGTTTGTTTTATATGGTTGTTCTTTTTTGGTAATGTTGCCAAAAACAGTTGGTGACATTGGATAAAAAGAAAGGAAAATAGGTAGAACCGCCACACGTAGTTCGGACTATTTTCCTTTCTTTTTATTGTCCATGTTCCTAAAGTATAAATACCATTTGACATAGTTCTG
>JAZLCW010000107.1:0-30481 GCA_045614445.1 Candidatus Cryptobacteroides sp. | reverse complement strand
CTTCACACATTGTCTTTTACTGTCCCAATCTTTTTGATTGACCCAGATGTCGGTAGATTTCTTGATGTAACTACCGAGGTAATAGCGCAGATATACTGCGCACTCTCCCGCCGCATTTGGCTTTGTCAGAAGTGTCAGACTTCCACTCGGAATCTTCGTGTTCACCTTACTCATAATACAACTATTACCGTTACAAATTTAATGGTAACTATTTGGTAAAAATCTTGGTAAGTCTGAATTCGACGAAATGCCACTGAATGCGGTTAAAACGCACCAAGGGCGACTCCTAAGAATCGCCCTTGGTAAGTGTATCTATCTGATAATCAGATAGGTTGTCTACTAATATTCCTCCTCGTTGAAGAAAAAGTCATCCTTAGTTGGATAATCAGGCCAGATGTCCACGATGCTTTCGTAGATCTCGCCGTGGCCCTCGAGTTCTTCAAGGTTCTCTACGACCTCAGCCCATGCTCCTGAGCGCACTGCGTAGTCGATGAGCTCTTCCTTTGTTGCAGGCCATGGTGCATCCTCAAGCTTTGATGCAAGTTCAAGTGTCCAATACATAGTTCTATAAAGTTTAAATTATTAATAATCAATAATTTTGTACACAATTCCATTTAGGGGGCGCAAATATAGATAAAAAAACTAAATGATGAAGTTCTTTTTGCTATTTTTGCACAAATTTTAACAGACTCCTACAAATACTTTGCAAAATGGCATATATTAAAGAAGAAAGATACGATAAGGAAACTACTGATGCTATCGCGGCTCATTACAAGGAAATCCTCAGGCTTCTGGGGGAAGACCCTGAAAGAGAGGGACTTGTAAAGACTCCTGAGAGAGTGGCCAAGGCTCTGCAGTTCCTTACTCACGGATCGCAGCAGGATGGAGCAGAGATACTTCGCAGTGCGATGTTCAAGGAAGAATACCAGCAGATGGTCCTTGTAAAGGACATCGAACTATATTCTACCTGCGAGCATCATGTCATGCCTTTCATCGGCAAGGCCCACGTGGCATACATTCCTAACGGAACCATTACAGGTCTGAGCAAGATCGCACGCGTTGTAGAGACCTATGCCCGCCGCCTTCAGGTGCAGGAGAGACTTACCACTCAGATCCGAGACTGTATCCAGGATACATTGAATCCTCTTGGCGTGGCAGTTGTCATCGAGGCATCTCATACCTGCATGACTCTTCGAGGAGTGCAGAAGGCCAATGCAATGACTACCACATCAGCCTTCAGCGGCATCTTCCTCAAAGATGAGCGTACCCGAAACGAGTTCCTGAATCTCATCCGCTAACCGGAGTTCAATAGCTTATAAATAAGATTGACCTGGTCATCTTATTTCAGATAAGCGTCTTCTACGACCTTGGCACTTCTTGCAATGAAGTCGCTGAGGTCTTTTCCTTTAAGCATACCGTTAGCCAGCAATGCAAGGTCAGTGATCTGCTTCAGGATCTCGTTGTCACCGGCAAAGGCCTCCAGATCAGACTTATGAGCCGCAGCTGCAGTCTCCTTTGCCTCTGTAACTGTTCTCTTCACATCTTCTGAAGCATCCTCTGCAGCATCAGGAATCACCTGAGCCGGAGCCACATCTGCAGCCTTTGAAGCCATGATGCGGGCAACAAGAGGGTTCTGCATATTGACTGTGATATTGTACATAGCAGGCATCTCTCCATAGAAATTCATTCCACCACCCATTGCGGACATCTCACGGTAACGACGCATGAACTCGCTCTGAGTAATGAGGATAGGAGCAGCATTCTCACCAAGGTTGTCAGCCTGTACATAATACTGATTCTCCTTTGGGAGCACTGCCTGGAAGATTACTGACAGATCCTCCTGATCAGCCTCAGAAAGCTCCGGACGGATCTTTTCCTCCTTTGCAATGAGATTGTCAATACTGTCTGAGTCCACACGGGCAAAGCGTGCATTCTCGATCTTGGTCTCGAGAAGGTTCACGAAATGGCTGTCAAGCTGGCAGTCCATAAGAAGGACATCATATCCTTTTGCCTTTGCAGTCTCGATGAAAGAGTACTGAGCTTCAGGATCTGTAGCATAAAGGAATACCACCTTCTTCTCCTTATCAGTCTGCTCTGTCTCCACAGCCTTCTTATAATCCTCTATGCTGAAATATTTGCCATCAGTATTCTTGAGAAGGCAGAACTTCATTGCTCTGTCGCAGAACTTCTCATCTGAAAGCATTCCATACTCGATGAAAAGCTTCAGATTGTCCCATTTCTCCTCAAGCTGCTGACGCTCGTTCTTGAAAATCTCGTCCAGACGGTCTGCCACCTTCTTGGTGATATATGTAGAGATCTTCTTTACATTGGCATCGCTCTGGAGATAACTGCGCGACACATTCAGAGGGATATCCGGTGAATCGATCACACCATGGAGCAATGTCAGGAAGTCCGGAACGATATTGTCCACAGAATCTGTAACGAACATCTGGTTGCAGTAGAGCTGAATCTTGTTGCGGGAGATCTCGACATTGTTCTTGATCTTTGGGAAATAGAGGGTACCGGTAAGATTGAACGGATAATCCACGTTAAGATGGATATGGAAAAGTGGCTCTTCTGCCATAGGATACAATGCGCGATAGAATTCATTGTAGTCCTCCTCCTTCAGATCAGCCGGTTTGCGTGCCCAGAGAGGCTCCACTTTATTGATCACATTATCTTTATCGGTATCTACATATTTTCCATCCTTCCACTGCTGCTCCTTACCGAAGATCACAGGGACCGGCATGAACTTGCAATACTTGTTCAAAAGGCCCTCGATACGCTTTTTCTCCGCATATTCCTTCTCATCATCAGCAATATACAATGTAATCACCGTACCTCTATCGGTCTTATCGCACTCCTCCATATCATACTCAGGAGAGCCGTCACAAGTCCACTTCACTGCCTTTGCACCCTCCTTCCATGAAAGGGTCTCAATGGTAACCTTCTCTGCCACCATGAATGCAGAATAGAATCCGAGACCGAAATGGCCTATGATGCTGCTGAGCTGATCCTTGTATTTCTCGAGGTACTCCCCTGCTGATGAGAAAGCGATCTGATTGATATATTTATCGACTTCCTCTTCTGTCATACCGATACCGTTATCGATTACCTTGAGAGTCTTTGCAGACTCGTCCAGTTCGATACGGACTGCGAGTTCACCAAGTTCTGCATTATATTCACCAGATGCGGCCAGAGCCTTCATCTTCTGTGTCGCATCCACTGCATTTGCCACAAGCTCCCTGAGGAAGATCTCGTGGTCAGAATAGAGAAATTTCTTGATTACCGGGAATATGTTCTCGGTGGTTACTCCGATTTTACCTGTTGTTGCCATATTATACTTGTTTATCTTATTGTCAAAATAAAGGTCGCCCCGAAGGACGACCTTGTATCAGTCAAATTATGTTCCAATCGCTGCAGACTGACGAAATGTCAGTCCATTGTCATATATCATCACCTGCCACTGACGAATTGTGGCTTGAAACCTGGCTTGAAGACAGCCTTGCACATATCTATAGGCTCATTGTTTCTGAATACTGTCACCAGGAAATCTCCCGCACATATATACTCGTAGCCAGCCAGTGACTCATTGTATCTTTTCGTAACATTGATTCCTTGAGTTCCGGTCATATATTCTGCCAGATAGCCGTCAGTGTCCGATATCTCGCCATTTGAGCCTACATTCCATTCATAAGACCCGTCCACAATCGAGCAAAGTACCATACCTGTCGGATTCTTGCCGAACTGGGTAGAGAAAATCCTCAAAGAAGTATCTCCCGGAGCCACCGGATCCGAATCAAGGACCGTCTTCTCCACTGTACTGCAGTACAGACTTCCTTTTCCATTAAGATCGGTATCTGCAGTAAATGAAAGATATGTCCATTCCGATCCTTCATCCCATATCGACTTTCCACCAGTCTGAAGAGTACAAGTCAATCCTTCTATATCAATCATATACATATCAGGCTCAGGATTACGGATATTGCCGTAGAATCTGAAGTCCTTGGCCTTTTCTTCTTCCGGAAGACTGAGATAGGCATCGAAATCCACTGCCACCTCAGCCATCATGACAGGCAATATGACATAAGAACTGAAAGCATCCATCGTATATTGCTGAAGTGCAGTCTGAGTATCCTGACGATACTCTCCCACAGCAAGTTCACATGATGACAGCACAAACAGAAGTGCCAGAAGTATATATATTCTTTTCATAGTATCAGAATCTATAGCCAAGTCCTAAATGATAACCCATAAAGTTGGTGCCGGTTCCTCCGCCGATCTCGGCAAAAAAGAAGACATCTTTTCCAGCAGACATTCCCAGCGGAACAAATTGGAAGGAAGGTTCAATCGAATTAGAATGTCCGTATGAGACGAGAGTAAGTCCGACTCCGACACTTGAATACATTCTGAAGACCGGACGCTTGACCCAATTGAAACGAGCCTGCGGTGCAATATTGAAGACCACTCCCCTGTCGCGATACAATACATCGGCCTTATTGTTATCATATACATCATTCCATATACCGCAGAATGAAGTCTGAAATGCAAGGGTAAACCATTTACGGAAGTTCAATCCCAGTTCAGCGGTAATTCCTCCGGTACTGTACAGACCGCCCATCACAGGGGAATAGATAGAGGACAGATATCCGCCGTGGGAATATGCAGGATTGGATTCATATGCCTGATATGGGGTATCCGAAGGCATTCCCCATCCGACTCTGATCTCGTATTTATATTTCTGACCGGCCCAGGTCTGTTTTTCCCGGCCATCTGCTGAGTAAACGAACATAACGAGCACCAGCAGGCATAAAACCAGTTTCTTCATAAGCATCGTCATTCTGACATAGAAGATGCAATAATATGACAAACTGTTGCATCAATTCCCAAACGACAGGTACAAAAAAAGGCGGCCGGGCATAAGCACCGGACCGCCAAAGGTTCAGGTTAGTACGTATTTCTATTTGTACATGAATCTCTTGATGCTCATCTTAGGAGTCTTCTCGAACGGCTGATCGATATACTCTACGACATTAAGCTTGCTGTATGAAGGCATATCCTTATTAACTTCTGCCATCAGCTGAGCCTTATATGCTTCGAGCTCCACTCCCTCTGACTTAGCCTTATCTGAGTCCATATATACAATAGCCACAAGACGCGCGCCTCTGTCCACTACGACAGACTCGACTACATAAGGCTGATTGTTAACTACAGCCTCGATTTCCTCTGGATAGATATTCTGACCGTTAGCAGAAAGAATCATGTTCTTGCTACGTCCCTTGATGAAGATATTACCCTTCTTATCAAGGAGTCCAAGGTCTCCTGTACGCATCCATCCGTCTTCAGTGAATGCTGCCTTGGTAGCCTCTTCATTCTTATAATATCCGCTCATAAGGCTGTATCCTTTAGCCTGGATCTCGCCTACCTTATTATATGGATCATCAGAATCAATGCGTACCTCGACACTGTCCACACATTTTCCGCAAGACTTTGGAGCGAACTCCCACCAGTCTTCATAAGCGAGAAGAGGAGCAGCCTCAGTCATACCGTAACCCACTGTGAAAGGAAGCTTGAACTTCTTGAACCACTTCTCCACATCAGGATTGAGGGCAGCACCTCCCATAACGATTTCACGTACATTACCACCGAAGGCTCCGAGAAGTGTATTGCGGATCTTCTTGAAAATAAGCTGATTAAGGCCAGGGACAGAAGTAATTACCTTCATGACCGGCTTGTTGATGACAGGGGCAACCTTGCTCTTGAAGATCTTCTCCATCACCAGAGGAACTGTAATGACAAGATATGGCTTCACTTCTGCCATTGCTCCCAGAAGAAGCGCCGGAGTAGGAGTCTTGCCAAGGTAGTAGATAGATGAACCTCCGCAGAGAGGATAGATAAGCTCGAACATCATACCGTACATGTGGGCCATAGGGAGCATTGAAACAATCTTGTCCTCTGGATATGAAGGAAGTCTTTTCTGACCGAACTCCACATTTGCAGAAAGACACTCATAACGCAGCATTACGCCCTTAGGAGCACTTGTCGTACCTGATGTGTAATTTATGATGGCAAGTTCCTTGTCGTTGTCGATAGGATAAGAAACATCTGCAGCGGAGAATCCGTTCGGATATTTCTGTGCGAAAAGCTCGTCGGTCTTATCATTAGCTGCGGTGATAGACTCATCAGCTGCATAAAGAAGAGAGAAATCGCTTGATGAGATTACAGCCTTGATCGAAGGCATCTTCTCGATATCCAGTTTGTTCCAGATGTCAGTATCAGTAAGAAGCACCTTGCTCTCCGAATGATCCACCAGAGAGTTCACGCTGTCAGGATGAAAGTCTGCAAGAATCGGTACGAGCACAGCCTCATATGTGTTGGCAGCAAAGAAGGTCACACCCCAACGAGCAGAGTTCTTGGCACAAAGAGCCACCTTGTCACCTTTCTTGAGGCCGATTGCCTCGAAGAAAAGATGGAACTTTGCGATCTGGGTAGCGAGCTGTCCGAATGTAAAAAGTTCACCTCGGAAATTACCTAAAGCCGGACGCTCCCAGCCTGTCTTGATAGCTTCTTCTAATCTTGTAAAATAATGTTTCATTGTATTTTGCTTAGATTTTATAGCGGTTTGATTTTTCCGAATGCAAAAGTAAGGAAATATGCTCTCGAAGGCTTATAATTTATTATATTTGTGGCGAAAGGCCATTTTTTGTGGCAAATATTGTATAAAAATTGATTCACACTATGAGAAATCGACCAATTGTAGCCTTGATCTACGACTTTGACGGCACATTGTCGCCGGGAAACATGCAGGAGTTCGGATTCATTCAGGCGATCGGAAAGAAGCCTCAGGAGTTCTGGCAGGAAAGTGATGCGATCGCATTGGGTCAGGATGCGAGCAACATTCTCAGCTATATGAAGCTGATGTACGATGAAGCACGCAAGGCCGGAATCAAGCTTCGCAGGGAAGATTTCAAGAAGTTCGGAGAGTCGGTGGAACTGTTCGAAGGTGTGAAGGAATGGTTCAGTCTGATCAATGAATACGGCAAGTCTAAAGGAGTGAAGGTCGAGCATTACATCAATTCATCTGGACTAGCAGAGATGATCGAAGGAACTGAGATCGGACACGAATTCAAGAAGATCTTTGCTTGTTCGTTCCTTTACAATGAAGAGGGAGAGGCCGAGTGGCCGGGAGTGGCAGTGGACTATACTGCCAAGACTCAGTTTCTTTTCAAGATCAACAAGGGTATCCTCAGTATCCGTGACAATAAGAAGGTAAATGAAAGCAAGGATGAGGACAACAAGAGAATACCGTTCCCTCATATGATATATTTCGGTGATGGTGAAACCGACGTGCCTTGCATGAAGATTGTGAAGATGTTCGGAGGTAATTCGATCGCCGTATATAATCCTGACATCAAGAAGAAGGTGAATGTGGCAAAGAAGCTGTTGCGTCAGCATAGGGTAAATTTCATCACTCCTGCCAGATATACTAAGGAAAGCCGTACTTACGAGGTGGTCTGTGCAATCATTGACAAGATAAAGGCTGATTTCGATCTGGCAAAACTCGCCAAATCCAAATAGAAACTACAATATAAATCTGACCGGTCTGATATGATGGTGACATGCCACCCCCGGCTAGGGGTCGTGAGCGCCTCAGCAAACAGCCCAGTGGGCTTTTGCAGCGAACAGCCTGCGGCAGCAGGAATCTCAGGCAGGCGGGGGTCACCGGAATATCAGACCGGTCAGATTTATTATTAAGGTATTCTTCTAGTAAACCCTTACTTCAAGTTTAGCATAAGCGCGCTCGGCCTTGGCAAGGGCTTCTTCGACTGTGTCTGCAGTAGCAAGGATTACTCCGACGCGACGATGACCTGCGATTTCAGGCTTGCCGAAGATGCGGATCTGAACACCTGGTTCTTCGAGAACCTTTTCAAGGTTGCAGAATTCGTATTCCTTGGTGTTACCCTCCACTACGATCGCCTTTGATGCAGAAGGTCCGTAGAATTTCACTTCAGGGATCGGGAGACCGAGGATAGCACGTGCATGAAGTCCGAATTCAGACATATCCTGAGAGATCATTGTCACCATGCCGGTATCATGCGGTCTTGGAGAAACTTCGCTGAAGATGACTTCTTCACCTCTGATGAAGAGCTCGACTCCAAAGATTCCGTATCCACCCAATGCGTCTGTAATGGCCTTGGCAATATATTCTGCCTTCTCAATTGCAGCAGGTGACATTGCCTGTGGCTGCCATGACTCACGATAATCACCATCCACCTGATGATGTCCCACAGGTTTGAGGAATGTGGTTCCGGCGCAATGACGTACAGTCAGGAGAGTGATCTCATAGTCGAATTTCACGAAACCTTCCACAATGACCTTACCGCTGCCGGCACGACCGCCTTCCTGGGAAACTTTCCATGCATTGTCGATATCAGCCACAGACTTGATGGTGCTCTGACCGTGCCCAGAAGAACTCATTACCGGCTTCACAACGCAAGGGATTCCGATTTCAGCCACTGCAGCATCGAATTCCTCACGAGTCTGAGCGAAACGATATGGAGATGTCGGCAGACCGAGGGTCTCTGCTGCAAGACGTCGGGTACCCTCACGGTTCATTGTAAGACGGGTAGCCTTGGCTGTCGGAATCACATTGTATCCTTCCTCTTCAAGCTTTACGAGTCTGTCAGTAGCAATGGCCTCGATCTCAGGAATGATGTAGTCTGGATTTTCCTGCTTGATCACAGCCTCCAACGCTTCACCATCAAGCATTGAAAGTACATGGTTTGAATGAGCTACGTGCATTGCAGGTGCATTGGCATATTTGTCAAGTGCAACAACCTCCACTCCATAACGCTGGAGTTCGAGTGCAACTTCCTTTCCGAGCTCACCTGATCCGCAAAGGACGGCTTTCTTGCCCGATTTTGTGAATGTGGTTCCGATCTTTGTCATATCTGAATCTGTTTTTTAAGTTTTCATTGTGACAGGTTCCATTATGGACCTATCTTGCAAATATAGCATAAAAAAGGAGATGTCCCACAGAATGAGCGCATCTCCTTGTTCATTTTCCTGAAATCGCTTAGAAAGCGATCTTTACTGCTCTTTCGAGTTCAGGATCGGCTTTAGCCTTAACGACCTCTGACTTGACTACCAGGCGGTCCTTGGCAATACCATATTTCGATGTAAGGAGGTCTGCTACATATTTGCCTCGTGCTTCGCTGAGATTCTGATTACGTTTCTGTGTTCCGGTGTTGCTGTCGGCAGATCCCATTACTGTGATGTAAACCTTGGACTGACTGTCGGCCTTGGCAAGAATGTTCTTCGCCGCGTAATCGAGGTGATGCATTTCATCCACTGTAAGAGTGGTCTTTCCTATATTGAAATATACGGTCACAGGAGAAAGTGCCTTGTAGAATTCAGCAGGATTGACACCTGCAGGAGTCTTCTTCAGCTTATTGACCTGATCGGTAAGATTGGCATTCTTGTTCTGGAGCATCTGATTCTGCTCTTCAAGTGTGGCATTCGCCAGCTCAAGAGCCACTGCCGCAGCCTCGAGAGCCGCCATCTGATCCACCATCGCGACCTCCAATGCTCCGATCACAGAGGAAGTACGTACAAAATCAGGCCATCCCAGATCCACCGCAAGTCCCATTGTAACAGACGGGAGCAATGCTATTCCATCCGAATTGTCAATTCTTCCATTGACAACGATCGCTTTCATATCCACAATGAGATCGAGCCTTGGGGACAGGCGGAGATTATGAAGAAGACCTGCACCGGCCGCAATTTCATTATTGTAATAATCAGTGCCTTCCAGTCCGTAAGAGCGGAAATATCCTGCATGCAGATATGGTACGAAATCCCAGAAACGGGTTTCCTTATATCCTCCGATAGCATCTGAAATATTCCAGAGGAAATCGCCATGGATATACATATATCCGAATTTCTGCTGATATTTGCCTTCCTCGTTATCGAGAGTACGACCGAACACCGAAGGCTGGTCTGCCCAGTAGTTTGTATTCAGACCGGAATAGCCGATTCGCATTCCGACTGCAGGTGTAAACCACTTTCCGAATCCGGCATCAATGCTCGGACCGATATTGGTCTTGTAGCCGTCCATCAGAAAGACGTTGATACCACCTCCGGCACCGATGAACCAGTTATCGCCGAAGCGGTTCGTTTGATAAGGGCCTCTGACGATCTTGCCGTTTTCATCCCTGTTTCCGTTTTCCTGCGCATTGACCGCAGGTGATGCTGTCAAAGCGACAGCTGCAAGAGCCGCAGCTCCCAAAAATAATTTAAGACGTTTCATAACCACTAATTTAAATGTGCTACGAAACGTCTTATACAAATTTGGTGTAAAAACCGTATTTTCAAGAAAAAAATTTAATTCCGGCCTACATACGGCTTATTTCAGCATCCATCCAATCGAATCTTTCTTCATAGACCTTGACCATCCTGTTCACGGCATCATCGAAGGACATGTTTTCATCACCATTGACCCACTGGGTTATCGGCCACATCTGACTATCCATCCGGTCAGAATTCCTGATCTTCGCCGCCACGCTTCTGATATACTCCGGAAGAGTCTCATAATCAGCCTTATACATCTCCCATCTTTGCTTGACCACCGCTACGAAACGAGGATCTTCGAAAAGCCTCTTGTAATAAAGGGACTCATTGATGCTGAACCAGGTCTTAGGCGTATAGGTCTCCCAGTCGAAATCCCATACCGGCCCCATGACCAGCTTGCCACCTTTATCCTTATGCATATATGTGCTCTTCGGATGGTTAGGTTCCCATATTCCTGTAAGCTCCATAACGATCCACCAGTCCGCAAAGGAATCCAGATCGATATAATCCATATACTCCCCTTCCGCAAAACGGTGGTCATCATACAGGGCATATTCCAGCTCGGATACATAATTCCTGATAAATTCGAACTGAGCGTCATTGACCTCATCCGGATCCTTGAACATATACGGAAGATCTCTTACCGGAGAGCGGAACTTGAAAGTCTCGTCATAATAAGCATCGAGCTCCATCACATACCCGCCATCTGTTTCATCTTCATCCAGTTCATCGATATTGACACGGTTCTCATCCACCTTTATATGCTCGCAGAGGAAATAATTTCCATCATGTCTGCCGTTCACGATAAGTTCCACAAACTGTCCTCTCGGAGTATAAGCCAGCCCCGAACGTGATGCAAGTTCGAAAGAAACACTGTTTCGCATAAGGGTGCGGTCCATCCAATTGGCAAGCAGCACCCATCTCTTATGCTTAGGCATTCCAAGTATCTTCGCCTTGCTGTCCAATTTCAGCGCATATGGCTTCTTAGGGTAGCTCCAGGTACTGTTTCCTCGTCCTCGCACACCTGTATCACCCTCATAATCGATGGTCCAGTCCGGATTGTAAACAGTCACTTTCGAGCCTGAAAGCCAGTCTTCCCATTTGCTTGGAATCGCCTTCCCTCCAGGCGTTTCGATGAACACCACAGGAAGTCCGGAATATATGACCTCCACCTTGAATGTGTATTCGATTCTGGACTTTACCGTAAATACCACCGGCTTGGAGAAGTCAATTATAGTCTCACCGCTGATGACTTCCTCGCCTTCGACATATACTCTTGCCCCGTTGCTGTCAAATGACGCTATCAGATGCGGACTCGAAATCAATGGCGAAGCCACTGTGGCATCCCCGGAAGATATATTGAATGTAAAATCCTTATATACAGCAGTCGGATTATCCTTCTGAAGGAAAGACATTGAATTGAAAAGCGGTGCTTTTTCCTGACGGACAGTGAAGGGAGCCGAGCATACAGCATTTACCTGTCCCGGAGTATCCTCCCGAGCTATCCTGACCACCATCCTTGCATAATATCCGGAATTGCTTCCCTTGTCCAGAAGCTTCAGTCTGTACTTCCCTTCCTCTGCCGAAAGCCTTGAAACTTCCTGAACCTTGAATTCCCCGAATGTGCCCGTACCAGATCCATTGGTACCGGCATAGACGACACTGACCTCACAGTCTGGATCTGCCACATCATAAACGAATTCAGCGTCAGGTGGCTGTACAGCGAAATCCAGCTCAGAAACCTCCTTGTAAGCCATCAGCACTTCGCCTTCAGAAAGAAGGCTGACCTCTGAAACGAAAGGAGGTGGTTCAGGGAGTTCTTCCCGACAAGCCACGATAGAAAAAGCTGCCGTCAATGCAGCCAGAATGGATATTATTCTTTTCATCGGTTACTGGTTGAGTATCTGTTCAGCGTGATTCTTCGTATCGACTTTCTCAATTATTCTTTCAAGAATGCCATTCTCGTCAAAGATGAATGTCCTGCGGATAGTACCCAGAACTATCTTTCCATACATCTTCTTTTCTCCCCATGCTCCGAAAGCTTGAAGCATCTGGGTGGTAGTATCCGAAAGAAGTGTGAACGGGAGTTCATATTTATCAATGAACTTTCTGTGCGATGCCGCACTATCCTTGCTGACTCCGACGACATTATAACCTTTAGCCAGAAGAGCTTCATAACTGTCCCTGATGCTGCAGGCCTCTGCCGTACATCCGCTTGTATTGTCCTTCGGATAGAAATAGACCACAGTCTTTTTTCCTATGAAATCCTTTGAACTCACCTTATGTCCGTCCTGATCCACTACTTCGAAATCAGGCATTCTGTCTCCGATCTTTAACATAATATCTTCACATCAAGTTTCGCAAGTGATAAGTTATTTATTGAATGAAGATTGGTGGGACTTGCGAAACTTATTCCCACCGCACCTTCTTATTTTACTTTACCTCTCTCCTGAATCCTCTCTCGGAGAGAGGACTTACTATCGGCCAAAGGCCTCAAAACAATGGTCTTTCGCATTGCGAAAGTTAAGATCTTCAATATTTATAGATTCATAAAAATATACACAATACGGGAATTATGCAAATATCATCCTCTTTCTGCATCAATATCAGCTTAAATCCGTGAATAATTGCATATTTATCCACCATACAGCACATCTGGATGGATTTTTTCGTAGCTTTATAGCATAAAAACGATTCCTTATGAAAACTAGATTCTTCCTGCCGGCATTGGCATCACTGACACTCAGCATCTGTGCATCAGCCCAGATGGGACCGCAGACACCGTCCACTGTAGTGAACCCGGACAAGACAGTCACATTCAGCATCTCTGCACCACAGGCGAAAAATGTGAAGATCAGCGCTCAGTTTGCACCTAAACAGGATATGGTCAAGGATGAGAACGGAGTCTGGAGCATCACGCTCGGTCCTGTCGTTCCAGACATCTATCCTTACTGCTTCGAGGTGGATGGAATAGGAGTGATGGACCCGCAATGTGCTGACTGGTTCCCTAACGAGGGTTTCAAGAACTCGATGATAGACATCAGAGGCGATGAGCCGATGGACCATGACCTGCAGTCAGTACCTCACGGAAAGGTGGATTATGTAAACTATCACTCGAAGACATTGGGCCTTTACGGCAATGCGATAGTCTATACGCCGCCGACCTACGACAAGCAGACCGACAGAAGATACCCTGTATTCTATCTTATCAGCGGCACCACCGACACAGAAGAAGTATATTTCAAGGTAGGAAAGATGAATCTGATCCTGGACAATCTCATTGCACAGGGCAAGGCCAAGGAAATGATCATCGTCCTCCCTTATGGCAACCCAGCAAAGTACAATCCGGCCGAAACCTTCGACTTCACCAAGGGTGACCAGTTCAGCAAGGATCTCTTGAACGACCTGATGCCATACGTAGAGGCAAACTACCGTACCCTCAACGACCGTGACAGCAGGGCCATCGGAGGTTTCTCACGCGGAGGAAACCAAGGACTTTCAATCGGCCTGAACAATCTCGACAAATTTTCATACTTATGCTCTTACAGTTCATTTACAAGCATGGATATCCCTGCTGTCTATGACAAGGCAAAGAAGACCAACAAGCAGATAAACCTTTTCTGGCTCGGATGCGGCACCGACGATTTCCTATATGGAAATGCTAAGGAATACATGGAGTTCCTGGACAGCAAGGGAATTGAAAACGTCCAGTATTTCACCACCGACAAGATGGGCCACACATGGATGAACGCTCGCCATTTCCTCAGCAAGACCTTCCCTCTCCTGTTCGACAAGGAGGCTTCCGCAAAGGCGATGACTCAGGCACAGGCATCCAAGCCAAAAGCCGGGAAGAAGGCCGCTGAGCCTGCCGCACCGGCTGCAGGAGCAGACCAGCAGAGACTTACACCGGAAGTGATGGCACGTCTCTTCCCTCAGGGAATCATATCACCGGACTACAACAAGGATGGAAGCGTGACATTCCGCCTCCGCGCGCCTCAGGCTGAAAAGGTAGAGCTCGAATGTCAGATGTTCGAAGGTACAAGACCTATGACCAAAGACGACAAGGGAGTATGGTCGGTCAATGTCACTCCGGAAAAGCCAGACATCTACCCATACGCATTTGTTGTGGACGGAACAAAGATCGCCGATCCGGAAAACATGCATATCTTCCCTAACGAAGGATTCAAATACAGCCTTGCGGACGTGAAAGGCCCTCAGCCAGACTGGCAGGACCTTCAGGATGTTCCTCACGGAAAGATCAGTTATACATATTATACATCCGATGCCGTAGGATTCGACAGACCTGTAGTGGTTTACACTCCGGCAGGATACGACCCGGCATCATCTGAAAAATATCCTGTGCTGTATCTCATCCACGGAATGACCGACACATACGAAACCTGGTTCAAGGTAGGAAAGATCAATAACATCCTCGACAATCTCATTGCAGCAGGTCTTGCAAAGAAGATGATAGTCGTGATGCCTTATGCCAATCCATATCCTGAAATGATCCGCAGAGGTCAGGCCAGCATGTACAATCCGATGGACACCGAGCTTACTACCAAGGAATTCACCGGATCGGTGGTTCCGTTCATCGAAGCCAACTACAATGTCCTCACGGATGCAGACAGCAGGGCCATTGCAGGGTTCTCGCTCGGAGGCCGTCAGACATTGGCCTGCGGACTTGGTAATCCGGACAAGTTCCACTATGTATGTGCTTTCGCACCTGCGATATTCGGCCCGGAGATTTCAGGCAATTTCGATAACGGCACATATGCAAAAGCTGAAGAGCTGAATGAGAATCTGAAGCTGCTATGGCTGAGCTGCGGAACATCTGACTTCCTTTACCAATCATCCCTTCAGCTGGACAAGAATCTCAAAGAGCGTGGCATCAGATACACCACAATGTACCCTGATGGCGGACATACATGGATGAATTGCAGGGATTATATCACTGAAGTCTGCAAACTCCTGTTTCAGTAATGACATTTTTAGCTATCTTTATAAGATAATGCGACCAAACTTATGATCAAGATAATGTTTCTATGCCACGGCAACATATGCAGAAGTCCGATGGCAGAATATGTGATGAAAGACCTGGTGGAAAAAGGCGGTCTGACGAAATATTTCGACATTTCCTCAGGAGCAGTTTCCGATGAGGAATGGTTCAATCCCATCTATCCCCCGGCTCAGAAAAAGCTTCGCGAGAAGGGAGTACGCTTCGGAGACCACAGTGCCCATAAGATTTCACCGGCAGAGTTCAAGGAGCAGGACCTTATAATAGTAATGGACAGGTCCAATCTGAGATGGCTGGAAAGAATAGTCGGGGATTATTCCGAAGTGGCCGAAGGAGAGGCATTGAAAGAATCTGACATTAGAGGCAAAGTGCATATGATGATGGAGTTCGCAGGGAAGAGTCGCGATGTGGCCGATCCGTGGTACACAGGGGACTTCGAACAGACATACCAGGATGTACTGGCCGGATGCAAAGGATTACTGGAAAAGATAAATCTATGAAGAAGATATATTTTGCAGGCTCCATCCGCGGAGGAAGGATCGACGCAGAGCTGTACGGCAGGCTTATAAAATATATGCAGGAAGACAATATCGTCCTCACCGAACATATCGGAAGCCCGCACCTGAACCTTATGGAGCAGGGCAAAAGAGACATCGACATATATAATGAGGACACCGCGTGGCTGCGCGACAGTGACATAGTGATAGCTGAATGCACCTGTCCTTCTCTGGGAGTAGGATACGAAATGGCATATGCAGAGAAACTCGGAAAGCCTTGCCACATATTCTACGACAGGAGCAAGACCCAGCTTTCTGCAATGTTGACAGGCAATCCCTACTTCTGCATTCACCCCTACGAAACAGAAAATGAAATATATGATATTTTAAAGACAATTATATGAAAATCAGATTTTTACTCATCGCCCTTGCGGCATTGACACTAACCACTATGAATTCTTGTTCTAATTCAGGAAACAGCGCGCTGGATGCTGTGCTCGAAAACATCCACAGCAGGAAAAGCGTGCGTCAGTTTACATCGGAACCGGTATCTGACGAGCACATCGAGACAATGCTCAGAGCGGCAATGGCTGCTCCTACAGCAGTGAACTATCAGCCTTGGAGATTCGTCGTAATCACAGAACGCGAACAGCTCGATGCAATGTCTGAAGTTCTTCCTTTTGCTAAAATGCTCAAGCAGGCTCCGCTTGCGATCGTTGTATGCGGCCAGACCACATGGTTCGACGGCAACGAGAATCCATTCTGGCAGCAGGACTGCTCGGCAGCCGTGCAGAATCTCCTTCTGACTGCAGAAGCATTAGGTCTGGGCGCTGTCTGGACAGGAGTATATCCTGACATGAGACTTGCTCAGCCACTTGCCGAATACCTTGGTCTTCCAAGCGATGTCATGCCTTTATGCACCATTCCGATCGGACATCACGACGGCACCACCCAGCCAAGGGACAAGTGGAAACCAGAAAACATCCACTACGGAAAGTGGTAAACCAGAGACACAACAAAACTGACCTTTATGAAATACACACCATCTGACAAACCTAACACCAGAATCGATGTAGCCGACATTCTCAGAGGCGTCGCCATTGCCGGCATCATCCTCATCCACTTCCTGGAACACATGAATTTCTGGAACTTCCCGGCTCCGAAGAATGAGTTCTGGGCAAGTCTCAATCAGGAAATCTTTGACGGAACATTCTTCCTTCTTGCCGGCAAGATGTATGCGATCTTCGCGATGCTCTTCGGTCTGAGCTTCTTCATCCAGCATGACAACCAGGCACAGAAAGGCATTGACTTCCGTCCACGCTTCCTATGGAGAATGATCCTGCTCATGCTTTTCGGAATCTTCGACCTGATGTTCTACAACGGAGATATCCTGTTCATTTACGGCGTATGCGGAGTGATCATCATACCTCTCATCAGGGCAAGCAACAAACTGATATGGGCGCTGATAGTACTGATGCTTATGCAGCCTGTGGAACTTGTTTATCTGATTCTTGGCCTTATTGACCCTGCCACGCCTATAATGGATCTGGGCAGCGAGGCATGCTATAGAGCGATCTGGCCTGCAATGTCGGAAGGCAGCATATTCGAAGTAGCTATTGCCGGTGTAAGATACGGACTCCCAGCAAATATCCTCTGGGCCATCGAAAACGGAAGAATGACACAGACCATCCTGTTCTTCCTCTTCGGAATCATCTTGGGAAGACGCAGACTCTTCTACGATGAGGGCAACAACATTCAGGTATGGAAGAGGATCCTCTTCGGTTCGATTGTCGCATTCGCCATCCTTCTTCCGCTCTTCAACTATGCTCCGAATGCTACCGACATTCCGTGCGTTTCAAAGAGTCTCAATGTAGCCCTGAACATGTGGAAGAACATTTCAATGATGCTCTTCATCGTCTCAGGCATCACTCTCCTTTATTACAGGACATCTGCCAAGAATTGGCTTATCAAGATAGCGCCATACGGAAAGATGAGTCTTACCAACTATCTGGGACAGTCATTCATCGGAGCTATCATATTCTACAACTGGGGATTCCATCTGTGGGATGTATGCGGCCACACAGCCAGCTTCGCCCTCGGAATCTGCTGCATCGCAGTACAGTTCGTATTCTGTACATGGTGGATGAAGCATCACAAGAGAGGACCTTTCGAGCAGCTGTGGTGCACACTCACATGGTTCGGCAAGAAAGACTAGGCTGATATCTCATCAATTATTTCCAAAACTGTAAGAGAGGTCTGAAGCGAATTCCAAGGCGATTCCTTCAGACCTCTTTCTATCAGGTCTGCAAACTCCTTGAACTCATAATAATACTCATTATAAGGGAGTCCGTCACTGATGACGGTACGTCCCGGCTTAGGGCCCTGACCGGAAGTCGGCGCAGCATGAGGAACCATTTCAGCCTTTCTGGCAATATGGATTTCGTCCAATATAAGATTTCCCTTTTCACCGGCTATTTCAGTCGGGATAAAGCTGTCATAAGTCTTGGACCATGTCAGGACGGCATCCATGCCATCATATCTGAAGTATGCTGTTCCCTGGACATCCGAGACTCCTTCTGCTGTGGTTACAGTCTGAAGATTGGCCTTTACTGCGGACGGCCTTCCGAAGAGTGCCACCATCGGATACAATGTATATACACCCACATCACGCAAGGCTCCGGCAGTACCTGGCTTGAATGATGTCGCTACCTCTCCCCTTTTCAAAGCCTCATACTTGGTCGAGTACTGACAGAAATACGAGCTGTACTGACGCACCGGAGCGATCTCGTCAATACGGGCAGCTATAGTCTGGAAATTAGGATTCAGAGTGGAAACCATAGCCTCCATCAGAAGACATCCGCTGGCTTGTGCAGCCTCTATCATCCTGCGTCCCTCATCTGCATTGACTGCCAACGGCTTTTCACAAAGCACATGCTTTCCTACTTTCAGGGCGGCTAAAGTATATTCGCAATGGGTCTGGTTAGGAGTACCGACATAAACAGCATCCACCTCGGGATCGGAGACCATTTCATCTACTGAAGTATATACTTTCGCGCCCTTTGCCAATGGATTACGGGCAATGAAGGCTTCCGCTGCCTCCACCGTCCTCGAGCATACTGCTGTAACTGTGATCCTGGAATCCTGGGCCGCTCCCTTTAGGACCCAATCACTGATTCTTCCTGTGCCTATTACTCCAAATCTTAACATAGTTTCTTCAAATAAGTTCTCAAAGTTAGGGATTATTATGGATAATCTTCTGTTTTTCGTAATTTCGCAGCCCTTATCAAACGGGACCAAGAAAGAAATCTACAATTATGATCCAGAAAACTGTCTTTATAATCCTTCTGTGCCTATCGGCATTCCTCTCACCTGCATTGGCACTTCTTGCCGGTATAGTCATGGCACTCGCTATGGGAAATCCTTTTCCAGCGTTTTCCAAGAAGGCCTCGAAAAAGGCTTTGCAGATATCCGTGATAGGCCTTGGTTTCGGAATGAATCTTTACGAATCCCTTGCTGCAGGAAAGGAAGGCATGCTTTTCACTATCATTTCCGTTGTCAGCGTAATGTGTATCGGAGTACTTCTTGGCAGGCTTATGAATGTGAACAGCAAGAGCGCATATCTGATTTCTTCCGGTACTGCGATCTGCGGAGGAAGTGCCATTGCAGCCGTCGGCCCGGTCATAGAAGCTGATGATGACCAGATGTCAATGTCGCTGGCCACAATATTCATTCTTAACGCAATAGCACTATTCATATTCCCAGTTGCCGGTGAAATGCTGGGGCTCACTCAGGAACAATTCGGAATCTGGGCAGCCATTGCCATCCACGATACCAGTTCTGTAGTGGGAGCAGGTGCAGCATACGGAGAAGAAGCTTTGAAAATCGCCACCACAGTCAAGCTTACCCGCGCGCTATGGATTATTCCTCTGGCATTGATCTCGTCATTGATTTTCCGTGCCAAGGGCCGAAAGGTAAGTATACCTTGGTTCATCGTGCTTTTCATATTGGCCATGGTGATCAATACCTTCCTTCCTATTCCGGAAAAAATCACTGGAGGTATTGTATTCTGCGCACGTCGGATACTGTGCATGACATTGTTCCTTATCGGTGGAGGTCTGTCATTGTCATCTATTAAAAAAGTAGGAGCAAGACCCCTTGCACTCGGAGTCTTGCTCTGGTTTCTGATATCCATTGCCACACTTGCTGTAGCAGTGTGGCTGTAATGTAGTCTACGGTTTACTTGAAGTAAGGAGCATTTCTAAGGTAGAGTGCACTTTCACGAAGACCCTTGAGGATGTTCGGAGAGCTTGCTTCTTCCATCTCCACGACGATAGCTTTAGTGCCGGCCTTAGGGAAATTGCGGAAAATCGGCTCGAAACCTACCATTCCGCTCTGTCCGATCTCCCTCTTGTCCTTGATATGGAGCACCTCGAAACGGCCAGGATACTTAATCATATAATCTACCGGAGCTGCTCCTCCTACCACTGCCCAGTATACATCCATTTCTGCAAACACATTCGCAGGATCGGTATTGGCAAGGAAATAATCCATCATGGTGGTATTGCCGATTCTTTCGAATTCGTGAGCATGGTTATGATAGCCGAAGCGGATGCCGGCGGCATTACACTTGGCACCGATTGCATCAAGATACTCGGCCATGACCTTCAGTTCCTGCTCTGTAGAAAGCTTCTGAGAATATGACATCACCAGTCTTGGCACGCCGGCCCTCTTATGAGTCTCGATACAGAGATCCCACCATTTGAGAGCCTCTGTGAAATCGCCTGATGCAAGTTCTGCTGCAGAAAGCGGTCTGGTAGTATGAGATGACATGAACTCGAGTCCTGCTTCATTCAGGACTGCTCTGAAGTCTTCCGGCTCCATTCCTGAGAATCTGCCGTTATCATAGCTTGCAGCCTCTGCACCTGTGTAACCCATCTGAGCAAGGCGTGCAAGTACATACTTATGGTTCTTTGCAAAAAGTTCAGGAGTTCCGATAAACTGACGTGCTGAATAGAGCTGAATAGCCATTTCTTTCTTTGGAGCAGTGATTTCCTCCTCCAGACGATAGCTCACATAAGCAAACTTCTTGCTGTCCGGACTCCATGAATTGACATTTATAGTACCCTGACCACCGAAGAGTTCCACCAGAACCTCAGGCTCTCCACCTTCAGCAGGAATCATTCTGAGCTGTACATTCAGATTTGCGATATGTTCGCCTGGAGCGAGTTCGTAATCATGGTATGCTATATAAACCACCTTTTCGCCATCCGGAGAAATATGAGGGAACCATGAGTTCATATTCTCGTCGAATGTCATCTGGGTCTGCTGCTTTCCATTGGTCTTCATACGCCATACCTGCATCCTGCCTGTCCTGACGCTGTTAAACCAGATATACTTGCCGTCCATACTATACTCAGGACCGTCATCAAGTCCGGGAGCATCTGTAAGGCGTATTTCCTTTCCACCCTTTACAGGCATTGCATAGACATCCGCCTCATTGTCCGGACCTCGGAATGCACAGTATGCAATTGTCTTTCCGTCAGGGCTGATACCGTGGAGATAGCTCGGACCTATAGGGGTAATCTTCTTTGGTTCACCGCCTTCGAACGGCACGGTAAACACATAGGAGCTCCATCCTTTGGCAGCAGGATCATTGCTGCTGAGGGCGATCCACTTGCCGTCAGCCGAAATCACGTGGTCATTGTTGCATTGAGTGATTGCGCCTGTATTGATTTCGATTAGGTCAGTCGAGCCGTCAGGTGATATCTTATAAAGGCGACCTCCCTTATTGACTACCAGCCAGTTACCATCAGGAGTCCAGTTAGGGGCTTCTATAAGGAATGGAAATTCCTTTACCACCTGATGAGTTCTGGTTTCAAGGTCATAAATCTCCAGGTAGCTGATTACCTTAGGAGAGGACTGGGCAGAAGCTTCTATTGTCCCAGCGATGGCAAGAATGCCGGTAAAAATGGTTTTTAGTTTCATTGTTCTATAGTTTATGGTATGGGATGTCCAAATATATTAAAAAAATCGGAGAGTTCTACCAAAGGAAGGGAATCATTCTGTATTTCACACGCTTTGTATATACCTGCTTTTGGGCATGGCAGTCTTTGCGCTTTCTCCTATAGTTTATGAAGTACTCAGAAGGGTTTCTTTCATCAGATGGTGTGTTGTGGGGGAGAAAAAGACGAATTAATATGTATATTTGCATAGATTAACCATCAGCAGGATACAGCTTTGAAAAAATACACTTACAAGAATCTGCCGGAACTCAAGGATGTCAAGGCAGAAGGTGACATTAAGGCAGAACTTCCATCAGATCTGAAGACCTTCCTGAAAGGTGCAATGTGGGACAATCTGTTCACCTACCCGATAGCGAATATCATTTACCTCATACTGTTTATCGCAGCCATAGCTCTTGGTATATTTACCGGTGATATCGGCAAGCCGCTCAAACTGGCTGCTGTGGTGATACTTCTTAAGATCGGCCTTGGAAATAACCTGACGAAGCTTTATCGCTCCTTCGGCAGATCCGGAGTATTCCCGGTCGTTACTCCGGAGGGTATAAACCATATGTTCATCAGTTGCCACAAAGGCAAGAAGTTCGTCAGACTCTCGACGATGAAGTGGGAGGCTATAAAAGCGGTAAGAGTATATAAGGACTTCATTACAGTGGAGGTAAAGGACAAGAATGAGTTCAAGGATGACATTGGCCTGGCATATCTGTGGTCAGACGATGTCCAGACTCTGAAGGAGCATATGCTGTACTTCTGGAAGGAAGCATTGGCTCCTCGCAATCCTGATGACATAAGGCTGATTCTTTATTCTGAGCAGGATGAAAACGAGGTCGTCGAGTGCATAAAGGAGGACTTCGGAGAATTTCAGAATGTCTTGCACGAATTCGCATCTACAGACATTCATCTGGACGTGGCATTGATTCCGCCGCAGGAGGACAGGGATTATTACACCTTGTGTACTATCGGTGCGGGAGCATACAGGATGGATATAGAGAGGGACATCCGTACACAATATCATCTGTCGGAACATGCAGAATACATCATGTACCTGCCGTCTGACTGGAAGCTGGATAACGAAGCGCTCGAGGACGAAGCGAATTACTGGCCGATCAGACTCCTTAAAAACATTGCCAGACTGCCTCTCTGGACAGAATCATGGCTTACAATGGGACACACACTGGGTACAGAAGAAGGAGAGCCTTATTCTGAAGAGTATCCATACAACAATTCAATATTGACATACCCGGCTCCGTTTGTAGCTACACACGAAGACAAATGCAACCTGAGCAGCTGCAAGACCATTCTCTTCCACCATGTACTTCCTATCACACAGGAAGAACTTGAATTCAAGAACGAGAACGGCACTGCCGCCCTTCTGGACAAGATTTTCCCGAAAGGATGCGACGAGATGGAAATCATAATCAACCGACTTAAAAGATAAAGGCGACGGCTCTACAGCAGATTTTCCGCAAGTAAATATTTGACTATCATCACAATACCGGCTACAATCGGCACCACTGTATATGAAATGATATGTAGGATCAGGCCAAGTTTATCGCCATATGTATCTTTCATAGCCTCCAGCTTGCTCAAGCCTTTGGAATTTTTGAATACTCTCAGATAAATAGTCAGCAGTCCGAAAAGAAGGGCAAATATGCCGAAAATCAATGTTCCCATAATATATGATCTAAGTTCAATCTCCAGTACGAGCCTTGTCCAAGTGGAAATGCCGCTGGCAGAAGACACATTTCTTCAAAGTTACTGATTTTTCAAATACTATACTCTTCAGGTACATCACCACCACCTGTAAATCCTTTCGTATTTCTTATACCTTTTGATCGTAGGCATCAGCTTCATATCGAAAAAACCTGTATTAAGGAAATATCGCTGGCCTGACTTTGTATAGAAGTACAGTCCTGATCCGGTACTTCCGGGTCTGCAGAGCTTTTCGATTTCAGACCATTTAATTTCCACATGGCGCTTTACAAGAAAAAGCTGCCTCATGGAAGCCTTGAAGTCTGCTAAAGCTCCGTCCTCGAAATCCAGCACACGTCCGGTCATGGAAATGGATTCCTTCGTCAAGACGACCCGAGCATTGAGATTAACAAAAGAAAGAAACAGGACCCAGATGATCACAAGGGAAAATAAAATGCCCAAAGGCCATCTGATCCAGGCGCCATCCAGCTCGAAGGGAGCAGTGAAGCACCAGGCAATCAAAGCTCCGAGAAGCAATGTAACCAGGATTGCCCAGACCGCACCTTTGCGTGCTGTAAAAACTACAGGTTCATCGCTTTTTCTGATCTTCTTATAATGCTTGTTTTCGAGATAGCTGATATAGATAGAATCGTTCATAAACTTACCTCCTGGTATTCCTGTTGCAGTCAGCAAGGGTCAGTGACTTGCCGTCCACTATGACCTTGCCTTTTGTATCTGAGAACTGGATATAATAGGCCTGTCCTATGTAAGGATATTCGTCATTGTGCTTATGATAATCATCATTCATATTTATCTGAACTGCCAGCTGTCTATTTTAAGTTCAGCACCTTTAAACAGGAAGCAAAGATCTGTGACTGAAGCAGGACTTGCAGCAAGGCGAACCTTAGTTTCTGACATTTCGGCAGAGTCTGCATCTATAATTGCTACGAGCTTACCTTCGGGGTGGTTTTCACGCACCTCAATGCGGCCTGTACCCATTGAGCATATTGTGAGACTCCTGGCTTTTTTAGTGAACTCTACACCTCTTACGAGGATGGAACCGACCGTATCAGTACATGCTACCATATTACCTGTGTCTCCGTAAGGCTCGAATTTTACAGACATAGTACCTGCTGTCGTTTCCATCTGCTGCAGTGCATATGGATCAATGGAAGCAATCTGCTGCACACCCTCGTATGTAGCAGGAACCATCTCAATAGTCAAAGTATTTTCATCCACCGGTATTTCCTCTACACTTACATTTCTGTATCCGCCTTTTACACCGAGGTTGTGACGCAGGCTCATGCTGTGGTATAAGATATACCATCTGCCCTTATATTTATGAAGATGAGTGTGGTTATTGCTGTAGTCGAATCCACATTCGCCAGGATTCTTGAAATAGTTATCCCTATACACCCATGAATCAGTGACCAGCGGGGTCTTGGAGGTCATATAACTCATACAGCAGCGTGTAGGTGCCGGAACCTCCTTGTCCCAGTCGGAATGATCCTGCCAATCGATGTTGTATGTATATACGTAAGTATCATTGATATAATTGAGTTCGCTTGCTTCGAACAGATAGTGCGTCGGGATATGGGCAGCACGGCTTGCAACAGATATCATATCTCTGCCAAGCTTGACAATCTTTCCGACACCGCCACCGCCGAACGCAAGCCAGCCTGTCCCTTCATCATCTATGACTACACCTGGGTCGAAAGGATGCGGGCAATCTTCTACACCGGGAGTCTGCCTGTCAACAAGACTTTTTTCAAGCGGGCTGGTCCATGGGCCGACAGGCGATGTTGCAGTGAGCACCCCACACCCATTACCACTGTTAGAGAAGTATAGATAAAAATGAGTCCTGCCATCCTCCTCAATCCTTGAAGTGACAGAAGGAGCCCACGAATTATATATCCATGGCGCCAGTTCCTCGACATTGATGATTCCGTGCCATGTCCAGTTGACCATATCCTCGGTGGACATCATTGCCAAAGACTTGATACGTTCATAGGTATTATCCGAATCTGGTCCCTTTTCGTCGCATTGCTGCTGATCATTTGTGGCATAGACATAAAGCCTTCCTTCGTACTCGACAGAGGTTGGATCAGCAGTGAAATTAAAGTCAATCAATGGATTAGCCAACTTCTTCTCAAGTTTCGCAGTTCCTGTCCAATCAGCTGTCAGAATCGGCTCAGAGATTTTTGGACGGCAGCCAGTCAATGCACCGGCTGCAAGAAGCATATACATGTATAAAATTCTTTTCATATCTTGACTTTAAGTTTCGCAAATGATGAATTATAGATATATTGGAGGTTGGTGAGACTTGAGAAATTCAAGTCACTTATTTTGTAAGGATCGTAATAAAACTTTCTGCCGGCATATTGACAGTCAACCTGCCTTCCTTGACAGGGAGCAATACAGCTTCAGCGTTGGTATGCGTATTGGTGATATATACTGTCGCTTCTGTAGTAGCTGATGGGAATCCGGAAATGACAGCTTCGCAAGATGCAGCATTATTTACAATATGTACCGCACATTCACCTGTAGAGGGTTTTGCATACGATGCGACATTGATATTGTCCTTGTCGCAGACTGACGGAATGGCAAATGCGTTCTGAGGAGTCATCGAAAGCTGGAGGAGATTGAAATATCTCTGGGTAGGACGTAACGGACCTTCCGAACCATAGATACCAGCACCCCAGAGTATAGAATAGTCCGATGTAAGCTGCCACTGAAGGATACTCAAAGGCTGGCTTATGTTGCATATGCGGACGTAAAGATTTATCTCATAAAGAGCGAAAGTGGTTTCATTGAATATGCCCGGATACTGATGTGCCGCAGCATCTGTACTTCCCTCTCCCACGATGAGCGGAACGTTGATCTGACGTGACGCAGCCGCCCACTTCTCGAGCGTCTTGTCATCACATCCTCTCCATGAGTGGAATGAAACAGCTCCGATATATCTGTGTGCAAGAGGATCGTTGAGTGCCGGAAGAATGAAATCAAATGTCGTCGCATCAGAGTTATCACCCAGAAGCATAAGGGTCTTGAGGTTCCTGTCAGCCAGATATTGTCCGAACTCCTTTATAAAATCTCTATGCTCTTCAGGTGTGAACACCACATCGATACCGAGGTCTGATTCGTTGAACGAGAAGAAGTCAGCCTCTACACCATAATCTACCTTGAGGAATTCCAGATAGCTTGCAAGTGATTCGTAGATCCTTGTCTTCTCCTCAGGCTTCAGGGCGAATGCTCTCGAAGTACCGTCAGAACGTGTCGTCTGGTTTCCTGCCCACTTTGGAGGGAACCAGCAGCTTACAATGACAGGCATGCCGATTTCTTTAAGCCTTCTGGCCATCTCAGCACTTCTTTTTATATGGTCCGCGTCCTTTCCATGCTCATCCCACTGAGCCCATGGCATCTCGACGCGGCCGTATGCCAGACGCATATTCTTGAGACAATAATCAATCACCATCGGATCCTTCTGCACATTCTGAATTCGGAAGTTTCCGCCGAATCCCGCAAATTCGCGTCCTGGCTTCAATGGGTCAATGCTTATTTCGGCTGTCTCATGATGACGAACTCCGTCGACCTTCATTACTGCAGCCCACTCAGCCTTTGCATTCTTTTTGAGTGAAGGCATGAGAGTGATGTAGATTACCTTGTTTCCATCCTCTTCACGTACAAAAGCCTTTACAGATTTATTGAACCTGAGACTTATATTTCTCTCGGGGGCCTTGATCGTGATATTTCTTCCTGAAGTCTTTATCGTCGCATCAGAGTAATATTTCGGAGTGAGCGTCATACAGAAATATACTCCCTCATCAAGAGTCTCGACAGCTTCGACACTCCACGTCAGATTTACAGTCGACATATCCACGTCAGTCACCGTCTGAGTAATCACAGCCCCATGCATAGGAGTTATGGTTGTCTGCGTGGCCAAATCTCGGTTGTAGCGGATCCTGTTTTGTTTCTCCCTACCGGTCGATTCGATTTCTCCCCCGGGAACACCGACCCTAAGAGTTGATTCAAAGTCAATGAGTTCGCCCTCAAGGCGTACTCCTGTAATATTGCTCCATGCCATCACTTCAGTATGGACAGCAGGATGTGCAAGACGGTGTATAAGTTCAAAACCTAAACGACTGTTGTGATATGGACAATTCCATGTATTGCCTTTAGGCTCATGTACAGGTGTGCCGTCTTTTCTGATGCGTTTGAACCAGCCACCGTTCTCATTATCTACAAAATGCGTCTTTGTAAAGTCCCATATCTTTACCGCTGTATCGAAGTATTTTCTGTCTCCGGTAAGCTGCCATGCATTGATGCATCCTACAATCGCTTCGCACTGAGGCCACCATGAGAGTTTTTTGCTATAGCCTTCCTCGGATTTTTCATAGAGCATGATACCGTCCTCGTTCAGACCTTCAGCAAGTGCCGTGTCAGTCATTTCTATTGCCTGTGCATATACTTTGGCTATGATGTCCTCGTCTGCGATTGCGTCCGCGGCTTCGCACATAAGCCAGGCAGCTTCGATGTCATGCCCGTACGAATCTATTCGTCCCATAGGCTGCCAGTCATCTGTACAGAAGAGGATAAGGTGCTTGGTTTCCGGAGAATAGAGTTTATTGCCCAATATATCCAGAAGCTCTATAAGGTTTGCTTTAAGCCCTTCGTCAGGCCATGCAAGATAAAGGCATGTATAGGCTTCCAGAATATGGATATGGGTATTCATCGTCTTGGATGCATTCCTGCCATCGACTCCTTTCATATCACCTATGGTGTAGTCCCGGTTGAAGGCTTCGATATATCCCATCTTCACCTTGTCGTGGGCATTCTCCTCAAGGGTCCTGTAAAGAGCGATCGCAGTTTCCAGGCTCTTCCTGTTACCTGTGGCACGGAAATGCTCCGAAAGGCTATAAATACCGAATGCTGTCGCATAAGTCATTTTTGTTCCATCCATGACAGCACCATCGCCGTCAATGGTCCAGAACATTCCTCCGTATTTCTTGTCTATGCAGTCGTTTATAAGATTTTCAGCTGCATAGTCCGCCATGTTTCTATATTCCTCCAGTCCGTACTGACGGTAAGCTCTTGCAAATGTCCAGAGGATACGGGCTATCATCAAGGTCCCTCTTTCAGCACCTTCGATCGCCTTGCCATCGACTCCGATGGCGCCATGAAAGCCTCCGTCCGGATCGGCTGCATTATCAAGCCAGAATGGCAATATGTTCCCGACAAGATTGCTTTCAACCTCCGTCCTGAGTTTTTCCGACTCTTCTCTCGTTTGAGCATTTACTATTGCTGTACAAGAAATAACAGCTAACGCAAGAATTATCCTTTTCATAGCAGATAGGGTATTTTATGAAATATCAAGGAGATTATATACATGTGTGCGCAAGCTCAGCCTGAAAGCTCGCACACACCTGATGATGCCCCGTCACATTGCCATGGGCAGCAATATTCTGAAGTCAATCAGAACTTTTACCAGATACCTTCGTTTTCCTCGACCTTCTCATTGCTGGCACAGAGGACTCCTTCTGTCTGAAGTTCCAAAATCTCAATATCAGGGGATACATACATAGTTTCCATAGTGATGTTTAGTTTGATGAATATCCTTGCAAAGATAAGTAAAACTGAAAATTATACAAACTGGTTACTGATTACAGGCACTCCCTCCCTCAAGATCTTCATATTCAGTTTTCAGGAATCTTCCCAGATATAATATCGGCCTCTGTCATGCAAAGTCAATGAGCTCAGCATGGCAGAGGCCGATATTTAATCGTTCAATTGAAAAAAACATTCAAAGTGGAATTATGGGAAGTAAAAACAAGGCGCATCAGCATCTGCTTATTTCTCTCTGCAGCAGTTCCATAAACATTGCACCATGTCCTCCATCCATCTGGACATGATGAAACTGGAAGGAAATCGGAAGCGTAGTCCTGAACCATCCCTTGCGGTACTTGCCCCACATTACCATCGGATTGCAGAACTTGTCGGTGTACTGATTCACTATGCAGTCAAGTTCGGTATGTACCATCGCTGAAGTTCCCACTATCATATAATCCTCCAGAAAAGTGCTTTTACACTCTGTTGCGACCTGCTTTGTAAGTGTATTGTATGAGTCGGCAAACTTTGCAATATCCTCAGTGAACGGGATGTCGCATGAATTGATTCCTCCATTGCTATTATTGACAATGACATTTACTGCAATGTCATCATACTGATATAGTTTGTCCTGCTCAGGAAGAAGATAGAACTCCTTTACCTGGGTTGCGGCCTTACCTATGCACCAGCAAATCATGGCGTTGAATTTCATACCCGATTTCCTGCTTGCCTTACGCAGATTGCTCACATCAAAAGTCTTGGTAAGGGTAACCATAGGCATGGGTGAGGTCATCCACATTTCAAATGCCTCTGCTCTGGCTGTATCTTTGGGGTTTACTTCTGTTTTCATGCTGTAAACATACATAAAAACTTTCGTTTTTACGCCCGTTAGAATAAAAATCAAGCCCACATACTATCTTTAAAGGTCAAAAGCGGTCATGACTTCTCAGCCAGCCGCACATCTAACGTAGAACGAGGTCTGTGCCTCAAAAAAATTAAAGCCTATGCGGACAGTATGTGGACTTGATGTGCACAAAGATAGCATTTTTGTGTGCATTCTCAACGAAAATGGTATTCTGTTTCAGAACAAGATTGGAGTTCTCACTCCTGACCTGGAACAATTGGTTAAAGTACTGCATGAACACGCTGCGACCGAGGTTTGCATGGAGAGCACAAGCATCTATTGGATGCCTGTCTGGCGTATTCTTGAGCCTTATTTCTCTTTGAAACTTGTCAACCCGTACTTCATTAAGCAGCTCCCCGGAAAGAAGAGTGATGTAAAGGACGCAGAGTGGATAGCA
>JAZLCW010000106.1:0-40991 GCA_045614445.1 Candidatus Cryptobacteroides sp. | reverse complement strand
TGTAAGACAAACTTTATAATTATGGCAATTATTCATCCACTCGCAACAGTGCATCCGAATGCAAAGCTCGGAGAGAACGTAGAGGTAGGACCTTACGCATATATTGAGGAATTTGTAGAGATCGGTGATGGATGCAAGATTCTTCCACACGCTACCATTTTCAATTATGTGAAGATGGGAAAGAACTGTACAGTGTTCCCAGGTGCTGTCATCGGAGCTATTCCGCAGGACCTTAAATTCGATGGAGAGATCACTTATGTGGAAATCGGAGATAATGTAAACATCCGTGAGTGTGCTACCATAAACCGCGGAACAAAGGCAAGCGGAAGGGGAGTGACCAAGATCGGTAACAATGTCCTTCTGATGTCATATACTCATGTCGCACACGACTGTACTGTAGGAAACAACTGTATCCTTGTAAGTTATGTCGGAATTGCAGGTGAGACTGACGTGGATGATTGGGCTACCATCGGCGGAAGCTCTGTGGCTCATCAGTTCTCAAGAATCGGAAAACACGCTTTCATCGGAGGCGGATGCAAGATCAACAAGGATGTACCTCCTTATGTGCTCTGCGGTCGCGATCCTCTTACTTATGCCGGTGTGAACATCGTGGGACTCCGTAGAAGAGGCTTTACATCTGACCAGATCCGCAGTATCAAGGATATGTATGATATCATCTACAGCGCAGGAACAAACTTCTCTGATGCTCTTGCGAAGATCGAACTCGGATTCCCTGAATCAGAAGAAAGAGATACCATCATCAACTTTATCAGAAACTCGAAGAGAGGTATCATCAGAGGCATGAACTCTGAGACCAAGGGCAATATTGACTGATTGTGCCGAAGTTATTATCAATAGCATATTTCCCTCCCGTTTCCTATTTTGCAGCAATGGCTCAGGAGATGGAAGGTCTGATCAACAGGCGTGGCGGTGACAGTTCACTCGAACTGTCTCCGTCAGTCGTATATATTGAGGCCTGTGAAAATTATCAGAAGCAGTCGTACAGAAACCGCTGCAAATTCTATGCGGCTGACGGTGTACAGGCACTTTCGTTTCCGATTGTCCACGAATCCGGAACTCATAAACTTCCGATATCAGAGATAAAGGTGGACTATTCCACCCCTTGGATCCAGCAGCATAAGCGTGCAATCATTTCTGCCTACAGGACTTCTGCTTATTTCGAATACTATCAGGATGAATTGTTTGAAATCCTTGACAGCAAGCCGGAGAAACTTTTGGATCTCAATCTTGCACTCATCCGTTTCTTCATAGAGAAGACTGGCATCAAAGTGGACCTGAGGCTTACTTCAGATTATTCATCTCAAGGGCTTGTGGAGAATTCCTCTGTCAGGTGTGAAGACCTTCGCGAGGTAATCCATCCCAAGCGTTCCAATGATATCCTTGCCTCATTGGATCTGGAAAAGCCGTATTTCCAGGTCTTTGCCAGGAAATACGGCTTCAAGTCCGATCTGTCCATAATGGATCTTCTTTTTAATGAAGGCCCGGACAGTATTCTGTTTCTGAAAAAACTCTAAAAACGCCAGCCGAAGGTAAGAAGTACCTTCCAGAGGTTTCTCTTGTTGATGATCTCCGGTGCATATGCATCTTCGAGTACATTACCGTTCTGATCATACATATAGTCCTGATAAGGCATGAAATACTCGTCAGTGTATATCGTCTTTCTGACTGCGAGGTCGGCAAAGAATGATTTGCCTGAACTGTAACCAAGTCCGAATGATACATTCTGAGTACTGGTGACAGGAATCTTCTCACCCCATGAGTCGTAGAGTTCCGGGGATGTCGCAGTGCGGTAGCCTGCTCTGATGGCAATACCGCTGAAAGGTTTTACCTCAGCTCCAACCCTTATTATGTGAGACATACCGAAACGCTCTCTGATGTCGCTGTTCACATCTTCGAAATAGTCCCTGTCGCTGCCGTTGGTCTTGTATTTCATCTGACCGAAATCACACATCTCATAATCTGCACTGATGACTCCCAACTGTCCGAGAGTATATGCAAGTCCGAAATTTGCTCTGAATGGAGAAACCATTGTGTATGAGCCTCTTCCGTATGGACTGTTTGCGTATGCGTTGTAGTCGGTATCTGTGTAGGATGTCTCGCCGGTCATCTGCCATTCTTCAGTAATCCTGTTTATTACAGGTGTCTGGATGGCTGCGCCGATGCGGAATCCGAAACCTGGGGTAACGATCACTCCGAATTTCCCGTAATAGCCTGTGCCGTTTGCTGAATACCAATACCTGTAGTTCATATCCTTGAAGCACATACGGTCTCCGTTTGCCATTACTATTTCGAAGTCAGACGGATCGACCGCGCTTTCCTTGAAATATTCGTCGTAACTGTAATCAAGTGAGCTTATTCCAAGATTGGCTCCGAGATAGATGAAATCTGAGATATTGGCTCCAAGATTGAATACATAGTCGTATTTTCCTCCCTGTACATTCCTGCCGTAAGACTGGTAAAGCGGTCCTCCGACGGCAACCTCTCCATTGTCATATATCACTTCGCTGGCTCCTACGAACTGATCGTCGTATCCTCCGAATGTGGAGATCATTCCGCTCTGGTAGCCTGTTACAGGCTTCCAAGGCATGAAGTCGTAAGCACCGCTTGCACCAAGGTCATTCCCGAAATATCCGTTTACTGTGGCGTCGTATGCCATCTCTCCCATGAATGAAGTGGAACTGTTGGTTCCTGCAGCATATACATCCTCGTCCCATCCTGCGGATTTGTTCATGATGAATCCTATGGTGATGTTCTTGAGTCCCGATTTCCTGTGCGTGTCGAAATTCATGGTCACTCCGAGATTCGGCATCGAGAAGCGGGTGATGCTGCTTCTCATTTCTTTCTCAAAGTATGGGAGACTGCCGTCGGTGTAAGGGGAAACTCCCTTTGTGGTACTGGTAGAAATCGTCAGGGCGGGAGTCAGTGTCACCTGTGAATATCCGGCCACTGCGCTTCCTGCAGGGTTGATAGTCACAGAGCCGAGGTCGCCTCCGAGAGCTGTGAATGCGTTGCCCATTGCGACTGTTCTGGCTGTACCTTCATAATTGTTCTCGCTGAACAGAAGGGCGTCATATGCTGTCTGGGCATAGCTGCATACGGCTGCGAATGCCAATGTTATAATAAGTGCTGTCTTTCTCATTGCTAGAGTGGTTTTGAATTGTCCTTATCTTCTGCCTCCTGATGAACCTCCGCTTCTGGTCGATCCTCCCGAACTGAATCCTCCTCCCGAACTTCCTCTGCTGTAGCTTGAACCTCCTCCTGTACTGAAGCTTGATCTGCCTGCTGATGAAGTGCTGCGGTTATAGCTTGAAGTGTTAGACGAATTCCTTGAGGTGTTCCTGTCGTAGGTTGATGATCTGTCAGTCGTTGAGGTGGCTCTGTTATAGCTTGTTGAGCTTGAGCTTTCCCTGCTGACAGTTCCGCTTGGAACGATAACTGAAGCTGGCTTCCTGTAGTTCGGCTGGACGGCCTTCTCGACTCTGCCGGAAGGCGTCACCTGACTTCCTGCAGTTACTGTATGTCTTTCTGCAGTTCCCCTGACGGCAGTTCCTGAGTTACGTACGCTTGTCTTTTCATTCCTGATGGAAGGGGTAGTCCTAATTACTGATGACCTGCTGGCTGCAGGTGTATGGGCCGATGCTGTTGTCCTTCCGCTTGCTGTTCTTCCTGATGATACCCCTGCAGATGCCTCAGCGCGGCTGGCAGATGTGCTGCTGCTGTTCCTGCTTACCGTACTTCTGCTGCCGATTCCTCCTCTGAGGGATGAACTGCTTCCGAATACTCTTTCTGAACTTGTCTGGTGTCTTGAGCCGTACCATACATCCTTATGATGGTCTGGAGCACCGATGTGTCCCGGACCGTGTCCGTGATGATGGTGGTGGCCCCAATATGGGTCCCATCCGCCGTACCAGCCACAGTAGTATGGGTTGTAATACGGACTGTACCAAGGGTCATACCATCCCCAGTGGCTTCCCCAGTACCATGGATCGTACCATCCCCCGTAATATCCTCCATAATAATACGGGCTGTACCAGCTTCCGTAGTGCCATCCGTCATACCATCCGCGATATCTCCAAGGAGCGAAGTCCCACGAATACCAAGGCGAGTAATGCCTGCTCCAGTACCATGAGCTGCCGATGCTGTACGGGCCGTAATAATAGCCGTAATTGTTCTCGAGATCGAACCTCCAGTCATATGGGTTTTCTCCGACAGTAACAACGGTTCCGCCAAGTTTCTGGTCATATCTGATCAGGGCTGACATGTCCTGAGGTATGGCCACTGTATCCTTTTTGTCTCCGAAAAGATATATCTGAGATTCCTTTGTCTTTTGGGCAAGTGCTTGAGACTCAGACTGGGATTCCGCTTTTTCCGCCTTTGTCCTGAAAGATGGAGTATTGCTGTAGATGCCGTCCTGGAACCTTTGGCTGCTGTCCGAAGATGCAAGCTGTGTGAAGGCTCCGCACGAAGAGAGTATGAAGGCTGCCGCAATAATCAGCACTGAACTCTTTTTCATAGTCTTTCTCCTATTTTATTTATAATAATTTCGTATCTTCGCAACTTGAATCGATATGCAATAACTGTACCGTCAATTCGACTCTGCAGAGTTGCGCATTCAAGGACAATAATAAGGAAAAAAACAATAAAAAGCAAAATACAATGGCAAAAGAAGTAACTAAAAGGTCTGACAATTATTCACAGTGGTATGATAACCTTGTGGTTAAGGCGGACCTCGCTGAGCGCTCAGCAGTAAGAGGTTGTATGGTGATCAAGCCATATGGATACGCAATCTGGGAAAAGATGCAGGATGTACTGGACAAGATGTTCAAGGAAACCGGACATCAGAATGCATATTTCCCGCTCTTCATCCCTAAGTCTTTCCTCAGCCGCGAGGCCGAGCATGTGGAAGGATTTGCAAAAGAGTGTGCTGTGGTAACGCACCACAGACTTATGGCATCACCGGATGGAAACGGTGTGGTGGTGGATCCTTCAGCGAGACTTGAGGAAGAACTTATCGTAAGACCTACTTCGGAAACCATCATCTGGAATACATATAAGAACTGGGTTACATCTTGGAGAGATCTCCCGATCCTCTGCAACCAGTGGGCTAATGTGGTCCGCTGGGAGATGCGTACCCGTCTTTTCCTCCGTACGGCAGAGTTCCTCTGGCAGGAGGGTCACACTGCTCATGCTACCCGTGTGGAGGCAGAGGAGGAGACAATGAAGATGGTGAATGTATATGCAGACTTTGCGCGTAACTATATGGGTGTGCCTGTAGTGGTAGGTCACAAGAGTCCGAACGAGCGTTTTGCCGGAGCTCTCGACACAATGACCATCGAGGCTCTTATGCAGGACGGAAAGGCACTTCAGGCTGGTACATCGCACTTCCTCGGCCAGAACTTCGCAAAGGCTTTCGATGTGATGTTCACAAACAAGGAAGGAAAGCAGGAATATGTATGGGCTACATCATGGGGAGTCTCTACCCGTCTTATGGGTGCTCTCATTATGGCTCATGGAGACGACAACGGTCTCGTGTTGCCTCCGAAGCTTGCTCCTATCCAGGTCGTAATGGTTCCTATTACAGGTAAGGACGAGGCTGTGAACAACGGTATCCTTGATAAGATGTATTCATTCAAGAAGGAGCTCGAGGCCAAGGGTATCAGCGTTAAGATCGACAGCCGTGACACGCTCCGTCCGGGATTCAAGTTTGCGGAATGGGAGCTCAAGGGTGTTCCTGTACGTCTTGCTATGGGTGGTCGTGATCTTGAAAACGGTACTGTGGAACTTGCCCGTCGCGACACTTGCGAGAAGTCGTCATACTCACAGGAGGGCATCGCAGATGTAATCGCAGCTCTTCTGGATGATATTCAGGCCAATATCTATGCAAAGGCCCTCAAGTTCCGTGATGACAATATCCGCAAGGTGGATACTTGGGAAGAGTTCAAGGAAGAGATCACTAAGGGAGGATTCCTTCTCTGCCATTGGGACGGTACTCCTGAGACTGAGGAGAAGATCAAGGAGGAGACAAAGGCAACCATCAGATGTATTCCTGTGGACAGCGCTGTGTGCGTAGAGGAAGGCAAGTGTATTTATACAGGCAAACCATCTAGCCAGAGAGTTCTGTTTGCGATTTCGTACTAATATGGTCATTGGCTGATAAAGAATGACTATGAAAAAGTGGACTTATGTATTAGCGTCGGTGGCCTTGTGTCTGGCTGTCAGTCAGATGGCTGGAGCTCAGGAGCTTACGGATGCACAGAAGGCTGCAGCAGAGGCGGCTAAGGCCATCACTGAGGCTCCGGAGGCTGAGAAGAAGGTGGAACAGCCGAAGTATTGGGACGAGTCACTCAAGACCAATATCAAGTTCGGTCAGACCTCGCTCAGCAACTGGGCTGCCGGTGGTGACAATACCGTAACTCTTCAGGCCTTCATCGATGGAAATGCCAACTATAATAAGGATAACCTTTTCTGGAACAATCGTCTTCAGCTTGACTATGGATTCGTTTATGCTTCCTCAAAGCCGATCCTCCAGAAAAGTGATGACCGTATCTATTTCGAAAGCAAGTTCGGATATAAGAATGAGAAGATGAGAAACTTTTCGTTCTCTGCCAACTATGACTTCAAGTCTCAGTTTTCTACAGGATACGACTATCTGACTCCTTCGGTTCCGGCTGACAAGTATCCGGAGGGTACAGGACTTAATGATCTGAAGCATAAGGAGCAGGTCGGATTATGGAAGGATGCAAGAAAGCTCAAGTCTAATTTTCTTGCTCCTGCATACACGAATCTCGCTCTCGGTATTGACCTCAAGCTCTGGAAATGGCTTTCACTCAATATAGCACCTCTTACCGGAGGTGTCGTGATCGTGAAGGATGTGGACTTGAGGAAGAACTATGGTATGGCTCTCAAGGAAGCCTATGCAGATGCTTCCAAGCTTGCTCCTGAGGCAGCAGAGAAGTTCAATGAGGATATGGCATCAGGTGATCCGGCGCTGATCGGACAGTATTACAGAAGCGCCCGTTTCGAATTCGGTGCCCAGGTCAAGGCTGATATTGCCGTTAAGGTGAATGATAACTTCTCTTATACATCTCAGCTTGTGCTCTTCTCCAACTATCTGGATCATCCGGAGAATATCCGTGTGAACTGGGATAACCGTTTCGACTGGAAGATAGCCAAATATTTCTCTTTGACCTTGACTACAAATATGATATATGATGACAAGGTCATGATCTTCAGCGAGAAGGACGGACAGACAAAGCAGAGAGTCCAGTTCAAGGAATCCCTCTTGTTCGGATTTACATACACTATCGCAAGAAAGAGATAATGCAGAAACGCTTTGAAGATACAATGAAGGAACTGAGGGGGCTGATCAATGACTGGTCAGCCCCTGTTCTTCTTGCTGTCAGCGGGGGTATTGACTCGATGTGCATGGCTGAACTTTTTGCTTCGCGGCAAGAGTCGCTGCCATTTGCCATAGCGCATTGTAACTTCCATCTTCGTGGAGAAGAAAGTGATGGCGACGAGCAATTCGTGCGCCGATGGGCTTCAGAGCATAATGTGGAATGCCATACGATATCGTTTGATACAGTAACGGAAGCAAGGGAGAGGGGAATAAGTATCGAAATGGCGGCCCGTGACCTTCGTTACGGTTGGTTCGCCAATCTCTGCAAAGAGTACGGTTATAAGGCAGTGGCTGTAGCCCATAATGCCAATGATAATGCCGAGACATTGATGCTCAATCTATTACGAGGCTCCGGAATCAATGGTCTCTCCGGAATGTCTAAGGCCTCAACTGTTCCAGGGGCTCCGGATGTTCTGCTTTTCCGTCCTCTTCTGGACTGCTCACGCAAGCAGATCGAAGGATATATGTTTGCTTATAAGCATCTGCATAGGGAGGATAGTACTAATGCCGGCTGTGACTACAGACGTAACAGGATCCGCAATGAGGTCTTCCCTATATTTGAAAAACTTAATCCATCTTTTGTCAGGACTATCAATCGCGAGATGGGGTATTTCTCCCAGGCAGGGGAAATCGTGGAAGACTGGTGCAGAAAAGAAGCTGCAGAAGTCGTGGATGGAAATCGCATCGACACTAAGGTGTTGCTGGAAAAGAAGCATTGGAAATATCTGCTTTATCATATTTTAGAACCATACGGATTCAATACTGCCACTCTTTCGTCAGTCGAAAATCTTCTGGAGTCATCCCGTACCATTCCTGGCAAACGTTTCGAGGCAACGGATTTTGTACTCCTGACAGGCCGTGATGAACTGGTGGTCACACCATTGGAGCGTGAACCGATATTTCCCAATGAGGTTATAATGCCGGTAAGGGGAGCGGGAAGATATCATTTCAACGGCAGGACTTTCGAGGTCGAGATCATTCCTTATTCAAAGGATATTGACCTGAAGCAGCCGCAGGGAGTGGTAATGTCCGATGCCGCAAAACTCAGATTCCCTTTTGTGCTGAGAAGATGGAGGCAGGGGGATTGGCTCGTACCTCTGGGAATGCGTGGAAAGAAGAAGGTCAGTGATCTTTTTGCTGATCTGAAGTACGACGCGAGGCAGAAGGAGAGGGCGGTGATAATAGTCGATACGACAACTGAAGGTATGGCTGAAAATCAGCATGTCGCAGCTTTGGCATGTGTCAGGATAGATGGCAGATACAGAATTTCGGATTCGACGGAGTCGATAATAAGGATAACAGAAATCATATGAAAAGAATAGCACTATTCATTCTAACATTGGCAGCTGTTGCTGCTACCGGATGTAATTCTCATTTCATCAGTGATGCATCTTATCGCGAGGTGGTCAGGGAGGACCTCGCATCCCGTGCGTCAGTCCTGAATGCCGCTGGTATCGATCTGGAGGCGATGGGACTGGAGCAGAAGGAACTGGAAGCGATGGAATTCCTCTATGCATATATGCCTTTGGGAGATATTGTCAATCAGTCACCGGAGTATTATCTGGATCATTGCAGGATGACATGGAGAGCCCTGGATGAAATGCCTTGGGGAGAGAATATTCCCCAGAGGGAGCTCAGGCATTTCGTCCTTCCTGTCAGAGTAAACAATGAAAATCTTGACTCTGCACGCAATGTCTTTTATAAGGAACTGGCTCCACGAATCAAGGATATGTCGATGTATGATGCAGTTCTGGAGGTAAATCACTGGTGTCACGAGAAGGCTGTGTATATGCCTTCTGACCGCCGTACAAGTTCTCCGCTTGCTACTGTGAAGACCGCATACGGACGTTGTGGAGAGGAGTCGACTCTCCTGGTGGCAGCACTCAGATCTGTGGGTATTCCTGCCCGTCAGGTATATACTCCTAGATGGGCCCATACAGACAGCAATCATGCTTGGGTCGAAGCCTGGGTCGATGGTGAGTGGTATTTCCTCGGTGCCTGTGAGCCTGAGCCAGTGCTCGATCTGGGATGGTTCAATGCTCCAGCCAGCAGAGGAATGCTGATGCATACCAATGTCTTCGGCCGCTACGACGGACCGGAAGATAAGGTGAGGATGACTCCTATCCACACGGAAATAAATGTCATAAGCAATTATGCTCCGGAATCGGCTGACCTTCAGGTACATGTCATAGATAAGGACGGTAAGGTGGTCGAGGGTGCAAAGGTGGAGTTCAAGATATATAACTATTCTGAATTCAATACAGTCGCCACCAAGTATTCGGATGCTGAAGGCAAGGCATCGCTTACAGCCGGACTTGGTGATATGATGATCTATGCCGCCAAGGATGGGAAATTCGGCTTCTCAAAGGTGACATATGGAAAGGATTCTATTGTTTCCATTGCTCTGGAATATGAAGAGGGTGCATTGATTCCGCATATTGAAATGGAGGTAGTGCCACCTGTGGAAAATGCTCAGCTTCCGGATGTCACTGATCAGCAGAGGACAGAGAATACGCGTAGGATGGAGTATGAGGACTCGTTAAGAAATGCTTATGTGGCAACTTTCTATACCAAGGGAACTGCATTGGCATATGCGCAGGATTTCAAGAAGTTGTGGCCGGATCAGAATGAACGCATCGCTTCGCTTCTCGTGGCTTCAAGGGGAAATCATCAGGAAATAGTTTCGTTCCTCAAGGCTGCAGAAAAGAATGACCGCTTCTCATCTGCACTGCATATACTGGAATCGCTGCCGGAAAAGGATTTGAGGGATACCCCGAAGTATGTTCTGGATGACTATCTGTATAATCTTGACTTGGGAGAACAGTCACATCATATCTGGCGTCCGAGAGTGGATACCGAGCTCCTGAGACCGTATAGGGAGTATTTCAAGAATAACGTGCCTCAGTCTCTTGTAGATACGATAGTTTTCCAGACTCATCTTTTTGTCAAGTGGTGCAAGGAGAATCTTTCGATGCATGATGATATCAGCTTGAGATATGTCCAGCTGGACCCTAAGCGCGTCTGGGAGACAAGACTTGCGGACAAGGCTTCACGTGAAATATTCTTTGTCACAATGTGCCGTACTTTCGGTGTCCCTGCATGGATGGATCCTGTGACCCGCGTGGTGAAATATTTTGATGCTGAGGAATTCAAGGAATATGATGTGGATTTCGATGCCGCACAGCAGATCGCTTCTCCAAAGGGATGGCTGCATCTGGAATATGATCAGATCCCGCTTCTGGACGATCCTAAATATCAGACTCACTTTACTATTTCCAAGTTTGACGGAACATCTTTCGTGCTTCAGAATTATGGAAAGGCAGATTCGTGGTCAGGTCTTTTCAAAGGAAAGGCAGAAATGGACTGCGGATATTATATGCTCGTGAGCGGTTCGAGAATGTCAGGAGGAAATGTTCTTGCCGATATTGAATTCTTCACAATCGAGGAAGGAAAGACAACGGATGTGGAACTTGTGATGAGAGATTCAGCAGACCAGCTCCGTGTGATCGGCAGCTTCGACTCAGAAATGAAGTACCTTTCACTTGATGGCCCGGCTTCTGATCCATCCGGCGCAAAAGTGTCTTCTGTTCTGGAAACGACGGGACGTGGTTACTTTGCTGTTGCCCTTGTGGATTATGGTACGGAGCCGGTGAATCATGCCTTTATGGACATATCGGCAGTGGCTTCCGAACTCGAGGAGTGGGGCAGGACCATCCTCGTGGTCTTTGCTTCTGAGGAGGATTACAGAAAGTTCCGGGCACAGGATTTCAATCTTCCGTCAACAGTAAGATATGGAATCGATGCTGACGGAAAGATGAGGAATATGATAGCTTCGGAAATGAAGGTGGACAAGGGTGGAAGGCTGCCGCTCATTCTGGTAGCAGATACATTCAACAGAGTGGTGTTCTTCTCCCAGGGCTACAGCATCGGCCTTGGAGAAAGCCTTGTCAGGACTTCAAAGAGTTTATAGTGGCAGCGACTCTTGCCGCAGTGGTGCGTACTGTTCCGTAAGGATCCTCTTCACTTCCCATTGCGACATCAGGGTTGCGGAACAACATACCGCTTTCAACAGGCTCTCTGGCTGAGAAATGGAATTCTCTCGCGCCAGAGAGCCTTGCTATTTCGGCGATATTGCTCTCATTGACACCACAGCCAGGCATAATTATGATACGGTCTTCGGCGGCTTTTACAAGCTCTGCCAGGAGGCTTGAGCCCAGCATTGCCGTAGGTCTGCATCCTGATGTGAGGATTCTTGCACAGCCGAGGTCGATGATATCATGTAGAGCCCTCATCGGATCTGCTGAGTGGTCGAATGCTCTGTGGAAGGTGACGGGAAGGCCGGCAGCAGCTTCCATAAGCACTGACATCGCTTTCTTGTCGATGTTGCCTTCCTTGGTGAGACATCCGAATACCAGGCCGTCCGCTCCCAGCTCTTTTGCAATCCTGATATCGTGGATCATTTCTTCCAGCTCGTCTGTGCTGTAAAGAAAATCACCTCCGCGCGGTCTGATAATGACGTTCAATGCTATGTCAATGGATGCACGGGCCTTGCGTATCATACCAAAAGAAGGAGTGGTGCCTCCTTCCGGAATTCCGGAACAAAGCTCCACTCTATCTGCTCCGCCTTCCTGTGCAGCAATGCAGCTGGCCACAGAATTAGCGCATATTTCGAATTTATACATTATCTGATGCTGATTTCGTATGGAATTCTTGCATAAACCTTTCCGCTTTCTGATGCGTTCCAGTTTCTGAAAGCCTCTTCTACACTTTCAAATGGGGTGTCAGCGAAGATGCTGGTGTCGCCCATCAGTGTCTCGAGGAGTGACTCGAGTGCTGTCATCGGCTTAGGATATGCCTCTACCTTTACATCGTCAAGGCTGCTTACTCCGTCGATGCAGAATGCAGCGTAGGTGATGGCATCCTCCAAGGTACCGATTTCGTCCACCAGACCTATCTCAAGTGCCTCGGCTCCTGCCCATACGCGTCCCTGTGCGATTGCATCCACTCCTTCTACGGTCATGTCACGACCCTCGGCTACGAGAGCAGTGAACTTGTCATAGATCCTCTCGACAGATGCCTGCATATAATCGAGCTCATCATTGGTCAGCGGACGCATCATTGTCAGCATATCAGCATGTTTGTTCGAGTTTACAGGCGTAATGTTCACGTGAAGTTTATCTTCGAGAACACCGCTGACGTCAGGAATCATGCTGAATACTCCGATGGATCCGGTGAGGGTGGTGGCGTTAGAGTAGATCTTGTCGCAACCTGCTGATATCCAGTATCCTCCCGATGCTGCGTAGTCTCCGTAAGAAGCGATTACAGGTATTCCTTTCTCTTTCAGGAGATCGATTTCGTTCTTGATCTTTTCAGATGCCAGAACGCTTCCTCCCGGAGAGTTCACTCGGAGTACGACTGCCTTTACTTCAGGGTCCTTGCGTACATCTTCGATAATGCCTGCAAATCTGTCTCCAGCCACCTGCTGCTTTTCATTGCCGTCCACGATATTGCCTTCGGCATAGATTACAGCGACCTTCTTGTCTGCCTTGCCGACAGCTATTGATTTCGCCTTTACGTATTCAGGGAACTTGATGGCTTTCACGTCCTCGATTCTTTCTGCCGAATAAAGGTCGCAGAGCTGCTGCTGAAGTTCCTCTCTGGTGAAAATCTCATCTACGAGGCCCTTCTCAAGGAAGTCTGAAGGGAAGTTAAGCTCGAGATTGTTCAGCATGTCGTTAAGGGTCTCTACTGATATTCCGCGTGACTGTGCGATCTTCTCTGCCCAGCTGCTCCAGATAGACTCGATCATTTCTGTGTTCTGCTCGAGATTCTCAGGACTTGCTGAGTTTCTGATGTACATCTCTCCTGCTGACTTGTATTTTCCATGACGGATCAGCTGCACGTTCACACCGATTTTGTCGAGGATGTCCTTGAGGAATATCATTCTGGATGAGAGTCCGCTGAACATGTTCATGCCACCGTCGTATGGAGTCATGTATATCTTGTCTGACACGGATGCAAGGTAATAGCTGGCGTTGCTTGGACTTTCAATGTATGAAACGATAGCCTTTCCGCTGTTTCTGAAGTTCTCCAGAGCCTTTCTGAACTCTTCGAACTGAGCAAGTCCAGCCGATGCTCCGTCCGGCTTCATATAAATGAATTTTACTGCAGGGTCTGTCGCAGCTGCATTGATAGCCTGGATTGCGCTGTAGATACCTACTGATGGTATCATGCTTCCTCCGGTGATTGAGGCAAGAGGATCTGCTTCCTGTGCCTGTTCGCTCAGAGTGATCTCTGACATGTTGATCTGAAGGATACCTTCGCGCGGCATCACAGGCTCTGTCTCTCCCAAAGCCGCAATTGCACCGATCATTACAATCGACATGAACATAGACACGAATCCGAAAATGATTAGACCCAGAATTGTGGCAAGGGTCATCTTTACAAAATCTTTCATATTGAGAAACTTTTTATGATTTTACCTGGATAAAGTATTACTGAATACTGCTGTTTGACGCTGAAAAATCAAAGATACTACAAAAATCTGACAAATTTGGAATATCGGTGCAATTTTGTAACTTTGCAGACTGGTATGAAAGGTATTCTCACAAAGGTTACAGCGATGCTGCTCATAGTATGGTACTCAATGAGTATCATAGGTTTCGGCATACATACCTGCAGCGGTAGCGGTGAGAGTTTTGTCGTGACTTTTGTTGAAGGATTGGAATGCGTGGACATTCATCCTGAGCATCATTGTATCAAGGGATCCTGCTGTTCTCATTCGCACAGCTGCTGTGATACCGGAACCCACACAGGTATCGGTCCGAAGTCGTGTTGTACAAGCGATTATCAGGTGCTTGCCCTGACCGGTACGGTTTCGGATGAGAAGAACATCTTCGAGGACCTGTTTTATTCCGATTACATTTGCTCGAACATATTCGAGTCCAGTGCGGATATTCATGATCTGCAGTTTGTTCCGCATTACCCGGCAGATGTCTCCTGCCTGGGGCGTATGCCTGACATACAATCTCTTTTAGGTGTCTGGAGGATCTGATGGGGGATTCTTCACTTCGTCATGAATGAAGGATATGTTTCAGAATGACAGTCATATCCGCAACGAAGCGAAGTCGGGAGATCTCTTATCCAATCTTAAAACCAGAAACAGAAAATGAAAAAGACAATAATAATTCTTCTTGCAGTTCTTTCTTCTGCAGTTTATTCATTTGCACAGGTTACAGAGCAGAATGCTCAGGTGATCGATACTACCGGTATTTACGGTGAACGTGCGGACAGCCTTGATGCAGCAGTCTTCGTTTCGCGTCAGGCTGGAAACTTCCTTTCGAAAGGAAAGGATATCCGTACTGAGGTCATTTCTGCTGCCGGCCTCTGCAAGATGGCCTGCTGTAACCTTGCTGAGAGTTTCGAGAACTCAGCCAGTGTGACCGTAGGTTATTCGGATGCAGTGACCGGAGCCCGTCAGATCCGTCTCCTCGGACTCTCGGGAGTATATACCCAGATGCTGGACGAGACACGTCCTGTCATGCGCGGACTTTCAGCTCCCTTCGGACTTTCATATGTGCCTGGACAGTGGCTTGAGAGCATACAGATCGCCAAGGGCTCTTCATCAGTTATCAATGGCGTGGAGTGCATGACCGGTCAGATCAATATGGAGCACCGCAAGCCGACAGACGAAAAGCCTCTCTTCCTCAATGCGGCTTTGATGAGTGACACGAAGATGGACTTCAATGTGGCTTCATCCCTCCAGATGGGTTACAAGTGGAGCACCGTCATCCTTGGTCACGTTTCAGGCAATATCGAAGCTCACGATATGAATAATGACGGTTTCCTCGATGAGCCGCAGATGCTTCAGTTCAATCTCGCAAACCGCTGGCTCTACCAGGCTGACAACGGTACTCAGATCCGTTTCGGAGTGCGTGCCATCCAGGATACACGTAACGGAGGACAGATCAAGGCCATCCAGAACCGTTGGACTTCTGATATTCTCAACCGATCGCTCAACGGCTATTTCAAGATCGGCGTTCCTTTGAATGAGGAAAATACTCAGAATATTGCCCTTATCGCCGATTACAATTATCAGGATATGGATTCGGGCTTCGGAAGCAAGACTTATGATGCTTCGCAGCACTCGGCATACGCAAATCTCCTGTATCAGAATGTAATCAGTGAAGCTCATCAGTTCACCCTCGGACTTAATGGTACATTCGACAGATACGACGAGAAACTGGTCAGAGCTTTGCCTCATAACGGAACCCTTATCGTAAAAGAGGATAACGGTATTACAGATCTTGCCAATACCGGTATCTTCGGAGAATATACCTTCCATGCGGGAGACAAGTTCACAGCCATCGCCGGTCTTCGCGGAGACTGGTTCTATCAGCAGGGGTTCAAGGTGTCTCCACGAGTGACGTTGAAGTATATGCCTGTGGATGAGATTGTCATCCGTGCCAACGGAGGCCGTGGCCTCAGATATTCTACTCCGCTTGTGGATAATATCGGCGTATTTTCTACAGGTAAGGAATATGTCGGAGCGTATAACGAGCATATTCTCGAGGATGCCTGGACTATGGGCGGAAACATCACTTATTACATGCCTTTCGGAGCCTCTTCCAATACTTACCTGAGTTTTGACTATTTCCGTACTCAGTTCGCTCAGCAGATGGTGGTAGATTACGAATACGGAGCTAATCAGATCCATTTCTACGCTCTCGATGGAAAGCGCTCTTATACAGATAATTATCAGGTCGATTTCTCTGTGGATCCTGTAGAGCGTTTCAATATCACCGCTACATTCCGTTATACTGATGCAAGGATCGAACTTGCAGGAAAGGGTCTTGTCGAGAAACCTATGACAAGCCGCTTCAAGGGAGTGCTCAATCTTCAGTATGCTACAAATCTTAACAAGTGGATATTCGATTTCACAGCTTCTCTCAATGGCTCGTGCCGCGTGTATAACTTTATGGAAGACCTCAAGGACGAGAACGGAGAACTCCTTTACAAGAATGGCCGTACTCCTGTGTATCCGCTTCTCTATGCTCAGATCACCCGCCGTTTCAAGGGATGGGATGTATATGTGGGAGCTGAGAATCTTACCAACTTCAGACAGAAGAATGTCATTCTTGGAGCAGTCAAGGACGAGAACGGATATGTCAATGCATTCCAGCCATCATTCGATGCAAGCTGCGTTTGGGGCCCTCTGATGGGTATCAAGGCGCACGTCGGCTTCCGTTTCACTCTCTGGAAGAAAGGCTGATGATACAATGTCATTCCGAGCTTGTCGGGGAATCTTAATTCAGAATTAATTATTATATTTGTAAAATATGAAAAAGACAATCATCCTTACCATTGCAGCCCTTATGACCGTTTCGGCTGCGACATCTGTTGCATCGACAGTAGTATCTGCTGACCAGGCTGTTCTCACTGACAAGAAACCTGCAAAGAAGAAAGGCGAAATCAAAGAGGTTACATTCAATGTTCACCTTCACTGCGAGAACTGCGTAAAGAAGGTGCAGGAGAATATCGCGTTCGAGAAAGGTGTGAAGGATCTTCACGTATGTCTCGAGGATCAGACTGTATCACTCAAATATGATGCTGCAAAGACCAATGAGGAAACCCTCAAGACTGCTATCGAGAAGCTTGGCTATCCTGTAAGCGGAAAGCGTGAAGGCGGACACTCTCATGGTCACTCTCATGACCACGATCATGCTCATGATCACGGTCATTCGCACGAACACAACAACTAAACTACAGATATGTACGAAATCATAACCAAAGAAATGCTCACGCCGACGATCTGTCGCATGAAGGTCTATGCTCCGCGTCTTGCCGCATCAGCTCTTCCTGGACAGTTCCTCATCGTGAGAGCGACTGAAAACGGCGAGCGCATCCCGCTCACTATCAGTGACTATGATAAAGAAGCCGGAACGGTTACTATTGTGACTCAGCAGATCGGTGCTTCTTCATCTGAGATCATTTCCTTCGCAGAAGGAGAGTCTTTCAAGGATGTAGTAGGACCTCTTGGCATTCCTTCCGACTTTACTGAAATGCCGGAAGAAGAACTCAAGGCTCAGAGATACATCTTCATCGCCGGCGGTGTGGGAACTGCTCCGGTCTATCCTCAGGTGAAATGGCTTCATGAAAGGGGAGTGGCAGTGGATGTGATTGTCGGTGCCAAGACCAAGGATCTTGTTATCTACAAGGAGGAGATGGAGGCTGTCTGCGACAATCTTTATCTCTGTACTGATGACGGCTCTGTAGGATTCAAGGGACTTGTCACAGCAATGCTCGAGAAGCTTATCAATGAGGATGGAAAGAAATATACCCAGGCAGTGGCTATCGGACCGATGATAATGATGAAGTTTGCTACGCTTACTGCAAAGAAATTGGAACTTCCTATCATTGTCAGCCTCAATACATTGATGGTGGACGGTACCGGAATGTGCGGTGCCTGCCGTGTGACAGTGGCCGGAAAGACTCGTTTCGCATGTGTGGAAGGCCCTGAGTTCAATGGTTATGACGTGGATTTTGACGAGGCTATGCGACGTCAGGGAATGTATAAGTCGGAGGAATTGGAGGCGAACGAACATCATAAATGCAGAATCGGGAGGGGAAAATAATGGCAAACAAGATTCCAAGAGTACCTGTAAGAGAACAGGATCCAAAAGTGCGTGCGACCAATTTCGAGGAAGTATGCTACGGATATAATGTGGAAGAGGCTCAACTTGAGGCTACAAGGTGTCTTCATTGCAAGAATCCTCGTTGCGTGGCAGCCTGTCCTGTAAGCGTAAAGATACCTAATTTCATCGCTCAGGTAGCTGCGGGTAATTTCGCAGCAGCAGCCTCTGTGATAGCTGAAGACTCTTCACTTCCTGCAGTCTGCGGACGTGTATGTCCTCAGGAAACACAGTGTGAGGGCAGCTGTATCCTCGGAGTGAAAGGCGAGCCTGTAGCGATCGGAAAACTCGAACGTTTCGTGGCTGACTGGAGCCGTGAGAATGGTGGAGTAAGACCTGAAATCGCTCCGTCAAACGGCTATAAGATAGCAGTAATCGGAAGTGGCCCTGCAGGACTGGCCTGTGCTTCGGACCTTGCAAAGCTTGGATATGAGGTGACAGTCTTTGAGGCTCTTCATCGTCCGGGCGGAGTACTTGAATATGGTATTCCGGAGTTCCGTCTTCCTAAGGATAAGGTCGTAGCTGCAGAAATCGAGTCAGTGAAGGCACTTGGCGTGAAGATCGAGACCAATGTCATCGCCGGCAGGACTGTGACAATCGATTCGCTTCTCGATGAGGAAGGTTTTGCAGCTGTATTTGTAGGCTCGGGAGCAGGTCTCCCTAAGTTTATGGGTATTCCTGGCGAGAATCTCAACGGAGTATTCTCCGCAAATGAGTTCCTTACAAGAAACAATCTGATGAAGGCTTACAGAGATGATTATATGACTCCGATCCATGCTGGTAAGAAGGTAGTGGTAGTCGGCGGTGGTAATGTCGCAATGGATGCAGCACGTACAGCTCTCAGACTTGGTGCGGAGACCACCATCGTATATCGTCGTACCGAGACTGAGCTTCCTGCTCGTCGTGAAGAGGTTCACCACGCTAAGGAAGAGGGTATAGAATTCGCTATGCTGACTAATCCTGTCGAGATCATCGGTGATGAGAAGGGCTGGGTCAAGGCTGTGAAATGTATCCGTATGGAACTTGGTGAGCCAGATGAGAGCGGAAGAAGAAGTCCTGTTGCTGTAGCAGGTTCAGAATTCGAAATCGAGACTGAGACTGTGATCATGTCATTGGGAACATCTCCTAATCCATTGATCGCAAAGACTACTTCAGGTCTAGAGACCAATCGTCGCGGATGTCTCGTGGCAGATGAGAATGGTGCTACGACTCGCGAGGGAGTATTTGCCGGTGGTGATGCTGTGACAGGTGCTGCTACTGTGATTCTTGCAATGGGAGCTGGCCGAAAGGCTGCCGCTGCGATCGATCAGTACGTCAAGAACAAGAACTAACGCTTTTCCTTTCTGTAGAATGATGCTACAGGAAGGAGGGCAATAAGATAGCCGATTACGGCTACTCCTGCGGCGGTCAGGACAATGTCCTTCCAAGACAGGATTACAGGATATGCCTGGACAAGAAATTGTCCGGGCATCTTTATTATACCAAGGTGCTGCTGGATCAATGTGAATCCGATGCCGATGACAAGGCCGGCAGCAAGGCCAGTGAGTGATATCATCCAGCCCTCGAGCACGAATATCCTTTTTATCAGGCTTTCCTGTGCTCCAAGGCTTCTGAGGGTATCGATATCCGGCCTTTTCTCGATGATGAGCATTGACAGGCTGCCGAATATGTTGAAGGCAATTATGATTATGACGAATATCAATATCATATAGATAGCCGCCTTTTCGTATTTCATCATCTTGTACAGTGATTCGTTCTGCTCGAACCTGTCCTTGACTTCAAAACCTTCACCGAGTCTTGTTGCGATCTCTTTTTGAAGTCTTTTAAGTTCATCTTTTCCATACCCCTGTGCAAGTCTCAGCTCCACGGCTGATACCTCGTCTTCATATTCCAGTAGTTCCCTCATCTGTTCGATAGGGAGGATCATCAGGCTCTCGTCCACATCGTTGTTGATCGAGAAAATACTTGATGGCCATACTTTAATGGCTTCAATTGATGATAATGGGCTTGTCGGTGACAGGCGGCGTGTCCTTGAAGGAAAATATATCTCGATCCCTGAGACAAAGCGCGGGCTGATGCCCATTCCGTATGCCAGACCGGCTCCCACGCTGGTAAGCGGAATATCGCCTCGATGAAGCTTGAATTCTCCGTCTATAATGTGATCCTGAAGAGGAGATTCTTCCTCATATATCCAGTCCACACCCTTTGCGATGGCAAGTCCTTGCTGCCCGTCATAATTGATGAATACCTGCTCCTGAAGTATGCAGCACATATTCTTCACTGACGGCTGGTCATATATCCAGTCGAAGGTCTCACCCTCCGGGACAAAGACTTTTCCGGTGGCTGGGGTAATCAACAGGTCGGGCTCGACGTTGCTCATCATTGACCTGACGAGCGAGTCGAACCCGTTATAAATTGACATGATTATGATCAGAGCAGCCGTTCCGACAGCCATACCGATAGCGCTTATCGCCGAGATGATATTGATCACATTGTGCGACTTCTTGGCGAAAAGGTATCGTTTTGCTATGAACGGTGCTAGTCTCATCTGGTATTGGATATTCTGTAAAATAGCATAGTGATGGAGAAGACATGCCACCCCCGGCTAGGGGTGCCCGACCATAGGGAGGGCGGGGGTCTTCGTAATCACTATGCTATTTTACTATTTCTTCAATAGTTCTTCGATGTGCTCTACATAGTCAAGGGAGCTGTCGAGATAAAAGGCAATCTCAGGTACGATGCGAAGCTGCTTGCCGACCTTGCTGCCGAGTTCACCGCGGAGAGCCTTGCTGTTCTCCTCCAGAACTCCCATCACGGCCTCAGCCTTATCAGAAGGGAAGATGCTCACATATATCTTGGCAACGGAAAGATCCGGACTGATCTTCACTCCGCTTACAGATACCAAAGCACCGCCAAATGCTGCCATACCCTTGCTGCGGATGATCTCAGCCATCACCTTCTGTATCTCCTTGGCAACCTTCAGCTGCCTTGTGCTTTCAATATTCTTTTCCATTATGCAATCTTGATGATGAAGTAGTTCTTCTTTCCCTTCTGAGCAAGGATGTACTTGCCGTTGATGAACGACTCGCTTCCGATCTGGGCGTTGATGTCAGCTACCTTCTCCTTGTTAATGCTCACACCGTTAGCCTGAATCATCTTGCGGCACTCGCCCTTAGAAGGGAATACCTGTGATTCTCCTGCAAGAAGATCGATGATTCCGAGAGGGAACTTCTCTGCAGCTACCTCAAATGTAGGTACTCCGTCGAATACTGCAAGGAAAGTCTTCTCGTCAAGGTTCATGAGCGCTTCCTTGGTAGCATTGCCGAAAAGCATCTGCGATGCTGCTACAGCATTCTCGTACTCCTGTGCTCCGTGAACCATTGTGGTCACCTCCTTAGCGAGGAGTTTCTGAAGCTCACGACGCTCTGGAGCCTCAGCGTGTCCAGCGATGGCTGAGTCGATCTCATCCTTTGTAAGCATGGTGAAGATCTTGATGTACTTCTCAGCATCAGAGTCAGATACATTGAGCCAGAACTGGTAGAACTGATATGGTGAAGTGCGCTCAGGATCGAGCCAGATATTGCCTTTCTCAGTCTTTCCGAACTTACCGCCGTCAGCTTTTGTGATGAGCGGACAAGTCAGTGCGAAAGCTTCCTTTCCGAGGATACGGCGGATGAGCTCCGAACCTGTGGTGATGTTACCCCACTGGTCAGCTCCACCCATCTGAAGGGTACATCCCTTGTGCTCGTAGAGGTAGAGGAAGTCGTAACCCTGAAGGAGCTGGTATGTGAACTCAGTGAATGACATACCGTCACGAGCCTCTCCTGAGAGTCTCTTCTTTACGGAATCCTTTGCCATCATATAGTTCACTGTGATGTGCTTTCCGATCTCGCGAGCGAAATCAAGGAAAGTGAAATTCTTCATCCAGTCATAGTTGTTCACGAGCTCTGCCTTGTTCTCTGCCTCTGACTCGAAGTCGAGGAACTTGCTTAGCTGAGCCTTGATGCATGCTACGTTATGGTTGAGGGTTTCCTCGTCGAGAAGGTTACGCTCCTGCGACTTCATCGATGGGTCTCCGATCATACCTGTTGCACCACCGACGAGAGCGATCGGCTTATGACCGCAGTTCTGGAAATGCTTCAGGATCATGATACTTACCATATGTCCGATGTGGAGGGAGTCCGCGGTAGGGTCAATACCCACATAAGCGGCAGTCGAGCCTTCCATAAGCTTCTCCTCTGTGCCAGGCATGATGTCCTGGATCATACCTCTCCATCTGAGTTCTTCTACAAAATTCTTCATATCTGTTTTTCTTTATTAATTTCATGCCATGTCATCCCGGTGAGTCCGGGATAATCTCTCTGCAATCTGCAAAGGTACATAAAAAAAGGGAATGATATATCAGTTTGCACGTACAATGTAAGATTCCGGCTGTCAGTTTGATACGAAAGCACATAAGCGGCTACTTTTGTGCTTAGGGGGATGATGACTCAACCTCACATGATGCTAGCTTTTGTTGACTGTCATGTGAATCAGCATATATTCTGACCAGATCCGTATGTTGCTCCATAAAAAATCCTCCCGACCATAGGGAAGGACGGGAGGATAAATATTTATGGTGTGATGGCTTACCAGGCGAAGTCGAATACGATGTCGCGTGGGATACCGGCCTCGTTCACCTTAGCTACTTCTGCTGCAAGTGTTTCGCGGATGCTTGCGTTCTCTGCTGCATAAGCCTGTGCGAATTCGAAGTTACCAGTGGCCTGAGTCTGGAGAATGAGGGCTGCCCAAGAATCGATTGCTGCTGCAGCTTTCTCGAAGTCGACTACATACTTGCCCTCGGCATTGCGGCTGAATGCACCGTTGTCCTCCATGTAGTTAAAGCACATCATATTGGCCTTGCCATGTGATGAAGCCGAGCCGAAGCGTACTGAACGTACGATACCTGCGATGAAGGTCGCGATCGACTCCTCTTTGGTGATGTCGGTGATTTCGCCCATTTCAATGAGCTTGTTCACCATGAAGAGTCCGAGGATGTCTGCCTTGGCCTCTTCCCAGGTAGTCTTCTCTGAACCCATTGCCTCGTCGACAGTACCCTTGCCGTTGATAGTCTGCTTTACACCGAGTCCGTGAGCCACTTCGTGGAAGGTAACGTTCCAGAAGAATGCGTCAGCAGTAAGATATTTCTGTTGAGATGGATCAACGAGAACCTCTCCGATAGGGGCGAGGATCTTATTGAATTTAGCCATCATGCTGTTGTAGAGCTGGAGGCGGCGTGCACCCTTGGCAGCGTGAACTCTTTCGTCGTTAGGGAGGTTGATTGCGATGGTCTTGCTGCCGGCGTTACAGTCACCTGCATAGTAGATCGCATCATATACATTCAGGTCTGATGATGTTCCTGGCACGAATGTCTTGTATTCTGCAGGGCAAGGAAGCATCTGCTGAAGTACAGGGAGAAGCGCTACATACTTTGCGAGGTTGGCACTGCGTGTCTCATCCTTGAGGAGGATGAATGCCTCGTATGCAGCCTTTGCCTCGAAAAGATGGTCGTCGTAATTCTCGATAGGACCGATTACAAGATCCATATTGCAGTCCTTCATGTCCATCCATGCAAGGTCACTGGCAAGATAATCGTCTGTACGGAAGGCCTTTACTCTTTCAGTGAGGTATGTACGCATACCCTCGTTTGTTGTGAGGGAAGCTGCCTCTTCAAGAAGAGCGCATACCTTGTCGAGTTCTTCCTTGTATTCATCACGATACCATACGGTCTTGAGAGCGCCGTTCTCGTCACGGCGGATGACAGTATAGAGGCTGAGCTTGTCAGGATCGTCGAATGCGTTCCACTCTTCCATAGTCATATCCTGAGGATAGTACTGGCATCCGAGAGGCTTTTCACCATAGCCATCGATGAACGGCTTGTTGTCATCGAGGTGATCCCACGCTCCGTAATTGATCATGGCATAAGCCTTCTGGTACTCATCTTTGAGAGACTCGATCTGGGCTTTGTCACCGAATGTCTGCTTCCAGAAAAGACCATCCATAATCTCGGCAGCCTGACGGAAGAGACCTACTATCTTCTTGTCGTTCTCGGAAAGAGCGTCATAAAGTGGAGAGCTTACCTCTACCACTGCATAGCTTTCTACCTTTTCCTTCAATTCTGTGTTCTCTTTCTGAGCACAAGCAGCCACTGCGATTGCAGCGGCTGCCATAAGAAATATCTTCTTCATATGCTGATTAGAAGCTTACTGCGATTGCCTTGAAGCTGTCAGCCTTAAGAGCTGCACCACCGATAAGACCACCGTCGATATCCGGGCAAGCGAAGAGTTCCTTAGCGTTTGTAGGGTTGCAAGAACCGCCGTAGAGGATAGAGATTTCCTCAGCGAGCTCACCGAACTTCTCAGCAAGTACCTTGCGGATCTCAGCGTGGATCTCCTGTGCCTGCTCTGCAGTAGCAGTAAGACCTGTTCCGATAGCCCATACTGGCTCGTAAGCAACGATAACGTTAGCCATCTGCTCTGGAGTAAGCTCGAAAAGAACGTTCTTTACCTGCTCTGTAACTACCTCGAAATGACGGCCAGCCTCACGCTCCTCCTTCTTCTCACCGATGCAGAAGATTGGTGAAAGACCCTGTGCAAGAGCGAGCTTAGTCTTCTCTACGAGCTTAGCGTCAGTCTCTCCGTAGTACTCTCTTCTCTCTGAGTGACCGAGGATAACGTACTCACAACCTACGCCAGCGAGCATGTTTACTGCTACCTCACCTGTGTAAGCACCCTTCTCCTTGTCTGCACAGTTCTGTGATGAAAGACCTACAGCTGTACCCTTTACTACCTCAGCTACCGGATAGAGGTGTGTGAACGGTGGAGCGATGATGAGCTTCACGTCAGCTGGTACCTCAGCTGAAGCTGCTACTACTGCCTTTGCGAGCTCTACGCCCTCTGCAACTGTTGTGTTCATCTTCCAGTTGCCTGCTACGATGTGTTTTCTCATTTTCTTTTACTTTTTTAGATGTTTATAATTGTTGTTGCTTCTTTTCTTTTTCGGACATTTTCCCTGATCTTGCGGAAAATGAGAAAATGTCTCACCCCCGACGACTGCGTCGTCACCCCCGTGGGGTATTTCGCTCCTGCCCGGAGCGGGCTCCTTCGTCGCCTTTTCTATCTTTGAAGGATGTTTATAATTGTTGTTGCTTCTTTTCTTTTTCGGACATTTTCCCTGATCTTGCGGAAAATGAGAAAATGTCATAATTTGCGGCGCAAATTTACAAGTTTTTTATGACTATTCCTATCTTTTGGGATTTGTTCCATAGCCATACTTTCCCGTCTGAGGAAGTTTTCTGCACCGTGAACTTCAGCCCTCTCTCTGTTTTTGTGCTGCTGCTTGCTGTCCATGTGATGTCTGCCGTAAGGATCTGTCCTTCAGTATCCGGCCTTTCGGAACATCTGATTATAACCCAATCAGCCAGCCTGTCATCGTACATCCTGTAGATGTTATCGGGACTGCTGAAAGAAATCTGGCAGGTAGTAGGATCGTAAACAAACAGGTCTTCCCCCTTCATTGTCATGGAAATATCATCCCTTTCCAAGAGTATTTCGTCAATATCCCAGACGCATCCTGTGGCAATGGATGTTATGATGGTCAGAATCATCAGCTTTCTCATACACTACTCCTCCTTTCCTAATATTATTTCCTTGATGATGGTATCTTCTGTGCCATCTTTCCATATGATATGGGCTTTCAGTGTACCGTTATCCAGCACCTTATAATATTTGTCCCCATCCACATATATCGGCTTGTCATTATAAGTCCAAAATATTTCTGCAGCATTCGAAGCGTTACTTAGCCTTAGAGGAAGTTGGCTTCCGTAAGGTATGGTACCGTCTTTATTTCTTTTCACACCGTTCATATAAATATATGGCCAGCTTACAGCAGGCGATTTTCTTGTCATAAATGAAATCGTTCTGCTTTCGCCCGTTCTTCCATCAATTTCAAAGCATAGGGTAACATTGTATGTCTTGTTGTCCGGCTGCAGGCCTTCCAGAAGAATGGCATATTTTCCTGGAGCATATGGGGCAGTAGTAAATGTTTGCACTTTGTCGCCCATCCGTCCCCATTCTATGACTGCATTTCCTTCGAAAAGTCTGTCACTCTCAAAATGAAGGATTGCAGCATCTGTGAATGTCTCTATAGTCACATTGGACACTCCTGGAGGCGTCAGTCCCTCCGATATTCCGCTGATATTGAACCTTATGGCTCCGTCCTCCCATCTGATGTCAGAAACTGCAGCTTTGCTTGTAGATCCGCTCCAGAATCTGAAGCCGGGAGTACTGTCTGGGAGGATTGTCGTAACGCCGTCCTGAGGAAAGAATACACCGCTGATATCTGCCGGAATATTATATTGGAATATATCGTTGCGCCCATCCGCTTCCAGCAGGTCGGCACATTGATGGTCAGGCCGGCAATTCACCTCGTTGGCATATCCCCAGCGTTCAGAAGCCTTGAGGACATGACCATAAGATTCGGAATATCCTGAACTCCTTTTGGAGCGGTCGATGTGGTAAACCAGCATTCCGCTTCCACCGATGTGGGCATCCCATCCTTTCCCGCTGCGACATTCGAGCAGGAAGTATTCGTCTTCGTGATCGGTATCGATCCTGTAAACCGTATTGGTCAGATCGACTGGACCGAGTGTGTATGAGCCGTCGGCTCTGATTCTGACAGGTTCGCATATCCCCAGCATTTCTCTTTCAATGGCGTTGAAGTGGGGTGGATTATTGCCGTTATTGTTCTGATTGCCGCTGTCCATGAGAGAGGTCCAGCCCCATAGACTTGCAGCATAACCTCCACTGCCTTCGTAGTCGGTGTCATAAAGGTCCACCAGCCCCAATGAGTGGCTGTATTCGTGGCAGAATGTGCCTATTCCGGAGATTGTTTCATTCATGAATCTTCCGTTGCTTGAAGTCAGCTCCGAACTGCAGGCATATCTGTTGAGTTGTTTTCCATCCAGCTGCACATTTATTTCAGCACCTTCCAGAATATACCAGGAATGTGACCAGATACAGTCATCTCCGGCTCCTTCCGCCTCGTCACCACCGGCAAAGAAGATGAATACATTGTCGATTTCTCCGTCATTGTCATCATCATACAAAGAGAAGTCTATTTCAGCATCTGCAGCCTGACAGGCTTCAATTATCATCCTGGCCGGATCCTTGTCCATGCCGTCAGAAAGATTTGCTCCATAATCGGCTCTTGTGCCAGGGACAGTGACTATCTCGCTCACGTCGAACCTGAAATCAATCATTCCTGCAAACTGTTCGTCGAAATACTCCTTGGCACTTCCCATAGCTCCGTTTCTGGAATACTCTTCCTGAGTCAGAAGATCAACGAAATCCTGCCTATCGAATGTGAATCCGATATCGCTGAACTGAGCCAGAATGACGATTCCGTGCTTTACGACAGGGGAACCGCTTCTGGTCTCGGACTTTATTATGAGGCCGCCTTCTGTCTGCGGAAACGATGAGCGTCTTTTCCTGGCCTCGGCCGAAAGGATTTCATATGGGATAATACGGCTTTCTGTCAATATCGCTGCAGGTGCCTTTGCTCCGACTCTCCATCCGCTGTTGTATCGGAAACCATCATTGTCAAATGTGGCGTAGCACCACCATCCGTTCTCGTCCTGTACGATGGCATTACCATCAAGTGTCGTAGTGAGTCTGAAAAATTCATCTCCTTTCAGCCTTGCCTCGAAGACGGTACCGTCCGGCTGCATCAGGGGAATGATGCCCTTCCTCGCCGGCCTGCAGTGTGCCGAAAAGGTAAGGATCAAGGCTAAAATGATAAACATTGCTTTATGTTTCATACTCTTTTACGGATGGTTTTCTCTAAAAACCAGTATATTTGCAATACGAATTGCATATTTAGACATTTTTTATGAGACGGACAAGATTATTTGCGCTTTCTTTCTGCGCAATATTTGTTGCTGCTTTTACCCTTGATGCACAGGAAAGCACGGTCAGGAAAATCAATGAAGGAGGCCGGTTTGATAACTGGTGCGTCCGTGAGGTCAAGGAATCAGGCATTATCGGAGGCCAGACAAAATATCTTTACGAATTTTACGGAAATCAGGATACCCTCGTTACCGGTAAGACGCCTTTCAAAGCTCCGGATGGCTATGTGTGGCGTACGAATAATGTACTTGCTATTGTTGCCGGTGTGCTAAAGACCAATAATACGGTTTTTCCTGAGAAGAGGGGAGATGGCTGGTGCGCCCGTATTGAGACTCATGTCGAGGAGGTCAAGGCCTTGGGAGTTGTGAATATGGATGTCACTTGCCAGGGAGCCCTGCTGGTCGGAGTGCTTCCCGAGCCGATTACCACTACCAAAGACCCGATGGCAAAGGTGTTCTATGGCTTCCCTTTCAATGGATCACCTAAGGCTGTCAGGATGGATTATAAGGCTGATGTGGGTCACGAGGTGGTTCGCGGAACTGGATTCTCGAAGCTGAAGCCGATGGGGTATGATGATTATGCTGAAATCACGGTAATGCTGCAGAAGAGATGGGAGGATGAAGAAGGCAATGTGCACGCATTGAGAGTCGGAACCGGAATCGAGAGAATTATCGAGGATGTGCCTGAGTGGAAGAACGGCTATGAGGTGAAGATTCATTATGGAGATATTACCGCAGAACCGTATTATGAAGAATATATGGGTCTAAAGACTGATCCTGAGACTGCCTACCATGCTTTGAACAGCAAAGGAAAGAATGTAATAATCCAGGAGGATGGCTGGGCTGCTCCGGGGACTGAGCCTACGCATATGATGATACATATCCTTTCAAGCTGCGGAAAGGCATTCTATGGCGGTGTGGGCAATACAGTCTGGGTGGATAATGTGGAAATCGTGATGTAAAACGAAAAAAAAGCATTTTTTTTCAGATGCGATGCAACATTTCAGAACTGCTATGCATCTATATCTCAGGTTTAGGTTTTAGTACACGTTTAAGGGCCGGTTAGTTGAGAAACTACCGACCCTTTACTTTTTCTTGAAGGAAAATTATTTTGCAGCCTCAACAGACTCCTTTCTGAAATCCTTCATAAGTTTCATAAGATTCAACGCAGCCTTGCGAGCACGTGCTCCAGCAGCCTTGTTGCCTTTCTCTACCTGAGCCTCAGCATTCTGTGCGAATACTTCATACTCTGCCTTGATCTGATTTACAAGTTCTCTCATTGTCGTGAAATTTTTAATAGTTTGTGAAACTTTGTTAAACTGATGCCAAGGTATGAATAATCCACCTAAAAACCAAATTTTTACTTCTAAAATTGTTGTTTTCAGCCAATTGGACTACTTCTCTGCCTCGATTTCCTTTGGCTTCGGCTTAGTGTTTATCACATTCATCGCTCTGTCTGCTCCCACCGTGGCCCAGGCCTTCACTCCGTCTATGACTCTCTTGCATATTTCAGGAATCTCTTTCCTTTCGTCCTCGTTGAATTCTCCCAGAACATATCCGACCTGCTGGCCACGTCCGAATTCGTTGCCGATTCCGACGCGGATTCTTGCATAATCCTGAGTGCCGAGAAGCTCGCTGATGTTTGTAAGACCATTGTGGCCTCCTGCGCTTCCGTTCTTGCGGAGTCTCAGAGTTCCGAACGGAATGTTCAGGTCATCTGAAATTACAAGAAGATTCTCAGGCTGTATCTTCAGTTCATTCATCCAGTAACGTACTGCTTTGCCGCTGAGATTCATATAAGTGGAAGGCTTCAGAAGCGTAAACTTCCTTCCTTTGAATGAAACGGTCGTCGTACTGCCATATCTACCGGACTCAAAAACAATATTGGATGCCTGAGCCCAGGCATCCAATACCATAAATCCAATGTTGTGTCTGGTGTTGGCATATTCGACGCCGATATTTCCTAAACCGACGATCAAATAGTTCATACCAATTCAGATTACTTCTTCTTACCAGTAGCCTGCTGCTCCATCTTAGCCTGCTGAGTTGCACGAGTAGGACGTACTGAGCAGATGATTGTAGCTCTTGGTGAAACGATTGTAACGCCGTCGTAGTTGAGGTCACCAGCAACGATCTGCTTGCCGATCATAAGGTGAGTTGAGTCAACTTCGAGTACATCAGGAAGCTTGTCCATCATAGCGTTGATGCGGAGCTTGCGGCTTGAAACGAGGAGCTTACCACCCATCTTCACACCCTCAGAGTGTCCTACAACCTTAACAGGAACCTCGATAGTCACTGGCTTGTCTTCTGATACGAAGAGGAAGTCTACGTGAAGAGCCTCGTCAGTTACAGGGTGATACTGTACCTCGTGGAGCACTGCATAACCGCTTCTTCCGTCGCTGAGCTTAAGGTCGATGATGTAAGAGTTAGGAGTGTGAGTGATAGTCTTGAGATCCTGAGCGTCGATAGTGAAGAGAATGTTCTCCAATCCGAGTCCATAGATGTTGCAAGGAACCTGTCCTGCACGACGTACAGCCTTGATTGCTGCCTTGTTGCCAGCTTCGCGAACCTGGCCGTTGAGTTCAATGTGCTTCATTGTAATTAATTGTTAAAATGTGTTACTCAGTTTTTACAGGCAGACCCATGTCGCCGTAAAAACCCCATTGCACCAAAAAGCGTGTGCTTTTTAGACCAAATTTTTTGGGGCTGCAAAGATAGACAAAATATTTGAATGTCAAATGATAATGTCGAAAAGTTTGCTATTCTACCAATCCGGTCGCTATATTCCACTGAAGGGTCTGGTAGAATTTGTTCAGTTCGATACTACCGTGAGAAGGAAGATACATACTGAAGCCGGAGAATATGTCGATACTGAACTCACTCATAAACTCTGGAGTATGTCCTTTGTATAATATGCACTGGTCAAGTGCATTCTGTAGTCTTGCTATTTCTTCCTCTGAAGCTCCTGCCACCCTGACAATGCTCTCCAGATCATAGAACCAATGTTTGCTGCTGCGGTAGAATCTCTGGACATCTGTATATTTTATGGATTCGAGTTCCTCTCTATGGGCAGAGAAGATGTCACGGCATACTTCGGCAACGGGATCTACTTTGTCGCAGTTCACCAATGAGATTGTCGCAGATCTGTAAAGACCGCTCTGTATGTCATATTGGGTGAAGTAATCGCGACAGACTCCCATGGGATAAGGCTCTTCTCTTTGAAGGAGATGCTGAGTAAGTGTCTTGTAGTCAAATCCTTCTGCGAGTACCTCGGCCTGTGAAAAACCTAATTGTCCACATTTGCCTCTGAGCTCGTATGCCACTTCTATTCCTCCCATCAGGCAGGCGTCAAAGAGGATGTAATCAAGTTTCATAGGTATAGCCTCAGCAAAATCCGCCAGTTCCATCTCATAAGACACCCTGCCGCTGGATGGGCCTACCTGATCCTGACCTATACTTTTGACCATAGGGTGTGAAGGATCGAAGTCGGGTTCAATATAAGGCACGGGTGCCGGAACGCCTCTTGCCCTCATCATTTTTGATTTCTTGAATTTGTAGCCTGTAGGATTGGTATAATATCCGGAAGGAAGATAGCCGGTGGCATGAGAGGAGAATATCATTCCGTAGCTTCGCGAAGTGAAATTATCCCTTACATAACTTAAGACTGTATTGAGCTGTTCCGCTGAAGATGATATTGTACCTTTAGGGTAGGTAAGAAGTGTGTCTGATACGGCTGTGCCGTTTTTATCTCTATATAATCTTATAAGGTGTGGCGAAGTGGGGTCGTTGTATGCTCCGCTGACTCTCGGGATGTGCGAATATACCAGCAGGATGTCGTCGTTGCAGTCGTCTCCGGGCAGCCATCCCTCTTTAAGATCATTGATGTCATCCAGCAGGTAGTTCCTGAGAGAGTTGTATCCGGCAGAATACAGGAGCAGTAGCTTTCGTGCGGATTCATCGACGATGCAGTCATCTTTCGGGTCATCCAATCCGCAGCACCCGATTGCGGCAGACAGCACTATGAGTCCGGCTGCAAGGCGTATGATAAGATTCTTTATATCTGTTTTCATCATTTTCAATTTTACAAGGCGGCAAATATAATTATTTTAGAGCATAATATGCCATTTTATTCTAAGAAAGCGATTTAGAAGTGAAGCATTTACGCGTCATCTTGTATGTCATTCCCTGATTTTATGTATATTTGCAGATTCTGTAATTCGAAATCAAACTATATAAATATGAAGATGATAATTAATAAGATGATTACAATCGCTGGCCTGGCCGCGGCCTTGGCATCCTGCTCGGATAAGGCGGCACAGAACGAAGAATTCAAGTATCTTATAGATGAGTTCGCAGACCTTAAGATCATGAGGTATCAGGTACCCGGATGGGATGCACTTTCGCTTCAGCAGAAGGAGTATGTCTATCATCTCTCTGAGGCGGCTAAATATGGCCGTGACATTATCTGGATGCAGAACTGCAAGTACAATCTTCAGATCCGAAAGACTCTTGAGAATATTCTTGAGAACTATCAGGGTGACCGCACTTGCGAAGACTGGGCGAAGTTCGAGACTTATGCCAAGAGGGTGTTCTTCAGCAACGGTATCCACCATCACTATGCCGAGGATAAGTTCTTCCCAGAGTGCTCGCAGGATTATTTCCACGATCTGATGGCAGCGGTAGGTGAAGATGACGCGGAACTGGAATACTTCGTCTATGATCCTGGTGTGTTCCCTGCCAGAAAGGTAATGGACGGAAAGGATATCGTTGCAGAGTCTGCAGTGAATTTCTATGAGAATGTCACTCGTGCCGAAGTGGAGGCTCTTTATGCTTCAATGATGGATCCGTCTGACAAGACTCCTATATCATATGGCCTTAACAGCCGCGTGATCAAGGGACAGGACGGAGTAGTGCGCGAAGAAGTATATAAGGTGGGCGGACTTTATGGTGCTGCTCTCGAGAAGATCTGTGCCGAACTCGAAAAGGCTGCTGCTGTAGCGGAGAATGACACTCAGAAGGCATATATCGCTGATCTTATTGCATATTATCAGTCCGGAGACCTCAATCTTTGGGACGAATATAATATCAAGTGGGTGAATGATACTCTCGGAACTGTCGATTTCGTGAACGGATTCGTAGAAGATTACAATGACCCTCTCGGACGTAAGGCTACTTGGGAAGGTCTTGTGAATTTCAAGGATGCGGAAGCTTCTTTGCGTACTGAGCTTATCAGTGAGAATGCACAGTGGTTCGAGGATAATTCACCTGTTGATACAAGATTCAAGAAGAAGGAAGTGAAGGGTGTGACTGCCAAGGTGATCAATGTTGCAGTACTCGCCGGTGACTGCTATCCTGCGGCTCCTATCGGTATCAATCTTCCTAATGCCGACTGGATCCGTCGTGAGCATGGTTCGAAGTCCGTGACTATCGCGAACCTCACATCTGCGTACAATATGGCTGCTCAGGAGTCTCCTAAGAACCAGCTTGGTGAGTTCGCTTGGTCAGAGGATGAAATCGCTCTGGAAAAGAAGTATGGAGCGCTTACAAATGACCTTCATACTGACCTTCACGAATGTCTCGGACATGGTTCAGGCCAGCTTCTCCCAGGAACCTCTCCAAATGCTCTGGGTGAGTACAGTTCAGCTCTCGAGGAAACTCGTGCGGACCTCTTCGGACTTTATTATCTTGCTGATCCTAAGATGGTGGAGCTTGGAATCGTTCCTGATATGGAGGCTTACAAGGCTCAGTATGCAAGCTTCATCCGTAACGGTATTTTCACTCAGTTCACAAGAGTCGAGCTCGGAAAGAAGAATATGGAATCACATATGCAGGACCGCAAGCTTATCGCCCAGTGGTGCTATGAGAAGGGTCTTGCTGACAATGTGATCGAAAAGAAGGTCCGTGACGGAAAGACATATTTCGTGGTGAATGACTTCGAGGCTCTCCGCGGACTCTTCGGTGATCTTCTTGCAGAAGTTCAGAGAATCAAGTCAGAAGGTGATTATGAGGCAGGTAAGGCTCTCGTGGAGACTTATGCTGTCAATATCGATTACAATCTTCATAAGGAGGTTCTTGAGCGTTATGCATCACTTGGCCTCAAACCATATGGCGGTTTCGTCAATCCGGACATCGTTCCTGTGAAGAAGGGTGGCAAGGTCGTTGACTATAAGATCGAATACGCTGACAGCTATCTCGATCAGATGCTTCAGTACGGCAGAAAGTATTCTACACTTTAATCTCTAATACTGAACTTACCTGTCATCCTGAACGAAGTGAAGGATCTCCTCAAAGATTACGAAAACTATCTGAAGATAGAGCGTGCGATGTCGCGGAATACCGTGGCATCGTATTGCTCTGATGTCAGGAAGTTTCTTGATCAATGCGACTTACGTCTGGAAGAAGTAGGAACAGGATTCATTGAGAATTATCTCTCCAGTCTTGAAGGCGTGACCAAACGTTCGCAGGCCAGGTTCATAAGTTCTTTGCGCTCGTTCTTCGGGTGGCTGGTCATGGAGGGGGTCCTTACGGATAATCCATGCGACAACGTGGATGCCCCCAAGCTTGGCAGATATCTTCCTCAGGTGCTTTCTGTCAAGGAAACTGAGGCCCTGATCTCCGCGGTGGATCTTTCGACCTGGCAGGGTCTCCGTGACAGAGCGATATTGGAAGTTCTGTATGGCTGCGGACTCCGTGTGTCGGAGGCTGTGGAGCTTAAGATCTCCCATCTGTTTTTTGATGAGGGATATATAAAGATAATAGGTAAGGGAAACAAGGAGAGGCTTGTTCCGGTAGGGGAGATGGCTGCGGATGCAGTCAATGCTTATATGGAGAATCGTCCACAGCCCTATGATGCGGCTTCCGATGATCTGGTTTTCCTGAACCGTTTCGGCAGGTCGCTGAGCCGTCAGTCTATGTTTCTGATGATGAAGAAGATGGCTCTTCTGGCTGATATCCGTAAGGAGATTTCACCACATACATTACGGCACTCTTTTGCTACACATCTGGTAGAGAATGGAGCTGATCTCAGACTCGTTCAGGAGATGCTCGGTCACGAAAATCTGGTTACAACGGAAATATACACTCATATCGACACATCGACCTGGCATCAGGAAGTTCTGTCGCATCATCCTCGCAGGTAGTGGATCTTCTCGAACCTGGCTTGTCGGGGATCTATTAAATAATTTACTACATTTGCATCCGCAAAACAATTTTTGAAATTCTAAAACAAATAAGAAAATGGATAAGAACAGTTACGCATTGGGTATGAGCATTGCCCACAATATGCTGTCATCAGGCATCAAGTCTGTTGAATTCGATGATTTTGCAGCTGGAGTGAAGGCTGTACTTACAGGAGCAGAGCCTGCAGTCTCATTCCAGGAGGCCGGCCAGCTTCTTGACAAGTATTTCGCAGAGCTTGAGGCTGAGCAGAAGGCACAGGCAGAGGCTATGAGCGCTGCTATGCGCGAAGAGGGTGAGGCATTCCTTAAGTTCAATGCTGAGCAGGAAGGCGTGGTATCGCTTCCAAGCGGTCTTCAGTATAAGGTCATCACTGAGGGTACAGGTAAGAAGCCTTCTGCAACTTCTCAGGTAAAGTGCCACTATGAGGGAACTCTCCTCAACGGTATGAAATTCGATAGCTCATATGACCGCAATGAACCAGCTGTATTCGGTCTGAATCAGGTGATCGCAGGATGGACAGAGGGCGTTCAGCTCATGTCAGAGGGCTCTAAGTATGAGTTCTATATTCCTTACGATCTCGCTTACGGTGCTCATGGTGCTCCGGGTGCAATCCCTCCATACGCTACCTTGAAGTTCATCGTAGAGCTCATCGAAGTTCTCTAATCGGCATTTCGACCGGACATAGCTCCGGAAATCTATAGATGGGAAGCTTTATGGAAATATTCACCCTCGTTACGGGGGTGATTTATATTATCCTGGAGATCCGTCAGAAGAATCTGATGTGGGTCGTGGGAATCCTCACCAGTATTGCAGCGATGTGGGTGTTTTTCCGTCAGGGCCTATACGCTTCATTCGGACTTAATACCTATTATCTGGTGACTTCGGTCATCGGATTATGGCAATGGCGCAGGGATATTGACCGTATCTCTCAGGAGGGAACGGAGCAGGATAATGGAAGTGTGCGCCTGAAGCGTCTGAGCATCAAGACTGTGATCGTCAGCGCCTTCGCAGTCGTGGCAGGTACATTGGTCCTTGCCTTGGTTATGGAACATCTGGAAAATCCCATGTCCTATCTCGATTCGGCGGTGGCTGTACTCAGTGCGGTAGCGACCTGGTGGCTTGTCCGCTGCTACATACAGCAATGGTGGCTTTGGATTGCTGCTGATACTGTAAGCACGATATTGTGCGCCAGCCAGGGACTCTGGTGGATGGCGATTCTATATGCCGCATACGCCGTTTCGGCAATAATCGGATATATACATTGGAAAAAGCACGGACGCTACATCGGGTAGCATCCGTGCTTTTTCTATTGTCTTCCTGTCTTACTTTATATAATCAAGGACAATATCTTCCATAATCTTGTAGCACTGGAGGTTCGGGTGAACTCCGTCTGCTGCATGAATCTGAGGCAGGCCGTTGAATTCGTCTTTTAACGGAGTATGGAAATCCACGAACGGGATTTTCTCGGCCTCAGCATATTCCTTGATCATTTCATTGAGCCTGATGATGTCCTCTGCAGGCTCTTTCACTTCCGGTCTCCAGTAAAATCCGGTAGATGGCAGGACAGCGCAGAGGATCGGCTTGATCTTGTTGACCTTTGCCAGCTGACACATTGATATGATGTTTCCCAGTACATTCTCAAGGCTGATGTCGCCATTGTTCTTTGCTATATCGTTTGTTCCGGCCAATATCACTACATATTTCGGAGAGAAGTCGATCACATCTCTTCTGAATCGTACGAGCATATGTGATGTGGTCTGTCCTGAGATGCCTCTTCCGATGAAATTGTGATCAGTAAAGAAAGCCGGGTCCTCCTTTGCCCATCCTTCTGTGATGGAATCTCCCATAAATACTACCTTAGGCTTTACTGTGACCTGAGCATTCTGCTCTGAGTAACGGTCGAATTTAGCCCAGTCCTGAGCCTGGCACAGAACAGGGAACAATATCGCTATGGCAGCGATGGCGATTCGGATATTTTTCATATAGATGTTTTTGCTTTGCACAAAGATATGGAATTTTCTTATTTTTGCATTTCTATAATCTGAGCTGATGAAAATTATTGTTGAAAGCGGGGCGACCAAGACGGCCTGGACATCTGTGTCTGTGGACGGAAAGGTGTCGGAAGTGCTCACGGAGGGGCTTAGCCCGACCTGCCTCGATGCTGAATATATAAGTGATATTGTCCGTAAGGCCGTGCCAGCCCTTAATCCTGAAGGAAAGCGTGTGGAGCAGATTGTCTTTTACGGGGCAGGCCTGGTTTCTGAGGAATCTGCTGCTCCTGTACGCGCCTGCCTGGAAATGTGGTGCCCTTTTGCTTCCGTGGAGTTTCATTCCGATATTCTGGCAGCTGCAAGGGCATTGTTTGGAGATGGAAGCGGTGTGGTAGCCATAATGGGAACAGGCTCCAACAGCTGTCTGTATGAAAACGGCCAGATTGTGAAGAATATCCGTCCTGGAGGATATGTGCTTGGAGATGAGGGCAGTGGGGTGGCTCTCGGAAGAGCTTTCCTTGCTGATCTGGTGAAAGGGCTGATCCCAGAATCCCTTGAGGCTGAGTTTACTGCACAGACCGGTCTGGATTATGCTTCTATTGTCCGTAAGGTATATAAGGAAAAGGCGGCTTCGGCTTTTATGGCTTCGCTGGCTCCTTTCGTGCTGTCTCATATGGCTGAACCCTGCATACATTCGATGGTGATGGATTGCCTGGAGTCATTTGTGAAAAGGTCACTGTCCAGATATGCCGGCTACGCCAGTGAGGAGACAGCTGCACGCAAGGTGGGGGTTGTGGGCTCGTTCGGATGTGCCTGTGAGGATATGCTCCGCGAGATCGGACAGAAGTATGGCCTTGAGTTTGTCGCTTTCCTGAAATCCCCGATAGATCAACTTGTCAGATATCATTGTGATTATGGCGTATAAAGAAAATTATCCTTCGCGTCTTCTGGAAGATGCAGTAGATGCCATCAGCTCCCTTCCCGGAGTGGGACGACGCAGTGCGCTTCGTCTGGCGCTTCATCTTCTGAAGCAGCCGCAGGAAAACGTACATCATTTCACTTCTTCGATCAGCCGTCTGCGCGACGAAGTGAAATACTGCCGCCATTGTATGATGATTTCTGACAATGATGTCTGTGCGATATGTTCTGACCGCTCGAGGGATCATCGTACCATCTGCGTGGTGGAAAGTGTGCGTGATGTGATGAGCATCGAGAATACCGGTCAATATAATGGCGTCTATCATGTTCTTGGAGGCATCATTTCTCCGATCAATGGGGTAGGACCGTCGGATATCACCGTACGCGAACTTGTTGCACGCGTTGCTGCCCTTGTCTCGCCAGAGGGCCTTTTTGAGGCTGATGCGCCTGGGCTGGATGGGGCTCCGGGAGAAGTCATATTGGCTCTGAGCGGAGATGTCGAAGGGGAAACGACTGCGTTCTATATATATCGTCAGATTTCTCAATACGGAGTGAAGGTTTCGTCTCTTGCCCGAGGGCTTGGATTCGGAGACAATCTGGAATATGCCGATGAACTCACTCTCGGTCGCTCGATCGTAAACCGTCAGGTCTTCAAGCCGTAGTCAGCTGTTGCATTGATTGCAAGCCTGTTTTTTGTCTGCGTAAAAGCTTAGCCAAAAATTTGGTGTTATCAATAAAAAAAGATAAATTTGCAAGCTTGCATTTGTGTATGCAGACCTGTTTTGTGTAATTATTAAGGAAGGAGGTGGATATGATCGAGATCTTCTACAAGCAGGACGAACAGATTATGGTTTCCCAGTCAGAAACCGATCTTAAAGGTATTTCTTATTCAGATGTTGTCTGGATCGACCTTTTCGCTCCTTCGGGCGAAGAGAAGAGGATTGTAGAACAGTTCCTCGGCACTGTCATTCAGAACCGTGCTCAGGCTGAAGAGATCGAGATATCATCACGATTCTATGAGACGGAGAAGGCGATCTTCGCCAATACAAGCTTCCTCATCCCAGGGCCGGACGAATATAATGAAGAGACAGTTTCCTTCATATTGACAGATGACATCCTTACCACTCTTCGCGAGTGTCCTCTTAAGAGTTTCACTGACCTGCAGCGCCGTATGCTCGCTTTTCCTAAGATGTACGATTCCGGTCATGTGGCTTTCCTGAGTATCCTGGAACAGCGTATCGACCTTGATGCCGATATGGTGGAGCTGGTTTCGAAGGAGATTACGCAATATAACAAGAAGGTAAGTCTGGGAGAGGATATCAGCGAGGAATTCCTTATCGATATCAATCAGCTGCAGGACAATACGATGCTCATCCGTGAGAATATCGTCGATAAGCAGCGAGTTATCTCCAGCATCATCAAGAGCAAGAAATATCCACCTGAATATCATTCGAAACTTAATGTCCTTCTGAAGGATATATCTTCGCTGATCAATCATACTAACTTCAGTTTCGAGAGACTCGAGTATCTTCAGAATACTGTTCTCGGTATCATCAACCTCGATCAGAACAAGATCATGAAGGTATTTACCCTCGTTTCACTGATGCTGATGCCTCCGACTCTGATCGCCAGCTTCTTCGGAATGAATGTGCGTTTCGGCTGGTTCGGTAATGCCGGTTGGTCCTGGGTGCTTGCCTTGACCCTTATGGCTATATCGACCGTTATAATCTTCGGAATCTTCAAGAAAAGAAAAATGTTTTAATAAATTTAACCTAAAATAAGAAATTATGTTCAATCAGTATTTTGTAAGCGTAATCCGCAATAAGTATGCAGATTTCAATGGTAGAGCAAGAAGGTCTGAGTATTGGTACTTCGTACTCTTCAATTTCGTAATCAGCCTCGCAGTGGGCTTTGTAGCCGGCCTTATCGGATTTGACTGGCTTTCATACATTTACTCTTTAGCTCTCCTTGTACCATCAATTGCAATCGGTGTAAGACGTCTACACGATATCGGAAAGAGCGGCTGGTGGCTTCTCATCTCATTGATTCCGCTTATCGGAGGCATCTGGCTCATCATCCTTATGGTTAAGGAGGGAGATCATGGTGACAATGCTTATGGCCCTGATCCAAAAGCATAATTTATCCGGAAACTCTTTGAAAATCGGAAAATTATCCATATTTTTGCGCGCTTTTTGACCGAAAGCGCGCTTTTTTATCGTAAGTCGCTTAAGGCAAGCACAATAAATAATGTTTAACCCACTAGTTTGTTTTTAATTTTTACAATGGAAGAAAACAAGACAGTTGCTGCTGAGGTAACTCCAGCAGTAGAAGAAACCAAGAAGACAGTTCTTAACGCTTCTGTCGCTCCTGAGAATTTCGACTGGGATGCGTTTGAGAACGAGGATGTTTACGGCGCTTCTGTAGAGGAGATCTCTGAGAAGTACAACCAGACTCTCTCAAAGGTAGTTGAGGGTGAGGTTGTAGAAGGTGAGGTAACCTCTGTAGGTAAGAGAGAGGTTGTCGTTAACATCGGCTACAAGAGCGAGGGTGTCATCATGGCTCCTGAGTTCCGTTACAACCCAGACCTCAAGGTTGGTGACAAGGTTGAGGTTTACGTTGAGAACGCTGAGGACAAGAAGGGTCAGCTCATTCTCTCACACAAGAAGGCACGCCAGCTCCGTTCTTGGGATATGGTAAATGCAGCTTATGCAGCAGACGAGATCGTAAAGGGTTACGTGAAGACTCGTACAAAGGGTGGTATGATCGTGGACGTATTCGGAATCGAGGCATTCCTCCCAGGTTCACAGATCGACATCAAGCCTATCCGCGACTACGATCAGTATGTTGAC
>JAZLCW010000105.1:0-39902 GCA_045614445.1 Candidatus Cryptobacteroides sp. | reverse complement strand
AAGTTCACAGAGTATGATCTCGATGCGAACGGTGGCAAGTATAAGCTTACCCTGACTCAGGCAATGCTCGACGCTGCATTTGTACAGCAGTGGTGGGGTGGTACATTCGTCCTGAATGGTGACAATGTAAAGGTTACAAAGATTACTCTCCTGTAATCCCTATATTTTCCAGAGGGGGCCTGACCGCCCCCTCTGGAGCCGGAAAAAACACATAATATGAAAAGATTATCAATAATATTTCTTTCCATATGCCTGTTTCTTGCAGGCTGTTCTGAGAAACCGCCGGTGGTGGAGAAACCAGTTGCCGGCCCCGTAGTTTTGTCTGTCACTCCTGAGAATGGAGTGGAAGGGGTGACCGGTAAGGAATTGACAGTGACATTGACCTTTGATCAGAATGTCAAATGTCCTTCTGCCCAGCAGAAGAATGTCAGCATCGACAATGGTGCGACTCTCGCAAAAGTGAATGCCTTCAATGAGAAGGTGACGGTGGACATTGTCTCATTGGAAGAAAACGGAAAGACGTACACCCTGGTGATTCCTAAGGGTACGATATCCGGCTTCAAGGAGCATCAGGATACTGCTGACGAGATCCGCTTCTCTTTCACAATGAAATATGTAGAGCCTTATGAGCCTTCGGATCTGGATCCGGTAAAGACTCTCGTGAACCCGAATGCTTCGCAGCAGGCGAAGAATGTATACAATTTCCTTCTGGAGCAGAGCGGAAAGAAGACACTCAGCGGCGTACAGTCCAGCCATTCGCATAAGAATGATTTCGTGGATGCAGTCTATAAGCACACAGGAAAGCATCCGGCTCTGGCAGGCTACGATTTCCTCTTCCTTCAGTTCTCTCCGACTCCTGATAATTGGAGCTGGGTTCAGAACTACAATGACATTTCAGCGCCTAAGGAGCAATGGGCCGCAGGTGGTCTGGTGAACTACATGTGGCATTGGAATGTACCGAACAGCAAGGCAGATTGGGACAATGGCGTCAATAATTACAATTTCGACGGCTACGCTTTCTATTGTGACCAGACTTCTTTTGACATCCGTGAGGCTCTTAAGCCTGGCACCTGGCAGAACGACTTCATAATGAAGGATATCGAGGAGGTTGCAGGTTATCTCCAGCTTCTTGAGAACGAGAATATTCCTGTGATCTGGCGTCCGCTTCACGAGGCTGCCGGAAACTATAACCTCTATGGTCCGAACGGTGCCTGGTTCTGGTGGGGCAGACAAGGCGCGGAGCCTTGCAAGCAGCTTTGGAGGCTTCTTTATGACCAGCTCGTGAATGTCTATGGACTGGACAATCTCATCTGGGTGTGGACAGTCGATGTGACCAAGGGTGCGGAAGATCAATATCTCGACTGGTATCCTGGAGATGAATATGTGGATATCCTCGGAGTGGATATATATGAGACAAATACAGACGCCAAGACCCGTCAGTATCAGGCACTTGTGGATCTGACCAAGGGAAAGAAGCTTGTGACTGTCAGCGAATGCGGCAATATTCCGGACCCTGCCAAAAATATGGAGGCAGGCAACAGGTGGTCGTGGTTCATGGTGTGGTGCAACTCTGATTCCAACGGGAATATAGTCATGACCCCAACGGATGCCAATTTCAAACTGAATACTTCAGACTATTGGAAGAAGGTCATCTCCAGTCCATACGTGATGAATCGTGAAGATATGCCGGATTTGAAATAAAACAACAGACTATGAAACAGATACTATACATCCTTACATCATTGTTTCTGGCCATGGGATGTGGTCAGGAAACACCCGAACCGACTGAAAAAGTCTCTTTGTCCATAGACAAGACCTTTATGGAATTTACCCACGAAGGTGGCGAGCAGACCTTGACAGTGACTACATCCGAAAAACTTTATCTCGTACCGGAGGAAAACTGGGTAAAGACAAAGAAAGGAACTGCCACAGACAATAAGACAGTCGTGACAGTGACTGTAGAGAAGAATATATTGCCGGAGGTACGTCAGACACGACTTGCTGTGGTGGCAGGAGAAGAGAAACAATATCTGGAAATTCTTCAGACCGAGGCCACTGTGCCGCCTGGTGATGGTGGAAATGGCGGTGGATCCATTGTGCCTGATGATAATGGAAATCTTGCCTGGAGATTTGCCGGAAGACTCGGTCTGGGCTGGAACCTCGGAAATCATTTCGATGCCCACAATAACGGAGTCTCGGGCGAAACATTCTGGGGCAATCCTAAGGCCACTCAGGCTACATTCAACAAGCTGAAGGCGGCAGGTTTCACCACAGTCCGCATTCCTGTGACCTGGCTTGGACATATTGGCGAGGCTCCTGAGTATAAGATAGAAGAAGCTTGGCTTGACAGAGTGGCAGAGGTCGTGGGCTATGCTGAAGCGGCTGGCCTGAATGCCATTGTCAATATACATCACGATGGTGGTGACAGCAAATATTGGCTGGACATCCTCGGAGCTTCGAGAAATGCTGAGGTGCAGGAGAGAGTACTTGCGCAGATCACAGCAGTCTGGAGCCAGATTGCCGATAAATTCCAGGACAAGGGCGAGTTTCTTATTTTCGAGGCTTTCAATGAGATCCATGACGGCAGCTGGGGCTGGGGAGCGAACCGTAAGGACGGTGGCAAGCAGTACCAGTGTATGAATGAATGGAATCAGGCATTTGTGGATGCAGTTCGTGCCAGCGGCGGCTGTAATGCTGACCGTATCCTCGGCATTCCTGCATATTGTACCAATGTGGATATCGCCATCGAATCCTTTGTAATGCCGACTGACTCGGCAACCGACCGTCTGATGATATCTGTTCATTGCTACGATCCGTCCGAATATACCCTTACTGCAAAATATTCAGAGTGGGGACATACTGCACAGTCTTCGAAGAAGGCTCCGGGAGACAACGAGGCAGACCTGAAGAAGGTCTTTGAAAAGATATATGTAAACTATATCTCGAAAGGCATCCCTGTCTATCTGGGTGAGTTCGGCTGCGTGAACCGTGGCAATGCCCGCGAACAGGCCTTCCAGCAGTACTATCTCAAGTATTTCGCAAAACTCTCAAAGACCTACGGTGTCCCTTCGATCATCTGGGACAATGGCGCCCATGGTGCCGGCAACGAGCGTCACGCCTTCATTGACCATGGCACCGGTGAATACTGCTCTGCTGAAGCTAAGGCGGCAATTCAGGCTATGGTCACATCTTACGGCAACTCCCTCACTCTCGAGGACGTTTACCGCAATGCTCCGAAGTAAGAAAAATTACAGATAACCATATGATTATGAAGACTATACTTAAATTTGTGTCAATGATTGCAGCAGCTTCTGCAATTGTTTCATGCGGAGGTTTGGAAACCTCTCAGACCCCTGCAGATGCTCTTCTGGAGCGCCTTTCCGCGCAGATCGAGGACGGAAAGATAATGTTCGGTCATCAGGATGACCTTATGTACGGTCATTCGTGGAAGATCGAGGATGATGCGGATATCTTCGTGCAGTCGGATGTCAAGGCATCCTGCGGAAAATATCCTGCAGTATATGGAATGGATCTTGGCGGCATCGAGCTGCAGAGCCCTGCCAATCTGGACAACAATTACTTTGACAATATGCGCAAGTCTGCCGTCGCTCATCACGAGAGAGGCGGAATCACTACATTCTCATGGCATCCTCGCAATCCTCTGACAGGTGGTGATGCATGGGATGTGACTTCTGATCAGGTCGTGGCTTCAATCCTTCCGGGTGGAGAAAAACATGAACTTTTTATGGGTTGGCTTGCAAATGCCGCTGACTTTATGGAATCAATAAAGACTGCTGACGGACAGCAGGTTCCACTGATCTTCCGTCCTTGGCACGAGCATACCGGAAGCTGGTTCTGGTGGGGTCAGAGACTCTGTACCACAGAGCAGTATAAGGCTCTCTGGCAGATGACTTATGATTACATGGTGAAAGAACGTGGTATGACTCAGCTTGTCTGGTCGTACTCTCCAGGAGCAGGAGAACTCTCTTCTGCGGAAGTGTTCGGAGAGAGATATCCAGGTGATGAAATCATCGATATGGTTGGTTTCGACTGCTATTTCTACAGCACCCGCGAGGACTATATGTCTAAGATGAAGAACGCTCTTGATATCACCAAGAAATTTGCTGATGAGCATGGTAAACTTATGGCCATCACCGAGACAGGATATGAGGGGGTCAAGGATCCTAAGTGGTGGACAGAAGTGCTTTACCCTGTTATGAAGGACTATCCGGTTTCATATGTCCTTATCTGGAGAAACGCTTGTGACGATGATATGCAGCACCATTTTTATGCACCTTATCCTGGCCACGATTCTCAGAAGGATTTCGAGGCCTTTGCCGGACTTGACAAGATGATGTTCCTTGAGACTTCTCGTTCGGAACTTCTTTCACGTCTTTCCGGACTTATTGATCAGAAAAAGATTATGTTCGGACATCAGGATACCTATCTTTATGGACATTCATGGAAGATCGGCTCTGATGAGGCAGCATTCGAAAAGTCGGATATCAAGGACGTGGCTGGAGCATATCCTGCTCTTGCCGGAATGGATCTGGGAGGAATCGAACTTGATTCTCCGACCAATATCGACAATAATGATTTCAATAAGATGAGAGCAGCCGCTGTCGCTCATCATCTCAGAGGTGGTGTCGTGACTTTCTCATGGCATCCTCGCAACCCTCTCACAGGGGGAGATACATGGGATACATCTTCCAAAGAGGTGGTAGCATCCATCCTTCCTGGTGGACAGAAGCACGAATTCTTTATGGGATGGCTTTCAAAAGCGGCTGATTATCTGGAGTCGATAAAGACACCTGATGGAAAGCCTGTTCCTGTAATCTTCCGTCCTTGGCATGAGCATACGAGAAACTTCTTCTGGTGGGGAGTGGATCTTTGTACAGTAGATCAGTATAAGGCTCTATGGCGAATGACATATGATTATATGACAAAGGATCGCGGGCTGGATCATCTTGTATGGTCATATTCTCCGGATGCAGGCGGACTTTTCACTTACGAGGATTTCGGAGCAAAGTATCCAGGTGATGACATCATCGATATGGTGGGAATCGATTTCTATCAGTTCACTCCTGCTGATATGTTCATTGCCAAGATGAAGAGCTCTCTCGATATGACGGCTGCTTTTGCTGCTGAGCATGGAAAACTCATGGCAGTAACTGAAACCGGATGCGAAGGTATCAAGGATGCAAAGTGGTGGACATCAGTGCTTTACCCTGCCATTAAGGATTATCCTGTCTCGTATGTACTTACTTGGAGAAATGCCTGCGATGAAGATATGCAGCACCATTTCTATGCACCTTTCCCAGGCGAGGAGTCAGCGGAAGACTTCAAGGCATTTGCCGCACTTGACCAGATTATGTTTATTTAAAATCTAAATATTGAAATTATGAATTTCGAACAGAGACTCGAGTGGCTTAAGGCAGAGCACGAAGCCCTCATCGCAAAGAAGAACGAACCGATCGAAGGTAATGGCGTGTATGAGCGTTACAAGAATCCGATCATCACAAATGAGCATGCTCCTCTTTTCTGGAGATATGATCTCAACAAGGAAACCAATCCATATCTCATGGAGCGTTTCGGCATCAATGCGACCCTTAACTCAGGTGCCATCAAATGGAACGGCAAGTATGTGCTTGTAGTGCGCGTCGAGGCTGCTGACCGCAAGTCTTTCTTTGCAGTAGCTGAGAGCCCTAACGGAATCGATAACTTCAAGTTCTGGGATCGTCCTATCACAATGCCTGAATATGGTGAGCCTGCAACCAATGTATATGATATGCGACTGACTGCACATGAGGACGGCTGGATCTACGGTATCTTCTGCGTGGAGCGCAAGGATCCTAATGCTCCTGCAGGAGATCTCTCGTCAGCAGTTGCTGCTGCCGGTATAGCCCGCACAAAGGACCTCGTGAACTGGGAGCGTCTTCCTGACCTTGAGTCGACTTCACAGCAGCGTAATGTAGTTCTTCATCCGGAGTTCGTGGACGGCAAATATGCTCTCTACACTCGTCCTCAGGACGGATTCATCGATGCCGGAAACGGTGGTGGAATCGGCTGGGCACTCGTTGACACAATGGAGAAGGCAGTTGTCAAGGAAGAAAAGATCATCAACCACAGATACTATCATACAATCAAGGAAGTGAAGAACGGTGAGGGTCCTCATCCGATCAAGACTGACCGCGGATGGCTCCATCTTGCACATGGAGTACGTGGCTGTGCATCAGGTCTCCGTTATGTCCTCTACATGTATATGACTTCTCTCGAGGATCCTACCAAGCTTATCGCTGATCCGGCAGGTTTCCTCATGGTTCCAAAAGATGAGGAGTATATCGGTGATGTGATGAACGTGCTCTTCACAAACGGATGGATCGTGGATGAAGACGGAAAGGTATTCATCTACTATGCTTCAAGCGACACCCGTATGCACGTAGCTACTTCTACTGTAGATCGTCTCGTAGACTATTGTCTCAATACTGAACCAGACGGACTTACTACAGGTGAGACTGTGAAGTGTCTTAATAGATTGATTGATAAGAATTTGAAATAATAATTAAAGCACCGCGTGAGCGAGCGAAGCATATCCCTATGCTTCTGTGGAGCGAGCCACGCGGTGCGGTTATATTTATTTCAGACCAAATAACAATTAAACGAAATAACCAATGAAATTAAGTGAAAAAATAGGCTACGGCTTCGGTGACATGTCATCATCGATGTTCTGGAAGCTCTTCTCATACTTCCTGCCGTTCTTCTATTCCAATGTCTTCGGACTCAGTCTTGCTGATGCCGGAGTGCTTATGCTCGTGACCCGTATCTGGGATGCTGTCTCAGACCCTATGATGGGTATCATCTGCGACCGAACCAAGACCCGTTGGGGCAAATACCGTCCGTATCTGCTTTTCTTTGCACTTCCGTTCGCAGTCTGCGGAATCCTCCTCTTCACTACTCCTGAAAACGGAAAGACCCTCTGGGCATATATTACGTACATCTGCATGATGACCGTATATACAGGTATCAATGTGCCTTATGGATCACTCCTTAATGTGATGACAGCAGATTCGGATGAGAAGTCAGTATTGTCCTCATACAGAATGTTCTTTGCGTACGGCGGTAGCTTCATTGCCCTTTTTGCGTGGGAGCCTCTCTGCAATATGTTCGATAAGGCGCGTGTGGTGTCTGCCGACGCTGCTGGTGGTCTTGCTTCCATTTCTACCAGCCCGGTGGCCTGGAACAGAGCTATGATCGTTATTGCGGCATGCTGTTTCATTTTCTTCATCCTCAGCTTCCTGCTCACAAAGGAGCACGTGAAGAGCGAATCTACAGTGTCTGTGGGCCAGGACCTCAAGCTCCTTCTGAAGAACAAGCCTTGGTGGCTCCTTATCGGTGCAGCCCTCGCTTCTAACCTCTTCAACACAGTCCGTGGAACCACTACAGCATATTTCTTCGCTGACTATATCCTCAAGACCGTGGAAATGGCTCCACAGTGGGCGTTCCTCGTTTCTGCAAGTATCTTCCTCTCTATCGGAGAGGTAGCCAATATGGTCGGTGTAGTCATTGCTGTACCTATGTCGAAGAAGCTCGGAAAGAAGTCCACATATATGGTGTCGATGGCGGTTCTCATTGTCCTCAGCATTGCATTCTTCTTCCTTCCTGCCACTACCGGCGGATATTGGGCAATGCTCTTATTCCAGATCCTTATCTCTACATTCACAGGTATCATCTCTCCTCTCGTATGGAGTATGTATGCTGATGTCGCTGATTATTCTGAGCTTAAGGACGGAACAGCATCTACCGGTCTCATCTTTTCTTCTGCCTCAATGGCTCAGAAGTTCGGTGGCGCCTTCGGTGGTTCGGCTGTGATGTGGCTCCTTGCCGCCTTCGGTTACAATACCGTGGCTGGTGCAGTCCAGACCGATACAGCCATTCTCGGTCTCCGTATCCTGATGAGCTGGGGTCCTGCACTTGTGGCTGCTCTTTCTATCCTCGTGGTGTGGTTCTATCCGCTTACCAAGAAGAAGATGGAAGGTGTTCAGGCTGAACTCGCCGTCAAGCGTGGAGCATAACCCCTTGTCACTCATCCTATTATCGATTATGCCTGCTGCATAACTACAGCAGGCATCTGGAGTAAGTCATTAAGTTACAATAGATTAGATGTTTGTATGAAAAGAATGTTATTCGCAATCCTGCTTGCAGCTGCTGTCATAGGATCCTGTACTTCCCAGACACCTAAGGTGGAGCGTCTGCGCGTCGAAGGAACGGCTCTGATGAATGAGTCCGGTGATACTGTCGAGCTCAAGGGAATGAGCTTCGGATGGAATGTGCTCTGGCCTCGTTTCTACAATGCAGGTGCAGTGAAGCATGTGGTGCAGGACTGGGATGCCGAACTGGTACGTGCTGCAGTCGGAGTCGAAATCGATAATGCCGAGTGTCAGACACAGTGCTATCTCAAGGATCCGGAATTCGGCAAGCAGTCTGCGTGTGCGATTGTAGATGAGGCTATCGCACAGGGTGTTTATGTCCTCGTGGACTGGCACGCTCATGGTCTTCATCCTGAGGCCGCTGTGGAGTTCTTCACCTATATGGCTGAAAAGTACAAGGGAGTTCCGAATGTGATATACGAGATCTGTAACGAGCCTTCGTACAAGGATCATGTGAATCAGATCGATTATACCTGGGCCGAGATCAAGGAATATTCGGAGATTGTCATTGCTGCGATCCGTGCCATCGAGAAGGATGCTGTCATCGTAGTCGGCACCCCACGTTGGTCGCAGAATGTAGATGATGCAGCCGATGATCCTATCGAGGGTTATGACAATCTTATGTACACCCTGCATTTTTATGCCGGAACTCATAAGGAATGGCTTCGTGCGAAAGGTGACTATGCGATGAGCAAGGGATTGGCCCTTTTTGTCACTGAGTGCGGAGGAATGAATGCGGACGGCCAGGGACCTATTGACGATGAATCTACTCAGGCTTGGATCAAGTGGATGGATGAGAATGACATCAGCTATGCTTTCTGGTCTATTTCCGATAAGGAGGAAACCTGCTCTATGCTTCTTCCTTCAGCAGCTTCAGAAGGTCCGTGGGCTGATTCAGACCTCAGGCCTTGGGGTAAGTATGTAAAGGAACAGTTATGACATTTAAGCTGTGTGCCTATGAATGGAGAAGACATGCCACCTCGAGAGCGTTCAGCAAACAGCCCAGTGGGCTTTTGCAGCGAACAGCCTGCGGAGCAGGGCTAGGGGGTGCCTGAGCATAGCGAAGGCGGGGGCCTTCGGAATACATAGGCGTCAGCAAATGTCATAACTGTCGCAGAATAATATTTCCTTACAGGTACTTCACTGCGGTCAATATGATAATTGAAATTATACTGTAATAGACACATAATGAAAAGATTAGGATTTTTTATATTGTTGTTTGCAGCGGTTCTGACAGCATCAGCGCAGATCCGTATCGCTACGCCGGATACTGAGATGGTACTCTCGGCTGAGCAGGGTAAGACTCTTATGATCCAGTATTTCGGAGCCAGACTCTCAGATGCTGACCTTGCTAATCTTCAGGCAGCTGGAGTGCCGAATCATAATGCTTACCAGCCTTATGGATTCAATTGTGCTTCCGAACCGGCTTTTGCAGCTACACACTGTGACGGAAATATGTCCACAGTCCTGGTAGTGGAAAGCGTATCAAAGAATGAGGAACCCACAGCTGAAGTGACTCGTATCAGACTCAAGGACACCGTATATCCTCTCTATGTGACAGTATGCTACCGTGCATACAATGATGTGGATATGATCGAGACCTGGACTGAGATCGAGAATCTTGAAAAGAAGCCGGTAACTCTTACACGTTTCGATTCTGGATTCCTTCCTGTACGTGTGGGTGATGTATGGCTGAGCCATATTCACGGAACATGGGCTGCAGAAGGCAGACTTGTCCAGGAGCCTCTTGAAAGAGGAATGAGGGTGATCAAGAATAAGGACGGTACTCGCAACGCGCATACAGATCATTCGGAAGTGATGTTCTCATTGGATGGAAAGCCTCAGGAAAACAGTGGCCGTGTCATAGGAGCAGCACTTTGCTACAGCGGAAACTATGAACTTCGTATTGACACCAAGGATACTGATTATCATGAGTTCTTTGCAGGAATAAATCCGGATAACTCAGCATATATCCTTGCTCCGAAGGAAGTCTTCAAGACTCCTGAGCTCGCCCTTACCTATTCTGATGAAGGACTTAGCGGAGCCAGCCGCAACTTCCATCGTTGGGGACGCAAATATAAGCTGGCCCACGGCGACAAGGAGCGCAAGATTCTCCTGAACAGCTGGGAAGGTGTCTATTTCGACATCAATGAGCCTGGAATGGACCAGATGATGGGTGATATTGCTTCTATGGGTGGAGAACTTTTCGTCATGGACGACGGTTGGTTCGGTGTGAAATATCCGCGTCTTACCGACAATTGTGCTCTCGGAGACTGGGATGTAGATAAGAACAAACTTCCTAACGGCATCGGCTGGCTGGTGGAGCAGGCTCACAAGCACGGCATCAAGTTCGGTATCTGGATCGAGCCGGAAATGACCAATTCAGTCAGTGAACTCTATGACAAGCATCCGGAATGGGTTATCAAGGCTCCGGAGCGTGACCCTGTTCTGGGTCGTGGAGGCACACAGCTGGTTCTGGATCTGGCCAATCCTGAAGTGCAGGATTTCGTATTCGGAGTATTCGACCGTATAATGACTGAGAATCCTCAGATAGATTATATCAAATGGGATGCGAACATGCCTATATCCAATCACGGATCACAGTATCTTCCAAAGGACAAACAGAGCCATCTTTATATCGAATATCACCGTGGATTTGCTGCGGTCTGCGAAAGAGTCCGCGCAAAATATCCTGATGTGACCATCCAGGCCTGCGGATCAGGTGGAGGCCGTGCCAACTGGGGATTCCTCCCTTGGTTCGATGAATTCTGGGTAAGTGACAATACAGATGCTCTGCAGAGAGTCTATATGCAGTGGGGAACCTCTTATTTCTTCCCTGCAATCGCAATGGCATCGCATATCAGCGCCACCCCTAACCACACCGTATTCCGCACCACTTCGATCAAATACCGTATCGATGTGGCGATGAGCGGCCGATTGGGAATGGAGATCCAGCCAAAGAATATGACAGAGGAGGAAAAGGCCCTTTGTCGTAAGGCAATTTCAGAATATAAGGAAATCCGCCCTGTCGTACAGATGGGTGACATCTACCGCCTCGTTTCTCCATACGACGGTCACAATATGGCCTCTATGATGTATGTGGATCCGTCAAAGGATAAGGCAGTATTCTATTGGTGGAAGACAGAGACATTCTACGACGATCATCTCCCACGCGTGAAGATGGCCGGACTCGATCCTGAAAAACGTTATAAAGTCAGGGAGCTGAACCGTATTGACAATGTTCCTCTTCCGTATGAAGGCCTTTCTTTCAGCGGAAAGTTCCTGATGGAAAACGGACTGGAAATACCTCTCAAGCACAGAGTAGACTACCACAAGCAGGACGACTGGAGCAGCCGCGTCCTCTACCTGGTGGCAGAATAGTCACTGATTATCAGCAAGTTATTTAAAATGCCTGCTGTCCGGATGCAGCAGGCATATCATCTAAAGGATTGATATATAAAGTTTTACAAGTCACATATACAAGTTATGAAGCAGACATTCGGACATTTTGACGATGCATCCCGCGAATATGTCATCACAGATCCCAAGACCCCTTGGCCTTGGATCAATTATCTGGGCAACGAGGACTTTTTCTCGCTGATTTCCAACACTGCCGGCGGATATTCCTTCTACAAGGACGCCAAGTTCCGCAGAATCACCCGCTACCGCTACAACAATGTCCCTATGGACAATGGCGGCCGATATTTCTATATCAATGACGGCGGCACAGTCTGGTCACCGGGCTGGAAACCTTGCAAGACTCCTCTGGACTTCTACGAATGCCGTCATGGAATGAGTTATACCCGCATCACAGGAGCCAAGAACGGACTCGAGGCAAGTGTCTTGTTCTTCGTGCCGCTGGGAGTATGGGGCGAGGTGCAGAAGATGACCCTTCGCAATATCACGACTGAGGTTAAGAAGTTCAAGCTCTTCTCGTTTGCAGAGTGGTGCCTCTGGAATGCAGCCACAGATATGGAGAATTTCCAGCGCAATTTCTCTACAGGTGAAGTGGAGATCGACGGCTCGGTCATTTATCATAAGACAGAATACAAGGAACGTCGCAATCATTATGCGTTCTATAGCGTGAATGCTCCGATCAATGGTTTCGATACCGACAGAGAGACTTTCATCGGTCTTTACAATGAGTTCCGCGACCCTCAGAATGTGCTTGCAGGAGAGTCCGGAAACAGCGTGGCACACGGATGGAGCCCGATTGCATCTCATTGTATCGAGGTAGAGCTTGGAGCAGGGGAGAGCAAGGATTTCATTTTCCTTCTGGGATATGTGGAAAATGTTCAGGATGAGAAGTTTGCGGCAGAGGCAGAGCCGGGACTTCTCCATAGCGGAAGTTCACCGATCATCAATAAGACAAAAGCCAAGGCAATGATCGAATCCCTCGATACTACAGCCAAGGTAGACGCTGCTTTCGCACAGCTCAATGCATATTGGGACAGCCTGCTCGGCATCTATTCGGTGAAGAGTCCGGAGGAGAAGCTCGACAGAATGGTCAATATCTGGAACCAATACCAGTGTATGGTCACATTCAATATGTCTCGTTCGGCATCTTTCTTCGAGAGTGGTATCGGACGTGGAATGGGCTTCCGTGACTCGAATCAGGACCTTGTGGGCTTCGTACATCAGATTCCAGAGCGTGCCCGCGAGCGTATCATCGACATCGCTTCCACTCAGTTCCCTGACGGAGGCTGCTATCACCAGTACCAGCCGCTTACAAAGAGAGGAAACAATGACATCGGAGGCGGATTCAATGACGACCCTATGTGGCTCATCTTCGGAACTGTGGCCTATATCAAGGAAACAGGAGACTTCAGCATCCTCGAAGAGCCGGTTCCATTCGACAACCAGCCGGGTTCGGAGGTCAGCCTCATGGAGCATCTCCGTATCTCGTTCGACCATGTGGTGAACAATCTCGGACCTCATCTCCTTCCTTTGATCGGTCGTGCAGACTGGAACGACTGCTTGAACCTTAACTGTTTCTCATGGGATCCTAACGAATCGTTCCAGACTACTGAAAACAAGACAGAAGGTTCTAAGGCTGAGTCACTTATGATTGCGGGACTCTTCGTGGTCTGTGGCCGTGACTATGTGGAACTCTGCCGTGAGAGAGGACTGGAAGCCGAGGCTGACAGAGCTGAGAAATGCGTTGAGGAAATGGTCGAGGCAGTGAAGAAACATGGCTGGGACGGCGACTGGTATCTCCGTGCGTATGACTATTTCGGACGCAAGGTAGGCTCGAAGGAGAACGAGGAAGGCCAGATCTTCATCGAGTCTCAGGGCTGGTGTACAATGGCCGGAATCGGACTCGAGGAAGGAATGGTGCAGAAGGCTCTGGATTCAGTCAAGGAGCGTCTGGACTGCGAGCACGGAATCGTTCTCAACAACCCTGCTTTCACAAAATATGTAGTGGAATACGGTGAAATTTCATCATATCCTGCAGGTTATAAGGAAAATGCCGGAATCTTCTGCCACAACAATCCTTGGGTCATCATCGGAGAGACCGTCCTCGGACGTGGAGACTATGCATGGGATTATTTCCGCAAGATCTGCCCATCATATACAGAGCAGAACAGTGCACTCCACAAGGTAGAGCCATATGTATATTCACAGATGATTGCCGGAAAGGATGCGGCCAAGCCGGGTGAAGCCAAGAACAGCTGGCTCACCGGAACCGCCGCTTGGAACTGGTACGCGATCACCCAGTTCATCCTCGGTATCAAGCCTGCATACAATGGTCTGCAGATCGATCCATGCATCTGCTCGCAGTGGAAGGAATACACCGTTACCCGCCGCTTCCGCGGATCCCTCTATGAAATCACCGTCAAGAACCCTGAAGGAGTCTGCAAGGGTGTCCGCGAGATCCTCCTCGACGGCCAGCCTCTCGACGGCAACATAGTTCCTTACCTTCCGGGAGAACACAAGGTAACCGTAATTCTCGGTTAACCACCATATCTATAATCACAAATCCCCGGCATACGTGTGCCGGGGATTTTTTATGGAAATGTCTACGAGTTTACACTAAGAAGAGCTGAATCATTTTCGCATAAAATAAACTTTTGGAAGGCACTGCTACCTAAATATACGGAATCGTCAGCTCAAGTCAGGGAAATCGTCGGGAAGCCAGTTCATAATCAGGCTTATTTGCTCTTGACAGGACGTATAGGATGACCGTGATAGCGGTCTGACTGACTTGATAAGGATGGGTAACCAGTTGTAAGTGTATAGGCACCATAGTAGTACTTAGATTGTTCCCGGAATGTGCCAGACCAGAATACTCCAACGGTGCCAACATCGTAAATATTCAGACTAGGATTAGTAGGAATGCTGTATCGTCTTCCTGCAAAAGGTAAGAATATACTGTTACCATTAGGACCTGTTATTAGTTGTCCAGCAACCCCATTCAAGGTACTGATACCTCTACTAAAGGTGCATTCATTTTCGAGTTCCTGTATTTCGTCTAATGTCGGCATTCTTGCCCCTCCGCCCCATTTGACAGATGCTGCATCATACGAGGTTCCGCTTATTTCTGAACCAATAAAGTAATATTCATTGGTTGACCAATCGTGGAATATATAATTATTCCACGTATACTCTGCCTTTTCTTCTACCTCTCCCCACGAAAAATATGTACCATATTCCTCCGGAGAACTAGCACCGACATTGTATGCTGCCCAAAGGACGCTGAGACCGAGATCCACCCATCTTGCCTCCTCATCATCGGCTATTTCCAGTATTTCTGTATTAAGACTATAGAAAATTTCACCAGTATCGCGATTCTTGAAAAATGCTCTGTAATAGTATTTCTCTTCGCTCAATCCCGAAACTTCGAACCATTCCGGCAATGCTATGGCAACACTTGTCTGTCCTTCATTTCCTACATATACGGTGCTTACGACAGAGTCGCTGAATGTCGGCTTTTCATTTGTGGCACTGTAGCACATGCCATATTCGAAATTAAATGCCTTGCCATTGGAATATCCTTTGATTGTTCCCTGTAATTCGAAAGATACGGACTGACCTTCGTTGATCTTTGCTCCGCCTGCCTTTATACCTACGGGGTATCTGATGAAATCATCGTTCTGGCTATGCGTTGATTTTGTCTTTATCAAGTCAATGAACTTGATCAGATTATCATCGGATTCGGTATATTCTGCCATTGCCAACGATTCCATGCTATCAGTTGCTTTCAAGAAATCCATAGCTTCAATGAAATCTCCGATATATTCAGCAAGTGGTGTCTCATATTTTTCCTCCATCTTATTCCATAACTGTTCCCACTCATTTGATCCGGCAATATCTATGGCGGTACCGACATTTTCCTCTGTACCGGATTTTACCTGTGGCTCGCTGACTGTGGAAACAGTCTCGATGATGGATGTTCCGTCGATTATGAAATAGTAAGTGGCATTGTCACCTATATATTCAATATGCACTTCCATATCGTCAGAATAGTATGATACAGGCCTTCCCGAGTCATCAAAGTGCATACGGATTTCATGTTCTCCATCCATTATAGCCAGCAATTCATTACTGCCTGTTTCCGCATAGCTGAAGCAAAGTGCGCTCTGATTCAAGTCGGAGAGGATGAGGTCCCAGTTGGAGTCCGATACATTATTCATCAGAACCAAAGCATTCTGTGCAAATTCTGGCATTGCAAGAATTCCGGATCTTTTTACTGCGTTCGGTTTGTCGGTATTCCTGATGGTGTTTCTACCTTCGCTGTCGGTAACTGTTACGGTGAATCCTGCTTCGAAGTCTGTCGGTGGAACGGATATGTAGAAGTCAGTGGCCTTTTCTGTGTCGAGCTGGATGGCAGGGTCGCAGATGAGAGTTACTGATGCGCATGCGTCATTGGACAACTTTACTGACGGGATGCAGTCCTGACCGAGAGTGACTATGGCTGAGCCTGAGATTGGTTCGCCTGAATTGCCTGTGAGGTTAATCCGACTTACGGAATAACTTCCTGTGAGACTGAGTTTGAGGATGCCGCCGATGTTCTTGAATGATAGGCTCTTGCTTCCGGCTGGGGCGAACGCAGCCATAGGGAATGCCTCATCTGAGAAGCTGCCGGCTGAATATCTTTGCTCTTTCGGGAAATTGATGCCGGTGATTTCGTAGCCGGCATTTTCGGAAGATCTGACATTCAGGTTTTCATTGAACGGATAGACTGCGATTGCTCCGTCAACCGCAGTAGTGCCATTGGCAGTCAGACCTTCGACTAACGAAAACTCTCCTGAGTTCTTGCCGATGTATGAATCAAGAATCTGATATGCTTGTCCTTCTGAACTGTCTTCAAAAACTGCAATACAGTCTTCTGCTGACCAGACTACCGAATTGCCCTCGCCAAGAGCTGTCTTGGTATCTGGGCTGAATGTCTCGACGGACGCAAAATAATTGTCATGATCGCCTGGACCTTCGGTCTTTTCTTCCTGACATCCTGTCAATGTGAAGACTGCCAAGGAGATAGCAGTGAATAATCTTTGCATTGCTTTCATATTACCATTCTCCTTCGTTTTCTTCCAAAGTTTCATTGCTGGAGCAAATTACTCCTTCATATTCTGTTTCAATCGTCACGGTCTGAGGTGACTGGTAGATTTTGCATTCGCAGGTTGTCATAAGCAGATGATTTAGAACGCAAATTTAATATTTGTTTCAGAATAAAACAGGAAATGATATATTGTGGCAGAAACATTATTGTTCTCAAGCACCTTGCAGGCCGACTATACTTTCTCGATGTCGATCACTCCGTTTCGGGTCATTGAAATGCGGAAATGGTGGTACTCAGTCTCGCTGTCATGCTGGAGCTGGAATACTATATTGACATAATAGAGTTTCTGTACCTTGAGCTGCAGGATATTGCCCTTGTCGTCGATTGAATCTATCGGTACTTCGGGATTGTCCATCTTGTGGGTGAACCTGTTCAGGTGCAGACGCATGATTTCATTGATGCCCCTCATCGGATAGTCGTCGTTTGCGGCGAGGGCGACATCATCTATTGTGACGTGCTTGCGGTATAGAAGCACCTTTTCCTCAAAGATTCTTGATTCGTCCTCGACTGAGGATGCCTGTTCACGCATTTTCAGGACTTCTGCCGGTGTCTTGGTCTCGGAAATGAAGTCAAAGCCTTCCTTTATTTCGCCGACGCGGTTCTTGCCTATGGTGATAGTGGCTTTTTTGTCATAATATTTATTGCCCAGCCTGTGTGCGAAATAGTATCTCAGAAGGTCTTTAATGCGGTCCTTGAGCATATAGCTGATCACCAGGACAATGAAGAGTGGCCAGGTGATATTGCCGTACTTTACCTGTGAATACCAGGCTACGGCAGTGGCGAATATCATGGCTACTCCGGCTGCGATGCTGTAGTAGATCTGCTGGATGGCCACTCCGTCCTTCTTCTTGTCCAGACGTATGTACAGCTCGCTTTCAATGAACTTCTTCAGCATTCCTCTGTGGAAGACCAGCTCCCTGTTGTGGGAGGCTTCTTCGTTCATCACGCCATATCCTTTGGATATCTTGTAGTTATGCTCACTTACAATGAGCTCCATAAACCTTTCCCTTATCTTGGAATATGTCGATGAATTGATGGACGAATCGATCAGTCGGATTATCCTGATGGTCCTCAGTTCCACTACGTGACTCATGAATTCATCGCAGAGTCGGAAAAGGCTGCGTGTCTTCTCATTGACGGTAGGTACATCGATGATTCTGTACAGATCTCGGAATTTCTGCAGTACGAGTCTCGAACTGTCTGTGTAGTCTTCTACAAGATATTCCGCTGATTCGAGTGATCTTACTGATGAAAGATGTGAGGCCTGGTCGCGCAGAGCGCTCTTGAATATGGCGGCAAACATCTTCAGATGATATTCATATGCATCCAGACTTTCCTGTGACGGACTGCTGACAATATTCTCCAATGCTCTCTTCAGCGAAACCAGAGGGAGGGAACTGTCCTGGGCAATATCTCGAAGAAGATATACCGGGGTAATCAGTCTGACATTGGACTTTATGTCTCTGTAGAACTGCTTCTTTCCGTAGTTTTCAGGGTTGATATCCAGGCTGTTGGGTACGAACATCCACGCGTTGACTGAGAAATCATCGCGGACTCCGTCTTCTTTGCAATTGAATCCGAATTTGAATTCAATGGAGAAATTGTCGTGCTTCTTTGCTTGAATCGATATCATATCAGAATAAACCAGGTGTGTAGCCGAGCCATTGAAGGACTGTCTCGCCCCAGACCAATATCATTACCCAGGCTATGAGCATCATGGTGATACCGAACTTGAAGGTATCGCTCCAGCTGTAATGATTTGTAGTATATAGCAGTGCGGCCGGCTTGCTGTTGAACGGCAGCACGTAAACATGTTCAATCAAAAGGGATACCGGGAATGAGAGACAGAGCGGCGGAAGACCGAACTGCTGCTCCACTCCGATTGCAATCGGGATGAATACCAGCGCTCTCATATTCTTCGATTGGAAGATCAATGCGCTGAAAAGCATAAGTCCCGTAAGAATAAGGTAGAGAATGAAGAAAGGAGTCTGGGCAGTGATGCCGAGAGCATCCATTCCTGCACCGACCATCATTGAAGGAAGGTCAGTTGCATTGAGGCCTGAACCGATGACATATGCACCGGCAGAGAAAAGCATAAGGTGCCAAGGGATATCGACGTCATTCCATTTGACTACACCGATCCCCGGAAGCAGGGCAATGACGGCGCCTATCAGTACCACTACTTCAGCAGATACTCCGTGCCAGCTTTCTGTAACCCACATGACAAGCACACCCACGAAGATGGCGATTGCCTTGAATTCTTCGACAGTCATCTTGCCCATAGAATTCAATTCCTGACGAAGACGCTCCATTCCACCCTCGATCTGAGGCTTTCTTTCTTCAGGTTTAAGAGGGAAGATCACCTTTGCGCCGATGAACCAGCCAATGAGAAGCAAGATCATGGCAAGAGGGAAAGCAGCGGCGAGCCAGTCTGAGTAAATTATTGAAACAGAGCTGTATGCACCGGTGAGAAGTGATACTGCAAGCAGATTGGCACCTGAGCCTGTCATAAAGGCACTTGCACCTATGTTGATCTGGAAAAGGTTCTGGAGCACGAGGTTACGTCCGAAGTTGTTGCGGTTGCCCTGGCTTGCTCCGAAAATTGCTGCCACGACCATGAAGATTGGAAGGAGTATTGTCGCCTTGACGGTCGTAGCTGAAATGAAGAGGGACAATACTACATTGATTACAAGAAAACTGAAGAATACGCCGGTCGCGCTCTTTCCGAATTTGAGCACGAACCATAGAGCAAATCTCTTTGCGACGCGAGTCTTGACCAGCATGCTGGCGAGGATGAATGAAAGGATGTTCAGCCACATCACCGGATGTCCCAGCTGTGCAAAGGCATCTTTCTGGGTCGTCACTCCGCATAATATCACACCGAGAATCACCATCAGAGATGTCAGGTAGCTTTGCACGGCTTCGGTAATCCAAAGTACAATCGACGCGCAGAATATAGCCAGCATTGCATAGCAGGCCCTGATGAATGCTGCTTCTCCGATGACATCAAGTCTTGCCTGAGCCTTGCTTGAAAGCCCTGAGAAATCGAGATTGTCAAACAAAGGGATATCGATCACCCAATATATGAGGATGAATATAATGGCGGCAATAGGTCCGCCCAGACGGGCCATCCACTTCTCAAAGCCGGATTTCTCCATCTTCGGAAGCTTTTCCACCTTGTAATTGTTCATATCCAGCGGGTCGAATACCTGCTCCTGGTCCAGTTCAGTGTTCTTGTCGGTCATAGTTATAAGTATAAAGCAGTGGCCTGCGGCTGCAGGCCACTGCAGATAATTAATTCGCCCAGTTCTTGTATGGGTTCTTCATAAGCATAGAGTTGTAGTACTTCACATCTCCGGTTACCTCCTCGCCGAGCCACTCTGGCTTAGCGAAGGCCTCATCCTCAGATGCAAGCTCCACTTCAGCCACTGTAAGGCCCTCGTTGTCACCGTAGAATTCGTCTACTTCATAAGTGTGCTCGCCAGCCTCTACGAGGTAACGTGTCTTGTCGATCACGCCTGGCTCACAGATCTTGAGGAGTTCCTCTACTTCTGCTACCGGGATTTCCTTCTCCCACTCATAGCGGCTTGCACCGCTTGCAGAGCCGATTCCCTTGATGGTGATGAATCCCTTCTCGCCCTTGATACGTACGCGTACAGTGCGCTCAGGAACTGAGCTGAGGTAACCCTGAGTGATGCGGGTAGCCTTCTTTGCAAACGGCTTGAAGTCGCCTGCAACCAAGAATTTTCTTTCTACTTCCTGTGCCATGATATTATTCGTTTGCAAGTGGTTTGTCAGACATTCCGATAACACGCTTGATAGCCTGGAGGTAATTGATGTTCTCTACACCCTCGAGACCGCAGTCAGCGATTGTCTTCTTGATATCTTCGATTTCTGTTGACTCAGAGTTGATGGTAACGATCTTCGCACCGTTGATGAGTACGTTGCCCACCTCGCAGATTGTGTTGTTTACCATATAGCCGAAGCGCTGCTTGTGAACGCGTACAGCAGCGAGGTCAGGATTGGCCTTTACCATTGCGATGAACTCCTCGTATGTGTACTCGTCCTTGTCAAGAGCAGGCATCTCCACCATGAATGCAGGGAATACCTCGTTCTCGAGAACTGCACGTGAGATAGGGAACTCGCCCTTCATGAGAGGATTCCACTGCTCGAGTCCGTCAACTGTCTGGACATAAGTCTTGATGTCCATCTTGCCGTCACGGATCTTTGTGTTGTTGATGTCGTTCTTGTTAGAGATGATGTAGATCTCGTCGCTGTGACGCTCCCATACCTTTTCAGGTACAGGCACAGAAAGACGAGCCATTCTCTTGTGTGCCTCGCAGAAGCACTGTCCGAAAGAGCGGAACTCAAAGCGTGGCTTTGAGATTTCACCGATTTTCAATTCTGCCATAGTAATTCAATATTATTTATGTTCGATGTCTCCTGTCTTTTCACCGTTTGCAGCGCCTGGAGTTGGAACTGCATAAGCCCAGTCACCTGTTCCGTTAGGAACGCGTGAGAATGAAGCCTCTGTATTTTCAGGAAGCTTAGCCTCATCAAACGGATCAGTATCCTCGCCGCGGACAAACTTGTCAACCACATTACCGGCTGCATCAACAAGTTCGAATTTCACACCCTTCTTTGCAGACAGACCTGCGTTGAATCCAAGTGCAGGATCAGCCTGGTCAGCCTCGAGCACGAGGTATTCACCAGCAGCAAGCTTTGCACCAGCTGGAGCTGTCCAGCAGATGTTGTACTTTCCTGCTACATCTGTTGCGTCAGCAGCATACTTTCTGATTGTCCAACCCTCAAGACTGCCTTCTCCATCACCGGCATTGAAGAGCTCGATGAACTTCTGAGGGCCGTCCGGAATCTTGTTTCCGCAAAGCTCGTTGAAAACGACCTTGGCTTCCTTTGCCGGCTCTGGTTCCGGCTTCTCGCCGCTGCCTGGAATATCATAATCTACTGTTGCACCTTCGCCGTTGTTTGCAGCGCCTGGAGTAGCATTAGGAGTAATCATGAATGAACCGGTTCCGTCCGGGATACGGCTCCATGAACCCTTGTTGTTGTCAAGTCCCTGATCTCCCCAAGCGTTTCCTTTCTCACCACGCTGGAAAGTGTCAAGTTTCTTTCCGTCCGGAGCATAAAGCTCTACGATAACGCTCTTCTTTGCAGAGAATCCTGAAGAGAATCCGTCAGGAGTGGTACCCTTTGCACCTACGATAGCAAAGAATCCCTTTGCAGGAATCTTCTGACCCTTTACTCCGGTCCATGCGAGTTCTTCGTCTTTGTTGATGGTTACACCTGCAAGGTCGATTTCCTGATTGCCAGTGTTGTAGAGCTCCCAATACTTTTCGTTGTCTTCTCCGGCTCCTGAAAGCTCATTGAGAACGAGCTTAGAGTAGTCATATACTACTTCCGGTTCTTTCTCAGGAACGAGCGCCTCAGGATTCATTTCATCCTTTACGCAAGATACTGCAGACATTGCTGCAAGTGCTGCAAAAGCTATAAATATTCTTTTCATAATCTGTCTGAATTTTAATTGGTTAATGGATTAGAATGCTACCTGGAAACGGAGGGCGAGCATCTGGTAGTCTACACCGCCCTTTCCGTTTGGAGCCACCACCTTGTTCGGATCCTTTGTAGGCTTTCCGTTGAGGTCATAACCTACATAGCTCTTGCCCTTTGCGTTTGCATAGCGGTCGTTGTTGTTGTACTGCCAGTTGAGGACGATCTTTACGTTCTGAGTAGGGTAGTAGTTAAGACCGATGGTGTAAGCCTCTCCGCTACCACCGAAGATATTGGTGTCAGCAACTTTGTTTGAAAAGAGCTTACCTGTGTTGAAGTCAGCATACTCATAACGGAATGCTACTTCAAGGTTACCCCACTTGTGCTCAGATGTCGTGCGAGTGTACTTTGCTCCGTTTGAATCATAGTTCTGTGTACCACCGAAGAGGAGCCAGCTTGCCTGTGCATACCAACCCTCAGCCCACTGTGTAGGGAGTGGATTTACGACCTGGTCAAGATACATACCGCGTGCGATGTATGCAGTCTCATAACGGAGCTGTTTCCAGTGACCTGCGAGCTCTACTGTCCATGCGAGCTCATGGTCGAGACCTTTAACGTCGTCTGTGTCAAGATATTTCTTTCTGTTGATACCTGTAGAGTTGCGTGAGCTGTAACGTCCTACGAAATAACCGTCTGTGCTTGAAAGCTTAGGGTCGCGGTAAGAAACCGCACCACCGATGTGTAGAGAAGAAGTTGTAGACTTGTAAAGAGGACGGAATACGAGTTTTCCAGTGTATGAAAGTCCTTCATTGTAACCGTAATCCTTGTTACCATCTTCGAAAGCCACCTGCTCCTCTGAAGTGCTGAGCTCAGGTCCGAATACTCCAAATGATCCCCAGAACCACTTGTTTGCATAGCGTGCATTGATACCGAGGTGGCGTGAAGGAGCAAGGTAAGTCACCATTGCACGCTCCATGAACATAAGATAACGTGAAGTGGTGTTTCTCTGGATAGAGAAATTCTCCTTGAAGTTACCAGCCTTGATCTCGAGACCCTCTACTCCGGTGAAACCCAGGTAAGCGTCCTTGATCTCAGGTGTACCGCTTGTCCAGTCAGTATCAAGCTCACCGTACCAGTTCTTGTCGAGCTGTGCCTTTACTGCGAAACGTGTACGGCGAAGGCTCATACCGTTACCGATATGGCTTGTGTTGCTCTTTCCGTCGATTTCCTTTGCACAGAAATCCGGCGCGCCGAAATAAACGGCTGCATCTCCCTGGATGCGGACGTCAAACCACATCTTGTAGTTAGCTTCCTTGTTCTGGAATACGAGGATACCGTCCTGCACTGTAGCGTCTACAGGGGTAGCGGTAACCTTCTGTCCGTACTGATTTACCTCAGTCTGCACATCATCTCTCTGCTGTGCAACTGCAGCGATTGACATAAGTGCCAAAGCTGAAATTAATAATACCTTTTTCATTTTCTTAAGGTTTAATGGTTAATGTTAGTTTATATGGATTTGATATAATTTACAAGGTTGTCCCCCTTGGAAAGTCCTAGTTTTTGTCTAAGTCTGTAGCGGCTGATTTCGACGCTCTTAGGCGTAATGTTCATCAATGTTGCAATATATTTCGAAGAAAATCCCAGGCGTAGCAATGTCGCCAGACGTCTCTCTTGTGTGGTCAGTTGAGGAAAATTCTCCGAGAGTTTGGCGTTGAAATCCTCGTGGAGTGATTCTGCCTGAGCATAGAAATACTGAGAATCCACATCTCGGTCATACGACAGGCGCTGCTTCAGTGAAGCTCCAAGCTCGGATATAAGCCTGTCCTTTTCTCTTACATCAGAGGTCATTGAAAGTTGTTTTACAATGGAATTGAGTGACTCAAGATATTCTCTCTGCTCTACAATGCTCAATGCCACATTCATCACCTCCTGCCTTTTCATTTCTATAGCATTATGAAGGGCCTGGTTTTCTGAAAGCACAACTTTCAGTTCCATATCATTCAATGCGCGGCTGTTCTCATAAATCTGTTGCTGCTGAGCATATACCAGGCGTTCAGTGGCCTCTTTTTGTCTGATTTGTCTGCGCGCATATCCCGCAAATGCCAGAGCAATAAGGACAACTACCGCTATGCCTATCACCACGAAATCCATAGTATGGTCTGTCGCATCTCCTGCTGTCATATGCAATATGATGTAGGTCAATACTAACGAACAGCCTGGTGCGGCAATAAATGCAATGACCTCCTTTACATATTCGGAATTGTCGATGAGACGTGACTTTTGAGCAACTTCCGCTCCTGCTATAGCAGAAAAAACAATCGAAGAGACAGGTAGTGGAACAGGGTAGAGCCCGATCAAAGAAGTGGAAACATCAAATGAGAAATACATCAATACCGCAGCGACAGAGAAACCGACAGACAGCACTGTATAGATTGAAAAGTCTGCAAATATGCCGGAAGGCTCGTCGCTTTGTGGCTTGCCCAAGTGCAGGAAAATGAACATTATGATTCCGATGACAGCCAGTATAGATATGAGGTGGACATCACACCCGTCGATAATATTCCCTATTCCGAATAACAGTCCTCCCCAGTTCAGGCCTAAAGTATAGATAGTCAAGATGATGCTTATAATGACCAAAAGTCTCATGTAATATGATATGGTGATCATATGCATCCGGACTTTTGAGAATATCAGCTTGAATATCTTCAGAATCAGTGCAGATAATACAAAAGCCATTACAGAGGCTGCTATGAATGAGACTACGTGGCTCCATCCGGGATGGAAACCTTCTCCTGTCATGATGTTGAATGCTGATAGTGAACCAAGTATTGCCCATCCCGCCGAACCTCGTATTCTGAAAAATGACATTACAGTCAACACAATGAGAACGGAGAGAGTCATAAAGACAATATCGAGGCATGCAAGTGTCCCTGTAGTGCCTTCGTGCAGAACTTTTCCCACATCTCCTGCTCCTTTCCCGCAGTGCCACAATGCCAGCAGCAGACCTGCAGACACTATCCAGCCTAAGGTCTGGCGAGGTATGGCGCAAGTGGGCTCATACACTCCCATCAACGTGCCGTACTCATTGGTAAAGAACCAAAGAGCAGTAACGGAAAGAAACAGTATGAGGCAGAACAGATTCATTTTACAATGTCCTTCTGATAGCCATTACAGCAAGTTGGTCAGCGACTTTTTCTGCAGCCTTGGATAGGTTCTCGATATGAAGAGCAAAATATCTCAAATGGAATTTTTCACTGAGTTTAAGGCTCGTCATATTGTGAAATACGGTTCTCTTGATGGTCTGCGAATACTTGACAGCCTCTTTCTCGTAAAAGTATGCACGACTAATCTTGTCCGGAACAGTTTCCGGAGATCTGAAATATGCCTTTGCAGCGGGTACGACAGCTTCCACGGCAAGAGTGGAGAATTCCGTCAGCTTCATAAATTCCTGATTAAGCTCCTTAGGAATGAAAGGTGTCTCAATCTCGAACTGAAAAAGGCTGTCGTTAAGAATATCAGTAATGCTTCGGCTCTTCTCTAAGAGACGCATTATATCAGCTCGTGACCTTACCAGAGCTGTCTGAGTATACAAGCCGCTCTCGATTTCTCTCCTCAGCACGTCGGCCTCACTGTCCAGGGATGACATCTTCATAAGGTTGTCATTGAAGTCATCTTTGTTTGAATACAGATAGTTTCTGACTCCGGATTTGAACACAAGGACAGACTGGTCCATCAGATCGAAATACCTGTCAATATCTTCTATGAGCTTATTTGCTTTCTTACGTCCGAACATATATTCTTTGATTAAATCACAACAAATATACTATTTTTACGTTTGTAGTGGTCGGTGAGCAAAAAGAGGGATGCACCATATATGGAGCATCCCTCTTATAAACTCGTTGATTATTAATGTTTTCCCTTATATCTGGCTATTGCTTGAAAATAAGTCGTATAGAGGAATTGTAGAGTTTTTTGAGAAGTATAAGCATGTTTTTACAGTCCGATTTCCTCTATGATCCTGCTCATTCCGGCATACTTGTCAAGTGTCCATAGTACGAAACGGATATCGACGCAGACGCACTTGTTGTATCCTTCTGTGCAGTAAACATCACTTGCCAGAGATTCCTTGTTTCCGTCGAATGCAAGACCGATAAGCTCTCCACGGGAGTTCATTACAGGGCTTCCGGAGTTACCTCCGGTGATGTCGTTGTCCGTGAGGAAATTGACATACATCTGCGAGCCATTGTCTCCGAATCCCCATCTGCCCCAGTCGCCTTTGCGGTAGAGCTGGCTCTGGCGCTCGTTGAGGGTGAAGTCGAAGTCTCCTGGTATGTATTTATCGAGAATTCCTGCTGGGGTGGTCTTCCAGTCGCATACGACTCCGTCACGCGGCTCATATCCTCCTACTGTACCGTAAGTGATACGCATTGTGGAGTTGGCATCCGGATATTGCACGATGCCTTTGTCCAGGCGCATCTGGTAGAGGGCGTGGGTGAACTCCTTATTCAACGCAGAACGGGTAGGTTCTCCCTCAGCTGCTGCCGTAGCCTCATTGAAACTTGTGATCTTGAGCTCCTGAAGGAAACGGAACAACGGATCACCAAGGTATTCTGCTATAGTGTGTTCCTCTGAAATGAACTTGTCACGGCGGTCAATATCAGTAAAGAAACTGTTCTCCCAGACATGGTCGGCAATCTTGTCATAATCCACTCCATATCCTCCGTCAATTCCTGTCAGATAATACGAGTTCCCGTTATAGAGGCTCATCTGATATTCTCCGAGAAGAGCACGGTCCACATTGGTATAGAACTGCTCCACGGCATATCTGAAAAGGTCTTTCTCCACCCTTAGGTCGATACCTTCGTATTCCTTGAGGATCGCGTCTATCTGCTTCTTGTAATCCTTGCCGCGGAAGCGGAATGTGTTGCAGAATTCTGTCTCGGCAGGATCCGGTCCGTTCACAAGTTCAATAGCTTTCTTCGGGGTCATTCCCTGGCTGGTCATCACAGCGGTACGGAAGGAATTGAGCTTTGTGCAGGCCCTCGAAATGCGGGTTCCTCGTACCAATGTCTCGCGGTAGTAGTTTACATTGGTTTCAGGTACCACCACTGCCAGATATTTGGCCTTAAGGTCATTGAGAAGATTGCCCCAGCGCTGCTTGCGTTCAGGAGAAGCCTCGATCCATTCCTGGACTTCCTTCTCCAAGGCTGCCTTCTTGCCGATCACATCGAATCTGTCGATGCACTCCACCTCGCCGCTGTACAGCTCCTGTACATTGCTGAGATTGAAATAATAGTCAGAGTATTTAAGACGGATTTCAGGATCTGCATCCATCCATTTCTTGATGATGGCCATCTGGTCGCCACGGAGTGAGTTGCAGATAGGCTGTCTTACGGTCTGATTGAAATTGACCTCGTATGAATTGCTGTAGCGGTTCGTGCTGCCAGGGAATCCGATCACCATCGTATAATCTCCGGCATTGTATCCTTCGAGGGAAATCTTCAGCTTCGCCTTCGGCTTGAGCGGGATATTGTTCTCGGAATATTCTGCAGGCGATCCGTCCGGTGCCGTATAGATGCGGTACATCGCGAAGTCGCACTTATGCTGAGGCCACTCCCAATTGTCAATATCACCACCGAATGCAGCAGATGAAACCGGAGGTGCAGCCACAAGTCGTACATCCTTATATACCTCGTACAGAGCCATATAATATTTAGATCCGTCCCACATCGAGCTCAGGTATGCTTCCAGTCCGGTCTTTTCCTTGTATTGGGTCTCAAGAAGATAACTGAGCTTTCTCATACCCATAGGTCTTGCCTGAGAATTCAGCTCATCTCTCATTTTCTCCACTTCTTCCGTCACATCCAGAACCCTTTTGAGGAAAAGTACGCTCTTGCCCTTGATGTTCACTTCTTCATTGGAATACATTGCCCAGAAGCCATCTTCGAGATAGTTATGCTCGGGAGTACTGAGCTTGTGCACGTCTCCATATGCGCAATGATGATTCGTGATCATCAGTCCGTTGTCGGAAATGATGCTTCCGGTGCAGCCGAATTCAAGAGATACCACCGCATCTGCGATGGTCGCTCCCGGAGCGTCGGCATTGTAAATCTCACCAGCCGACAGCTGCAGGCCTCTCTCCTGCATCTTCTTCTCCAAGGCCGAATCGATCGAGTGGATCATCCACATTCCCTCATCCGCCTTGGCTCCTGCACCTGAAAGTATCAGCAGTGACAATATTATAAATCTCTTCATTTTATTCATTTTATTCATTATATTCATATGTAGCACCCTGTGCCTTGAATGTGATTTTTGCAGGCTCTTCACGTACATCGTCAGCCTTGTAAGTGATGGTCCAGGTCTCCATTGTCATAAGCTTCCAAAGCTCATCCTCTGTCATAGGCTCGGCATAACGGATCTGGATAGACGGCTGGAGATCCTTGTTAAGATCGAGATATACGCCGATCACGCCTTCGTGTCTTGAAAGATGATTGCTCAGGAAAGGCATGTTGCGAAGTATGATAGGCTTCTCGTAGTTCTTGTCCACGATTTCATATACATACTGCTGCTTTCCTTCAGCGGCTTCGATGCGGCTCTTCCACTGTACCTTGAATGGGGAGAACATATTTCTGATGAACTGTTCAGTGCTGATGCGGCCGGTCTCTCCTTCATAATCCTCGAACTTGTAGTTCAGCTCGATTTCGTTGACTCCGCCACCGTGAACAGGCATCTCCAGAACTTCTTTCTCTACGATTTCCTCGAACCAATCCTCGTCAAGATCCTCAGCAGGATCCATATAGACGCGTACGATAAGAGGACAGGCGAACTCTGTCTCGAGTCCGTAGATATTTTTTCCGGTAAGGCGCATCTGCATTCCCAGATAGTTGATATCCATCTTGTCGTACATTCCCTCTGTCCTTATTGTCACTATCTTGAGAGTGTCAATTGCATTGTGGTCAGGAGTCTGTACCCTGAATTTTGAAGGTACATATATAGCCTCCTGGATCTTGTCAGCATCTGTCTTTGCCGGATCATAGAGGATATCTGCTGAATGTCTCTTGACGTATGTCTTCACTCCATATACTCCTGGAATCTTTTCAAGCTTAGCCTTGAATGTCATTGAACTTCCGTAGCATTTTACCGAGCGGAGGCCTTCGATTGAAATTGTCTGAAGGGCATCTGCATCCACGAGCTTTGTTACGGAGCCATCCTCATTCACCTTCTCCATTCCCCATTTCATGTCAATGGTAGGAAGCTCGAACTTGCCACCTGCCCACATGCCGAAGGCAATGAGACCGACAGTAAGAACGGCAGGGACGATTTTCCATACTCTGCTCTTTGTCGGCTTGCAGAATCCGACATTGAGGGCATTTGTAGAACATGCAGCGACACATTCGCCGCAGAGGGTGCAATCCACATGGCAGACCTTGCCGTCATGAACAGATTTGACATCGATATGGTAAGGACATTTCTTGGTGCAGAGTCCGCAGTTATTACATACATTATCGTCTTTTGTAATGTGGAGAATCTGGAATTTCGGCTTTGAGTGGAAAACTTCCAGAAGATAACCGGCAATACAGAATCCTCCAAGCAGTACAGCCCAAGGAATATCAGCTCCAAGCACGTCTGCCACATAATATGCTCCGAAAAGCACTCCGATCCATACCCAGAACTTCATAGTGTTGGAAATAGCTCCGAGCGGACATAGATAGCGGCACCAGAACATATCGATCAGGAAGCTTCCCAATACGACTACGCTGATGGATACTATCGACATCCAGAGAGTGATCTCACCCTTGAATCCTGTTGCTACGGCATAGTAAGGGTCGAGATTCTTGCAGAAGAGCTCACTCGCATTCACTGTCATGTAGAATATCCAGAACACGAGGGCATATTTCACGATTCTCATCATCTTGTCCACAGCAGATCCGTTGCGAACCTTGATGCTCTTGATATGCATCGCATTTCGTGCCTTTGCTATCAGGTCCTGGACAGTGCCCAGAGGACAGATATAAGCACAGAACAGCTTGCTGAAAAGCACTATAGCTGCAACGAGTGCTATACCCATCATCACCTGAAGTGACGACATGCTGCAAGGAAGGCTGTTGTTGGCAAGATAAGTAGCAAGTGCCTGAAGGCCTCCCATAGGACAATAAGCCTCAGGATCCACAGCTGTTTCGGACGGTACCAGTCCTGTGATGAATACAACCAATGCCGCAAGTACTCCCCACTGAAGCAGATACTTGGGCCAATTTCTGATTATAGTAGATCTTTTTGCCATAAGTTTTATAAAATACGTATTTTACGAAGATAATCAAAAAGAAGGAAATTATAGCATAATACATAAAAAATGGTTAATATTGCTGATGTAAATGAAGCGGATTATGAAGAAAACTATGATGTGGGCTTCTATCCTGATGCTTTTTTCAGGATGCCAGATGACTGATAGCCTTAAGGAAGAACAGGAGAACAGACCGGTATATATGGCTGTTATGGAAGATTTCAGTGCCGAGACAAAGACTGTACTTGATGGCAGAGATGTGTTATGGTCTTCAGGGGATCGTATAACCGTTTTTGACGGAAATGATACAGGAAAGCCTTATCTTCTCGATCCTGCTTCTGCGGGATGTCCATCTGGAGAATTTACAGCAACCTCCGGATCATCGGCAGACGGGTCCGGCGATGATATCGATGCTGTTGTGGCGGTCTATCCCCATAGTTCAAGTCTGGCTCTATCCAAGAGTCAGGATGGCGTCATGATTCTTGAGAATGTTCTCTTCCCATCTGAGCAGAATTATGTCCCGTCTTCATTTGCACGGTCGTCGTTCCCGATGGTTTCCATTGCTGAGGTAGAAGAACAAGAATTGCACTTCCGTAATCTTGGTGGTGTGTTGCGCCTTAGAGTCAGGGGTACAGGGATAATAAAGACGATTACTCTCGAGGGCAATGAAGGTGAGCTGATTTCCGGCAACGCGACTGTGACCTTGAAGCAAGGATCGCTGCCTGTAACAGCCATGGATGAAGATGCTTCCACATCAGTAACACTTGTATGTGATCCACCGGTGGTACTTATGGAAGAAGATGCTATCGACTTCCATTTCTCTCTTCCTTCTGTAGAGTTTGCATCAGGATTCACAGTGACTTTTGAGTGTTCAGACCAGGAGCCGGTAGTGAGAAAGACGATAAAGCCTAACAGTGTGGATAGAGCCGCCGTGCTTTCTATGCCGAAGTTTGTACTTTCATATGTTCCGGCACCGAGTGTAGATCTTGGGTTGAGTGTGAAGTGGGCAGCGTGGAATGTGGGTGCTTCTCGTCCTGAAGGGTATGGTGATTATTTTGCATGGGGAGAGACTGAAGCAAAGCCATCTTATTCAAAGAGCAATTATGTGCATTACGATTCTTCGTCCGGCACCTATGCAGATATAGGCAGCAATATCAGCGGAACGGAGTATGATGTGGCTTCAGTAAAGTGGGGAGATGGATGGAGAATGCCGACTCTGGAAGAATTGGAGGAACTTTCTGAGCTTTGTGCCTGGACTGTCGAGACCGTGGAGGAAGTAGATGGCAATCTCGTCATAGGCCCTAACGGTAATTCGATCTTCATTCCGAATACAGGATATTGGCAAGGCTCATCAAAGTATTTTGACAACGATAATTTTGATGGAAGTTTTGGCTTCTTCTGGTCAGCTACAATCAGTCCGGACAAGAATGAAGAAGCTTATATCATGAATTGTGAGTCAGGCCACGGCGTCATAGCCTACAGATATTGGAACAGATACTTCGGATTACCAGTGCGTCCCGTCAAGGACTGACGAGACGCATGTAAATAAGTCTTATGAAAGAAGCTTCTTGACAAGTGTAGAAATGAGGCGGCCTTCGGCAAGTCCGGCAAGACGCTTGGTGGCTACACCCATTACCTTACCCATATCGGAAGGCTTGCTTGCTCCCACTTCTGCGATGATGGCTTTGAGCTGTTCTTCCACTTCAGTCTCGGAAAGCTGTTTCGGAAGATATACCTCCATTGCAGCAGCTTCTGCGAGTTCATTCTCTGCAAGCTCGGGACGGCCTGCGTCATTATACTGCTGAGCGCTCTCCTTGCGCTGCTTGACGAGTTTCTGAATGATCTTCACAATGCCTGCATCATCGATTTCGCCAGTAGCTCCCTCTGCTGTCTTTGCCAGCATTATGGCTGCCTTGATGGCTCTTAGTGATGCGAGTTTCACTGTCTCCTTTGCTTTCATTGCCGATACCATATCGGCCTGTATCCTTTTTTCCATATTTCTTAGTTTTATCTGTATTTCTCAAATTCCGGCATGGCAATACCGGAGATGAAGTCCTTGAATTTCTTGTCGTCCTTAGGACAGATTACCAATGCATCTTCTGTATCGATGATCATGAAGTCTTCCAGCCCCTTTACTGCTATCATTTTCTTCTTCTCCTGACTGACAATAAGATTTCCTTCTGCATTCTCCAGGAGTGTCTTTTCTGCATTGATGGCATTCCTGTTCACATCCTTAGGTATATAATTGTATAAAGACTCCCAGGTTCCGATATCCTGCCATCCGAATTTTGCCGGATATATCCAGGCTCTGTCGGTCTTTTCCATTACTCCGTATCCCAGAGAAATGTTAGGACAACCTGTATATGCTCTTTGGATGAATTCTCTTTCAATCTTGGATCCGATGGCACCTTCCCATCCGTTGAACTGAGCTGTGATGGTCGGAGTGTGCTTTTCCATCTCTTGTCGGATTGTCTGCGCCTTCCAGAGGAATATTCCGGCATTCCAGAGGAATTCTCCGGTGCTTATGAATATCTCAGCCAGAGTCTTGTCAGGTTTCTCTGTGAATGTCTTGATCTGCAGAGGCTCATTGGCCTTGTATGCCTCTCTTCCTCCGTAAGCCTGTACATATCCGTAGTTAGTATCAGGTCTTGAAGGAATGATTCCGAGTGTCATGAGCACATCGTTCTTCTCGATGTAATCAAAGGCGGTGCTTATGGTCTGAGAGAACAGTTCGTCGTTATCTATGATGTGGTCTGACGGAAGCACGGCCACCATCGCTTCAGGATTTCTCTTCAACAGTGAATATGTAGAATATGCCACTGCTGGAGCGGTGTTTCTGCTGTATGGCTCCAGAAGAAGGTTTTCTGCCTGAAGGTCAGGGAGTTGTTCGCGTACCAGATCCAGATATTTTTCAGCGGTCACGACCAGAATGTTCTCCTGTGGCACGATCATCAGACATCTTTCGTATGTCTGTCTGATGAATGTCTTGCCTGTCTGGGCAACATCAAGGAACTGCTTCGGCTTAGCTGTCTTGCTGATAGGCCAGAATCTTGTACCTGCGCCTCCGGCCATAATGACGCAATAACGGTTGTTTCTGTTCATTATCGAGTTTCTTACTTATACATATATAGGTATATAGGCTTGCGGGAACCATTCGGTGCTGAATGCATCGCCCGAAAAACTTACAGCTACGACATCGAAATGACATTCATAGCTGCTCAGCGGAAGCCCTTTGCTGCTGTGGAGGAATCCAAGTGCCGCCTTTGTTATGCGGCTTTGCTTGGCCTTGTCCACATTGTATTGCGGAGGGGCCTGTATGCTGTCCCTGCGGGTCTTTACCTCTACAAAATGTATTCCGTCGGCATCTATTGAAATGATATCTATTTCAAGATGTCCGTTTCTGTAATTCCTTTCCAATATCGTGTGGCCCATATTTCTCAGAAGGTCACAAGCGATGTCTTCTCCCAGGCGGCCTAGATCGCGTCGGTGATCTTCTCTACCCTCCATTCTCCCTCCTCTTTCCTAAGCTCTGCTATCTTTCTCTTTGAATATCCGTCGGCCTCTATGCAGTAATGCACTTCTCTTCCTGCATCAGTCTTTTCACTCTTCTCCACCTTGAACTCCGCACTTTCAAGAATTGATGATGCTATTGCAAGGACGCTGCTGTCCTTCTTCTCAAGTATTCCCCAGGCAGTCATGCACTGGTCGATATAAGCCTGCATCAATGTGGCGTCACAGAGTCCGAGGGCTTGCTCAAATCTTCCTGCAGCGATATACCTTGTGAATGCCTCCACTACGTCTTCAGGTCCCATTTCAGCCTTCTTCCCGGCCTCACCACCTTTGCATCCGGTCAATAGAACGGCTGCCGCTGCAATATATGTCAATATCTTTCTCATATCAGTCAAATGTTACTATGGTAACTCCTGTTCCGCCGAACTGGATATGTTCGTCCCTGACGCTTGCCACTCCAGGTATTGTCCGGATAAGCTTCTGCAGTTCGTCTCGAAGGACTCCGGTTCCCTTTCCGTGGATGATTCTGACTGACGGCACTCCAAGCATGACGGCATCATCGATGTATCTGGTCACTTTTTCGACTGCGTCATTCAATCTCTCGCCCCTTACATCCATCTCAGTACTGAAATTGAGTTTCCTTTCGCTGATCGACGAATCGTATTTTATAGTCGAGACAGGTCTGGCGGTTTCTTTTACAGCGCTCTTGAACTCGTTGGATGTGATTCTTTCCACCTTGTCCAGAGACATCTTGCTGCTGATGTGTCCAATGACCACGACGACTGCCTTTGCCGACACCTTGGTCACTTCTCCTACCATTCCGTTTTCCTTCACCCTAACTTTTTCTCCTACCTTCAGAGGGGCGGATCTGAACGCCTCGATCCTTTCCCTTTCAGCCTGCTGTTCGAGAAACTCCTGTGCTGCCTTGTCGTCTGCCTTCTTGGCCTTTCTCTGCTTCTGTCTTTCCTTTCGGGCATCTATCTGCTTGATCTTGCGCTCGATGTAGTCCTCCTTCTCCTTCTGCTCCTGCTCCTTCTTCGCGGCAAGGATTGCCATAAAGTCCTGAAGTCCTTTTCTTGCTTCCTGGGTCTCCTCCTTGGCGGCCTGGGATTCCTTGATGGTCTTGATGGTGTTCTCCACCTGCTTGTTGGCACCCTTGATTATCTCCTCCGCCTCCTTCTTTGCCTGGTCGAGGATCTCCTTCTTCATCTGCTTTATCTGCTGGAGTTCCTTCTGGTATTTGTCAGTGATGCTTTCCAGTGTCCTGTCAGTATGCTTGATGCGTTCGAGCTTTTCATCCAGGGCCTTTCGGTTACGCGCAATCTTGCGGAGATTTCGCTCTATGCCCACGAACTCCTCTCCTGCGCGCGACTCAGCATCCTTTATTATGTTTTCCGGAAGTCCCATCTTGCGTGCCAGCTCGAAAGCGAATGAATTACCTGGCAGGCCCATCTCCAGCTTGAAGAGCGGTGCGATATTCTTTACATCGAACATCATGGCTCCGTTCAATACTCCGGTCTCAGGAGAAGCGTAGAGCTTAAGATTCGTATAGTGCGTGGTTATCACTCCATAGGATCCTCTCTTGTCGAGCTCGCTCAGGATGGCCTCTGCGATGGCTCCGCCGGCCGCTGGTTCCGTACCCGATCCGAACTCGTCTATCAGCACGAGGGTCTTGTCATCTGCGTTGGCCAGCATCTCCTTCATGTTGCCCAGGAACGAACTGTATGTACTGAGGTCGTTGTCGATCGACTGGTCATCTCCGATATCGACCATGATCCTGTCGAACACCAGCATCTCCGAAGTCTCTGAGGTCGGAATCAACATTCCCCACTGGAACATATACTGGAGCAGGCCGACGGTCTTCAGACATACGGACTTACCTCCGGCATTAGGTCCGGAAATGAGAAGAATGTGCTTTTCCTTGGTCAGACTGGCTGTAAGCGGCACTATTTCCTTCTTCTCTTTTCTAAGAGCTCTTTCCAGAAGAGGGTGTCTGGCTTTGCGCAGATTCATTTGTCCGTCATCGGAAATGATAGGCATTCCGGCGATGAATTCCAAGGCAATCTGGGCCTTGGCCATAATAAAGTCGATTTCTCCAAGATATTTCGCCGCAGTAAGCAGGTCTGCTATATATGGGCGAAGGAAATCTGTGAATTCCAGCAGGATACGCAGTATTTCCCTTTGCTCGGAGAATCTGAGTTCCTTTATCTGGTTATCAAGCTCGACCACTTCTGCCGGTTCGATGAATGCTGTCTTTCCTGTAGCGGATTCGTCATATATGAATCCGGGAATCTTCTTCTTGTTGGCTGCGCTGACCGGGATGAGCATCTTTCCGTCACGAATGGAAACTCCTGCGTCGCTATCGACGATGCCTTCTTCCTGTGCTCTTTTCAGGATGGCGGCCATTCTTCTTGAAATGGTACCTTCCTTCTCCTTCAATGTCCTTCGGATCTCGTAAAGGAGGTCAGATGCGGTGTCCTTTACATCACCGTAGCGGTCGAGGATAAGGTCTATCCTTCTCTGTACTTCAGGGAAACTGAGGATGCGCGAACTCATTCTTTTGAGATTCGGATATACTCCGTCCTTTACTCCGTCGAAGAATGCCGTGACCTTCCTGAGTGTGTCAAGCATTGTCCTGAGTTTTCGCAGAGACAGCAGGTCAATGGCAGCTGAACTTCTTTCCAGAGGCTTGAGAAAGTCAATGCAATCAATGAAGCCACCTGACGGGAAGCTGTCCTCGAACATCATTATGAGGCGCATCTCGTCGGTAAGAAGCAGTCTTTTGCGTATGTGTGACGGATTGGTCGAAAAGGTCTCTGTCGCAGTCCTTTCCGCAGCGTATGACGTCGAGCATCTGTCGGAGATGATTCTTCTTATCCTGTCAAATCCGATCTTCTGCTCAAGTCTTGTGTCGATTGTTCTCTTTTTCTCTTCCAATTCTTTCTCTCTTTTATGCGGCCTTGTCCCTCACGGGAATCGGCGGCTATTCCTCTCCTAAAGCTGTGCTGAGGAGAAGCTTCAATTCATTGATGTTCTGGATAGGTGTGACTGTTCCACCCTTTACAAACGATATCTTTCCGGTCTCTTCTGATACTACGATTGCGTCGGCGTCAGTCTCTTCAGTAATGCCGATCGCAGCCTTATGCCTCATTCCGTAATTCGCAGGGATATTGGTCCTTTCTGTAATCGGCAATGTACATCTTGCCGCTACTATGCGTCCTCCAGCGATGACCAGGGCTCCGTCGTGCAGAGGCGAGTTCTTGAAGAAGAGATTCATTATCAGACGGCGGTGGATGGCTGCGTCGATACTGTCTCCGGTGCTTGTTATTTCTTCAAGAGAGGCTTTATGCCCGATGACGATCAAGGCTCCTGTCTTGTCTTCCGACATTCTTCTGCAGGCCTCGCTAAGATCGTTGACAGCTTCGCTTCCTATCGCATTGACGCTTCTGCGGTCTTTACCAAGTATCTTGTCAAGTATCGCCTTGCCCTGACGGCTGTTCATGTATCTGCTTCCCAGCCTCATAAGGAACTTCCTGATCTCAGGCTGGAAAATGACTATCACGGCAATGACTCCCACGTCCAGCACTGTCTCCATAATGTTGGTCATCAGCCTCATGTTGAATGCCGAGACAATGACTCTGATCACATATAGAGAAATGATGGCTACGAAGATACTCATTGCGGAAGTTCCTCTGATCCAACGGAATACGATGTAGATCAGAAGTGCAAGGAGCAGAATGTCCAATATGTCGGCCAGCGAGAGCTGGAGAAATCCGAAAATCGCCAGTATCATATACCTTTATATATATCCGCGCAAAGATACTCATAATTTGTGTATATCGCTCCTATAACTCAAAATATCTTATATTTGCAGACTTTAACTGATTGTTTATGAAAAGGATCTCTTCTGTTTTTATTGCCCTTGTGCTCGGGCTTTTCTCTGCTTCTGCCGCTTCAAGGCCGGATATAAAATGCGGACCTTGGATCCAGAATGCGGGCGAAACCGAAGTTACCGTGCTCTGGACCTCGCAGCAAAATGTATTTGCCTGGGTGGAGGTGGCACCTGATGACGGTACTGCTTTCGAGGCTTGTGCCCGTCCAAGATATTATCACACAGTGTCAGGAAGGCGTATTTCCGGAACCTCACATTCGGTGAGGATAACAGGACTTGAGCCGGGACAGAGTTACAGATATCGTATCTATGGCAAGCTTGTAAAGGATGACAGTGACCCTTATGGTGTCCATTTCGGTCCGGCGCACAGAATCAAGTTTGAAGGAAGCGGTGTGTTCAGGACTCTGGACAGGAGTGCTTCACGATGCAGATTTGTGCTGTTGAACGATATACATGGTAATGCCGACCGTTACAGAGCCTTGACTCAGGGTGTGGACAGCCTTGATCTATTGATAATGAATGGAGATATGGTTTCATATATCACGGATATTGATGCAGCGATATCAAGTGTCTTCGGCACAGTCCCGCAGCTTGTGGCCGATGTGCCTTCTGTATGGGTCAGAGGTAATCATGAGACGCGTGGAAGAGATGCTGCCGAAATGAAGCGATATGCTCCTACTCCTACCGGGGAGCCGTATCATATTATCCGCCAGGGCCCGGTGGCCCTTCTGATTCTCGATGCAGGTGAGGATAAGCCTGACCGTAATGCGGAATATTCGGGAATGGCCGATTTCGACAGCTATCGTATCCAGGAACTGGAATGGCTGAGGCAGGCAGTGGCTGATCCGATCTTTGCTGAAGCCCCTGTCAAGGTGGCGGTGATGCATATACCTGCAATCGGACGTGAGGACAGCTGGTATGGTCAGAAGTGGGTGAGTGAAAACTTTGTTCCTGTGCTTAATCAGGCCGGGGTGGATATCATGCTCAGCGGGCATCATCACAGACACATCTATGTAAAGCCGGGTGAATGCGGCAATGCCTTCCCGATCCTGGCCAATGACGATACTGACCGTCTGGAGTTCGAAGCTGATGTAAACGGCTATCACATACGGACATACAATATGGAGGGCGTGCAGACGTCAATTTACACCTCGGGGAAAAGTTATTAACAAAATTTTCACATAAATTGTTGAAAATGAAAATATTATTCGTATATTTGCAGCCCGCAAAAATGTGATGCGGGAGATAAAGTATTTATAATCAATTAATTAAAACAAACCAATGCCTGGATTAATTGGAAAGAAAATCGGAATGACTTCCGTTTTTGGTGCCGACGGTAGAAATATACCGTGCACTGTTATTGAGGCTGGTCCGTGTGTTGTTACGCAGATTCGTACAGTAGAGAAAGATGGTTATGCCGCTGTACAGCTTGCCTATGACGAAATTTCAGAAAAGCACGCCAGCAAGGCTCTCAAGGGCCACTTTGAAAAGGCAGGAACCACTCCTAAGCGCAAGCTTGTCGGGTTCAAGGCAGACTTCGCACAGGAGCTTAAGCTCGGCGACACTCTTTCAGTAGCTGACATCTTTGACGGTGTACAGTTCGTGGATGTTGTCGGAACATCAAAAGGTAAGGGTTTCCAGGGCGTAGTTAAGCGTCATGGCTTTGCCGGTGTAGGTGGCCAGACTCACGGTCAGCACAACCGTCTTCGTCACCCTGGTTCACTCGGTGCATGTTCATGGCCTTCACGCGTATTCAAGGGAATGCGTATGGCTGGACACATGGGTAACCAGCGCGTAACTGTGATCAACCTCGAGGTTATCAAGGTTATGCCTGAGAACAACCTTATCGTAGTAAAGGGCTCTGTACCAGGAGCTAAGGGTTCATATGTAATCGTGGAGGACTAAGTTATGATGGAGTTGTCAGTTTACAAAATCGACGGT
>JAZLCW010000104.1:0-27239 GCA_045614445.1 Candidatus Cryptobacteroides sp. | reverse complement strand
TGAGAGAGCTAAGGAAATCATCCGCGAGAAAGGTAAGCTCGTAGCAGCAAAGCGTGCTGACCGCGAGACATCAGAGGGTGCTGTAATCGCTAAGGTAAACGGCGAGAAGGCTATCGTTATCGGACTCGGTTGCGAGACTGACTTCGTAGCAAAGAACGCTGAGTTCCAGGCACTTGCTGAGGCTATCGCTGAGGCGGCTATCGCTAACTTCCCAGCAGATAAGGAGGCTCTTATGGCTTGCGTACTCGCTGACGGAAGAACAGTTGAGGCTGCAGTTACTGAGCAGACAGGTAAGACTGGTGAGAGGCACGTTATCGTAGGTTACGAGACTGTTGGGGCACCATACATTTCAGCTTACATGCATAAGATCACTGGTAAGCTCGCTGCTGTTGTTGGTTTCAACAAGGCATTCGACGAGCAGACTGCAAAGGGTGTTGCAATGCAGGTAGCTTCAATGAATCCTGTAGCTGTTTCAGCAGAGTCAGTACCGCAGAGCGTTATCGACTCTGAGCTTAAGACTGCTGAGCAGAAGACTAAGGAGGAGCTCGTACAGAAGGCAGTAGATGCAGCTCTTACTAAGGCTGGCATCAACCCTGCACATGTTGACAGCGAGGCTCACATCGAGTCTAACCAGTCTAAGGGCTGGATCACAGCTGAGCAGGCTGAGCAGGCACGTGAGATCATCAAGACCGTTTCTGCAGAGAAGGCTGCAAACCTTCCTGAGCAGATGGTAGCTAACATCGCTAAGGGTCGTCTCCAGAAGTTCTTCAAGGAGCAGACTCTCGAGGAGCAGGGCTATCAGATGGGTGACGGCAAGACTGCAGTGAAGGATGTCATCAAGGCAGCTGACGCTGAGGCTAAGGTTCTTACATTCAAGAGAATCTCACTCGCTGACTAATTCCGGATATTAAAACATCCATATATAAAAATGGCTATCGGTTTTCCGATAGCCATTTTTTGTTGTACCCGACTTTGTCAAACCCGGATCCGTCCGGGTATCTGTCATTCGCCTTTCTGAAGTTCTTCGATCTGCTCGAGGATTTCTGTGGCTTTGCGTACGATCTTCTTGTTGATATTGTAGCCGGCTATTCCTCCGATTATACATCCGACAGCTGCTCCGATGTAGAAGTAGATGGTGGAGTGTGCTCCCAGAATATCAGTCATCTCATATATAAGCAGTGCGAACCATATGATCAGGACAGGGATTGCGATTTTGTGCCAGTTCTGGTAATGAGTCCTGATCTTGCTGAGTTTCTGTGCTGTTTCCACAAGGCTGCCCTTCGAGAAGTCCATTCTGCCGAGATTGATCTTTTGCCCGATGGTAAGGCCAATACATATCGCAAGCATAACTGCAGTAAAGATCACGAAACCAAGTGAGCATCCCTGCCAGCAGAAGAACCAGCTGCAGTATATCAGGGCGAATATTCCCAGACCGATAGTCGCTGTTATAGTCTTGTTGATGTCAGACATTTTCGACTTCATTGAGCGACGTAAGTGCTGGTCGTTGACGATGGCCTGCTTGTCGAGCTTCTCCTTAAGTGCTCCTATCTGTGCACGCATCTGCTCGAGTTCGTTCGATATTAAATTGTTGTTTTCCATCTCTGTGCTTTTTATTCGTCTGACATATTCCTTAATTGCTCCTTGATCCTGAAAAGGCGGACTGAAACATTCTTGGCAGTGATTCCTACGATTGCCCCGATCTCATCGTAGCTGAGATTTTCCAGCCAGAGCAGGACAATCGCCCTGTCGAAGGGGCCGAGCCTGCTTATTCTTCCTTGGAGCATCCGGATCTGCTTCAGATCTTCGGCTGAATCGTCGAAGAGGTTGATGTTCATATCCAGAGGAATGCTTTCTCCGCGACGTTTCTTCTTTCGTTCTGCAGATATGCAGGTGTTGAGACTGACGCGGTAGATCCATGTCCTCACGTTGCTCTCCCCGCGGAATCCTGCGAAGCCCTTCCAGAGGTTGACGAGAATGTCCTGGAAGAGATCGGCCACCTCCTCCTCATCCTTTGAGAACATATAGCATATCGTATATATGGTGCCCTTATGTTCTCTTACGATCCGCGAAAATTCAAGTTCCTGTGAATCCATTTCTTTTCAGTTTTGTCCATTAGACGCAATGCACTGATGAAAACTACAGAAAAAATGACTATTCTTCGTATGGCTCGTTGAAAGGCATCAGGAAAGGATTCGTCATTCTCTCGGTGGCGATCTCGGAGCAAGGTCCGTGCCCAGGAATGACCTTTGTGTCTCCCTCGAGATGGAGAAGTTTCGTGAATATGCTTTCCATCAGCTTGTCATAGTCTCCGCCCGGATGGTCTGTACGTCCGATCGCTCCAGCGAAGAGGGTGTCTCCGCTGAAAAGCACTTTTTCCGAGCGTTCCAGATAGCATACTCCTCCTATAGTATGTCCGGGGGTCTCGATCACCACAAAGCGCAGACTTCCGACTTCTACTACAGATCCTTCGTAGATGTCTGTTGTCTCGAAAGCCTCAGGCATAGGAACCCCGAAGCAGCGGCTGAAATATTCGTTCTTTTCCAATGTGAATTTATCAGCAGGATGCATATATACGGGGAGGCCGCCAAAATGCCGCGCTACTTCTGCCGTTCCGAGAATGTGGTCGAAATGACCGTGTGTGAGCATTATGCATACAGGTTTCAATCCTTTGAGGGAAACCATATCAGACAGTGCCTTCGTTTCCGATGGTGATGTGCATCCAGGGTCGATGAATGCACAATTTCCCTGCTCGTCCCAGACAATGCTGCAGCGTGTCTGGAAGCTGTTGAATGTGAAGTCTTCGATGTGTATCATTCAAAAAAATATCTTAAAACACACAAATTTACATTAAAAATTAGTATGTTTGCTAACTATTAGGGGAGAAACTGCTTTGATTTACACGAAAAAATGGTATCAAAACGGTTTCATGTCCTGTGCAGTACGAAAACTAAAATAAATTATAATATGCATATTGCAATCGCAGGTAATATAGGCAGCGGAAAGACTACTCTTACAAAGATGCTCGCAGCCCATTACGGATGGACTCCTAAGTTCGAGTCCGTGGACTATAATCCATATCTTGCTGATTTCTATGAGGATATGGAACGTTGGTCATTCAACCTTCAGGTTTACTTCCTTAACAAGCGTTTCAAGGATGTGGTGGATATATCCAAGGAGGACAATGTGATCATCCAGGACCGTACCATTTACGAAGATGCGAGAATCTTCGCACCGAATCTCCACGGAATGGGTCTTATGAGCACAAGGGATTTCGAGAATTATTCAGATCTGTTCGATCTTATGATGTCGCTTGTAAATCCGCCTGATCTCCTGATCTATCTCAAAAGCTCCATTCCTAATCTGGTCAGCCAGATTCAGAAGAGAGGACGTGAGTATGAGAAGAGCATCCGTATCGATTATATTACCGGTCTGAACGAGCGTTACGAGAACTGGATCAAGGATTACAAGCATAATCTTCTCGTCCTCGATGTGGACAGGATAAAATTTGAAAACCGTCCTGAGGATTTCCAGGAAGTCATTGATAAGATCGATGCTGAGCTCTTCGGACTTTTTCCGAATGAGAAATAACGTGTAAACCGCCTTTATCGGCAAAAACCTACTAATCTAAACATAATAATTATGGCTGAAAGAATAACTATCATCGACTTTGTCGAGAAGTATGTTGCCAAGTTCTCAAAGAATCCTTTCATATGGGAAAAGAATCTTGATACCAATGTGTGGGAGCCGACAACATATGAGGAAACTCTGGCAAAGGCCAAGCGTATTGCAGCCGGCCTTATGGCGCTTGGTGTTCAGAAAGGCGAAAAGATTTCGTATCTCAGTGAGGGACGTGATCTCTGGGTAATCGGAGAACTTGGTGTCCTCTATGCCGGAGCAGTAAATGTGCCCCTTTCCATCAAGCTTGGTGAAACCAATGACCTTGTCTTCCGTGTAAAGCATTCTGATTCGAAGTATATCATTACATCCAAGTTCCAGCTTGCAAAGGTTAGGGCTATTCTCCCTGAATGTCCTATGGTGGAGAAGGTGATACTCTTTGACGAAGTTTCTGATAAGCAGGAGAATGAGATCTATCTTGATGAGATTATCGCCATGGGAGATGAGTTCCTTGCCAGGAACGAGGAACAGTTCATACAAAGATATAAGTCGATCGGACCTGATGACTATGCGAATATCAGCTATACATCAGGAACGACAGCTGATCCTAAGGGTATCCTCCTTACTCACAGAAACTATACTGCCAATGTAGAGCAGGCTCATTCTGTTATCGGAGTTACACCAGAAGACAGAATGCTCATTATCCTTCCTCTGGACCATTGCTTCGCCCATGTTGCAGGATTCTACACAATGATGTCTTATGGTGCATCCATCGGTACAGTCCCTTCAGGAAAGTCCGGCAAGGAAGCCCTCAGAAATATCTCTCCAAGTATCCAGGAGTTCAAGCCGAGCGTCATGCTTTCTGTTCCGACTCTTGCCAAGAATTTCAAGAAGAGCATCGAGACTTCGATTGCAAAGAAGGGCAAGACCATCGAGAAGCTTTACAATTTCGCCCTGAACAATGCCATCGCTTACAATAAGGAAGGATACAATAAGGGAACTCAGTTCGTGGATATCTTCCGCAAGCCTCTTATGCTTCTGTTTGACAAGATTATCTTCAAGGCTGTACGTCAGGGACTTGGTGGCAACATGAGGTTCTTCGTGGGTGGAGGAGCACTTCTTGATATTGACCTTCAGAGATACTACTATGCTATCGGTATCCCTATGTATCAGGGATATGGTCTTTCGGAGGCGACCCCTATCATTTCAGCAAACTCACCTGCAAGACATATCTTCGGATCGTCTGGAAAGATCGTTTCCCCTATGGAAATCAAGATTCTCGATGCTGACGGAGTGGAGCAGCCTTTCGGAGTGAAGGGTGAAATCTGCATCAAGGGTGAGAATGTGATGGCCGGATACTGGAAGAATCCTAAATCTACAGCTGACACTATCGTTGACGGTTGGCTCCATACCGGAGATATGGGATATATGCGTGATGCAGAGATGCTTTATGTCGTAGGCCGTTTCAAATCTCTCCTTATCGCTGCTGACGGTGAGAAATATTCACCTGAGGGAATCGAGGAGAATCTCGTGGAAAGCTCCAAGTATATCGATGGAGCCCTTCTCCATAACAGCCAGGATCCTTATACCATAGCTCTGATCACTCCTAACAAGGAGGCTTTGAAGTCATATGCAAAGGAACTCGGCCTTGATCCTTCTACAAAGGAAGCGAAGGTTAAGATGCTCGAACTTCTTCAGGATGAGGTCAATATGTATCGCAAAGGCGGACGTATGTTCGGTGCATTCCCTGAAAGATGGCTTCCGGCTGCAGTCTGCGTGCTCCCAGAGCCTTGGACCGAGCAGAATCACTTCCTCAACAGCTCTATGAAGGTGGTTCGTGGAAGAGTGGAGGAAGCTTACAAGGCCAATATGGAATTTGCATACACTCCTGAGGGAAAGAATATCGTTAATGATATGAATCTCGCTTCACTGTAGAAATCCAGATTTCGGAAAATAACGTCAAGCTCTCCAGTCTTTGGCTGGAGAGCTTGATCTTTAAGTACGCCTTATCGTTCTTTTTCGAAGTACTCTTTTCCTACGCCGCAGGCAGGGCAGAGCCATTCTTCAGGAAGCTCTTCAAACGGGGTTCCCGGTGCTATCCCGTTTTCCGGATCTCCTTCTGCAGGGTCATATACCCAGCCGCATGTGATGCATACATATCTGTTCATATTCTCTGTCGGTTTTTCCGTGATTGTTTCCTCTGTCACTACTATTTCTATGGCGTCATCAGTCTTTGTTTCTGACATATCGGTTATGTGTGCTGACAACATGTCCTCATGCATCCTTTTGGCTACTTTCTTCCAATCGATCAGGTTCCAGCATTTGTCGATGAATTCACCTCTTCTGTTACGATAGTCGATATAATAGGCATGCTCCCATACATCGATGGTCATCAGCGGCTTGTATCCCGCACGCATAGGATTGCCTGCATTGGACTCTTTGATGATGTGCAGTGTGCCTGCGTTGTCTTGTGCGAGCCATGCCCATCCTGAGCCGAAGATTTCCGTGGCGGCTTTCTTGAATTTAGCTTTGAATTCCTCTACCGATCCGAAATCGCGTGTGAGTGCGAACTCAAGTTCAGAAGGTATCCTGACCGGATCCGGAGTGAGGGTGTTGAAGAAGAATGTGTGGTTCCATACCTGTGCGGCATTGTTGAATACCGGACCTGTCGTGGTTAGAATCAGATGTTCCAGAGTAGAGTCGGAGTAGGGAGTGCCTTCCGTAAGACGATTCAGATTGTCCACATATGTCTGCAGGTGTTTTCCGTAATGATATTCGATAGTCTGCTGACTCATAAACGGCTCCAATGCGTCCATTGCATATGGGAGCGGGGGAAGTGTAAAGATCATATTTTCCTGTTTTTAAAAGTTCGTTGCCAGAGCAGGTATCAATTATCAGACCAGTACCAAAACAAGCTGGATTCTTTGAAATTTTATACAAATGCTTGGAGATTGATTTTAAATCATTACCTTTGTGACAGACATCAGAAATTTATTTCGTGTCTATTTGTTAAGTTCGTTTTATATACGGCAGGGTTCCTTGGGGAGGGAACCCTGCTAATTTTATATATATTGCTGGACTTTGATAGAATTGTCATTCTTTTGGCTCTGTGTGTCGTTTTTTTTCGTAACTTGTGCCCGATTTTGACTGACCAGAACAAATTATTAACAATAAAACTCTAAACAAATGAACAAGAACAAAATCAATTGGGTTGCGGTCCTCACAATGATGTTCCTTTTCGGAATGATCGCATTCGTGACAAATCTTGCAGCTCCTATCGGTGTTATCTGGAAGCAGGCTCCTGGTGTAGAAGGCTCTAACTTCTGGGGTATGATGGGTAATATGATGAACTTCCTTGCATATGCCTTCATGGGTATTCCTGCAGGTAAGCTTATCACTAAGATCGGTTATAAGAAGACCACTCTTATCGGTGTGGGTGTAGGTCTTGTCGGTGTATTCGTACAGTTCCTTTCAGGAAAGATCGGCGTGGGTGCTACTCTCGCAGGTCTTCCGGCAAACTTCTTCGTATATCTCCTTGGAGCATTCATCTGCGGATTCTCAGTATGTATCCTCAATACAGTGGTCAATCCTATGCTCAACCTCCTCGGTGGCGGTGGAAACAGAGGTAACCAGCTCGTTCAGATCGGAGGTACTTTCAACTCACTCCTCGGAACCCTTACTCCTATGCTTGTAGGTGCTCTTGTCGGTTCGGTTACAAAGGATACAGTGATTACTGACGTGAACCTTGTTCTCTATATGGCAATGGGTGTATTCGCTGCTACATTCGTAATCCTTACATTCGTTCCATTCGTTGAGCCTGAGCAGGAGAAGAACAATATCTCTGTGAAGTCTCTCTTCGAGTATCGTCACCTCGTGTTCGGTGTCGTAGCTATCTTCTTCTACGTAGGTGTCGAGGTCGGTATCCCTGGTACTATGAACTTCTTCCTTACAGATACTCTCGGTACTGCAAATGCTGCAACCACAGCAGGTTTCGTTGCTGGAACATATTGGCTTCTCATGCTTGTCGGACGTTTTGTTTCCAGCCTCATCAGCGGTAAGGTTTCAAGCCGTGCTCAGCTTGCAGCTACCAGCGGTGCAGCCATCGTTCTCGTTATCCTTGCGATGTTCACTACTGAGGTGCCAGCTTCTATGCCGGTATTCACCGGTTCAGGCTTTGAAATGGCAAATGTTCCTCTTACAGCGCTTCTCCTTGTTCTTTGCGGTCTCTGCACATCGGTGATGTGGGGTGCTATCTTCAACCTTGCTGTTGAAGGTCTCGGAGCGAAGTCAGCAGCTGCATCCGGACTCTTTATGACAATGGTGATCGGTGGTGGTATCCTTCCGCTCCTTCAGGGCGCAATCGCGGATGCTACTTCATATATGATCAGCTACTGGCTCCCTGTAGCAGCTCTTGCTTACATCTGCTGGTTCGCACTCCTTGGATCAAGAGTAAAGAAAGCGTAACAATAACATACTAAACCAATAACAAAATGGATTCAACATACGTAGTCGGTATCGACGTGGGAGGACAGACCTCCAAGATCGGCGTAGTAGACGCAAGAGGAACAGTCCTCGCACAGACAGTTATCCGTACGGATACATATGGTGAGATCGAGCCTTATATCGCAGAGCTTGCTGAGGCTGTGAAGAAGCTTATAAGAGAGTCTGGCACAGAAGGCAAGGTCAGAGGTATCGGAGTGGGTGCTCCTAATGGAAACTACTATACAGGTACTATCGAGAACGCTCCGAACCTTCGTTGGGGACATAACAGAGTGGAGTTCTCAAAGCTTCTTTCAGAGGCTATGGACGGTCTTCCTGTTGCTCTTACCAATGACGCAAATGCCGCTGCAGTAGGTGAAATGACTTACGGCGCTGCAAGAGGAATGAAGAACTTCATCATGATCACACTTGGTACAGGTGTAGGTTCAGGTATCGTAATCAATGGTGAGGTAGTTTACGGTCACGATGGTTTTGCAGGAGAACTCGGCCATGTTGCTGCAGTTCGCAACAACGGACGTACCTGCGGTTGCGGAAAGACAGGATGTCTCGAAACTTACGCTTCTGCAACAGGTGTTGCCCGCACTGCACGTGAGTGGCTTGAACTTTCTGATGAGCCTTCAGTTCTCAGAAGCCTTGACAGCATAGCATCGAAGGATGTTTATGAGGCAGCAAAGGATGGAGATAAGCTTGCTCTCAGAATCTTTGAATTCACAGGTAAGATCCTCGGCCGCTCATTTGCTGACTTCATCGCGTTCAGCTCACCAGAGGCTATCGTACTCTTCGGTGGTCTTGCTCGTGCAAAGGAATTCCTTACAGAGCCTATCGAGAAGGCGATGAACGAGAATGTTCTTCCATTGTGGAGAGGTAAGGTGAAGCTTATCTATTCTCAGCTCAAGGAGTCTGATGCTGCCATCCTTGGTGCATCTGCTCTCGCATGGGAACTCTAATAAGTTAATCATATAAACAATAAAGGCCGGCAAATTTGCCGGCCTTTATTATATTCTGTCGGTTTGTTTAGAATCGTAGCAGTCTCATTTCCGGACCGATTCTGAATCTGGTGGCTCTTATAAAAAGTAACCATTGAGCCAGGAAATAAGTTACAAGTACAAGATAATGCCTTCCAGGGACTGGCTCTACGAATTTGTGCCATGCAAGAATGAAGTCTGAGAATACGAAGAGTATTGCTCCCAGAGCGAAAAGGCTGCTTCGCTGGATCAGTGCGCTTACGAGCATTGTGCAGATGAGCAGAACATAAATGCACACTCCGATTTTCATTACTCCCTTTGGCACTTCCGGAACGATTCTGGTAAATGCCACGACGAGCAATGTGACCACGCAGAAGATTACCATTGCGAAATAGCCCTTTGCTTTGCCGCTGAGCTTGCGGTCTCTCTCAACCTTCTTGAAATATCTGCCGATAAAATAGATGATGAACCAGACGTGCCCCAGTGCGAAGAATCCCATTTGAGCCATGAAGTTATGGCAGGAGCCGAAGTGGTCTCCGAGTGTGGAGAAAAACAACGCCAGGGTCATCTGCCATGGGCATAGCCAGAGTGAGGCTAATGTCAGGATACTCGTGCAGATGGTGATCTTGTGATCTATTTCTACAGGTAGGAAAAATATCAGGCAGGCAATGAAATACAAAGAGGTGGCTGTCAGTGCGACAGGTCCTGTGTACCTGTCGTTGAGTTTGAGTGTTCCCATAACTTGTTTTTTAATGTACGTGAATCATAATTTCTGCAAATTAAATAAAAAACAGGCATATTTTAACCTCTTGCAATCAAATTAAGAGTTTGTTGAAAAGTTACTTTTTCTCTGAAATGTCTGATAGAAAGACCGCGTTCTGCGCAACTTGCTTCCAATTTGAAAGTATCATGTGGGAAAGCGTATCAATTGTAAATCATATGTTTAAAGAAAATGTTAAGAAATTGTTAAATAAAGAGCCGTTTATTTTGGCAATCTTAAAAAAATATCTGTATCTTTGTAATTCGGGCTATAATATATCACGGCCCGCGAGGAAAGTTAGTGTGTAGTGTAGCATGCTAAAAGTGAAAATTCAATTATTTATGTTTAACAACTAAAAGTAACTACTATGAGAAAAATTAAACTATTTCTCACAGCGTTAGCAGTGATGATCACTTCTGTGGCTTTTGCCCAGAAACTGACAGTCACTGGAAATGTGACTGACGCCTCTACAGGCGAACCGGTACCTTTCGCTTCAGTTCACGAAAAAGGTACAATGAACGGAGTCAATACTGACGTTAACGGACATTACTCAATTGCGGTTTCTAAGGATGCGATCCTCGTATTCTCTTCGATCGGCTATCAGTCGGCGGAGGTGCCAGTGAACGGTATGGCAATCGTAAACTGCGACCTGAAGGTTGACACTGAGACTCTCGAGAGTGCAGTGGCAGTCGGCTACGGTTCAGCAAGAAAGGTTGGTACAATGGTAGGTTCGGTAACTACCGTGCAGTCAGAAGCGATTGCTAACGCTCCTTCTGCATCACCTCTGGATCAGCTCCAGGGACAGGTTGCCGGTCTCGCCGTAATGACTACCGGAGGTATCGCCGGTGAAGACAACGTTTCGATGACTCTTCACGGAACTGGTTCACTCGGATCAAGCTCAGAGCCTCTCTTCATCATTGACGGTATCCAGTCTTCAAGCCGCGCCATCATGGCGATGAACCCTAATGACATCGCAAGCGTATCTATCCTTAAGGATGCATCTGCGACTTCAATCTACGGTTCACGTGCGGCAAACGGTGTTGTTTATGTGACAACAAAGTCAGGTTCATACAATGCAAAGGCTACTGTTACAATCAGAAGCCAGGCCGGTATCTCGACTCTTGCAGACGCTACTCTTTATGAGAACGTGATGTCAGGTCCTGAACTCAAGGAGTTCTGGGTGAAGGCTGGTCTCATGACCCCTGCACAGATCAAGGCTACTTATGATGACAACGGCTATACCGCAGATACAAAGTGGTATCAGGTACTCCAGGATCTCAACAACCCACAGTATCAGAATGACGTTACTGTAGAGGGTGGTGGAAACAAGGTTGCCTATATGATCGGTGCATCTCAGTTCCATCAGAACGGTACAGTTCCTGGTAACTACTATGACCGTTATACTGTACGTTCAAACGTTCAGGGTCATCCGAAGGAGTGGTTGAAGGTAGGAGCAAATGTCAGCTTGTCATATGACAAGAGATTCTCTAACTCAAGCTGGGGTGGTGCAGGCAGCACTTCAAACAGCCTCCAGGGAGGTCTCGCATTCCTCAACAACCCTCTTTACCCTATAATCGACCCTGAGACAGGTGAGGAGTATGCAACAAAGTATCCTAACGGAATCTGGAACCCTGACTACACTATCGCAAACGTTCCAAGAATCACTAACCGTTATGGTCTCCTCGCATCTTTCAACGTTGTTATCGAGCCTGTGAAGAACCTCAAGATCACTTCACGTGCCGGTGTTGACGGATCTATCTCTAACAACCTTCAGTATCGTAAGCCATCTTATATCGGTGCGCCACAGAACGGTTGGAGATACAGACAGTATGGTATCAGCTATTCAGCTACCATCACTAACACTATCGAGTACTCTTTCAATATTGCTGACGATCATAATTTCAATATTCTCGCCGGTCATGAGGGTGTGACTAACCACTCTGATTCATTCGACTCTTATGCTGAGGGTATCAAGGACGACCGTCTTATCAACCTCCAGAATGGTGTTCAGAGCACATTCGATGTGACTGAGTCATTCAGCGAGAGTAAGTTCCTCTCATTCTTCGGTCGTTTCGACTACTCTCTCATGGATAAGTATTATCTCGATGCTTCAGTACGTAATGACGCATGTTCACGTTTCGGTCCTAACAACAGAAACGCTACATTCTGGGCTGTCGGTGGTATGTGGAAGATGAGAAGAGAGAACTTCATGCAGGATGCTTACTGGCTTAACGACCTTAATCTCAAGGTGAGCTACGGTACTCAGGGTAACGCTTCTATCGGTAACTACCAGTATCACGCTCTCATCTCTTCTGCATCCAACTATGCAGAAGGCGCTTCTATGATAGTAGGTCAGCCAGCTAACCCAGGCCTTACTTGGGAACAGCAGGCACTCCTTACTGTAGGTTTCAACGGACGTATCGCTGACAGAGTTGACTTCAACATCGAGTACTACAACAGAAAGACTTCTGCGATGCTGATGGACGTTCCTTACAACTACACTACAGGATTCAGTAGCCTTTATGCAAACGTCGGCGGTCTCCTCAACCAGGGTGTTGACATCACACTCGGATGGGACATCCTCAGAGGTAGAGATTACTGGCTCCGCGCAAGCACAACATTCAACTACAATGCTGAGAAGGTTACCGAGCTCTTCAATGGTCTTGACAGATGGGAGATGGTAGGTTACGGTTTCGCATATGTAGTAGGTCAGCCGGTTTCATTCTACACTCCTCTCTACGCAGGTGTTGATCCAGAAGACGGTAAGCCAATGTGGTATCTTCCGGCTAAGAACGATGACGGTACAGTAAATCCTGACGTGACTTGCATGGAGGAGACAACAAAGGTTTATGACGAGGCTGGTCTTACTCAGAATACAGGCAAGAGACTCCACGCTCCTATCTACGGTGGTTTCAGCATCGGTGGTGGCTGGAGAGGACTCTCAGTTCAGGCTGACTTCTCTTATGTCCTTGGTAAGACTCTCATCAACAATGACGCATACTTCTATGCAAACCCTAACCAGTTCCCTGGCTATAACCAGACTAAGGACGTTATGGACTTCTGGACTCCGGAGAATCGTGACGCGAAGTATCCAGACTGGTCAAAGGGTGAGGCAATGCAGTTCGATACTCACTTGTATGAGAATGCAGACTTCCTTCGTTTGAAGAACCTCCAGGTAGCTTATGACCTTCCTAGAAGATTCCTTGGCAACCAGCAGGTAATCAATGGTGTAAAGGTGTCTTTCACAGGACGTAATCTCTTGACTGCTACCAAGTATTCAGGAATTGACCCTGAGGTGGACGGTAACCTTACTTACGGACGAGCAGGTAACTCTAAGCAGTTCCTCTTCGGACTTGAGCTTACATTCTAAAGGAACAGTTAATTCAAGAAGTTATGAAAATCAAGAATATTCTCAAATACTTTATAGTAGGTGGAGCGGCTATGACGATGTTCTCGTCTTGTGACCTTACTCTTCTTCCTACAACAGCTATCGCCTATGAGGAGGGCTCACAGCTCTTCCTTACAGAGTCTGATGTGGCTGCATTCCGTAATGGTGTGCTTGCTTCTTACCGTTCTCTTCAGTATGGAGTGTATACTCAGACCACTGAGGTGATGTGCGACGGCTTCAACGCTACAATGGACTACGGTAACAACTATGGTGCTATCCATCGTTGTGACAACACCCTCACTCCTGGTGACTACGATACAGAGGCTATGTGGTCAGCACATTACACTGCTATCAAGAACTACAATATCGCAATCGCTTCGGCTGATAATGTATCAAAGGAGCTCGAGGCTTCTGCTAAGGTTCTTAAGGGCTTTGCTTTGTACTGCAGAGCATCATCATACCTTACTCTTGCAAGACACTTCGGTAACGCTTACAACCCTGCAACAGCAGCTACAGATCTCTGTGTTCCGCTCGTACTCAAGTATGACCAGCTCGAGAAGCCTGCACGTGCTACCGTTAAGCAGGTATACGACCAGATCATCCTTGACCTCGAGGAGGCTGAGGCAATTCTTGGCGAGGCTGCCAATAACCAGATCAAGGTGAACAGTGTAAATCTTGCAGGTCAGGTAAGAGCTGAGGTTCCTACTCTCGACGCAATCAATGCACTCAAGGCACGTTACTATATCGATGTACGTGAGTATGATCTCGCAGCTGAGACAGCAGAGAACGTAATCGACTCAGAGGCTGGTTACGCACTCGCATCTACTGCAGCAGAGATGACTACGGAGTACACTAACGATGCAGGTAAGGAGCCTATCGTTCAGCTTTTTGCAAACATGTCAGAGGGCGCTAAGGGCAACACAATCTTCGCTCCTGTATCTACAGCGGATAACGTAGGAAAATATTTCTCTTCTTACTTTATCCCTTCATCACTCCTTATCGATGCTTATGAAGCTGGTGACCTTCGCTTCGCAACATGGTTTACAAATAACATGTATCCATTGAAGATGAACGGTTCATACCACCAGGGTGTGTATGTATTCACTAAGTATCTTGACAATCCGGCTCTTCACACTGGTGACGTAGAGACTGGAGCTCACGCAGCTAAGCCGCTTCTTATCAGCGAGATGTATCTTATCGCAGCTGAGGCTTATGCAATGTCAGGTAACGAGGGAGCTGCTAAGTCTATTCTCAACGAGCTTCAGGCTGCACGTGGTGCTAAGGCAACTGACGGCTCGCTCGAGAGCGTGAAGAAGGAGTGGTTCCGTGAGACAGTAGGTGAGGGACTTCGTCTTTCATGTATCAAGCGTTGGGGTGATGGTCTTGCTGTAAGAGCAGCTCAGCCAGGTGTTGAGTACATCATCATGACTGGTCCTTACTATAATGAAAGAGCTCTTTCTGCTGACAGCCATTTCCTTAACTGGCCTGTTCCTTCATACGAGTTGAAGCTCAATGCAAACCTCGTACAGAATCCAGGTTATTCAGCTGAGTAATAAATTATTAATTTGATTCTAATATGAAAAAGATAAATATTTTAGCAGCTGCAATGGTCCTTGTGCTTTCTGCCTCTTGCGACAGAAAGCTGGAATTCCAGCATGAGACCTTTGCTACATTTGATGCTGTTACCTTCGGCGTTGATGAAACAGTAGGACAGGTTAAAGTTCCGGTTTCTATCTACAATCCAACAGGTTCTGAAGTTCAGATCACAGTAAAGGCTGTTGATGGAAAGGCTGTAGAAGGAGTAGATTACGAAATCGTATCTCCTGCATCTGGAATCCTTACTTTCTCTGGTGAGAATACTACTCAGGAAATCACAGTGAACATTACTGATTACTCAGGTGAGTTTACAGGTTCTAAGGATTTCAAGATCGAAATTGCCAGTGCAACAACAGGTGTAGGTGTAGGTAACTACAATACTGCATCGTTCACTATCAAGGACCTTGATCATCCACTTTCTAAGTACATCGGAACATGGTCAGGTACAATGGCAGGTATGTTCCAGTCAGCACAGTGGCCAACATCATTCAATGTTGTGGCTGATGAGAATGATGATACATTCACAAAGCTTATCATTGATGATGGTATCAACCCATACTTCATTGCAGCAGGTATCAAGGGTGCTACATTCCAGGCAGAGGTAAGCGGCAACCAGATCATCGTTTACGCTGAGCAGCCAATGGGCTACGGTGACGTAGTTACTCTCGGATTCGATGCAGCAGATCCTAATGATGCATCTGCGTACGATCATCTCCGTTTCGAGTATAATGACGAGGATGGTACTCTTACTCAGCTCAATGCTTATGGTGCTTATACACCAGGCGGCGGTGGATTCTATGAAATCTACATGGGTGGTCCAGTATTTACTAGACAGTAGAAATTTTCTACAATTATAATTGAGGTGAGCGGTCTTTTGACCGCCCACCTTTTAAACGTTTTATAGAGCGAATTATGAAGCATTATTTAGCTGCTTTCCTTTTGACAGCAACTCTTCTGTCCTGTACTCGCGAAGAGACTCTGACAGTCCAGACACAGTCTCCTGATCTGGTGACTGTACAACAGCCTTGTGGTGAATTTGTGGTCGGTGAGGCACACGTCTATCTGACTGAGGAACTCACTGCAATGATGGAATCTGCTGCGCAGTCAGGCTCACTTGTCACCAAGTCTCAGGATATGAATCTTGCACTCGAAGAACTTGGCATTACGCAGATGTATCGTCTTTTCCCGCATGCAGGAGAGTTCGAGGAACGTACAAGAAGAGAGGGACTCCATCGATGGTATGTAGTGAAGTATTCGGAGGATATTGCTATGACCAAGGCTCAGGTAAGTCTTGAGCATGTGGATGGTATCGAGTTCTTCGAGCCTGTCAGATACGTCAAGCTGAATGATTTCAATGACTTGAAATCAGAGCTATGGGGTCTTTACAATCGATCTTATCCAGGTATTGACATCAATGTGAGAAGGGTCTGGGATGAGTATACGACCGGCGATCCGGATGTGATTGTTGCGGTAGTGGATGAAGGTGTCGATCTCCATCATGAGGATCTGGAGGATAACTGCCTTGAAAGCGGACATTATAATGCTGTCAATCAGAACTCTTATATCGTAGCCAGTGATCACGGTACTCATGTTGCCGGTACTATCGCTGCAGTGAGCAATAATGGAAAAGGTATTGCAGGTATTGCAGGTGGAGATAAGGCAAATGGAAAGCCTGGTGTAAAGATCCTGTCATGCCAGATGTTCCTCATCCAGTCAGACGGAACGACCATAAGTACAGGTACAAGTTCTTCTGTATCGATAAAGCATGGAGCAGATAATGGTGCTGTCATCTCACAGAACAGCTGGGGTTATAATCCTGACTCTGATGGAGACGGAAAGATCAATGCTGAGGAGCTTGAGAAAGCTATGAATACGACGATCTCGCGCTCCGATAAGGCAGCTGTGGATTACTTTATCAAGTATGCAGGCTGTGATAATTATGGCAATCAGCTCCCTTCTTCTCCGATGAAGGGTGGAGTGGTATTCTTCGCCGCAGGTAATAGCGCCATCGCCATGGGTGCTCCTGCAGAATACTCAGAAGTCATTGCCGTGGGTGCTATTTCTAATGATGGAAAGAGAGCATCGTTTTCAAATTATGGTGATTGGGTGGACATCTGCGCCCCAGGTACAAGTATCTTGAGCTGTGTTCCTGGCAATGATTATATATCAATGGGAGGTACATCGATGGCATGTCCTCATGTTTCAGGCGTAGCGGCTCTTCTCGTTTCACACTTCGGTGGTCAGGGCTTTACAAACGAAATGCTTAAGGAAAAGATCCTTAACAGTGCCAATAAGTCAATTGTATCTCCAGGATATCAGATCGGAGGTCTTCTTGATGCATATGGTGCCTTTGCTTACGGAAACGATAAGGCCCCTGCTGCAGTTTCTGATCTTGAAGTTTCAGGAAGAGGAAACAATATCGATTTCGAATGTACTGTCACTTCTGATGAGGATGGAAAGGCAGCATATGGATTCCTCGCGGTTTATGGAGAAGATAGAGCAAAGGTGCAGGCTGCTACTCCGTCAAAGCTTGATGGAGTGAGTTCGACAGCTTTTGTTTCAGAAGCAGCTGCAGGTGAAAAAATGGTATTTGCCATCCGAGAGCTTGAATTTGAAAAGCAGTACTATGTGAAGGTATATGCATATTCATACGGACGCAACTATTCATCTGCAACGGAGGTGTTCCCTGTCACAACTACTGAAAATCACGCACCTGAGATCATACTCCATTATGAAGGAGATATTGCGTTGATGTCTTCCGAGACACTTACTATCCCGTTTGAAATTATTGAACCGGATGGCCATGACTACTTCCTGGAGTATGACAAAGGCTCGAATGCAGAGAGCATAATGCCTCATACTGACGGTATGATGCGTCTCATCCTTAAAGGATCTGATGCTGAAATCGGAACATATCAGCTTAAGCTGGTTGCAGTAGACTCATACGGAATGGCTGGAACATTGCTTGTAACTTATGTAATCAAGGAGAACAGTGCTCCTGAGAAGATTAAGGATATCGATAACATTCTCCTTACTGCTAAAGGCAAAGAGTTTGTCATAGATATGACAGAATATGTTATGGATCCTGATCGTGAGCAGCTCAAGTATGATGTTACGACATCCAATTCAACGATAGTGCACTTGAATGCAAAGGGCGATAAGATTACAGGTACAGCCCTCGGATATGGTGTCGTGGATGCTAAGATCGTGGCTAAGGATGCCCGCGGTGAATCTGTGTCATTCGATTTCAAGGTTCAGGTCAAGGATCCTTCAAAGCCGCTTTCGGTATATCCTAACCCTGTAACCGATTATGTGAATATCGCTACTCTCGATATGGCCGAGACCAATATCAGGATTTACAGTTCTACAGGTAAGCTCGTTCATGAAGAAACCTCGCAGGTGAGTGGAATGGAGCCGGCCAGAATTGATATGAGAGAATGTGCCCCTGGAACTTATTCGCTTCAGGTGACATTCGGAGGAAAAGAGTATAAGCAGAACATTGTAAAACTTTAACGGTTATGAAGAAGATCATTTATATAGCCGGAGCCCTTATGCTCCTTTTCCCGGCTCTCTCAGGTGCGCAGGCACTTTCATATACAGCAGCAGAAACTGACGCAGCAAGCCTGGGAACAGCTGGTGCAAACCTTACCCAGACAAATTCCATCGCAAATGCAGCTTTCTCAAATGTTGCTGCAGTACCTTTCTCAGATGCGAAGTTCGATGCAGCTGCAGGTTTCACAATGTGGCAGCCAACATCAGTCAAATCGAATATGATCAATGTCGGTGCTGCATATAATATGAAGAATAAGCTCGGTATCGCATTAGGCTTCATGTATGGAATGAACCCGGCTTATGAGGTTACCGATGCAAACGGTGCAGTCAAGGGACAGTTCAAGCCATCTGACATAGCGGTAAATGCCGGTTTTGCATATCGTTTCATTGAAAATCTTTCAGTCGGAGCAAATGTCGGCTATGCGACCAGCTCACTCGCAGAAGGATATTCTTACGGTGCTCTTGCAGCTGATGTATTTGCAATGGCTAAGTTCAATAGCATCAAGGTAACTGCAGGCGTAGCTAATATTGGTACTGCCGTGACATCAAAGAGCGGAGAGAAGTTCAGCCTTCCGGCTTCAGCAGCCGTAGGAGCAGGATATGAGGCTACATTTGCCCAGAAGCATTCTATCGATGTGCTTCTTGATGCTGACTATTATTTTATGGGTGCATTCGCAGCTGCTGCAGGTGCGGTGTATACATTCGATGATATGGTGTCGGTAAGAGCAGGTTATCGCTATGGTGGAAATTCACCTCTCCCATCTTATGCTTCAGTGGGAGCCGGAGTGAAATTTGCTGGAGTGAAACTTGACCTTGCCTATATGCTCGCCTCAGGCCCGATGAAGAATACCCTCGCAGTTTCAGTAGGATACAGCTTCTAAATTCATATGGCATTCGTCATTCTGATGATTATAGTGATGCTTTCCGTCTCTTGTTCAGAGAGGGAAAGCATCACTGCTTCCAAGACATCTCTGGAATGGACAATGGATGGCGGCAGGAAGACCCTGGACATCACTGCCAATTGCAGCTGGAGCATAACTACACCTGATTGGGTGAGTGTGGAGCCATCTTCAGGAACGGGAAACTCCAATGTCATCGTAAGGGCAGCAAAGAATGACGGTGTTGGAAGGAACGGCACTCTGGTCATCTCAGCAGGAGAAGCCATGACCGAGATTGCCCTTGTCCAGGCTGGCGTGGATTTCAGAGCCGATCAGACGGTCTTTGAATTCACGGCAGAAGGTACCCCCATAGAGTTTACGATTATTTCTACATATGATTGGAATATCAATATTACCGAGGAAGCGTCCTGGGTCAGTGCAGAGCCACTTTCCGGTAAAGCGGGTGAGACCAAGGTACGATTGACACCTGCGCCTTTCACCGACCGAAAGCCAAGGGATCGTGCATTCCTGACAGTCAATTACCCTACCGGATTTACGATGCTTACTGTCAGCCAGGCTCTACCGAACAGGGCTCCAGCCAAGCCTGAGCTTATTGCTCCCGAGAACGGAGTGAGCGATACCAGAACAAATCCTTATTTCAGCTGGAAACCTTCCACAGATCCGGATGGTGATCCGGTTTCATACAGGCTTATGATTTCCGAGGATGGAAATACTTGGAACACTACTTCTACAGCCGAGCTCAGAACCAGACCATCTGTCTCGCTTTCAAAGAATGCACAGCATATCTGGAAAGTGCAGGCAGTTGACGTTTTCGGTGCTGCGACTGATAGTGAGTCCCGTACCTTCACTACCGGTGACGGTGGCGTATATGAAGATGGAGAAGTGTCTCAGCTTCAGATGGAGAGTGCCGGAGCCGATGAGCCGGTACATCTGATCTTTATCGGAGACGGATTCATAGAAGATGATTATGCCGAAGGTGGGGCTTTTGACCAGGCTGTGGAAAAAGCCGTGGATTACCTTTTCAGTGTGGAGCCATACGCTGCTTACCGCGACTATTTCAGGATATCTGCTGTAGCTGTGTATTCTCAGGAAAGAGGAGCTACAGTAAAGAATGATATGCCTACCGTAGCCAAGCAGAATATCAATACTGCTTTCGGGACTGTTCTCGAAGGAGGAAACAGTACAGGTGTAAGTTGCGACTATCAGAAGGTTTTCACATATGCAATGACGGTTCCAGGAGTGACCCGGGAAGTTCTCCAGAACACTACGGTTTTCCTTCTGGTCAATATAGATGCTTATGCCGGAACGTGCATGATGGAATATACAGGACGTTCGATCTCAATGTGTCCTATGGGTAAGGACTCCTTCGGAAAGGTATTGATTCACGAGGGTGGCGGACACGGCTTCGGGCGCCTTCTGGATGAGTATAGCTATCATGCAGAGCGCTTTCCTGATGAAGAAAAGGAGAATCTTGCAGTATGGAGAGAGCAAGATCCTTATTTCGGATATAATATAGACATTACCGGAGAACGGTCCAAGGTGCATTGGAAGCATTTCTTCGACCGTCCGGGATATGAGGCTGTAAGTCTGTTTGAAGGAGGATATTACTATGACACAGGAGTATGGAGACCGGAATCTGTAAGCTGTATGGATGACAACAGACCGTATTTCAATGCTCCGTCACGTGAGGCTATTGTAAGACGTATCATGAGGGCTTCCGGAAAGACTTTCAAGATGGAAGACTTCATAAAGAATGATAAGGTCAAGTCGGATCCGACAACAAAGGCCTCCAACTATGTGGAAGCCTTCGTACCGTTTGCCCCTCCGATTCTTATCGGGCAATAATATTCAATAAAATCAGCCGGCTGATTTTATTATAATGTATCCTTTCGGAGATCTTCGATGTAGCGGTCGATTCTATGCAGCTGGCGAGGAATGTCGATCCTTTGAGGACAGTGGCTCGTGCATTGGTTGCAGCCGATGCAGCGTGCTGCCTGTCTCAGCTTAGGTACTGCTCTGTCGTAGCTTACCAGATATGCCCTGCGGGCCTTCTTGTAATTCTCATCGGTGATACTCTTGGCCACTTCACCTTCATTGACGCATTTGTTGTAGTGAAGGAGGATAGCAGGAATATCGATTCCGTATGGACAAGGCATACAATATTTGCAGTCATTGCATGGGATTGTCGGATATTTCTGCATCAGCTCTGCTGTCTCCTCAAGGAATGCAAATTCATCCTCTGTAAGCGGAACGAGAGGGGAGTATGTAGAGACATTGTCCTGAAGATGCTCCATATATGTCATACCGCTGAGTACGGTGAGTACTCCCGGATGTGTGCCCGCAAAACGGAATGCCCACGAAGCCACGCTGCCCTGAGGATTGCGCTCTTTCAGACGGTCAGCTATATGCTGAGGAACCTTTGACAGGCGACCTCCCAGAAGCGGTTCCATGATTATGGACTGGATGCCTCTCTTGTCGAGTTCCGCCTGAAGATATTCGGCATTGGCGTGTTTCCAATCTACATAATTTAGCTGGATCTGAACAAAATCCCAGTGATACTTGTCGTGGAGAGCCAGCAGCTTGTCGAATCCTTCATTGTCACCGTGGAATGAGAAGCCCAGATTACGGATTCTTCCGGCTTTGCGCTCTTCCTGAAGGAAGTCCATGATTCCGGTATCTCCGAAGCGTGAATTGAAAGCCTCAATACCTGATAGCGAATGAAGCAGATAATAGTCGATATAATCTGTCTGGAGATTCTGGAGCGACCTGCGGTACATCTCGATGGAGTTCTCCTTGCTCGCATTGCTGAAATTCGAGAGCTTGGTAGCGATGAAATAGCTCTCGCGAGGGTAACGCTTCAGTGAAAGTCCTGTAGCAGCCTCGCTCTGACCCTGGAGATATACCGGTGCAGTGTCGAAATAGTTCACACCATGTTCTATGGCATAGTCGATGAGCCTGTCTACGTTGGTCTGGTCGACAATGTCTTTGCCGTTCTCATCCTTGATCATCGGCCAGCGCATACATCCGTATCCGAGGATGCTGACCTTGTCGCCATTGACGCTGTTGGTCCTGTACGTCATTTCACCTGGCTCTGTGCTTGTAATGGCTGCTGCCTGGCCCTCCTTGGCCTTGCATCCAGCTATTGCACCAAGACCACCCATGACCAAAGCGGCATTTCCGGCTGTCTTGAAGAATTCTCTTCTGTCTATATTCTTTTTCATAGTATTAAATCATCTTATGTACTTCGTGTCCTTCTACGTGAATTGCGGTGAAAGGTCTTGCCGGACACAGATTCTCGCATGCTCCGCATCCGATGCACCTTTCTTCATTTACAGTAGGAATCATCAGTGATTTAGGGTCATCAGGATTCTTTCTGACCATTCTAATCGCTCCGGCAGGGCAGTGGCGTGCACAGTTGCCACATTTTACGCCGTCTGTGTTGACCACGCAATTGTCAAGATTGACTACTGCGTGTCCTATCTGGATAGATGATTTTTCTTCTACGCTTATCGGACGGATGGCTCCTGCAGGACATATGTCCGAACATCTTGTACATTCCGGACGGCAGTAACCTCTTTCATATGACATCTCAGGCTGCATCAATGTAAGAAGCGAAGTCGAAGGTCTGAGGACCTGATTCGGACATACGCTCACGCAAAGCTGACACGTTGTGCAATGATCTGCAAAATTCTTGAGACTCAATGAGCCTGCCGGTACGATAGGTGTCTTGCGCTCTGGCTTTTCAGCGTTTTCAATAGCAGTAAGACCACCGTCGACCTTCATTTCCTGAGCCTTGACTGTGGCTGCTGTTCCAGCGATTGCTGTAGAGATAAGGAATGCTCTGCGACCCTTGTCTGTAGTGGCGGATGATCTCTTTCTCATAGCATAATGAATTGCACCGTCTTTACATGTGTCGATGCAGTCCATACATACCACGCAGCGGCTGTAGTCGATCTGATGTTCCTTGCTGTTGATGCAGGAAGCCTTGCACTGTTTTTCGCAAAGTCCGCAGTTACGGCATTTCTCAGTGTTTATCACTGGGGCAAAAAGACTGAATTTTGAGAAGAATCCCAGGATCGTACCCACAGGACATATGGTATTGCACCAGGTTCTGCCGTGCTTCCATGACAGGAAGCCGATAACGATGAATGTTACAATCGCTATGATGAATGTAGATACTGACTTGATCCATACATCCACGCTGTAGAATGCATAGCTGTCTGCCCTTTCTGCAATCCATGCCAGGAAGTTGTTACCCCAGCCATACAGAGGAGCAAAGAGATTGGCAGCAATCCTTCCGTATGCGCTGTATGGCGCAATTATGACTGCCAGCGAATGAGCTCCGAATACAAGGCCGACGCAGAAAATCACGAGAACTGCAAATCTGAGCCAGTTCTTGGCCGGTGAATATGAAAAACGGAAACGGTTCTTCTTCTTGGTCTTGCCATGGAACCATGAAATAATGTCCTGCATCACTCCTAGAGGACATATTACGGAACAATAGACTCTTCCGAAGAGAAGGGTCAGCAGCAGGAGAACTGCTACAACAATGAAGTTGGCTGCCAGTACCGCAGGAAGGAACTGGATCTTGGCCATCCATCCGAGCCAGGCGTGCAGGGTTCCGGTGAAATCCAGGAACAGCAGTGTGACGCCGATAAAGAAGATGGCAGCCAGAATAGTACGGATTTTTTTTAGCATATAGTTAGAGTTTAGTTGTTTTCATATTCATCAAGGGCCTTTCTCATAAGCTCTCTTCCCACTTCGGAAATTTCAGCAGCCTTGGCATAGTCGCTGATGTCATCATAGAGGTCAAAAGGCATTTTTACGAGTACCTCCGGTTTGTATCTCTCGGCTGCAGCCTTTGCTATCACATGGTTCATCAGCGAGAATGTGCGGGACAGAATGCTGTAGTAGTTTTCCTCAAAGAAAAGCTCAGGTTCGACTTCCTCAGCGTGCATCTTATGACTTATGATCTTTGCTCCTTGCTCTTTCGCAAGCTTGAACTTGTCCATCAGTGTAAGAGTGGAGTTATGGCGGATGGAGTTGAGGACATTTCTGGTTTCCTTGTTCAGAGCTTTTACTGCGTTCATACGGTCCTCCTCATGTCTCGCTTCATCGATTACTGTCTTTCTTATGGATTCTACATCCACATCATTGACATCGAATGCTATGACTATGTCATTGCCGTTTCTGACCACTCTGTCAATGGGCATGGTGTTCACTATTCCTCCGTCCACGAGTGTTCTGAATCCGTATTTTACGGGCCTGAATAAAGATGGTATCGAGATGGATGCCCTGATAGCCTCGAAAAGAGGTCCCTGATCGAATATGACTTCTTCTCCTGTATAAAGGTCAGCTGCGACAGCTCGGTATGGGATATCGAGATCTTCGATATTGATTTCCGGGACAATTTCCTTTATGGCTCCGATTACCTTGTCACCTTTTACCAGGTGGTTCTTGCTGAGTGACAGGTCCATGAGGGAGAATACCTTCCATGCGTCCAGTGAGAACAGCCACTCCTTGATGTCTGCAAGTCTGCCTGCGGCATAGATTCCACCTATTAGGGAGCCTATCGAAGTTCCGGCTATGGATGTAATATTGTATCCACGGCTTTCAAGTTCTTCTATGGCACCGATATATGCCCATCCTCGCGGCCCTCCGCTGGAAAGTACCAGAGCAACATCCTTTGTTTTCATAGCAAAGACAATTCACAGACTACAAATATAACAAAAAAAGAACCCGTTCGGGCTCTTTTCCTGCTTAATTCATTATGGTGCAATCAAAATATTCATTGAATAATGCCAATGCTCTGTCCAGCTGCTCCGGGGTGTTATGCGGCGTATCCGCCAGCTTATAATCCCATCCGAGAGACTCGTATTTATGCTTTCCGAGAGTGTGGTAAGGAAGAATCTCTACTCTTTGCAGCATCTTGTAGTCTTTGAAGTGTTCTCCGAGAGCTCTGATATCTTCCTCAAAATCACTTATTCCTGGTACAAGCACATACCTGAGCCAGAAAGGCTTGCCGTTTTCCTCAAGCCATTGAGCTGTCTTAAGTGTCTGCTCGTTGCTGCGGCCGGTGAGGCTCTCATGTCTGGCGTTATTGAACTGCTTGCAGTCAAGGAGTACGAGGTCTGTCTGCCGCAGAAGTTCCTCGATATCGCTGTTCCAGGCACCTCCATTAGTGTCAATGCAGATGTTAATTCCTTCTTCCTTAAGTCTTGCATATAGAGCAAGAAGCTCCTTCGCCTGCATTGTCGGCTCTCCGCCGGAGAATGTCACTCCGCCTCTTTTGCCGAAGAAAGGTTTCTGGCTTACTGCCATCTTTACTATTTCTTCGATTTCGGTAGGAGTTCCTCCGTCAAATGTTATGGTGTCAGGATTAGCGCAGTACAGACACTTGAAAGGGCAGCCCTGTAGAAAAACGACGAGCCTGAGTCCCGGCCCGTCGTATGTTCCCATTGATTCGTATGAATGAACCTTAATCATAGTTTCTGGTTACCGGTCGGACCGGTTTTTATGATTAGAGAGCTTCGTGGAATGTTCTTGAAATAACCTCAAGCTGCTGCTCACGGCTGAGTCTGATGAAGTTTACAGCATATCCGGAAACGCGGGTTGTAAGCTGCGGATACTTCTCAGGATGCTCCATTGCGTCCATAAGCATCTCCTTGTTGAGGACATTCACATTGAGGTGGTGTGCACCCTTTGTGAAGTAACCGTCCATCATAGTGATGAGGTTGTCGATCTTATCCTCGTTTGTAGGACCGAGTGACTTAGGCACGATAGAGAAGGTATTGGAGATACCATCCTTAGAATCGTGGTAGTCAAGCTTCGCTACAGATGAGAGAGAAGCGATGGCTCCGTGAGTGTCGCGACCGTGCATCGGGTTTGCGCCTGGTGCGAAAGCCACTCCCTTGGCACGTCCGTCAGGTGTAGCACCTGTCTTCTTACCGTACATCACGTTAGAAGTGATGGTGAGGAGTGAGAGGGTAGGCTCGGCTCCCTTGTAAACCTTATGTGTGCTGAGTTCTGTGTTGAAGAACTGAACCACATCTCTTGCGAGTACGTCCACCAGGTCGTTGTCGTTACCGTATTTAGGGAAGTCTCCCTCGATATCGAATCCCTCAGTAAGTCCGTCAGCGTTGCGACGGGCTGTTACCTTTGCATACTTGATTGCTGAGAGTGAGTCTGCTACGATAGAAAGACCTGCCACTCCGTATGCGAGGTTGATCTTAGGGTTGGTGTCGATAAACGCCATCTGTGACTTCTCGTAGTCATACTTGTCGTGCATGTAGTGGATGATGTTCATAGTCTCGTTATAAACTCGAGCCACCTCGTGCATTACCTTCTTGTAATTTTCCATTACCTCGTCGAAGTCAAGTACGTCGCTTGAGAGAGGCTTGATGCCTTCTACGATAAGAGTGCCTGTGTTCTCACAACGTCCTCCGTTGATGGCGAGGAGGAGAGCCTTGGCGAGGTTCGCACGTGCTCCGAAGAACTGGATAGCCTTACCGATTGCCTGGTATGATACGCAGCAAGCGATACCGTAGTCGTCGCAACCTCTTACCTTACGCATGAGAGAGTCGTTCTCGTACTGAACTGAGCTGGTGTCGATAGAAACCTTTGCGCAGAACTCCTTGAATCCCTCAGGAAGTGCAGGGTGCCAGAGAACTGTCATGTTTGGCTCTGGTGCAGGTCCGAGGTTGTAAAGTGTCTGGAGGAAACGGAACGAAGTCTTGGTTACCTTGCTCTTTCCGCCAGTGAAACGTCCTCCGATAGACTCGGTGATCCAGGTCGGGTCTCCTGCGAAGAGGTCGTTGTAAGAGTTCATACGAAGGTGACGTACCATTCTGAGCTTCATTACGAACTGGTCGATGAGCTCCTGAGCGAATGTTTCGTCAATGATATTGTGATCGAGGTCGTACTGAATGAAGATGTCAAGGAATGATGATACATTACCGAGTGAC
>JAZLCW010000103.1:0-4454 GCA_045614445.1 Candidatus Cryptobacteroides sp. | reverse complement strand
GCAACGATGTAATCGACGTACTTCTTTACCGCTTCCTTCATCTGAGCCTCAGACAAAACGGGAGTTGCAATGAAAACGGTTTCGTACTGTTTGATCATTTTTGTTTGTAATTAATTGTTTAATAATAATTTGCGCCCATTTCAGAGGACTCAATCCACCAAAATGGGCTGCAAATATAAGAATAATTGTTTAATTATCAAAATGTTTTTCAGATTCCCCGACAAGTCCGGAATGAGATTCAGCCGGATCTGAATGACATCATGATGATCAGACTACTTTACAGGAATGTTTTCCAGAACTGCCTTGAGGAAATCCCAGCATTTTGCCACTGAAGGGATATTGGCGCGCTCGTCCGGTGAATGAGGGCTAAGGAGAGTAGGGCCGCATGACACCATATCCCAGTGAGGATAAGCACCGCTGAGGATACCGCACTCAAGACCTGCGTGGATCGCCATAACCGCAGGTTCCTTGCCATAAAGATCGAAGTAAACCTTCTTCATAGTGGTAAGGATCGCTGATTCCGGATTTGGAGCCCATCCTGAATATCCGCCGCTGAATGTTGTCTTGATACCTGCAAGAGCGAAGACAGCCTCAAACTTCTGCGAAAGAATATACTTCGAAATTTCGACAGAACTTCTCATCAATGTATGTACTGCAAATTCACCTCCACTTATCTTAACCATCGCGAGATTGTTGGAAGTCTCCACAAGACCATTCATCTCGCTGCTCATTCTCTTCACTCCGTCCGGGCATGAAAGAACGGCACGGATGTAACGCAGAGCATCTGCATCAGGAACGTACTTGCACTCGTCACCTCCACAGCACTCGCCTTCAGCACACTCATAAGGCTTGAAAGTAAATACCACATCAGGGTCTGTACCTGCATATTCCATCTGGATCGCAGCTGTAATTCTTTCAAATACACTCTTGGCAGTATCTACCATAACAGTAGGAACATAGACTGTCGCAAAAGCCTCGCGCGGAATAGCATTCCTCAATGTACCTCCCTCGAAGTCCAGAAGCTTCACGCCTGCATGGTTCATAAGTGCATAAAGGATACGGGCAGCCACCTTATTGGCATTACCTCTATACAATACGATATCCATTCCTGAGTGTCCTCCCTTGAAGCCCTTCACCTCAAGCGACCAGCACTCCCACGACTTATCATATTCTGCAGGAACATAGGTATCATGGGCAGATGCATCGAGACCTCCTGCGCAGCCGATATAAAGCTCACCTTCTGTCTCCGAGTCAAGATTGATAAGGATATCACCCTCAAGAAGACCTGGCTTAAGCGCCATAGCACCTGTCATTCCTGTCTCTTCATCTACTGTACACAGGAACTCAATAGGACCGTGCTTGATGTCAGATGACTCAAGAACTGCCATTGCCATAGCTAGTCCGAGACCATTGTCAGCTCCAAGGGTTGTTCCCTTTGCTCTTACCCAATCACCGTCAATCCAGGTCTGGATAGGATCCTTCTCGAAATCATGGACTGTATCGGCATTCTTCTGCGGCACCATATCGATATGACCCTGAAGAATGACACCCTTCATATTCTCACATCCAGGAGTAGCAGGCTTGCGGATAATAATGTTACCCACCTCATCCTTAATAGTCTCGAGGCCGTGTGAAATACCCCAGTTATACATATACTCGACAGCCTTTTCCTCGTGCTTAGAAGGACGCGGAATCTGTGTCAACGCATAGAAATTCTTCCACACCACCTGTGGATCAAGATTCTGAATACTCATAATATTATCAATGTTTTAATGTGTTTACTCATTGATGACAGCTACTGTCACTGGAATAGAGCTTTCCTGACCAAGCTGGTACACAGGCACTCTGCTCTGAAGAAGAAGATCCGCCCCGTTCTTAATCTTAACGGTACATACTGCAGGAATGCGATAGCGCACCACTTCTCCTTTCTGTGGCTTACCAGCCTTTATCTTCTCGAAAGCCTGAGGCTGGATTTCCATCACCACTGGTCTTCCGGTCATATCGTCAGCAGGAACCAGTCCACTCTTATCCGATATTCTGAATGCGATATACATCTGATTCTCGCGGTCTGCCTCAGGAACGACATCAAATCTCATCTGCCGGGTCTGGTATTCAGAATAGCCGACGAAAAGAGTCATATATTCCTGCTCAAGGCGTGCAAGCTCTCCTATCGCCGCGCCCATGGCCTCACCGCTGTATGTCGCATCAGTATCACCTGTCACGATCTGAAGACGCTGCCTACGAAGATCGAGAATGGTCGCCGCCGTCTCTGCAGCCTTCTGCTCCAAGGTCTTCTCTACCACCATATTCTGCTGAACAGAAACACGGTTATAAGCAGATTCCTTCTTCTCGTTCCTGTAAAGAGTAGTGGCCTCTGATGTCAGATTAGAAGAAACGCCCTTACCAGAAAAATCGCCATCAGACTTCACTGGAAAGCGCCATACGGTCTCATCGGCAAATTTCGCATCCGCAAAAGTAACCAGACCGGCAGCCGAAAGACTGAAAACCGAAGTATTAAGAACCCCGCTCTTTACATAGACCGAATATCTGCTGCTCTGGTCAGCCTCCACATACGGAGTCATCTTTATCTGAGAAAGCTGAACGGTTGCCTCATCCTTCATACGAGGCTTGATTCCGAGATACTTCTCAGCATATTTCGCATAAGGGCCGGCGTAGAATGTCTCCTGCACAGCTTCCACATCAAGAGTTATTGTCGTCATCGGAAGCGAATAGGTCACATATCCCTCCGGATCAGCATTCGACTGAGCAGATGCCACAAATGGTACTGCGAGCATTGCCAAAGCCAGTATTGTTCCAAAAAATCTTTTCATAATATATTGATTTATATTTACTTCCATCTTTTATGAGTCCACAGCCAGTTGTGCGGGGTCTCATCAATCTCAGCCTGCAGAAGATCGTAATATTTCCTCATTATCTCCTCAGGAGTCATTGTCGAAGCATCCTGACATATCGGTATGAGACTCATCTCATAATGCCCCCTTTCCACACGCTTCATCTTCATATACATCACAGAATGAGAAAGTTTGCAGGCTATTCCAACACTTCCGAGCATTGCATTGGTCGGCTGATGCATGAACTCACCTATAGGATGTTTGCCGGCATACCAGTAAGGAGCCTGGTCTGTCGGATAGATATAAAGCATCCTCTTGTTCTTCTGCTTCAAGGTTTGACGAAGGATATTGTTCGATTCCACCTCACATTCCGTTCCGACCTTTTCCAGAGGTGCGATTCTGTTTCTCTTGAAGACTTCGTCGGAAATATCGCTGCTGAGCTTCTTATAGACGACATTGATCTGCTCCTCTCCGATCTCTACACGTCCTCCGGTGGCAGTTCTGTAACTGAGAAGCCCTCCAAGGAGTTCCCAGTTTCCGCAATGAGTGCTCAGGACTGTCATGCTTGGAGAAGAAAGGAACAATTCAGAAAACTCCTCAGGATTCATCACTGTCACGATCCCCGTCCTGTTCAGTCTCTTGTAGCTGCTGCCGCCGAACCATATGGCTTCGGCAAAGATCTCACCGAAATGACGGTAGAAGTCCTTGGCGATCTTCTCGATTTCCTTGTATTTCTTTTCAGGGAAAGACCTCGAAAGATTAATCATCACCGTACTGTAGCGATATTTCAATATATTTTTCGCAATCCAGCTGAAGACATCTCCCATAAAATAATGGAATCCCAGCGGAAGCTGCGACAGCACTACGATCAACCCACGGACTATATTTACAATTAATTTCCTCATTATCAACAGTATAAACGCCTCACCCACCTACCACCTCCAGCCTCTGCACGAAGCACCCCCTTTACAGAAAAGCAAATATATCAAATTTCCTCGTGAATTCCGATATTTTGCCAGTAAATTAAATTTCGTATATTTGCACGATTGTGCGTCCGCGAGGCCCGCAGTACCATAACAATGCAATCAATCATTAATTAAATAAAACTGAATAAATTATGTTTAAAGGACACCCGAAAGGCCTTTTGGCCGCAGCTCTCAGCAACATGGGAGAGCGCTTTGGCTACTACATCATGAATGCAGTGCTCGTGCTTTTCCTTTGCTCTAAGTTCGGCCTCAGCGAAGGCCCGGCTGGAACCATCTACTCTTGCTTCTACGCAGGAATCTACCTTCTCAGCCTCGTCGGCGGACTCATCGCTGACCGCACTCAGAACTACAAGGGAACCATCAAGACCGGTCTTATCATCATGGCAAGCGGTTACGTTCTCCTTTCCATTCCAATCCTCGCGACATCAAGCAACACCAGCTGGCTCCTCCCGCTCACTTGCTTCGCCCTTTTCATGATCGCATTCGGTAACGGTCTCTTCAAAGGAAACCTCCAGGCAATCGTAGGACAGATGTACGACAACTTTGAGGCAGAAGCTGCCAAGCAGGGACCTCAGGCTCTCGCAGAAGCAAAGGACAAGCGTGACTCAGGATTCCA
>JAZLCW010000102.1:0-2898 GCA_045614445.1 Candidatus Cryptobacteroides sp. | reverse complement strand
TGGGATGAGATGACCGATGAGAAGTATACCGGTCAGCTGAACAACTTTGAGCTCATCAGTATGAAGGGCGATGTCAAGCTGTTGAAATCCGGAGCAGTTGAGTTTAAGCAGTATCAGGATAATGCTTCCTTCAAAAAATGGTTGTCTGATTTGGTGTTTAATATTACCTACAATCCCAACCTAGGTCGTGCTGACTTCGGGAAACAGGTCTAGGCACTGTAAATAGTAACGCCCCGTGGTAAGAGATTTACCACGGGGCTTGTGTTCGGTCGAAGGTGTTTATGGCGGAGCGCCAGAGCTGTTGATAACCTCTTGCTTGACGTTGATTTCGTGATATAAATGTATACCAACGCGAATTCCTTCTATGAATCCTGATTTTTGATGGCACCGGCAGAGGGTACAAACGGGATAGACAATCCGATCCATATCCTGAAGGGGCATACCGTTCATAGCTTCGTACAGAGCATGGAAATCTGCTTTGATTTCATCGTCGTACATGGCTTTTGATTCACTGTAGGACTCGTAAAGGCGGCCCAGTACGGAGTCGTCAATTTCAAGCATGTTGGTGTCCATCGGCTATCTCCTTGGTCAAAAGTTCCTGAATAAGATGGGCCCCGATTTGGAGACCATCGCAATACGCTTTTTGCTCATAAGCGGAACATAGGCGGTAGAGATGACTGAAGATCGTGTTGTTTAACTCCAGAGGCAGGACCTCCAGAAGGTTACCCAACTGCTCAAAATCCTGTTCTATTTCCGGAGGATCATGTTCCTGGGAATCTGCATATGCCTGATACAGAAGCTCGAGAACGGTCTCGCAGCCGGCATCACAGATGGGATGCGGGTGAGTGTTTATGTACGTTTTCAGATTGCGTGCAGATTCAATTAGTGGGATGCTATTCATGTGGAATCACTCCTTCATTGATGTACAGCACGAGTATATCTGAAAAAATGACAGGTGACAAATGTATGAGACTGTAAAGAAATAGGACGGTTTTACGGCATTATTTAAGTCTGTAAAGTGCGTGATTTGCCGAACATTTTGATAGAAAACCTGTGGGGTTAGCCGTGGGGTTACTAACCCCACAGTTAATTTTAGTTATTTTAATTTAGTAGACAAAATACGTAAAAATAACGGTAAAAACGCAAATAAAATGCGAAAAAGTTAGATTTTCTCAGGAATTTTAAAGCCCTCATAACCCGGAGGTCGTAGGTTCGAGTCCTGCCTCCGCAACCAGATCGAGTAGTCGTAACGGATTTCGTTACGACTACTTTTTTGCTGTATCCTTTATTCTTGCGCAATCAACTGCTGAAGAGGGTATTGCGTCTGTCGAGGTAGGGTTTTTCTTGCCTTTGCGGAATCTATGATATATAATAAAAGTGGATAAGAGTTGGGATTGTGTGCAGTGAATACTATGCTGCCAGGTAAAGGTTGGTGGATGTATGAAAAAAACTACAATATTTCTTGTTTTCTTTATGGTTTTGATGTTGCTTGCCGGTTGCGATTACTACAGCGATGCGTATATCAGTGTTACACATTCCGAGCCAGATTCTATGGGTGTTATTGAATACCAGGCAGGTGTCAGTGAAAAAAAGAATGCGGTAAGAATCTTCGTTCTGCATTACGAACTGACTTCGATTACGGGTGGTCAAATCCAAATTACGTTTCCCGAAAGAATTAAAGATGAATTCGGTAAGGAATATCCTATTGATTCCTTTGGTGGAGCGATAGGCACCAATGCTCCGTGTCGGGAATTTGAATTGATCATTTCTGCGCCGGAGGGAGTATCGCCGGAAACTCCCATAACACTTACGATTGATGTGGGTGCATTGCCGCTGAATACAAGTGACTGGTCTGATATAGCGATTCATTTTCCGTCCGATGGCACAGTAACACAGGTACCTTTGGAATCGGTGGTATTCCTAAGTGATGAGCCCCTTGCGTATAATTTGTATTTGAAAGAGAAAAATGATAAAGGCTCTGTGTCGGATGCCAGAGATACCGATATATGGTATCATTTGCCCGATACAGAATATCTTGGGGGAGAAAAAGTAATCATTCAGTTCAAACCGCCCAAAGAAGGCAGAGAAAGAGTTGTAACTTTGGGATCAGTGGTGTTAGCGCCGGTGATCATTCAAGAAGCGTATGTTCAATACGAATTCATCATGCCATATCACAGTGTGACGGTTATGGTTACAGACGCACCGGACTAAGAGGGTGAAACCAGACTATAACAGTCCGCAATTTGATCCGTTATCTCCGCACGTACCAGAAAAGAAAAAGTCATCCCAATCGGGATGGCTTTTTTCTTTTCTCTTTTGTATCCGTCTTTTTTATGCTATAGTATATTCAGTATGAAAAGCTGCTGATCCCCGATCCGGGAAGCAACAGCAGCAAGGCCTTTCGAAACCGCAGGAACCGATTGCAGAAACAAGACAGGTGAGATCTATGAACCAATACGAAATTCCGACCATTTTCCGGCAGCTACTGGCAGAAGAATGTCTGCGGGAAGCCGATATCGCAGCGACGCAGGATGGCTTTTATCTGGCCTTCAAGTCCCTGTCCTGTATGCTTGCCCAAAAATCCATCTTTGATTTTCCGGATTCAGAAGGAAGACTGCTCCCCTGCGCCAATTTCTTTGATGACTGGTTTCTGTATGCCGTACCGGAAGGCAGCAACTATGTTTACAGTCTTCTGAAACTCCGGGAACAGGAGCACGACGTGGGTGGCGCCATTCCTTCCGACGGTGATACACCGGGTGTCACCATCTGTTTCATTCCCTTCCTCTGTGAAATCCTCCTTACCTGTCTTCAGGATCCTTCCGATGAAAACCGCAGAAAGCTGGACAGTGAGATCAACCGTGTGGTTGCAAGAAGAGGACAGGGCCACCACATTGCTCT
>JAZLCW010000101.1:0-7884 GCA_045614445.1 Candidatus Cryptobacteroides sp. | reverse complement strand
CGACTATTAACAAAAGGCGCCCCCCTGCAGATGAAGGAGCCCGTTTTTTATCTCGAGATTTGTTTGATTTTTACAAAAAATCAAACAAATTGTTCCACAAAGGAGCGTAGAACGTCATTAAAAATAACTTACCGTCTTCTGTTCCACAGCAGAAAGGATACTGTTTGCCACTCGGCTTACACCAAAGCGGAAGAGTTCCTTATTAAGCCACTCTTTACCCAAAAGGGATGATACGATAGAATAATAACATAGTGCATCAGCCGCAGATGATATTCCACCAGCTGGCTTGAATCCGATCTTCTTTCCGGTAGCAGCATGATACTTGGCGATACATTCACACATAATGTATGCAGACTGCGGAGTTGCATTGACATCCACCTTTCCAGTTGAAGTCTTGATGAAGTCCGCTCCTGCTTCCATTGCAAGGAAAGATGCATCCGCAATATTTTCCGGTGTCTTGAGAAGACCTGTCTCAAGAATAACCTTCAGATGAACTTTTCTGCCTTGTCTGCCTGCAGTTTCATCGATGACACGACGTACCTGACGGATCTCTTCAGCCGCAGACTCATAGTCGCCGGCAAGGAAAGCATTGAGAGCAAGGACAATATCCACCTCATCAGCACCCTGCTCAACTGCCATCTCCACTTCTTTGAGCTTTACCTCAAGGAAGCTCTGAGAAGAAGGGAAGCAAGCAGAAACTACTGTGATATTGAAATCACCCTTTCTTACTTCCTTTACTGTAGAAGCAAAATTTGAGTACACACACACAGAAGCCGGATAAGGCCATTCAGGGAAAGTATTGTGGAATACATTGACCTTCTCCACAAGCTTTGTCACAGATGCTGGTGTATCATCAGTTTTCAATGTGGTAAGATCCATCATTGAAAAACAATCTTTGTAAACCTGCTCGGTAGCAATGTTTTCCATATTGGCCGCAATCATTTCAATCGCCCTGCCGATCGCATCACGGTCAGGTGAATAGCCATATTTTTCCAAATAATTCATATACTTATAATTTAAAATTTCAATTTAGAATCAACTATTATAGTCACTGGACCATCATTGACAAGTGATACCTTCATATCAGCTCCGAATATGCCCTTTCCTACCTTTCTGCCAAGATTCTCCTCCAGTTTGCTGAGAAATTTCTCATACAAAGGTATTGCCACATCCGGCTTTGCCGCCTTGATATATGACGGACGGTTACCTTTTACGGTAGATGCATAAAGCGTAAACTGACTTACAGCCAGAATATCTCCATCAACATCTTTTACAGACAGATTCATAACTCCTTCTGCATCATCAAAAATACGCATTGCTGCTATCTTTCTGACTGTCCAATCCAGGTCCTCCTCAGTATCCTCATCTATAAAAGCTGCAAGAACAAGCAATCCTTTACCGATGCAAGATTCATAACCTTCGGCTGGCACCTTTACACAAGCTTCTGAAACTCTTTGGATTACAACTCTCATTATCCTCTGATCTGTATTTTATATCCTTCATCAAGAAGAGGCTGAACCAAGGCAGTCATCTCTTCCACCGTATATTTTACAAGACTCTTGTCCGGAGTCTCTCTATCAATGGTATATACCATTATTTCCCTTGGATGGAGTTCACGAACGATGTCCATCCATTTCTGCAATGCTCCCCCAGAGACTGTATCAAAATCCGGTGATCTGAGAAACATAGTCTGGAGAATGAAATCCCCATCAAACCCTTTAAGAGCATCCACAATCTCATTAAGTCTGTAGGTTCCCACCGGCTTGTTTATCTGTCTTACAAGTTCATCCGAAGATGCATCTATCTTCAAAATCGGATTATCCACACGCTTCAAAGCCTCAGCCACAGCAGGTCTTCCGACAAGATAGGCATTGGATAGTACAGACACCTTTGCCTTAGGGAAAAACCTGTCTCTGCATTCAAGCACTGCATCTACAATCTTAGGAAAATCCGGATGCATGGTCGGCTCTCCGTTCCCGGAGAATGTAATCGAGTCCACCTTTGCTCCTTCTGCTGACAGCGATGACATCTTGTCTTCGAATGCTGTCACGATTTCCTCATATGTCGGGAACCTTCTGTCTGCCATTCCATCCTTGTTCCAGCCACACTCACAATAGACACAGTCAAAATTGCAAAGTTTTCCCTTGGAAGGAAGAATGTTCACTCCCAATGAAGAACCGAGCCTGCGGCTGAAAATAGGGCCAAACACTATGTCATCAAAATGCAGCATCAGATAATCCTTTTAGAACGGCTGTTTTCTGTAATGAAGCCTTCAGCATCAATATCCGAAACTCTTGATATTCCTGGCTTCTTGCCTGGTGTCAGACTGCCGAGAACATCCTCCTTACCAAGGAAACGGGCTCCGTTAAGGCTGGCCCAGGTAAGCAGTTCCTGCATCGGTACCTGAGGGAAATCAGTACGCAGGCAAACGAGCTCCTTCATCATATCCAGATCATCATTACTTGAAAGCGAATCTGTACCAAGGGCTATGTCCAATCCGTTCTCGCGCATCAGGTCAATTGGAGGCAATGCGTTATGGATAAATATATTGGAGAGAGGACATATCGCAAAGAAAGGGTTATTCATAACCTTCTTCAAGGCATCAATGTCACTCTGCTTCAGGCAGACATTATGCACCAGCAATATATGCTCGTCATAGGGTGCCTGCTTTACAGCAGCAAGTCGATCGAGGAAATACTTCAACGAAGACTCTCCCGTAACAGGAGGAGTGCTCATTCCTGAACGCTTTCTGTTCTCATACATGGCTCCGGTACCGCTTATCAGGAGATCTTCCTCCTCCTGACTTTCCTGAGAATGATAGGAGAGGTATCCTGATTCCAAGCCCTTCGCAGCCGATGCACTCAAAAGCTGAGGACTCATAGTATAGCAGGAATGAGGAGTAGGGGCAGCATCAATACCAGCCTCATCAGCAATAGTCTGAAGCTGCGTCACTTCCGCCATCACGCCGTCGCACATATGAGGTTCGCTACCGAAGACTTCAAGGAAAGTCCTCGTATAGATCGGATGATTCTTCTTCACTTCAAACGAAGAATCATCATTACTGATATCAGCCATTGCAGAAACTCCGTCCTCCCACATCTTGTCCATCCACTGTCTGGTAAGCTGGATCTTAGTCTCACGTCCTGCCCAGTCACGAAGTTCATTGATCTGATCGATGAATCCTGCCATTCCCGTACCCTTGCGGAACTTCTTGTGAAGATGAGAAAGTTCGATATGACAATGGGCATTGACAAATCCCGGCACCAATGCACCCGGAGATACAGTTTCATCAGAGGCACATCTTCCTACAGCTATGATTCTGCCATCAGCATCATCATACTCTACAAAGCCGTTTCTGATCGGCTCGGCATCTAATGTATAAACAAATTCTGCTGTTACTCTTATCTTACCCATTATTTCTCGATTGGTCTTGCGCTTCTTAATTCATAAGAGCTTTTAAGTACTTTAGGTTTTGCATCTGACACCTTGACACCATCAAGATGTGGAAACTTGTCGGCAAAGCCGTCCGCAGGCGTAATGGAATCCACGATCTCCAGACTATCTGCCACCCCCAAGGAATCCAGACCAGACAATGAATCCTTGACCGACAGAGAATCACGGATGATCATTCTTATACGGTCATATATCGTATCTGATCTCTCAATAGACTTCAGACGATATATCCACAACACAGAGTCTGGCTCAAATGCAATGCTGTCATAATTATGAACATAAGGTTCCTCGAACATATATGGGAAAAACTCATTCCAGCTGATATTATAGGCCAGCTTTGGAAGATTTGCCCTCATATCCAATATCTTCTGCTGCTTTTCCAGTTCGTCAATCCTGTCCTGCAGGATCTCTCCGGTAGTTCTTAAGATTCTTGCAAATCTTTCAGGATCATCCATATATGCCTCAATACTCCTGCGATAATCATCCGAATCATACCCATATTTCTCAAGGATAGGTTCATAGACAAGAGATGTATCAGCTATCATCCTGATTCCCGGAACAGATGTCACCCACTGGTCTGTCATCAGCATTTCTGCATAAATCCTGGCCATTTTCTTACGAGGAATCACTTCCGTGTCCTCTTTGGCACACGAACTTATAATTCCACACATCAAAACGGCCAGAGCGGCTATATGCAGCAGTCTAATCTTCATCTTTATCTCAATGTAGCTCCAAACTCATTCTGGAATGTAGAGAGAAGTTTTGTCATTACCTTCTCCACATCATTGTGTGTCAATGTCTTGTCAAGATCCTGAAGCACGAAGCTGAGTGCATACTGCTTCTTACCCTCTGCGATCTTGTCACCTCTGTAAACATCGAAGAGACCGACCTGCTTGAGAAGCTTCTTACCAACCCTGAACGCACTTCTACGAAGGTCTGCATAGCTTACTGACTCATCCAGAAGAATTGCAAGGTCACGCCTTACCTCAGGGAACTTAGGAAGTTCCTTGTACTTGATCTTGTTTCTCTTCACAAGCTCAAGAAGAGCCGGCCAATTGATCTCGGCTGCGAATACCGGCTGCTTGATACCGAACTGCTTCAATCTTGCAGGAGCAATTGTTCCCATTACGGCAAGAGGCTGGTGCGAGCCAGGAAGATTATATGCAAGTCCCTCAGAGAAGAGATCTGCCGGAGCTGCCTCTGTCTCAAGAGAATAGATATCACATCCGAAACGTTTCAGGAGAAGTTCAAGATAACCCTTGAGCTGGAAATAATTTCCCTTGCCCGGATCAGTTCTCCAGGACTTCTCAGGCTGACCGCTGATAAAGAGGGCATAGCAGGTATGTTCCTCGTATGAATCGAGGGTCTTTCCATCTTTTTCAGGATCAAATGAGTAAACGGATCCATACTCAAAAGTCTTGATGTTTGTAATCTGACGATTGATATTATATGCAATGACCTCAAGACCGTTAAGAAGGAGAGTCTGCCTCATTACATTGAGATCAGAACTGAGCGGATTCATGATTCTCACGCATTTCTCTTCAGGGAATGTCTTGAGCTTTGAATAATAATCAGACTTTGTGAGAGAGTTGTTCATTGTCTCGACAAATCCGTTTGCTGCAAGGAAGTCTGAAACTGTCTTTCTTACCTGCTCAGGTTCTGGCTTCTGCGGTGCATTCACCGACATTCTCATTGCCTGTGGAAGTTCGATATTGTTATATCCATAGATTCGGAGAATCTCCTCTACGATGTCGCATTCGCGATATACATCGATCATATACGAAGGAACCGCCACCTTTGCACCGGTTTCAGTCTTCTCGATGAATTCATATGCAAGATTCTCAAGAATGCCTTCTATTACATCATGACCGATCTTCTTTCCTACAAAGTTCTCGATACGGTCATAATCCAGATCCACGACCTTCTTCTGAATCTGCTCAGGATAGAACTCCTGAACCTTTCCTACGATCTGGCCACCTGCAATCTCCTGAATCAGAAGAGCTGCACGCTTTGCAGCATACTCCACTACGAGAGGGTCTGCACCACGCTCATAACGGAAAGATGCATCTGTCTTGAGTCCATGTCTCTTGGAACTCTTTCTGATAGATACAGGATTGAAATATGCACTTTCAAGGAAGATGTCTGTCGTAGTTTCTGTCACTCCAGACTCTTCACCTCCGAATACTCCTGCAAGACACATTGACTTCTCAGTATTGGCAATCATAAGATCTGCCGCGCTCAATGTACGTTCTACTCCATCAAGAGTTACGAACTTCTCTCCTTCCTCAGCACGACGTACGACTACCTTTCCACCTGCGATCTTAGAAAGATCGAATGCATGAAGCGGCTGTCCTATCTCATGGAGTACGAAATTGGTGATATCCACTACATTGTTGATCGGTCTGAGTCCGATTGCCAGAAGTTTCTTCTGGAGCCACTCAGGAGATGCTGTCACCTTCACACCCTTGATGGTGGTTCCGGTATATCTTGGAGCTCCGTCAGCAGAAAGTACTTCTACAGGAACAGCCTCGCCTTCACCTTCTGCAAATGCAGATACATCTGGAATATTGAGTTTGCAAGAGATATTGTTATGCTTCAGATATGCATAGAGATCGCGAGCTACTCCGATGTGAGATGCGGCATCCACACGGTTTGCTGTAAGGCCGATCTCAATAAGAGCGTCTGTAGCAAGTCCAAGATAATCCTTTGCCGGAGTACCTACGACTGCCTCTGGTTCAAGCACCATAATACCGTCATGAGACTCACCGATGCCGAGCTCGTCCTCTGCGCAGATCATTCCGAAAGACTCCACTCCACGGATCTTTGACTTCTTGATCTTGAAATCCTCGCCAAGTACAGTACCTACTGTAGCCAGAAGTACTTTCTGACCCGCAGCAACATTAGGTGCTCCACATACTACCTGAAGAAGCTCAGCATCACCTGTATTGAGCTTGGTAATATGAAGGTGATCAGAATCAGGATGTTCAACACATTCCACCACTTCAGCTACGATAACTCCGGCAAGTCCACCGGGAATCTCCTCTATCTGTTCGAGTGAATCGACTTCAAGTCCGATAGAAGTCAATGCCTCTGCCACTGCCTCAGGAGCGAGGTCACACTCAAGATACTCCTTGAGCCAATTGTACGAAATCTTCATATATCTTTTACTTTTTAATTTTCTAAATCTTCTTTGGAGAAGAGAGACTTCACAAACTCTCTCTTATTGAATACTTTAAGATCGTCTATTCCTTCACCGATACCGACAAATTTGATAGGAACCCTGAACTGGTCCACGATACCGACCACAACTCCACCCTTTGCAGTACCATCAAGCTTTGTGATAGCCAATGCAGTGATATCTGTCGCACGGGCAAATTCCTTGGCCTGCTGGAAGGCATTCTGACCTGTAGAGCCGTCAAGAACAAGAAGCACTTCGTGAGGAGCATCAGGTATGACTTTCCTCATCACATTACGAATCTTCGTAAGCTCGTTCATAAGGTCAATTCTGTTATGGAGACGACCAGCAGTATCGATGATCACGACATCAGCATTTCTGGCAACTGCTGCCTTGACTGAGTCAAAAGCCACAGATGCAGGATCCGATCCCATTTCCTGCTTGACAATCTCAACTCCGGCACGCTCAGACCAGATTGTAAGCTGATCGACAGCAGCAGCTCTGAACGTATCGGCAGCTCCTACGATAACCTTCTTTCCTTGAGCCTGAAGCCTGCTGGCAAGCTTTCCGATAGTTGTAGTCTTACCGACACCGTTGACTCCGACAACCATCATCACGTAAGGTTTCTTTGAGAAGTTAAAAGGCTGAACCTCATCATCAGAAGACTCACCATCCTTCACATTAAGAAGTGTAGCGATTTCATCGCGAAGCATATCTATAAGTTCGTCCATTGTGACATACTTGTCACGGCTTACGCGCTCCTCAAGATTTTCAATTATCTTCAGAGTAGTATCCACGCCCATATCTGTCGCAACAAGCGCTTCCTCTATCGCATCAAGCAGATCTTCGTCCACCTTCGCCTTGCCGACAATGGCATGAGAGAGCCTCTGAAAGAAGCCCATATTTGTCTTTTTTACTCCTTTGTCAAAAATGCCCATAAAACACTAAGTTTAACTTGCAAATATAATATTTTTAGAGCGCATAAAAAAGTGGCGCAGCTGAATATTTTCAACTGCGCCACTCATTTGTACGTATTGGAAAAGAATTATTTCTTTGCGAAGAAATCCTTTGCCTCTGTCTCCTCTACGAGCTGCTCTGTGAATACATAAGCACCTGTCTTTGGAGACTTGTCCATACGGATACACTTTACCATCTTCTTGAGTGTACCGGCCTTGAAGGTTGCGACTGCTTTCTTTGCCATTTCTAATTCCTCCTAATTATTTGATCTCGCGGTGGAGAGTAACCTTCTTAAGGAA
>JAZLCW010000100.1:0-68132 GCA_045614445.1 Candidatus Cryptobacteroides sp. | reverse complement strand
GGTCTTTACGAGACTGCTCAGATGAACAATATCATCGGAATAATGTACAGCATCACCCGAAAAGGGAAGGTCTGGAAAGCCGATGACAGGATATGGAAGCTATACTCCTGGTTCTGGATGCTCCTCCTGCCCCTGCGCCGCTGGCCTCTCGGACTGTGGAGACGCCTCTTCCTGAAGAGCCGCTAATTTCTTACGATAAGCATCCATCCTCTTTTTCCAAGCTACCTGCTTCGCCCTCTGCTCCTTGGCCTTGCGCGCCTGGAGCTCTTCATATTTCTTTTCCAGATAATTGTCTGCCATACCTTGAGATATAATTGCCTGCAAATTTAATAAAAAACGATTGGGTTCCATCTCATTCGCATGCTTCAGGCGAAGAATGTAACGGCAGTTTATTCAAACTGTTTTGCCGAAAGGGATAATTTTGATATTTTTGCAGCAAAATCAAGCAAAATGAAAATAAAGGAAGGATTCATACTCCGTGAAATGTGCGGAGAAAACATAGTGGCAGCAGAAGGTCTCGAGCATATCAATTTCAACAAGCTCATATCTCTCAATGAAAGTGCCGCATACCTGTGGAAAGAGCTTTGCGGCAAGGAATTCAGCACCGAAGAAATGGCGGAGCTCCTTATCGCCCGTTACGGTATCGACAAAGAGCTCGCACTTAAGGATTCAGCTAATCTTTGCGAGGCCTGGAAAAATGCAGGCATCGCAGAATAATTATCTGAAGTTTCCGTTATAATCCACCTTGAAATATCCGAAAGGATCGAAAGCTGCGTCGACCACGACTGCGGCCTCTAATCTTAATACAGGTCTGGCAGGATCATAATCCTTCAGTCCCAGTTTCTCCCACCATATCGCTTCCTGTCCCGAAGGTACAGCACCTCCGATACCACGGAGCATCTGCATCATTGTACCGATCGTGATTTCTCCTGGAGCCATATTGAAGCCCGGGAGCAGACCATCCAGATAAATTTCTTCCCCTCTGAGAGGATCTCCGGCACGGAACCAGGTCTCGTTGGACCAGCCTATATTGCGGCCTTCTCCGCGAAGGATACCAGTCGCGCCTATGCGCTGAATTGCCTTGAAATGTCTGTCAGAAGGCTTCAGATCCAGATAAGGCATTATATAGCATCCGGCATCCAGAAGCTCTTCCTGAAGCTGTCTCACTCCGATTTTCTTTACTGATCGGTCTTCGATCACAGCCAATGCCGCCAATGCTCCGGAAGCCTGTCCAAGCTGCATCACCACCGGCTGAAGTCTTGTGGAACCATTCATAAGATTTGAAACCGAAATAGACTTCTCTGCCACTATCAGATCATCGACATTCTTAGGAATGATGGTTCCCATCGGCACATTGAATGATGGAATCGGATAGAATTCCAGGTCAGGAAGCTCTCTCCAGTCAGGATTACGGAAATGATGATGATCCACAGGATAATCTCCCACTGCGATACCTGTCCTGTAATACGGCTTGTCATATCCATATGGATCGGCAGCTGCATCCAGTGTGAAGAAGGCTTCTCCGACGATACGGCGAGACTCCCTGTGATATGGAATGAACGGGAGCTTATCCTCTGTCGGGAACACATCGTCAGCCAGACCGAGGTTCTTCATACCCAGCTGAGTCTGTATGAAATAGACAAAACAAAGAGTGAAATTCTTCGCCTTTTCCAATTCCTTCTGCCTTTGCTCGGGCGTCATCTCGATGATATTAGCATAATGATCATTGCCATAAATCGGCCAATTGATCATGTACCTTCCCTGCGGAGTCTTGCCATAGGTGATCATCATCTGAGGCGACCATATTGTCTGCCCTGTTTCAGCGACCTCGTCGCTGAGCGGGTTGCGGGCGGCATTTCTGAAAGCCATCGGATCATAGCCTTCAGGTTTCGGGATAGTCATATCCGCATCCGGCCCGTAATCCTTCAGGAAAGCCACATATGTAAGATCCTGGATCACATCATTGGCATGCTCGGGAGCGATTGACTCCTCTGTCTCCTCAGATGCCTCCATTCCTATCCTGTAGTCCACTCCGCAGGCCTTGGCGATATCTCCCAGTTCGGTAGCATCGATCATCACATCGGCAGTAACCTTATATCTTCGGCCACGTGAATCCCGGAAAGAGACTGTCCAGTCCCCAGCTTCGCCACTGACCTCAGTCACGCGCACTTCGCGCCTTAAATCCAGAAGGGCACCACATGCATCTGTCATATTGGTCAGAATCTCCTGGCCGATATGAGGATCGAAATTGATATTGCTCACCCAACCGCTCTGCAGAGCCTCATTACTTCCATAACGGGCTACCAGAGAGTCTGCGAATTCCCCGAAAATTCCGCCGCGCAGCCTATTGTTGCCATCCACGCAGCTTACTCCTGCAGCCGTCAGCATTCCTCCGATCCAAGGAGTTTCTTCGAGAACCATCGTATTGACTCCCATCCTGGCCGCCTGTATTCCTGCAGCTGCTCCGCTGGCGCCTCCACCTACGACCAGCACATCGACATGCTCGGAAGTGGAGCATGAAACCAGAGCAAGCATAAGAGCAGCCGTAATTGTCTTTCTCAGTATCTTCATATTATTTTCTTAAAGCTTTCTTGACTGTCGGCAATATATGCTCGACATATCTCATCATGCCCAGATCAGTAAAATGTATGCCATCCACAGTAGCTTCACCATCATCACCGATCATACCCTCTGCACAGATATAATAGATCTTCTTTTCACCTGACTTCTTCAATCGGTCGAAGAGGCGCTTCTGAGCCTGATTCTTCAGTGTGACCTCTTCCTTTATCCTGTTATCATAGGCTGTATGAGGGAAGATCACATCTTCGATGAAAATCACCGGGACATCAGGATGAGCGTCTCTGATCACCCTGAAGAATTTTTCACCGCTTTCATCTATCATTTCAGCGTAAGCATTTGGTGCATAATCGAGTATGTAAAGTCCCGGATCCTCCACTGAAGCCATCAGTTCAGCGATTTCCATATCCAGGAGAGCATTGCCACTGAAGCCAAGATTGATCACTTCACGGTCGAGGCGGCGGCTCAGTATGTTAGTATGTGCCATCCCCGGACGATTGGCGCATCCACCCTGAAGAATACTGGTTCCATACATTACGATAGGCTTGGAAGTACGAGGGCTTTCGACCTGAGGCTGCTCAAGAGATGCACCCTCGTCCACTCCGATCGCAAGCGAAGTCACTCCGTCATACAACGAGAGATACAGCATATATTCACGGTCGACAGGGTCCATATTGGCAATTATGCAGCGCTCTGATGTCTTGCCCTGAGGCTGGGCACTGCACACATGTCTCCACTGTCCGTCCACCAATGTATAGAGGTCGAGACCCTTGGTGCCGGTATCGGTCATATGCGGCATCGTATTGTTATCGGTAGATTCCCACCTGGCATGAATGGAAGTGGAATTGGACCTGAAACGGAGATAGAGACCTGAGGAATTTCGTCCGAGATACCATACTGCGCCTCGGCTTACTCCCTGAAGTTCAGACGGAAGACGTTCATAGCGGGCACTGGTGTTATCGAGAGCCTTGCCATATATAGGGAATATGGCAGCATCGGTATAGACAACATTCTGAGCGGCAGCTGTAAAGAAAAACAGCGAAAGAGCCACTGACGAGAGTAAAATCCTGAAGTGAGACATAATATTTCCAGTTTTTAACATTTGCATCAGTTGAGATGTTTCGAGCAGATTTGGGCTAATATCTCTGCATGAAACACATGCCATTATCAAAACCCAAAGATATTAAATTATAAATAATTTAAGCTTACCAAATTTAAATAATTTTAATAATTATAGCTATCTTTGAAATCTGTAACACCGACAACTAATAAATCTATCAATATGCACAAATCATTAAGCATCATCATGGCAGTCATTGCGCTGATAATGAGCGCAGACCTCTCAGCCAAGAAAACCAAGGAGCTCATCGAAACACCGGCATCCGACAGCCGCATCGAATTTACAGGAAGAACACTTGTCGAAGGTACTGATGTATCCTACGATTGGAGCGGAGTTTATTTCAGGGTAAAATTCAACGGTCCGTACCTGGCTATGAAATGCTCCGATTCGAAGAACTGCTGGTTCAACCTCTGGGTGGACAAGGAAATGACTCCTCAGGCAGACAGGAAATTTCTTGTAGCAGCGAAAGACACTGTTATAGTATTGGCTGAAGGACTCGGAAAAGGTGAGCACGAGGTGATCCTCCAGAAGAGGACAGAAGGAGAGCAGGGCCGCTTCACTGTGCATTCATTCCTCAGCGAGGGCGAAATCCTTCAGGCTTCCGGCCGCAAGGAGAGACATATCGAGTTCATCGGCGATTCATACACCTGCGGATACGGTACTGAAAGCGGCGACAAGGATGATCCGTTCCTTGCCGAGACCGAAAACTGCAACCTCACATACGCAGCCATTACAGCAAGGTACTTCGGAGCTGACTTCAACCTTGTAAGCCATTCAGGACAGGGTATCACAAGAAACTATGACGACTACGGACCGGGATACAACATGCCTGACAGATATAGTCAGACATTTGACGAGTCAAAGGAGACAGCATGGAATGCAGAGGATGCATCATACACTCCTGATGTCGTAGTGATCTACCTGTGTACCAACGACTTCTCTACTGCAAGACAGCCACACGAAGAGATTTTCACATCACGCTATATCGAGCTGCTCATGAAGGTAAAAGCCAATTACGGAGAGGACATCCCTATTCTTTGCATGGCATCGAACGTCACACCGTTCAGCTTTGACTACGTACGCAACGCCTGCATGATGAGCGGTCTGAAGAACGTATATTGCCTCGGCCTGACCAGAGGTGTGCATAACTACGAGGACGAGTTGGGAGCAAGCTGGCACCCTAACTATCAGGGACATATCAAGGTTGCAAGCTGCATGATTCCTTATATCTCTACGCTCACAGGCTGGAAAATGGAAGAGAAGGCGTATAAGTAAGAATAGATCTTAGGATATGTTGAAAAAGACTTTGACACTGATCATCCTGGCGGCGGCAGCTGCGACAAGCCTTTACGCCAGAGACATCAAAGGATGCGTCCGTGACACTGACGGCAAAGGCATAGCCGGAGTGGTAGTTTCCGACGGGCTGAACACTGTCGTGACTGATGCGAAAGGCCGTTTCAGGATGGATGCGGACATTGACAGCAGATTCGTGTTCGTCAGCACTCCATCAGGTTATATATCATCCACCCTTTCGGGAGAAACTCTCTTCTATAAAGAGATACAGGAGGATGTAAGAAAATACGATTTCATCCTGAAGAAAAACGACAAGGATGATACGAACCACAATGTCATCGTCATCGCAGACCCGCAGATCAGCGAAAGAAGCGAGCTGCCGGATCTTTCCAGGCAGGCTGACGACATGGCTGAATTCGTCAAGGGAATGGACGGAGATTACACCTTCGGACTCTGCCTGGGCGACATCGTAGGATGGGATCACAGCATCTACCCTGAGTACAATGAAATAATGTCGAAGCCTGGAATCGATTTCAGATATGTCATCGGAAACCACGACATGACCAACTACGGCCGTTCTTTCGAGACATCCATGAAAAACTACGGCGACATGTACGGTCCAGCCTGGTACTCTTTCAATGTAGGAAAGGTACACTACATCGTAATGAATGACAATTTCTATGTAGGCCGCGACTATTTCTACATCGGTTATATCGACGAAAGGCAGCTCCAATGGTTGGAAAGGGATCTTTCATATGTTCCGAAGGGTTCGAGATTGGTGGTTTCATTGCACATCCAGACCACCAACGACAGATCTGACCGCGATGCCTTCCAGTACGGTATCATCGGAGACAATCTCTGCAACAAACCGGCTTTCTACGCCATGCTCGAGCCTTACAGGACCACAATCCTTTCAGGTCACAGCCACACCGCCGACTTCGAGCAGATCAGTGACAATATCTTCGAAATCAATGTAGCTGGTTTCTGCGGAGCCTGGTGGTGCGGAGAAGTCTGCATCGACGGAGCGCCTGCCGGATACAAGGTCATCGACTTCGACTCAGATGACATGAAGTGGATATACAAAGGATGCGGACATCCTCTGGACTACCAGATGAAGGTTTATACGGATGACCCGGACTATCCCGGACAGATCGTGGCAAACGTATGGGACTACGACCCGATGTGGAAGGTGGAATATATCGAAGACGGAGTGAAAGTCTGCGATATGGAAAGGTTCAAGGCTCAGGATCCGTTGGCCAAGGAGCTCTACAAGGATCCGTCAAGTCTGAAAAGGACATGGGTTTACGCCGCCCCTACAGAGAATATGTTCAAAGCGGCGATCTCAGAGAGCGCGAAGAAACTTGAAGTAAGAGTTACCGACCGATTCGGAAGGAAATACAGCAAGACAATAGAAAGATAGAATAATGAACAAAAGAATCATAACCATCGACATACTGCGCGGCATCACCATCTTTGCGATGATTCTCTGCGCCAATATCGGCTACCAGTCAGATCTTCCTGCCTGGATGTTTCATGCACAGACTCCCCCGCCGTCATATGCCTTCAATCCTGACGTAGCAGGCATAACATGGGTGGATCTGGTGTTCCCGTTCTTCCTTTTCACGATGGGAGCGGCTTTTCCTCTGGCAATGAGAAAAAGACTTGAGAACGGTACAAGCCGCTGGGCTGTGACAGGAAGCCTGTTAAGAAGATGGCTGACATTGACCATCTTCGCTATCGTCCTTGGCAATGCCTATATGATAGGCAGCAGTCCTCGTTCTGCTGTAGTGAAATGGATTTTCAATGTGGTGTCATGGGGCGTGATGTTCCTTTCATTGGTAAGAGTCAAGGATGAAAAGAAGACCAGATTTCTGAACAATACGGGTCTGATTCTGCTGGTGGCAATGGCAGTGCTGGCGACCGACTGGCTCGGTCTGCAGCTCAGCAGATGGAGCAGCGACATCATCATAATGATTCTGGCCAATGTAGCCTTCTTCGGCGGACTCATCTGGATGTTCACGAAGGACAATCTAAGACTCAGATGGCTGATTCTGCTCTTTATCATGGCCCTGAAGGCTCTCAGTTCATACACTCCTGAGGTGCTTGCATGGGTACCATCCATGAGCAGCATCGGATGGTTCTTCAGCTGGGGCTTCCTTCAGTATCTCGTGATTGCAGTGGCCGGATCCATTGTCGGAGATATGCTTCAGAGGCATTCCAGATCAGAAGAGAAGACTCAGATCGACAGCTATCATATCACAGCAGGCGTCATTGCACTTGCAGCAATGTTTGTTCAGCTCTGGGGACTTTTTACCAGACATATCCTGGCAGACTTCATCATATCTGCAGTACTTGGAGCCGCATTTGTGGTCCTTACCTGGAAACGCAGGAATATTGTCAGCTCCCTCGGATACTTCGGATTCGCCTTCATGCTCGTCGGAATCATCTTCGACCCTATTGACGGAGGAATCACCAAGGACTACTGTAACCTGGCATACCTGCTCACCACTACAGGAATGACAGCTCTTACCGGAGCCTTTATTCTCGCCCTCGAACTGAAATGGAATATAAAGGGAGGCGGACTCAGCGGATGCGGACAGAACCCGATGCTGGCATACGGAGTGACCAATTTCTTCACAGGACCTATCCTTGCCATGCTCGGAATCGGTGCCTGGCTGGATTCGCTCAGCATAGGGTCGCCGTTCTGGGGCATGATCAGAGGCCTTGTCTATACACTGCTGATGGTAGCTGTAACATGCTTCTTTACCAAGAAGAAGCTATTCTGGAGAAGTTAAACATATAAATTCATAATCATGACTGACATTACATTGAAGAAAGTACAGTCCGGTGGAATCACATTGGAGATTCCCCAGATCTGGAATGCTGAAACCGAGAATTACACTGAACCTGACGGAAGAGTCTGCGCTATGATGGACATCTCCGCAGTAGAGGGAGATCCAAGATCGATTGTTCTGAGCTATGGTCCGATGCCGGAAGGATCGGATGCGCTGATGGAAGCCGCCGGCACATATGAAGAACTTATGGGAGATGCTGCTCCAGAAACTGACGAGGATCCTATATGTGAGTACAATTTCCTCGGCAGACTGGCTTTCGGCTTCGAATTCCCTACCGAAGATGGTCTGGCTTGCAATTTCATCTGCGCTGCAGTCGGCCATGGAGAGGATCAGGAGTGCAATCTGCTGACAGTCCTCACCACCGGAAGGACTTTCGAGGAAATCGATGACTTACTGGATCTTATAGAGGAAAAGATTGTTCTGGAATAGAGGACAAGAAATATAGGATCAGAAAATCCCATTATTTTTTCAGAAAAATATGGTAATTTTCAGAAAAAAGCCTATATTTGCAGCCCATTTCAGAGAAATCTGATGGAAAGTCTGAACATTGGTGCGGTAGTTCAGCTGGTTAGAATACCGGCCTGTCACGCCGGGGGTCGCGGGTTCGAGTCCCGTCCGCACCGCAAAAGCCTTGGAGATGTCTCCAAGGCTTTTTCTTATACGGCCGATAACAGAAAACGGAGAACAGGTAATCCTGCTCTCCGTTTTCTGTTTTATAGAGTTTCGAGTATCTGCCAGATCTGATAGAGGCCTCTTGGAACATGGAAACATCCTTTCCACTTTCCACCCTTGAGGGTAAGGAGGACTTCACCACGGCGATTCAGATAACCGTACCACTCAGGATATTCCTGGTCCTTGAAATGAGTCCACATATAGTCGTGGAGTTTCTTGAACCACTCGAGGCACTGCTCGTTGCCTGTGAGCTGATATCCCTTGATCATACAGATGGCTGATTCGAGATGTACCCACCAGAGCTTCTGGTCCCACTCGAGCTTCTGCATAGGAGCCTTCTTGATGTCCTGGAAGTAGAAGATTCCGCCGTACTCCTTGTCCCATCCGAAGTCAATGACGCTGAGAGAGATCTCCACACACTTTTCGATAAGAGCCTTGTCATTTCTGCGGATACCGAGATTCATCATGAACCAAAGCGCCTCAAGGTCATGACCAGGATTGATCTCACGACCTTCGAAGCAGTCGACAGGGGTTCCGTCTGGAGATACATTCTCAAGCATCACTCCATACTCAGGATGATAGAATACATTGAGGATCTCGCTGAGGCATTCATCGATTGTCTGGTCCAGCATGCTCTTGTCCTCGAGGATATGCTCCACCTCAAGAGCCATGTTGCAGATGATCATCGGAAGTGCGAATCCCTTCATAGGACGTGTTCCGGGATATGATTTCTCCCAACGTCCCTTAGGATCATTACGGCGGTCAAGAATTCTCTGGAAAGTCTTCAGAGCAATATCCTTGTACTCCTCACTGCCGGTTGCCTCTGCGAGCTGGGCAAATGCCATACAAGCAAATGTATTTGAGAAGATGTTATACGGCTGTATGATCGGTTTTCCCTCACGGGTCAGTGAGAAATAGAAATCATAGTTGCCGTCGTGAGCATACTTCTTCAGGAATTCAGCTCCCTGGATAGCACAATCAAGCCACTCCTGCTTCTTCTCTACCTTATTGTACAGCATAGCAAACATCCATACCTCACGACCCTGAAGCCAGACGAATTTATCTGTATCGAAAACGCTTCCGTCACGATCCAGGCAAGTATAGTATCCACCACACTCGAGGTCCTGAGACTTCTCAAGCCAGAAAGGAAGGACGTTGTCCAAAAGTTCGCTCTTGTATTGAGCGGCAAGTTTCTTGAAATCCATTGTATTAATCAGTTTTGGTTTGGAAGTGGTGGGAGGTTTCACTCTCCCACCACCTGATATGAGAATTAGTTGATAGCTACGCAAGCCATTGCACCGTAGTTGGTGTCAACATAAACCATAAGGAGAGTATCACCTGCAGGAATGAGGACAACGTCACTGTATGTACCAGCGCCAGTCCAGCTTGGATTTACACCAGCTTCCCAATCCCATGCTACATCGCCATCTCCGTGATGAGCATAAACATACTCAGCAGCAGCCGGGTTGTTTACATTGAGAAGGATGACGTCAGAAGCATCATAGTTGAAGTGGCAGCCCGCTACGATAGCTGCATACTTAGAACCGTTCCACTCTGCAGTCGCGATACAGTTATAGTTCTCCATCCAAGATGAACCTGTAACGTATGTTGGTGCCCAAGTTGTGCCACCACCTGCTACGAATGAGTCAGTGTACTGGAGGTTGTAGTCTCCACCGTATCCGATGTAGAAGAAACCGTCAGCCATTGTCGCACCGAGAGGAGCGAAGCAAAGTGAAGCGACATTCCAGTTAGTATAAGGAGGGTTGGTCCACTTCCAGTCACCTACGACACCGTCAACAACTTCCCATGCAAGGCAAGCTCCACCAGCACCGTCAGTTACTACAGCTGTGATGACAGCATCATCCTTGATATTACCCTTTACGCGGATGTTACCTGCACCTGCGCAATAGTAGTTACCTGCATTCCAGCTGAAAAGCTGCTCTGGAGCAGGGTTGAAAGGATCTGCTACATAATAAAGAGTAACATCACCTGTTCCATCCAACGCATCAGCACCGAAGAGTACATTTCCTGCATCATCAACGAGAACATTCTGAGCTGCCATTCCAGCAGGCACGTCGATAGTTGCTACTACAGAACCATCAAGCGGGTTGAGAACATATACCTTAGTTGTGTTTGCAAGGAGAAGATATTCACCATACTGAGCAAGTTTCACCTGCTGAGATGCATCAAATCCTTCGTAGTCCTCTGCAGGATGCTTAGCCCAAAGCTTGTTAGCGCGGCCATTCTGGAATACTGCGAAAGTGATTGTCATTGAAGCATAAGCCTCATCCTTAGGAACAAGCGAAACATTTGCAGATCTCTGAGTCATACCCTCGTTTGCAGCGATGTTCAACACGACTGTTTCCTCTCTTATTTCTGCCTTAGTTGCTTCACCTACAGTGATCCAGTCACAATCAGTAACCATCTCGAAGTCCATACTTGTTACTACAGGGATAGTAAGTGTCGAAGCCTCTGCACCTACATAAACATCTTCAGTCTCAGCTGCGAAAACACCTGATATAAACTTAAGGGTCTTGAAGATTGTTCTTGAAACTCCGTCAGTAACGAATACTGTGATATCGAAGTCAACTCTTTCAGGGACACTGATTGTAAGTACACCTGTAGCTGCATCTGCAGGAGTTACAGTAACAGCTGCAACAGAACTCATTACAGCAACGCGGTTCTGGTCTGTACCACCTGTGATAGTATATTCTACATTGAAAGTATTTGCCTCATAGATGTGTCCGTCTGTTACATTGAATGTAACATCGAGAGCCTTCACGATAGGAATTGCGATTGTAGTACCGTCAGCAAGTGTGAAAGTCACAAGGTCTTCTGTTACAGTTACATTCTTGATTGTACAAGCAACATCCGGTCCGATGAGAGCCCATTCCTTACCGTCAGCAGAGATATACCACTGACCGTTCTCTGTCTTGAGCTTTGGCTGTCCCATACCGGCAGGTATCTTGTTTCCTGCTGCGTCGAGAAGCCATTCGCCATCGAGAGTCCAATAGTAGATTCCGTCAACATCCTTAGTCGCACCGATTTCAGGAGCGTTCGCGCCGTCCTTTCCATCCTTTACTGTAACCTTCTTACCGTCAGTAAACTCGATTTCGTAGCCACCGGTCACTTCATTCACAGCACTTACATATACGTTCTTTTCAAGAGCGGAAACAATGCTGGAAACTGAATTGACCTGAGTGGTAAGTTCAGCTAACTTTGCTTCGAGGGAATCAAGTTTTTCCCATACCTTGGAGTCATCATAGCAAGAAATAGCCAAAGCAGCTACCAATGCCATAGACATAGCTTTAAAAAATCTTTTCATTGTAATTAGTTTTAATTGTGGATATAAATGTGTTTTACATTATTGCAATACAAGTGATTGTACCATAGTTGCTGTCAGCACCTATCATCAGGAGTGCATCCTCGGCAGGGATAAGCAGAATGTCACTGTATATTCCGCTTCCACTCCAGTACAGATTAGCCCAGGTCGCAGGATCTCTACCATCAGTAGGCTCGCTGTATGAGTACACATACTCGGCAGATGCAGGATCATTTATGTTAAGAAGAACAAGATCCGGATCATCGTAATCAAAATGACAGCCCATAAGGATGGCGGCATAATCGTTTCCTTTCCAATTGGCTGTTGAGATACAGTTGTAGTTTTCCTGCCAGCTTGATCCGGTAACATAAGAAGTAGCCCAAGAGGTAGTTTCCCCTGCAGGATTCTTGACAACAGATGCCGCATACTTGAGATTATAGTCTCCGCCATAACCGATATAGAAGAGACCGTCTGACAATGATGCACCTGCAGGGTAGCAGCACAATGAAGCCACATCCCACGCTGTATAAGGTACATTTGTCCAGCTCCACTCACTGCATACTCCGTCAATGACCTCCCATATAAGAACAGCACCGTCCTCTGGATTATCACCGTCCTGTCCATCAGAAATGACAGCAGTAATGACAGCGTCATCCTTTATATTACCCTTGACACGGAAGTTTCCGGTCAAAGATCCGTAATAATTACCGGTATTATAAGAAAGAAGTATTTCCGGAGAAGGATTCATTACGTCAGGGATATGATAAAGGGCAATCTCTGTTTCAGGGCCAGCGTCAGCTGCAATCATAAGGTTGCCAGCATCGTCGATCAAGAAACTCTGGGCATTCACTCCTGAAGGCATCTGAACTGTATTTTCCACTGCACCGGTAGCAGGATCGATGACATATACCTTGGTTGTGTTTGAAAGAAGGAGTCTGTCCCCGTACAATGCCAATCTCAATTTCTGAGATGGATCGTATCCGTCAATGGCAGTTACTGGCTGAAGCCACATCTTGAATGCGTGGCCGTACTGACGTACTACAACCATAGCAGTCATATCCGAATATGCAGCATCATCTGGAGTGAAGCACAGGACAAGTGATCGCTCAGTCCATTCCGGATTCTCAGCAGCAGTGAATGTGAATGTTTCACCTGAAACAGTATGTGAAAGCCATCTCTCAGCATCATCCATCGGCACATATTCGCCATCGACAGACTTCAGATATGACATTTCGTACTCAACATTGGCTTTTACATTAAGCGTGAATGTCTGATTGTGACAAGTAATGTCTTTCTCCAGTTCTGAGACTTCTAGAGTTGCTCCCGCCGCCTTCTGACTCATCTTGATGATCTTTGAATGCTCCACATACTTCGCACTCTTAGGAGATATCCTCACCTCTGTTTCACGAGGAGTCATACCATCATTCGGGATGGCTGTGAATGTATATTCATCACCTGAAACAGTCATAGTCAACCAGTCGTTCTCCTCCATATTGACGTAGTAATCCACGTTGGAAGTGACAGTCATCTTATACTCACCACCTGCAGGATCGAAAATCTTGTCTTCAGCAGGTTCCACATTGAACTCAAGAACCCAAGCATCCTGTCTCACTATTATCTCTTCCTGGAACGGATCTGCTGTGAAAACAATCTTTCCTGTTCTGGCCTCTCCTGTGTTAGGAGCAACAGCAAATGTGTATATTTCATCCACAAGTCCCTTCGACTTCACCTCTGTGATCCAGTCTACATCAGTCCTCACCTTGAGATCAAGGTTATGGCTTACCTTGAAATCAAGATTCTGACCCTGATATGGGATATCATATTCTCTGTCAGCTGTAAGAACCAGTACATCCTTCTGCAGCTGGGTAACTACAAGCTCCTGGGTCAGGTCCATTGCCTTAATGACAATTGTCGCCTCACGATTTTCTGTTCCTTTGTTCTCGATGCAGATGACGTCCATTACATTATCACCAGCCTTTCCCTTTGAAGGGGTGACTACGCACCAAGGCTCAGTACCTTCCGGTTCCTTGACTTTGGCAGTCCAATCTACATTAGTGCTGAACTTGATCTGAAGCTTAGCTTCTTCTGGAGTGAACACAAGTTCATTTTCATCCGTAATGACTGTCAGTTCTGGTGTAACGACCACTTCGGGCGCACACGAAATGGCAGCCATTGCTATCGCAAAGAATAAAGCGATTCGTTTCATAATAAAACTGTATTTTCTTAAATATTGTTTAATTTCTATTGTTCTGAAGCTATGCTGGAAAGATACTGATCAAAAGCAATCTTTATATCATCCCAGTAGTCATACATCTTGATATGGCACAAGTCGAAGAAGAACATTCCTTCTGTGGAAGCATTGATGCAGGCATCCACTATGCTCGGCATCAGACCTCCCTGGCCACCGTTTGCAAATCCTGTCGAGTTTCCGATATCCGGGCCTCCGACGAAAGGAACATCTCCAGCAAACAAGGTCTGTGCTTTTTTGCAGAATCCCTGCATAGTCCATTCACCGCTTCCATAAATGGAAGAAGTAGAAGCATATGCACCGATAATCATTATATCACAATGGTCTGCATAACCATATTCATTATAATCGGCAGTTGCCCACTTATAGTATGACGATGTTTCATATTTAGGACTGGCCCAGTTTACGCCTGAATAATAATAACTTGAATACCAAGCACCTACGTATGCACCAAAACGGATATCCGGATTAACGGAATGAACCCTTTCTGAAGCCTTCTCCATAAAATCGTGGATAACCTTCGCACGGAACTCCATCCACTTCTTCTGCATTTCTGTACCGCTTCCATTTAGCTTATCGGCTCCTGGGGAGAATATATCTCCAGGCCATTTATCCAGCTTCCTGCCGATATAGGACTCGAACTTTGTACGTGAGACCTCAGAAAAGTCACTCATCAATTCATAGTCGTCGTAACGGCAACGGTCCAGAATGATACCCTTGACATCATATGAAGCAAGATCTTCAAGTATTCCTAAAAGATATGTCACTACATCATCATTAGCCGGATTAAGGAACTTTGTTCCGGTACCGAGGTCCATACAATTCTTCAATCCACCTACCATATTGATGACACTCGCCCAATCTCTGCTGATGGCTCCATCATACAGAGGGCCATTGGTACCGAGACCATAAGGACACTCCTTACCTCCTACCATTGTATTGATTGCGGCATATACATCAAGTCCGTTCGCCTTTCCCGCATCAATGAAGGCCTGAAGATAATCAAAGGTCGCAGTCCTTCTGAGCCATACATAGCCACCGTCAGTCCAGGCATCGACCATTTCAAGCTCGGATTCCACGTCCGATTTGAAAAGAAGTCCGGCTGTAGTAGGACGTACTTCGACAATTACTCCAGTAAAGCCTGTTTCCTTGATACGGGCCATATCGGAAGCAATACGATCGGCATCGTTGGCATAATCCTCAAAATTAGCTGCGGCATCGATCCATACCAGACGAGCCTTTCCTTCATTAGTATCCGGCTCGGGTTCCGGCTCAGGCTCAGGCTCTGGTTCTGGCTCTGGTTCTGGTTCTGGCTCTGGTTCTGGCTCTGGCTCTGGCTCTGGTTCTGGCTCTGGTTCTGGCTCCGGCTGCTTCTGATCCCATTCAGGATTCCACGGATACTCCTTGGTGTCATCGCAAGACACAAAGGATATCAGAACAAGGGTAAATATTATTCTTATTATATACCTCATAATCTATATCATTTGAACATCAACATACTTGCTACAGCCCTCTGCGAACCGTCAGAAACTTTTATGGTCTCCTTTCCATTGACAAGCATACAGCTTGATCCGCCTCCGTCGAGATTGACAGCTTCCACACACTCGAGATCAAGCAGGACATTGGCTACATCAGCAGTGGTCAGTCCATATACACCGGCAGTCATCTCACGTCCTTCACACACAAAGAAAATCATCCTGCCATCAGCAGTGACACCTACAGCAGTACGTGGCTGATTACTGTCAGGGCTGATTCCTGTAGGTCCGTTAAAAAGTTCCTGCACATATGAATCAGTGAATTGACCTTCATTTATCAATACCGGTCCTCCCCCAATCGCGGTTTGAGCCTCGAATACGCGTCCCCCTTCAGGAGAATCCAGCGATGGTATTGCAAGAGGTGCCTTATCCCAGGAATTATCCGCAGGAACCGGATACATAAAATGATTGTTCCAGGTAGCATAAGTCCAGCAGGCGTCGAAGGTTCCGTCAGCATACTCTACAAATGCCGCTCTTGTCGGATAATACATTGTCTTCCAGTCCTCAGAAGCATAATTGATATTATACGCAAGCAATTCAGAATTCCTTACTGCCAAGCTTGAAGTATATCTTTTACTTCCTGAATAGTAGAAATATCCTCCATTGATGACCACAGTGCAAGATGTTTCTTCGTAAAGATCGGAAGGTGTCAGGAACGGATCTGCAGTCTCGGCAGATCTGTCAGACTTAACGCTCCATATATCCCACTTGACAGAGGTAAGGTCGGCTACAGCTGCATATGCTATCGCTTTCTTGCCCTGAAGAGTTTCCGGAGAGCGGTAGACCGTCAGGTCAGATGGAAGTGAACCATATAACGAGGAAACATCGGTCCAGTCTGCAAACGCATCCGGAACAGGTTCCGGTTCTGGTTCTGGTTCCGGTTCCGGCTCTGGTTCAGGCTCTGGCTCAGGCTCTGGTCCAGGCTCTGGTTCAGGTTCTGGAGTCTGAGTCGTATCAGAAGGTGGAGTCAATGTCGAATCCTCCTGTTCCGGTACGAACTTGTCCCACTCGGAATTCCAAGGATACTCATAGGTGTCTCCGCACGAAGCGAAGACCCCCATAAGTCCCAGACATAATATTATTCTTATAATCTGCATTTCACTATTTTATTTCTTCACACAGTCAGCTGAATAACCACCGATCATACCTGCATAATGATCATAATAGTAGATGTAGACCTTGAAGCCATCAGCCGATGGAGCCATAATCACATCTCCTGACGATTGAGTGATATTGTCAGCTGCATTTGTGGCATTGAAGTAGATAAGCCAGCTGTTATATGTCACTATTGACGATGAGTTCTGATAGTTACCTGTGAAAGAAGCCGGATCGGCAATATCATAAACCCAAAGGCTAGGCTGCTTGTCCCAAGCAGGGAAATGATGACATACGAGCAGAGTAAGATAATTTGCATTATTGAATGACTTGCTCTCAAGACAGTTAGGATTCAGAAGCCAGGCATTGTCCATATCATCTGTAAGGATCTGCTGTCCTGCACTGAGATCTGGTCTGATCCACTGCATTCCATTGATAGAATAAGATGCATACATCCATCCGTTTTCACCGGCCTTTGCAGAAGCAGGAACAAGTCCGGAAGCGTTGGCAGGATATGCTCCCCAAGAGATTCCAGAAGAAGCAAGGTCGTATACCTGAGCATCGACCACCTTTCCACCCTGAACTGTAAACTCTACGAACTGGCTTGCAGAAGTGATACCCTCGACACCCTCGTATGATACTGTGATACGGGCATCTGAATCAATGTTACCGCAGACCTTGATCTTCGCTCCAAGAGGGAGAGAAACGCCACTGTCATATGAATAGAAGAGGGTAGGTGCTTCCAGAACTGACTTGGTTCTGTAGATTTCAAAGGTACCTGCAGCATCAATATGGTTGCAAAGGAGCATATTGCCTGCCTCATCACTGGTCACAGCACCTACGGCAAGACCTCCTGTAGCGATCTCACCAAGTTTAGAGCCGTTTCTTCCGTCAATATAGATTGGAGCAGATCCGTCTCCGTGGCAGACAACAAGGTAACCTCCGACATAAGCGAGTGATGAATTCACAGGAGTAATATAAGATGGCACACCAAGACGGCTTACAGGATCGATATTGAACATTTCCTTCACACTCTCGGCATTGAATCCATATGGTATCTTCTCTGGATCTCTCTTGATGACATTGAAAGTTCCCTCAGTAACTCCGTCGTGAGCAAGGATAGAAACAGTCTGCTCCTCATTCCAATCCTGCGGTGTGTCGAATCGGTACAATTCTGTAGGCTCACCATTCTCATCAAGAACAGGCTCTGCATCTAGGACACTAGCGTGATACCAAGGAGTTACTTCAGCAACGAGACCACTTATATCATCGATAGTAAAGAGATATACGCACTTATTATCGTTATCTACGAAACCTTCGAGAACAACTTCCTTAGTTTCAGGATCCAAAAGATTGAATCCCAGAATATTGGTTGTTTTTGACTTCACTCTCTCACCTGTAATGATGATAGGCTTGCTCTCGCCCTTCGCATTGGTATATGTAAATGTATGCTCCTGATACAGGTCAAGAAGTGTAAGAGGGGGATCGATGCGGCAATCCTCCGCAAGTTCAGCCCTGACCCTGACTTCTGCCATATAAAGAGTGGTGACATCATCTGATTCCTCTGGATAGAACCAAGGAACCGGAATCACATAACGGTCGGGATTTTCGCCCTCATTGATGACTAATTTACCCAATTCCTTCTCGATGAAGGGACCTGAGGTAAAATAAGCTGTAAGGCTGGTTATACCCTGGCGATCAGCTGTCGACTCCACAAACTGAGGCTTCTGACAAGATGACGCCATTGCAAGTACACCGGCAATCAACAAATAATATATCTTCTTCATTGTATTCTGCTTTTATGATTATTTCCATTCAGGATACTGATTTACCGCACCGTTATTGTTCAGCTCGCCTGACGGCATAGGGAAACGGTACATTCTCTCAGGGAAGTTTCTGTTCTGATCATCTACCGATACGTATGTATATGTAAATGTTCCGTCACTATTCTTCTCTATCTTGAGTCCGTGAAGCTGATAGCCGGTGAGTCCCTCCGGATACTGCTTGTGAGCGACTCCCCATCGACGGAGATCCCAGTACCAATGTCCCTCATACGCAAGTTCGATCTTACGCTCCTGACGGATAGCTGCCCAAAGTTCATCACCAGCCAGATCAGCATAAGGAAGATCTACACGTTGACGGATAGCCTTGACTGCTGCATTGGCTCCCGCAACATCCTGTGTATGGTAGCAAGCCTCAGCCTTATTGAGAAGGACCTCAGCATATCGAAGGATTATAAGAGGCTGAACACCACCGCTATATGCAATCACATCGTGAGTCTCGTCCACCATCTTGCGGAGATAATATCCTGTAGTGGTACGTCCCTTAGGCTCACGTTCAAGATTCCACTGTGACCAGCCGTCTGCTCCGCCTACGAAAGGCTCTATTGTACGGCCCTTCCACTGAGCACCGTTATAAAGCACAGAAGCGTGGAAACGAGGTTCGAGAAGCTGGTAAGGAGGAGTCTTTGTAGTGGTTCCGTGCCACTCGCTCCAGTCTGGGAACCCACCAGTCGCGAGCTCGTATGACTCTACCATTTCCTGTGTAGGAGTACCATATCCGCCACCGGTCTCACCATTGAGGCTGAAGTCGCCACCTGGAGTGTAGTAGAAGTCGAAGCTATGTGTCACATCGTTAGCTCTGTCGAACTGATACTGGATGATAGCCTCATTATTTCCGGCGCTGATAGCCTTGGCATAACCATCTGTATAGTCAGCCTCAAGTCCATAGCCGAGCTTTTCCACCTCAGCGGCAGCTGTCTTGACTACATCCCAGCGCTCTGCATAAAGCATAGCTCTTGTCATGAACGCCCAGGCCATACCCTTGTTCAGACGGCCGTTTGCAGTCTCTCTTGCAGGAAGATTCTCAGCAGCATAAACGAGGTCATTGTAGATGAAGTCCCATCCCTCCTTCTCAGTACTTACTGCCTTGTCCTTAGTATAAGCAAGCAGATCCTCGTCATAGATGATGATCTCCTTATAACGCTTCATAAGGTCAAAATAAAGGAATGCACGCATGAACTTGATCTCAGCCTCCAGACGGATCTTGTCTTCGTCAGACATCTGTCCATATTTCCTGAGGCTGTCGATAGCCTTATTGGTCTTGGTGATTCCCTGATACCAGGTTCCCCAGTATCCAAGGTATGCATCCACATAGCTTGCAGACAATGTCTGATCCACTCCATAAGCGATCTCACTTGGGATGTAGCATAATGCATTATAGTTATATGAACCATATTTCATCATATCTGTCAAGGCCTCTGTCTGACCTGCAAGACACTGATTCATCAACACATCATAAAGATATGTATAGATGTAGTTCACATGATATTCTGCGTTTTCGGTAGTCTCCCAGATTACCTTGTCCGACACACTGTCGGTCGGAGTCATATCAAGGTAAGGGGTGCAAGAGAATGTTCCAAGGGAAATTCCCAGTGCAAGTATTGCTTTATATATCTTCTTCATAATAGATTCTTCACTTCGTTCAGAATGACATTGTTAGAATGTGATGGTCAGACCACCCATAAGCAGACGCTGCTGAGGGTAATATCCGTTGTTTACACCTGGAGACTCAGGGTCGATTCCTTCAGGAAGGGCATCGATTGTGAAGATATTCTGACCTTCGACAAAGAATCTCAAAGCCTCGATATTGATCCTGCTTGTCCATTTGCTTGGAATAGTATATCCGAGCTGAGCTGACTTGAGACGGAGGTAAGTTCCGTCACGGAGCCAGAATGTAGATGCAAGACCGTTGTCACCACCATGTCCCGGAGTTCCCAGAGTAAGACGTGGGAATGTTCCTTCAGGATTATAAACACTGTAGGCATTCTCTACAAGGAAGAGAGGAGAGTTTGCATTCTCCTTGAATGTCTGTGTCCAGATGGTATTGTCATCATAACCATTGTAATATGTACCTGTGAGTGATACATCGAAGAGTGCACCGCCGGTGAACTGCGCGTTGAAGTCGAGTCCGTTCCAAGCGAAGTCGAGGTTGAGACCGAAGGTAAGCTCAGGACGGTTGGTACGTCCGATGAATCCCTTGTCGTCGCCGTCGATCTTACCGTCACCGTTAAGGTCCACATACTTGATGTCACCTACGTTCGGACGGGTACCGTACCATGCAGAATTGTCAATTTCTTCCTCCGAACGGTAAAGTCCGTCTGCTGTCCAAGCCATCACTGCTCCAAGAGGCTTGCCCACAACCTTCTGGTTTGAAGGAATATTCGGCTGGTCACCATAGATGATCCAACGGCTGCGTGCATAAGTGACTGTTCCGCTCACACCATACTGGAAAGGCTTGCCGCCTGCCATGAAATGGTTTCTGTGAGAAATCATCACATCCACACCCTTTGTATCATAGGCATTGTGGTTTGTCGCACCCATATAATATCCTCCCATTGAAGGCGGATAGTCAGATCCCATATAAGTAAGAAGGTCGAAATTGTAGCGATAGAATGCGTCAGCCTCCACTGCAAGCTTTCCACCCCACATCTTATAATCCACTCCGACATTGTATGAGAGAGATTTTTCCCAGGTAAGTTCAGGGTTTGCGAGACTTGAGTCAGCATAGCCAGGCTTTACGATATTGCCAGTCTTGTCACCATAGATGATCTGCTGGTAATACTTGCTGTAAGTATTGAGGTACATATATGCTCCGATATTGTCGTTACCAAGGAGAGCGACCGATCCTCTGATCTTGAAGTCATCGATATTTGATGCATTCTGCATCCAAGGCTCCTTTGCAAGGTTCCACGCAACCGATGCAGACGGGAAGAATCCCCAGCGTGTAGTACGCATACCTGCGAACTTGTAAGAACCGTCATACCGGCCTGTCACCTCTGCAAGATACCTCTCGTCCCAGTTATAACGGAGACGGAACACGTAACCTGCTGATCTCGAAGCACTGCTCCATCCTCCTACAGGGCTGTCTGCAGGCTGACCGTAGCTAAGCTCTGGAAGAGCATCGAAAGGAATAAGCTTCGCATATGCCGAGTGAGCATTTGACTTTCTATCGCTTATCTCAGCAAGGGCAAGGGCCTCGACGAAATTCTTTCCGAAAGTGTTCACATATGATACACTTGCCTGACCGGTAATATACTGATAATATGTAGTACCTTCACCAAGGCTCACTCCATCACCCTTACCACGAGGATCTGCCACCTGTGACCAGCTTCCAGCCGAGTACATCATCAGGTCGAACGGAGTATTGAGATTCTTGTTCAATGAAGTACCGTAATCAAATGCACCGGAAGCCTTGAGCTGGAGTCCCTTCAGCCATGGAACATCATACGAGAGCGATACATTCGCTGATATATCCATAGCCCTGGTCTTCTTATAACCAGACTCATAGATCGCTGCAAGCGGGCTCTGAGGGAGACCTGTATTCTTCTTCTGTGAAGCAGTCCAGTAACCATTGTACTTCTCAGGAAGGTATGGATGCATCTGGATAGTCTGGTTGGCGATCGAAAGCCATCCTGTCTCAGATCCCATATCAGATCCACCGGTACCGAAGCCAGGAGTATGACGATTTGAGAATACTCCGGAAAGTCCCATGGTGAACTTGAAGTTCTTCGCAAGCTGTGACTCAATATTCGCACGGACATTATATCTGTCATAGTTGTAATTGTCGATATTACCCTTCTGACCGAGATAACCGAATGATGCGAAATACTTGGATGTCTCTGTACCACCCTGTACAGTGATGTTGTGCTTCTGAGTGAAACCTGTACCGAACACCTTGTCGATATAGTTCACATTGTCCCATCCGTCTGTAGGATCGTCATTCAGCATCATCTCCACCTGATCCTTGGTGAAATATGGAATATAATCAGCCTCGCTCGCAATCGCTCCTGAAGAAAGCTGGTCCATCATCTGAGCCACATTATAATAATAGGCAAACTGAGGACCATCCATGAACTCAGGGAAGTTCGCGTTCATCGAAGCTCCGAAAGTCGTATTGTATGTAATCTTCGGCTTACCGGTATTACCTCTCTTGGTAGTGACGATGATGATACCGTTAGAAGCCTGGAGACCATATACCGCAGCTGACGCACCGTCCTTGAGAACAGAAATGCTCTCGATATCAAACGGGTCAATATCATTGATATTGTCCACTGGGAAGCCGTCCACGACATACTTCACAGCACCCTGTGAACCGCGGATACGGATAGATGCCTGGTCGAGGCCCGGCTCACCGGACTCCTGTACAGAAGACACACCTGTAAGTCGTCCTGCAAGGAGCTGCGACACATTTGTAGATGGAGCCTTAAGGAGCTCGTCTCCCTTCATTGCCGAAACGGCTGAAGTCATTGAAGACTTTTTCTGGGTACCATAACCCACTACGATTGTTTCTTCGAGGAATGTGCTGTCCTCTGTCAATGTAACGTTGAGGCTTGTAAGCTTACCGTCACAAGTAAAGGTCTGATCACCCATTCCAAGACTGGTGAAAAGAACCACGTCACCTGTCTTGAGTCCGGAAAGCACATAATTACCGTTTTCATCTGTCATTGTACCATTGGAAGTACCACTGACCATTACAGCTACTCCGGGTAGAGGCTGTCCGTCAGCATCGGTCACCTTACCTTTGAGAGTCGGCTGTGCGTATGATAACGCTGCCCCCCCCATAAGGAAAATGAACGAAACCAGAAGATTCTTAAAGATCGCTTTCATTTTATTGTTTGGTTAGTTATTAGTTTTCCGCATTCTTCATCGCCTGCTCGAGAACATCCCAGAGCTTGTGCTTGTTAAGATGCACGATATCGAAGATCATCACTCCGTCAGTACTCTTAAGTGCCTGAGTCACAGCTGGTCCGAATGGAGTAAAATCACCGAGGTACTGCTCCACGTAAATCGATCCGATCACAGGAACCACGCCTTTGGTAATCTCCTTCGCGATCTCCGCACCTCCCTCGACGCAATAGCAGTATGTAAGACTGTTGTCCATTCCTGCCTCACTGCGCTGACCGACTACTCCTGTAGCCCTGTCCACATCGTCCTTGGTGATGAGAGAATAATAAAGACCTGTCATATAGATATCGAGCATCTCGGCATATCCAGACTTATGATAGTCCTCAGTAGCCCATGCCTGGTACTCCGGTACCTGATATGGATCATAATCCTTGCTTGCCCAGTTTACTCCGAGCTGCCAGTATGTAGGATACCATGCACCTGTATAGTCTCCGATAATGAGGTCCGGATTTATCTCCTTCAAAGCTGCATGTGCCTTCTCCACGAAGTCATGGATCACCATGGCACGCCACTCGACCCATTTCTTGCCGTACTTTCCTGGCACCCATGTATCACGGAGGTTACCGTTCTCATCATACCAGCTGAGGATGTCCTCAGGGTAATTCTCCACTGTAACTCCTGCATACTCCTCGAACTGCTTCTTTGAAAGCTCGCTGAAATCTGCAGTCACACCGTCGTAACGCACACGGTCAAAGATAAGTCCGTCCACCTCAGGATATTTGCGTGCAAACTCCTTCAGAACCTCGATCTGATACTCCTGTACCTCAGGATTCGAAGGGTTCATCATACAGTTATAGTTCGATTTGATCTCCGAGATCGGAGTAAGCTTACCGTTATGATAGCAGATCGACTGCCATGCAGCCTTGTCCATATATACGATACCACGGTCGAAATAATTGTGACCGCCGGCAAATACATTGAGCGAACCGAAAACCTGAAGACCCATCTCATGTCCATACTCGATGAAGTAGCCGAGCATATCGTAGTCACGGGCGCGCTCCACACCTTCCCAGTCACCCATATAAGGAGCGATCTGGCTGTCATAAAGGACTTCACCCATAATGGATTTCACATCGACCACTACATTGTCGAATCCAAGATCCTTACATTTCTGAAGATAGAAACGGATGGAATCAGGATGCGAGAGTGTCGCATAGTTGGCTTCACAGTCGAACCACATATAATTATGGTTCTTCAAATTTTCATTTTCTCTTGACTCACAAGAGATTACAGTCATTGCTGCAAGTAATGTCGCAAGAATAAGACGCATTTTCACGGTTTTATAGTTATAATAATTTACAAACTTACGAAGTTTTTTACAATTCCCAACGGAAATCCAGTCAATAATTAAATATTTTAAAAATAAGGTCCGTATTTTTAAAAACACAACACCACAACATAGTACAGAATAATATATTATAACGAAGTATCTGAGTCAGAAAGTAAAATTATTATAGAAATTTAAGTATATTTGTCCGATTGATTCTTAAAAATTATTAAAAACATCATATTATGGCAGACCGCAGAGAATTTCTCAAGACAATGGCGATAGGTGGAGCTTCGGCCCTCATCGCACCATCTCTCCTCTCATCATGCTCACCGGCCGGAGAAGTCCAGGAAACCGGATATGAGACCACAGAAGGAGGCCTCATCGTCCCTAAGGACAACGGACTCCGCATCACAGGAACCTTCCTCGACGAAATATCTCACGACATACCTCATCAGAACTGGGGCGAAAAAGAATGGGATCAGGACTTCGCTTATATGAAGGCCATCGGCATCGACACTGTGATCGACATCCGCTGGGGATACCGTAAATTCATCACTTATCCATCTCCATATCTCCTCAAGAAGGGCTGCTACATGTCATCTGTCGACCTGGTCGACATGTTCTGCCCCCTGTCTCAGAAACATGGAATGAAATTCTATCTGGGACTATACGACTCTGGTGTTTACTGGGACACAAAAGACATGAGCCACGAGATCGAAGACAATAAATACGTCATCGACGAGGTGTGGAAGATGTACGGCGAGAAATATGACAGTTTCGGAGGATGGTACCTCAGTACAGAGATCAGCCGCGATACGATCGGAGCAGTAGATGCCTTCCACGCAATGGGTAAGCAGTGCAAGGACGTTTCAGGCGGAATGCCGGTATTCATTTCTCCATGGATCGACGGAAAGAAGGCTGTAAGTGCGGCAGGAGCTGCCCTCACAAAGGAAGATGCAGTCTCGATCGAGGCTCACGAAAGAGAGTGGAGCCAGATTTTCTCCGGCATCCACGATGTAGTGGACGCTGTGGCCTTTCAGGACGGACACATTGACTATGACGAACTCGACGCCTTCTTCAGCGTGAACAAGAAGATGGCCGACAAATACGGAATGCAGTGCTGGACCAATGCCGAGACATTCGACCGCGACATGCCGATCAAGTTCCTCCCTATCAAGTTCGACAAGCTCCGCCTCAAGCTGGAGGCTGCCAAGAGATGCGGATATGACAAGGCTATCACCTTCGAGTTCCCTCACTTCCTCAGCCCTCAGTCGGTATACGGTGCTGCCGGAAACCTTTACAACCGTTACAAGGAATATTTCAACATCAAATAAATAGAGATTGCCGGTCAATCCGGGAATGAAGCCCCATGAAACAGAAAAACACACTCGGATATGTAATCTTCATGGCTGTAGTGGCAGCCATCGGAGGAATCCTCTTCGGATATGACACAGCTGTCATTTCCGGAACAACAGCCATCGTAAAGAACCAGTTCGCCCTCACCGACATGATGGAAGGATGGTACGTAGGCTGCGCCCTCATCGGATCGATCTGCGGCGTGCTTGCAGCCGGTACCCTCAGCGACTACCTCGGCCGCAAGCTTACAATGCTCATTTCGGCTGCCCTTTTCAGCATCTCTGCCATCGGATGTGCTGTCTGCGGAAGCTTTGACGCCCTGGTCGCATTCCGTATCATCGGAGGAGTCGGCATCGGTATCGTCTCTATCGTTTCACCTATATATATATCAGAGGTATCCCCTGCAAAGATCCGCGGAACCCTCGTATCACTCTACCAGCTTGCTGTGACTGTCGGATTCCTCCTTGCTTACCTTGCTAACTGGGTGATCGACATAAACGGAGACATGGCTGTTGCGGGAAATCTCTGGACCAATATATGGAACTGCGAGATGTGGCGTGGAATGCTCGGCAGCGAGACACTTCCTGCACTCCTGTTCTTCTTCATCATCTTCTTCATCCCTGAGAGCCCTAAGTGGCTTATTGTCAACGGAAAGACTGAAAAGGCAAGCCTTGTTCTCAGCAAGATCTACGCGACTCAGGAAGAAGTAAAGGAAGAGATCAATGTCACAAATGCATCACTTGACGGTGAGACCAAGGGCAAATGGTCAGACCTCCTCAAGCCGGGCATCCTCCTGGCTGTGATCGCAGGTAGCGCCATCGCTATCCTCGGCCAGTTCATGGGAGTGAACGCCGTACTCTACTACGGTCCGAAAATCTTCGCAGACGCAGGATTCGATAACCCTATGTTCTCTACAGTACTCGTAGGAGTCGTAAACTGCGTAACTACTATCCTGGCCGTATTCATCATCGACAAAGTAGGACGCAAGCAGCTGATTTACTGGGGAGTAAGCGGAATGATCCTCTGCCTTGCAGCCATCGGAATCTATTTCGCATGGGGCTCGCAGATAGGACTCGGCAACGGATTCATGCTCACATTCTTCCTTGCATACGTATTCTGCTGCGCAATATCCATCTCAGCGATCGTATTCGTCCTTCTCTCGGAAATGTATCCTAACAGCGTACGCGGACGCGCAATGTCCATTGCCGGATTCGCACTCTGGATCGGAACATACCTCATCGGCCAGCTCACCCCAGTGCTTCTGGGCTGGAGCCAGGCTGGTACATTCTTTATCTTCGCAGTGATGTGCGTACCATATATGCTCATCATGTGGAAGGTAATCCCTGAGACCACAGGAAAGACTCTCGAAGAAATCGAGGCATATTGGACAAAGAGAAAGAAATAAGCCCCAAAACCTTAAACTATGAACCGCTCACTCTTCAACAATATCGACGGAAAGAACTCTATCCTGAAAAAGAGGATAGTAGCTCTCTGCATAAACGAGGACGGCTATAGCATCGCCGACCTCAGCAAGGAACTCAACACCAGCATCCCGACAATCACAAAGGTTGTCGGGGAGTTGATGGATGAGGGCTTCCTTGCAGACATGGGTAAACTCGGAACCAACGGAGGACGCAGACCAAGCATCTACGGTCTGAACCCATCCGCAGGATATTTCGTCGGCACTGATGTCAAAAAGAACAGCATCAGCATAGCCGTAACCAATTTCAAAGGACAGACTGTCGACTTCCTGGAAGATCTTCCATTCACAGTGCAGAACTCCAAGGCTTCATTCAAAGAGCTTTGCTCCACTATAAAGAAGTACCTGTCAGACAGCGGAATAGACCCTTCAGAAGTCCTTGCATACGGAGTAAACCTGACCGGCCGCGTAAACAATGAGACCGGCTACTGCTTCTCGTATTTCATAGGTGAAGACAGGCCTATCAGCGCTTTCCTGAAAGAAGAACTCGAGGCCGAAGTCTTCGTAGAAAACGACTCCCGCGCAATGACCTACGGAGAATATATCTGCGGAGTGGCGAACAATGAAAAGAACATGCTCTTCATCAATGTCACCTGGGGACTCGGAATGGGAATGATCATCGACGGAAAGCTGTCATACGGCAAATCCGGCTATTCAGGTGAGATCGGTCACTTCCCTCTTCTGGACAACGACCAGATCTGTCACTGCGGCAAGACCGGCTGCCTCGAAACCGGAGCTTCAGGATCGGCTATTCATCGCATCTTCACCGAAAAGCTTCGCGAAGGAAGAGCCTCCCTGCTCTCTGAAAAGTTCAATAAAGGAGAGGAAATCAGCCTTGTGGACATCCTGAATGCTGTCAACGAAGAAGATGTACTCGCCATAGAAGTGATAGAAGAAATCGGCACCACTCTCGGACGAGCACTTGCAGGTCTGATAAATCTGTTCAATCCTGAACTGGTAGTCATCGGAGGAATAGTAGCTAACGCACGCGAATACCTTCTTCTACCTGTAAAGAGCGCAATCCAGAAACTCTCGCTCAATCTGGTAAACAAAGACACCACGATCAAGTTCTCAAAGCTCGGCGAGAAAGCAGGTCCGATCGGAGCCTGCATGCTTTCACGTACCAAGCTGCTTGGTCTAATGTAGTCCTACATACCGAACAAAAGGGACATATCGCGCTCCAACGCCTTTTCTACCATTGGCTCCGGAATGAACTTCCACTGACCGATAACGGAAGGATTACCGATCTTTTCCGAAGCTATCTCCTTGTTTTCCATAAGATATTCATACAATATCTCACGGATCTCAGGATGATATGCGACAGTTCTCTCAGCGATATTGTCCGTATCTACACCAGCTCCCTCACGCATGATCGAACCTCCGCCGCTTGCACGGTAGGAGGTCATTGCCACATTGTATTGAGCCGCCTCATCAAATGCACCACCGTCCGCAAGAGATTGTATTTCCACCCTCTGTCCACACGGCTTTGTGACATCCACGGTATAGACAAGTCCACCCGCCGAATCGAAATTGTACGAACGGCTTATGAATGACCATCTTTTCTGTCCGGTACGAGGGTCTGGACGGTCAACGATCTTCAGCAGACGGTCATCTGCGGAAGCGATTGTATTGACCCATGCATCGTATGAATACTCCAGATAGTCCTTAATCTCCTTTCCGGTCATCTTGACCACAAAAAGCTGATTCTCATAAGGATAGATAGTAAAGAGATCATTATAGACAAGGGTTCCCGCTTCGATGAAACCGTTGAATGTAAGAGGAGCTGCAAAGGAAATCTGAGCTGGCGCACAGCCAAGAGACAGTGTGTGAATAAGATTCAGATAGTCCGACATACCGCAGTATGCATCACGGGTACGGAGGTCTGTCCTGAGCTGACCGACTTCTTTAAGAGTAAATGCCTTGACTGCCTCGAAATCATCATGAAACAGCTCCTGCATCCTTGTATCCACATTCTTCTTATCGACTGGCAGCAGCTCGGCCTGCAGAGTCTTGGAAACGACCTTGCCATTCTTCACATTCAATTTAACCGTACCGGAACCGAGATTACGGCAATGGCTTCCGGCATTGATCAGACAGATGCTGTCATTCTGAAGTATCACAGGTCTGTGATCATGGGCGCAGACTACGAAATCGACTCCCCTGAGGCTCTTGAAAAGATCCAGTCCCTGACTCTCGAGGCTCGATCCGTCGCCCGGACCGGTTCCTGCATGGGCTGCAACGATTACCACGTCAGACTTTTCTTTCGCCACTATCCTGTCCACAGCTTCCTGAGCCATCGGGATAAGACTTTCAAATGTCATCCCCTCCCAGAGAACCGGTGACAGCCATCCCTTTATGTTAGGATTGGTGAAACCTATGATGGTAATCTTCAAACCATGCCTCTTCAGAGTGACGTACTCCTGGAAATATGGTTTGCCATTATCGGTACGGATGGCATTCGCTGCAAGCAAAGGCACCTCCATTGTCTTTACCAAGCGGTCATAGACCTTATGTCCGGTCTCGATGTCATGGTTACCCACCACTACGGCATCATAGCCGATATACTCTGTCATACGGGCAAAAAGATGCTTTGAAGCAGTGTCGATATAATTGAAATAATAAGCGGCATTGTCGCCCTGGAGACAGTCTCCATCATCCAGAAGTATCACATTCTCAGCACCTTCCGCCTGCCGCAGGCTATCGACATACCAAGCGATATTGGTCAATGCATTGTCCGTCGCATCTGTAACATAAAGAGAGTCGAAATAGCGTCCGTGCACATCATTCGTAGTGAGAATGCGGAATGTATATTCGCCATCCTTGGGTCCGCAGCAGGAAGCCAATGCAACTGCTGCCAGAAATATCATGATTATCCTTTTCATATCTGCTCTGATTATTTCATCAAAGGTACGATAAAATTTGGTTATCTTTGCGTTCAAAGAATGACAATATGCTGAAGCTACAGACACCGGTGGCCGACGAAGCCTGCAAGGTCGGCATCTCATACGATGACAAGATAATGATGTCAGGAAGCTGTTTTACCGACAATATCGGAGGACAGCTGAAAAGTTACGGATTCGATGTCTGCATCAATCCGTTCGGCACATTGTACAATCCTGTATCCATTCTCAACAGCATAGAAAGACTCGTCAGTGGCGAACCCTTCAAGGAAGAAGACTGCGTGCAGATCGGTGCAGGCGACGAGCGCTGGTGCTCATTCTGTCATCACACTTCCTTCGCAGCTGACACCAAGAAAGAATTTCTCAGCAAGGCAAATATCGCATTGGAAACCGCCAGGGAGCATTTCCTGGCATCAGACAAGGTAATCATCACCCTGGGAACAAGCTGGTGCTTCAGACATATCGAGAAAGACTTTATCGTATCCAACTGTCTGAAACACAATCCATCTGAATTCATCCGCGAAAGGCTTTCACCAGCAGAGGTCACATCTGCCTTATCAAGAATCATAGAACTGTGCAATACCACGAACGGATGCAATGCCAAACAGTTCATCTTCACAGTCAGCCCAATACGTCATTTCAAGGACGGAGCCCACGGAAACCAGATAAGCAAATCCACCCTGCTCCTGGGAATAGAGAACCTGCTCATGAGTCTTCCGGTAGATCTGAGCATGGATCCCCGTTACACCGCAGACTATTTCCCTGCATACGAAATCGTGATGGACGAACTCCGCGACTATCGCTTCTATGCCGAGGACATGTGCCACCCGTCCGCCCAGACAGTCGGTTATATCCGTGACCGCTTCCTCGACTGGGCACTTCCATCAGAGGAAAAACCTCTCCTTCAGGAAAAGATCCGCGAATTCAAGCGCAGCTCCCATATCAGGAAATAAGAGAATAAAAGGATCATGAACACGAGAAAATTCGGCAAAAGTATTGCGGAATAAAAAACTATTGCTACATTTGCAGTGTACTACTTCACTAATACACTAATAAAATATCCCGTAAGGGGCTTAACAATAGACATTTAAAGAATAACATCATGATCCAGATTAAAGATCTCAGTTTTTCGTATGGAGGTTATCCTGTATTGAAAAACATCACAATGAATCTCGAAGAAGGACGAATCTACGGCCTTCTCGGAGAGAACGGAGTCGGTAAGACTACCCTCCTGACCCTCATTTCCGGTCTGAAGAGTCCTATGAACGGCAGCATAGAGACTGACGGACGCAAACCATATGACAGGGAACCGTCATTCCTGTCAGATCAATACTACCTCAGCGATGAGGTGGCAGCTGTCAATATGAAGGCCATCGACTATGCAGCTAACTATGGACGATTCTGGGAAAATTTCGACATCGGAAAGTTCAATGAAGTCATGCAGGTCCTCGAAAACGATCCACAGCAGAAGATGTCAAAGATGTCGTTCGGACAGCTCAAGAAGACCTATATCGCATTTGCTCTTGCCTGCAACACCAAATATCTCTTCATGGACGAACCGACCAATGGCCTTGACATTCCTTCGAAGGCCCAGTTCAGGAAAGCGATCACAAAATATACCCGCGAGGACTCGGTCATCCTCATATCCACACATCAGGTCCGAGACCTTGAGAACATCATCGATCCGATCATCATTCTGGACAGGCAGGAGGTTCTTCTGAATGCCTCGATCGCTGAGATCTCAGAAAAACTGCACTTCGACTACAGCAGCGAGGTGAATCAGTATGCCCTCTACAGGGAACTGGTTCCTGGAGGAAACATCCAGGTATCCCTGAACCAGACCGGAGAGGAAAGCAAGGTAAACCTTGAAGCTCTTTTCAACACTGTTTACCAGCACAAGGAACTCATTAAGGAAATCTTCAACAAATAGATACGGCTATGAAAACCAACGAAATATTCGATTTCAAAAGATTCGAAAAATACTTCGGATCAGACATAAGAACCTGCTGGGCGAACTTCGGACTCAGCCTGTTGGCCAACGCATTATTCCTCCCTATAGCGATTTACGTAATCACCTCTGCCTTACATCTGGCCTTGAGAAATGACTGGAGCGGTCCAAGCATGGACGTACGTCTTTTCATATTCGTAGCAGCAATGTTCTGCATTGTGGCGACAATGCCTGTAAAAAGCTACGGAAAGGTGACTGAGAAACAATACGGCTCATTCTGGCTGACCCTCCCCGCATCCAGACTGGAAAAATTCCTCAGTATGGTCATAATGACCTGCATCATAGTGCCGGTGACCTCTTTGGTCATTTCACTTGGTATTGATGCCATCATCTGCGGCCTGGACCACACCTGCGGAAACAGCCTCATATCCGAGGGCGTGGATATGATCAGAAATCTGGGAACTCAGAAAGAAATAACATTGAATATAATGTATGAAAGCCTGGAGATCCATGATGCCGAAGTGGCACAGAATCTCATCAATCAGGTAAGCTCTCCTTGGCTTTACATCGATGAGATCTTCGGAATCACCCTGCCATTCCTCTTAGGCGCAATATTCTTCAAGAAAGGCAAGACTGTAAAGACATTCCTGGCAATCTTTGCGCTCAGCACTATGATCAGCATCATTGCCACTCCGATGATGTTTAACTGGACCGTTGAATTTTTCAATGCTGCTGAGGTCAGCGACTCGGCCTTGCTCACGACTGTATTCGACAACGCATTCTTCAGAAACCTTGTACTCATAGATACCATCGGCGACCTGATCTGGAACGGAGCGTTACTCACAGGTATCTGGTTCAGAATCAAGACCTTGAAACACTGATTATGGAATTCAACGAAAACAAATCAATATATCTGCAGATATGCGATGCTATCTGCGAGAAGGTACTCAGCGGAGATCTCCAGCCTGACACCCGCATCCCTTCAGTAAGGGAATACGGAGCAGAAATCGGAGTGAATCCCAACACCGTGATGCGCTCCTACGAAAGGATGACCAACGACGGAATCATCTACAACCGCCGAGGAATAGGATATTTCATCAGCCCTGAAGCCAGAGAGATAATCCTGGGACATCAGCGTAAGGAATTTCTGGAAAAGGAACTGCCTGCGATCAGGAGAAAGATGCAGCTTCTTGGAATCAGGCTTGAAGATGTACTCTAAGCAGAATTTTTGCTTTATTAGATAATAATATCTAATTTTGCTGCGTACCAAAACCTGAGCCGGTGCAAACTTACCGGAATGAAAAGACTTATTTTAAATATGATGATGCTGCTGTCGGCCTCGATGGCAGCATTATCGTGCTCAAAAGGGCTCCCTCACGACCCATATGACAATCTTGCACATACTATCGTTGTATCAGGAACAGCTTCAGACAAGGCGACAGGTACTCCGCTGCCTGCCATAGAAATCACACTATACGCTGCAGAAAAAGTTGCGGGAGGAGAGATCAGCATCAGCACGACTGAAGTGATTACAGACAGCGACGGCCGCTATACTCTTACACTGGATGGCTTCAATGAGCCGATATCCTGCACCATCACCGCTGCAGACCCGCACAATATCTACGGAACATCCCAGCAGGAGCTCAGAATATCCTGGAGCGGTACATCATATGACGAATATACCGGTTACTTCTATGTCAATGACTGCGATTTCTATATGGATAAATTGCTGAAATGACAGGATCAGGCTCTATGAGGACAACCCTCTGATTCTCTCCATTGTTTAGGAGAACAGCCTACGATCTTTACGAACTGACGGTGGAAATTAGAACGGTCGCTGAAGCCTGAAGCCTCGGCAATGATATTGATGGAAGCATTCTTATCCTTAAGCAGCAAAACTTTGGCCTCCTCTATACGAAGTTCGGTCCTCCAGGTCTTGAAATCCACTTTCTTTCTGTAAGTGAAATAATTATGAAGGATCTCCTTTGTCGTATTGAGTTCACGGGCAATTTCTTCCCGACTTTTGTCGTATTCACGATAGCGCTTCTGATTTACCCATTGCTCCAATGCAGCATCCAGCTTCTTATACTCTGACTCATTGATGGATACTGGTAAAAATCCATCACCTTTCTTTTCTTTGCGCTTTTTGTTCTCGCTTATCTTCTGGATCAGTTCACCTGCACTCAAGGCCTTATGTGCAAATGCATCAAGAACAAGCTTATGGCTTCCGATAAACGAGATGAAATTCGACGTCAGATAAATCATATAAAGCAGCCACCAGATAGAATAAACGGACGCTACTTCCATCTTATAGTCCAGAAACCAATAAAGACAGAGATACACCAGGACAAAAAGAATAGTGAGCATAGATATGACATAGCAGAAGCGTACCCACTTGATCTTATGGCTTTCATCCTCATCGTAATATGCCTCCAGCTCATGAAGAGACTTCTTGTATGCACGATCAAAATGTATGATATATGTGACCGACTGGATAAGGAAGGCCACAAGAGCGACTGTACAGACAAACCAGAAATAAGTTCTGTTTCCTGAGCGGTATGATTCCAGAAGCAGGAAAGCTATGACTGCAGAAAAGAAGAGTCCGGGGACAAAAAGGCTATGCCACTTATGCTTCTCAGCTTTAAGAAGAGCAATCATCGAGTATGATATGATCGATGTGGAGAAATGAACGACAATATAAATCGTCAGCATAAGGAACATATCCCAGTTCCTTACATCAGGCTGTCCGTACTGATTCATCGCATAGAACATCATGAAACCGCAGATCAGGAAACTCACTACGAGAGCAAGTTTTGAATTAGTCAGTTTAGTACTATAATCTGATTGAGGTATCTTGATGAGCATCAGCAGAACTGCCAGTACAGTCGATCCCACTCCCACTATCAGCGGTACAGCCGTATCCGTATTTATATTAATCAGAATCATTCTGCGAAAATACGGATTTTTTCGCTATTTTTGCAATCGTTTTTGCCCGATTTTGGAGCGTCACACGACGCATGGCAATAAGAACTAGACTATTATGCTGGATATCAATACAATAGAACGTCTGGACAAGATAGCTACTCCATTCTACTACTACGATATGGAGCTCTTCCACAAGACTGTAGATCATGTAGCGGAACTTGCTCAGCAGCACGACATAAAGGTACATTATGCCATCAAGGCCAATGTAGAAAGAAGACTTCTGGAATACATCAGTTCCAAGGGCTTCGGAGCAGACTGCGTAAGCGGCAATGAAGTACTTCACGCCCATAGCTGCGGCTTCCCTGCCGGAAAGATCGTTTATGCCGGAGTGGGAAAGAGCGACAGAGAGATATACGACGCAATGATGCTCGGTATCGAAGCATTCAACTGCGAGTCGCTTCAGGAAATATTCGTAATAAATGAAATGGCTCACCTGCACGGAGTGAAGGCCAACATATCTGTCAGGATCAATCCCGACATAGATGCCCATACCCACAAGTATGTGACCACCGGTCTGTATGAAAACAAGTTCGGTATCTCGAACCACGAGTTCGACAAGCTCATCGAATTCATACAGAAAAGTGAGCATATCAATTTCTTCGGTCTGCATTTTCATATCGGATCACAGATTACACGAGTAAAGGAAGTGTTCACTCTGGAATGCAAGAGGGTCAATGAAATCGTGAGATACTTCGAAAGCAAAGGACTTACCGTAAACAATATCAACCTTGGAGGAGGACTTGGAGTGGATTATGATGATCCGGACGGAAGCCCGATAGCTGATTTCCAGACATGGTTCAATGCCATTTCAGACAATATCATTCGTCGTAAGGATCAGGCCGTACACGTAGAGCCCGGCCGTTCGCTGGTAGCTCAATGCGCTTCTCTGATTTCAAGAGTCTTGTTTGTAAAGAGTGGCGAAACAAAGAATTTCCTCATCATGGATGCCGGTATGAACGATCTTATCAGACCAGCCCTTTACGGAGCATATCATAAAATCGAAAATCTATCAGCAGCCCAGAGATCCTTCTTCCCTACATATCAGGCATATGACATAGTAGGACCGGTATGCGAGTCCAGCGATGTATGGGGTGCCGGAAGGCTTTTACCTCTGAGTGTACGCGGTGACCTGATGGCTATCCGCAGCACAGGAGCATACGGACAGGTGATGGCCAGCAGATACAACATGAAGGATCTGGCTCCATCCGTATTCAGCGACAGGATTGATGAAGCTCCGCAAGCCGTGGATTATTTTGCATAGAAAATAAAAGAAATACAATATGTTTGAAAATTTAAGTGAAAGACTCGAGAGATCGTTCAAGATCCTCAAAGGAGAAGGCAAAATCACCGAGGTGAACATCTCGGAGGCGATGAAGGACATCCGCCGTGCCCTTCTTGATGCCGACGTAAGCTACAAGATAGCAAAGCAGTTCTGTGATGAAGTGAAGAAGAAGGCCATCGGCCAGAATGTACTCACAGCTGTCAAGCCTCAGCAGATGATCGTGAAGATCGTTCACGATGAGCTCGCAGCCCTTATGGGAAGCAACGCTTCAGATGTAAACCTCAAAGGTTCTCCTGCTGTAGTCCTCGTAGCTGGTCTCAATGGTTCCGGTAAGACTACATTCTCCGGAAAGCTCGCCCTCAACATAAAGAGCAAGCGTGGAATGAAGGTCCTCCTTGCAGCCTGCGACTACTTCCGTCCTGCAGCAATAGATCAGCTCAAGGTTCTCGGAGAGCAGATCGGAGTGGAGGTTTACTCTGAAGAAGGCGTAAAGGATCCTATCCAGATCGCTCAGAACGCTATCAAGAAGGCTAAGGCTGAGGGATACTCTGTAGTAATCGTCGATACAGCCGGTCGTCTGGCCGTGGATCAGGAACTGATGGACGAGATCTCGGCACTCCACTCTGCTGTTCAGCCGACTGAAACTCTCTTTGTCGTGGATGCAATGACAGGTCAGGACGCTGTGGAGACTGCAAAAGCATTCAACGACAGACTTGACTTTGACGGAGTGGTCCTCACGAAGATGGACGGTGACACCCGTGGTGGTGCGGCTCTCTCTATCAAGGCAGTTGTAGGCAAGCCGATCAAGTTCGTCAGCACAGGTGAGAAGATGGAGGCACTTGATGTATTCCATCCTGCCCGTATAGCAGACCGTATCCTCGGAATGGGTGACGTCGTTTCCCTCGTGGAGAAGGCTCAGGAACAGTTCGACGAAGCTCAGGCACGTGAGCTGAAGAAGAAGCTCGCCAAGGATCAGTTCACTCTCTGGGACTTCTACAATCAGATCCAGCAGATAAAGAAGATGGGTAACATCAAGGATCTCGCTTCTATGATTCCAGGAATGGGCAAGGCACTGAAGGACGTGGATATGGACAACAGCGCATTCAAGGGCATTGAGGCCATCATCCTTTCTATGACTCCATATGAGCGCGAGCACCCTGGGTGCATCAACGGCAGCCGCCGCAAGAGAATTGCTGACGGTTCCGGCACTTCACTTCCTGAAGTAAACAAGCTTCTGAAGCAGTTCGAAGGTACCCGCAAGATGATGAAGACCGTAATGGGAGCAAACATGGGCAATATGATGAAGGGAGCGATGAAACGCCGCAGATAGTACTTCCATACATACGCAAAACAGGACCGATATACCGGTGACCCCCGCCTCCCTTCCGGGAGGCACCCCCTGGCCGGGGGTGGCATGTCACTATATATCGGTCCTGTTTTGCTATTATAATTAAACTTTCGCAAGTGCGAAAGTACCTTGTTTTTGAGACCTTTAGGTCGATAGCAAGTCCTCCTCCCAAGGAGGAGGATTTAGGAGGAGGGTAACGTAGATATAGAAGGTGCGGCGCGCAGAAGCTACCCAAGCATCATCAACCTTCAAATAATCAATAATTTTATCACTTGCGAAACTTGAGTATTATAATAGTATTATCTGGCGAAATTGGTTTTCTCCTCCTGGCCGGATTCTGTAATGGGACGTGAGAAGTTACCTGCAGAGGTATTTGAGCCAGAATTCGTTGTTCGCATTCTGGAAATGATCTCCCTGATAGCCGTAATAGCCGTGCATTCCGTCAGGATAAATCATGAAGTCGAACTTCTTGCCTGCCTTATGCAAGGCATCCAGAAGCTGGAGAGTATTCTGGTGGTGGACATTGTCATCACCGGTACCGTGGGTCAGCTTGAGCATGACAGGCTCGACACCTCCTGCTGAAGAACCATATGTAACCGGATAGCCCTCGACGTAATTAAGAACCTTTGAAACAGAATATCCGTCAGGATTGTTCTGAGGAGTGTCCATATAACGCTCGGTATAGTGAGAATCATAGAGAGCCCAGTCATATACGCCGCCGCCGGCGATTCCGTAATGGAACTTGTCAGGAGCCTGCATCAGGAGCATCGATGTCATGGTTCCGCCGAAAGAAAAACCTTCCACTCCGATCTTGTCACCATCCACATAAGGGAGAGCCTGAAGGCATGTAGCCCATGCACAGAAATCCTTGACCTCCCACACGGTGAGCTGACGGTAAATCATATCAAGTCCCGCACGGCCGTTATGACCTGCAGCACGAGGATCCACTGTAATCTGGATGATACCGTTCTCCGAATACCACTGGTTATCTGAATTAGGACTTACCCAACGGTCACGGACCAGAGGTGTATTAGGGCCTCCATAAATATCTACATGTACAGGATACTTCTTCGTCTGGTCGAAATTTTTCGGATAAACGATCATTCCCGGCAGAATGAGTCCGTCCTCAAGGGTAATATAGACCAATTCCGGCAGAGCATATCTTGAAGGATCATAATCAGGACCTTTCATATCGGCCACAATATTGGCTGCAGGATATTTTGTTGTGGCTGAAGCCATGTCTATCTCTTTCCAGATCGTTCCGGCAAGCATTTCCGCTTTACCAGGTGTACCAGGATACGCACAGACATTGTCCCTTCCATCTGACACCACTCCACCCTTGTTCACGATTATCGCGACCTTGGTAGGAGTAGTCATATTGGACAATGACGCGACGAAATACTTTCCGTCAGGAGAGAAAGATATGTTTGTAGCATTGTATGCCGGATCGGTGAGGGCGGTAATCACACCTTTCTTATTCACCTTATACAGAGCCTGTTTAGCCACTGCATCACGCTTTGCAGTATAATACACATCACCCTTCTTCTCATCAACGCGTACAATAGCGACATTCCAGTTAGGTCCGTCCGTGAGGCGGCGGAATGTCTTTCCGTCATATGAAAGGAAATAGATCTGCTGCCATCCGGTCTCGAATTCGCGAGCCATATAAAGTCCGTTGTCGGTAAAGACTACGCCATCGAACCAGTTGAGCCATGTAGTATATGTCTCATTATAAACATGTCGTTTCGAACCGTCCTGAACACTTACCGCATACAGATCGATAGTGTTCTGAAGACGTGGCATACGTGCTATGAAGAATTCCTTGCTGTCAGGACCCCAGAACGGAATTCCGAAATACTGGTCAAGAGTAGGATCGAAATCAGCCCAGGTAATCGCCTCCTCACAACGCATCGGACATCCGACACACTCGCCTTCCAGATCGACAATACCGATACGTACCTGCGGATTGGTCTGTCCGGCCTTCGGATAACGGGTCTCGCTGAGAGAGCCGCCGAGGGCAAGGTCAGTCACGCGAGGACTCTGTGACTGGGATGCTGCAGCTTCCGGATCTGCAAATGCCGAATATATCGGGAACATCGGAACCTGTGAGTTGTCGAATCTGTAAAATCCGATCTTCTTGCTGTCAAGTGCCCACCAGAAAGCTCTGTAACGTGATGCACGGCCGAAGATTTCCTCATAATAAACCCAGGAAGCATAACCATTGAGAATCACATCTGAACCGTCAAAGGTAAGACGTGTTTCCTCCTTGGATGCGATATCCACCACATAAAGGTCGTTGTCACGGGTGAATGCCAGTTTGGTGGAGTCAGGAGAATAAGTAAGGTTCACTGCTCCCTCAGGTCTTACCGGAAAGACAGAGAATCTGGCAGGTGCATTCACACCTTCACTGACCTTTCCACTACGGGCATTCACTACAAATGCATCATCTCCTTGATAGGTTCCAAGATAAGAGAAGATAACCTCCTCGTTACCTAGCCATTTCCACACTCTTGGGATCGATTGGAACTCCTGGGCAAAAACAGATGCGGTCACTGTCACCGACATCAGAATCATCAATATTCTTTTCATATTTAGTTATTGTTATTTCTAATTCTGATTGACATATATCAATATGCCGGTGACCCCCGTCCTCCCTGCGGTCGGACACCCCCTAGTGATCCTGCTACCGCAGGCTGCTCGCGGCAAAAGCCCACTGGGCTATTTGCTGTTATGCTCACGAGGTGGCATGTCACCTCTATATCAATATATGTCAATCTGCAAACAATTCATCTTTAAAGTTGACAAGATAGACTTTTTCAGTGGCACGGGTGACAGCCGTATAAAGCCACTTCAGGTCATCCACAGTCAGTTCCTCCTGCCAGAAAGGATTGTCGATGAACACACATCGCCACTGACCTCCCTGAGACTTATGGCAGGTAATCGCATTGGCATACTTCAGCTGAAGGGCATTATAATACTTATCCTCCCTCACAGCCTCATAACGTTTCTTCTTGGTCGTGATATGAGAATAATCCTCATTCACACCCTGATACAGCATATTCGACTGCTCGTAAGTCAGCGATGCGCTCTCCGAATCCAATGTATCCAGGATCACCTTCGCCACGATCTCCTGATCGTCATAATCCGGAAAAGAGATGCGCGCCTCCGCGAAATGAAGTCCGTACCTTTCCTCGAACTTCGAAATCTTCTGAAGCTTGGCAATATCACCATTGGCAATATAATCCATTCCCTCGATGCCTTCCAGGAACTGATAGCAGTTCTTGACGATCATAAGCTTATCATCGCGCACCAGCCTCTCATCCTTATACTGGACCGTCGAACGGATGCCCAGATTGTACTTGATAGCCCTCTTGTTAGAGCGGCATAGGATTATCGTATCATCCTCACCATAAGACGCATACGCATCCCCTATCTTCTCGATCAGCTCTCCCCCGCTTATTCTCTCCATATCATCGAACTGAGATGTTTCAAGCCCCAGATCACAAATATCCATCACACCGGGTCCGTATTCGAGCTCAGCCTGAAGCTGGCGTATCATGGTCGCATTATACAATATGCCCGACTCCTGCTGCTGACGCACCACTGTGGTAAGCTCCGCAAAGGTCACCCCACCGAAAACCTTCATATAATCCTCCATCAACGCCGGACTTGCATCAAGTCCCACCGGAGGCAGCTGAGCGGAGTCACCGATAAGGATGACCTTACACTCGACACCGCTGCGCACGAATGAAATCAGGTCCTCCAGGAGATTTCCTGAACCAAAGGCTGTGGTCGACTGCTGCTGACCGGCATCAATACCGATAAGAGACACCTCATCCACAATGAAAAGCGTCTGCTTATCCTTGTTCGGGAAAAGCGAGAACTGCCCGAAACCATCTCCACCGACAGACTTCTGCCTGTAGATATGTTTATGTATGGTGAAGGCCGGCTGAGCAGAATATGAAGACAGAACCTTGGCAGCACGTCCGGTCGGAGCCAGAAGCACACACTTTGTCTGGAACTCCTTCATTACGGAGATCACCGATGAGATCGCAGTCGTCTTACCAGTTCCGGCATAACCGTTCACCACCAATATGTCATTATCATCCGAACTGACAAAATCTGCTACCTTTCTCAGCAGGGAACTCTGGCAGGGAGTAGGCTCGAAAGACAGTCTGGAAAGAAACCTGGAAAACAGAAAGTCACTATGCCCCATTATCTGTTCCTCCTGAAAATCATCGAGATCGCTACCAGGACCGGATAAATCTCCACACGTCCGAGAAACATATCGAATGCATAAATGAACTTAGCCATCACCGGCTGAGCCGAGTAATTATCCAGACATCCCAGTTCACCAAGTCCCGGGCCCACACTGCCGACTGATGCTATAACACCGGAAACGGCTTCAGTAGCCTCACATCCGCATAGCATTACAGCGATCACAGAAAGAAAAACCACGATAAGATACACCACGATATACATAAGCACAGCACTTACCGCACCATCAGCCAGATGCTGGCCGCTCAGATGTGTCTGAGAAACCGCCGAAGGATGAAGCCTGTGCTTCACTTCATTGGAAACAGCCTTGAATGCGATCAATAGTCTGTCCACCTTGATACCTCCGGTCGTAGATCCTGCACATCCGCACTGGATGGATGCAAAGATCAGCACGATTCCGGCAAGCCAAGGCCAGAGCGCATTGTCACAGATAGCAAAACCGGCCGTAGACATGTAGCTGACTACAGTAAACGACGAATCCATCAATGCTTTTCCCCAGGACTCATATCCTCCGTCCTTCATAAGGGAGAACATGATGACCAATGTCATTACTGCGATCGAGCCGAAATAATATTTTGTGACTGTATTCTTGAAAGGTTTGAATGAACGGGTAGCAAAAACTGCATAAATAAGTCCGAAATGCATGGCGCACAGTGCCATGAAGAACAATACTACAAGATTGATCGCATCAGAGCCGAAAGCTCCCACAGAAAGGTTCCTGGTACTGAAACCTCCGGTCGCGGCAATACTGAAAGCGTGGTTCACTGCATCAAACAGCGGCATTCCTGCCACCCATAAAGAAAGGAATGTAGCCACTGTCAATGAAGCATAGACAATCGTAATGACCCTTACCACTTTGGAAGACTTATACTTATATCCTTCTCTGGAAAGTGTGGACATCTCCATATTGGTAAGTTTCAGTCGATATGGACTGGCATCCGGCATTACCAGAAGCAGAAAGACCACGACTCCAAGGCCTCCGATATAGTGAGTGGATGAACGCCAGAAAAGAAGGCTCTTAGGCAAGGCTTCTATATCGTTCAATATGGTAGAACCTGTGGTCGTGTATCCGGAAACACTTTCGAACCAGGCATTTATCAGTGTGAACTCCCCTCCGTACAATACATACGGAAGCATTCCGAAGACAAAGGAGAGCACCCACGAGAATACGATTGTCAGAAATCCGTCCTTCAGTGACAGGGACTGCCTGCCGGGAACAAAGATAAATGGGAAGGCACCGAATATAAGAGTAATGATGAAGCTTATGAGCAATGGGCCGAATGCGTCATCACGCCCGTATATGATCGACACGACCATAGACAGGAACATGAAAAGGGCACTTACCAGAAGCGCCTTTCCGACATTGACCGATATTGCCTTTATATTCATTATTGATTCCCCATCAGCTTTTCACGCTCATCCCTGAGATTCTTCACCCTACGCTTGAGCTCCACATTCTCATCGATGATCTCCGTAAGTCCGGTATTGATGTTAGCAAGCTGGTCATCTCCGTCGAACTCATAGAGATACCTCCTGCCCGAGAGTCTGTAGCCATCGATGCCATCCGACATCCTGTATATCGGTCTGACATAATAAACCATGGTGAAATAGAGGAGGAGGAGGATCAGGAGAAGACCGGCTCCGACCGAAACCACGCCTGGGATGATGCTTCGGTAGAAACCGGCATCGAAATCGGCAGAATTGTTTCTGAGCTCCTCGTGGATCACCTCATTCAAGGAGTTCAGATCCTGACGGAGCTTGGTATAGCGAGGCTGGAGGCTTCCGAAGAACCACTCTCCGGTGTCCACGCTGTCGGCGAGAAAGACCTCATCGAACTTGAGCGAAGTCTTCATGAATGCATCGAAAGACATAACCACAGAATCCACCTTCGGCAACATCTTGCTGGATGTGAACGAGCTTCTGAGCGAGTCTGACTGTGCATTGAAATATGTAAGATTGAAATCCGGCATCAGAGAGATGTCGTTCTGAACCACCACAGCAAGCATCTGGTCATTATACTCCTGAGTGATATCCGCAAGTTTCTGTGAGAGATTGATACTCTTTATGTTAGATGCAATGAGTTCCGACACATAGTCACTCATTCTGCGGTATTCGAGTATGGAGATGACGCTGGATAGCAGCAATATCATCGCAAGCGAGCCCAGACTGAGGAAAAGCTTCTTCCTCATCGACGGCTTTCTTTCCTTTTTCCTTCTGAATAATCCAAGTGCCATTTCAAGCAATTTTTATACAATTTACAAATATAGAGAATTTCTTCGTATATTTACTGGGACTAACAGTATTTAACTCGCTAAACTTGAGACAGCATAATTATGAGACTGAGACTTATATACACCGTCTTTGCGGCAATCATTGCAGCAGGCTGCGCCAAGACTTATGACCAGCTGGACCCGGAACATACAATATGGTTCGACACACCCGCATCGATTTGGGAAGAAACTCTTCCCCTGGGCAACGGACGACTGGGAATGATGCCTAACGGAGGCGTCGGACAGGAGAAGATCGTGCTTAACGAAATCTCCCTCTGGAGCGGCTGCGAGGCCGACTATTCAAACCCTGATGCTGCTGAAAGCCTCCCTCTGATCCGCGAACTCCTTCTTCAGGGAAAGAACGCCCAGGCACAGGAAGTGATGTACCGACGTTTCGTCCCTCACAAACCGACCGACGGAGGAACATACGGAAGTTATCAGACCCTCGGAGACCTGACCATCACTCACCATGATTCACAGGACAATATCAGCAGCTACCGCAGATGGCTCGACCTGCGTACCGCCACAGTCCATACAGAATATACGGCCAATAGCGTCGCGTATACCAGAAAATACTATGTATCAAAGGATTGTGATATAATGGTAGTAGAATTGGCAGCAGGGGCGGAATCCTCTCTGAACTTCGATGTGAATCTTTCCAGAGCCTTCTGCTGCACAGCTGAAACAGTCCAGGACGGACTTCTTAAAATAAGCGGAACCCTTGACAGCGGGACAGAAGATCCTGGAATGAGCTACGCAGCATATGCACAGATCATGACAGAAGGAAAGAATGCAGAAGTCGAAGGAAGCAGTGTCCATGATGCAGACAAGGCCTGGATAATCATATCAGCCGCCACGAGCTATTTCGAAGGTGAGGATTATGACAGCAAAGCCCGGGAGATATTGGCTGAAGCCACTGGAAACTTCGATGCAAAGAGAACATACGACGCATCTGTACAGGCGCACAAAGCACTGTACGACAGAGCCTCAGTACACATCGGATCAGATGCTGCGAGCGCATCACTACCCACCGATGAAAGGATCCTCGCCTACTCCGAAGGAGCAAAGGACAATCATCTTGCATCACTTTACTACAATTACGGCCGCTATCTCCTGATCAGCAGCACACGCCAAGGGAGTCTTCCTCCAAATCTCCAGGGCCTATGGGCCAATACCTACCAGACTCCTTGGAACGGTGACTACCACACTAACATAAACATACAGATGAATCACTGGATCGCCGAACAAGGCAATCTCAGCGAACTTCATCTCCCTCTTACCGACCTCGTACTCAAGATGATACCAAGCGGACAGAAGACAGCGAAGGATTTCTATGGAGAAAATGCAGATGGATGGGTCCAGCATATGATGACAAATGTCTGGAACTACACAGCTCCAGGCGAACATCCATCATGGGGAGCCACCAACACCGGTGGAGCATGGCTATGCGACCATCTTTGGGAACATTTTGCATATACCGGAGATATGGAATACCTGACCAGAGTTTACCCGGCCCTCAAAGGTGCCTCGCAATTCTTTCTTTCCACAATGATAAGAGAACCGGAGAACGGCTACCTCGTGACAGCACCGTCATCATCTCCAGAAAACTCATTCTACGAGGACGGCAAGGCTGTAAGCATATGTATGGGTCCGACAATGGACACCCAGCTTGTGAGGGAACTGTTCGAGCAGACCTGCACTGCAGCACGCCTGCTGGGGGATTCTGCTGAAAGATCATTCTGTGACTCGCTGGAAAGAGCTTTAGGACAGCTCGCCCCACATCAGATAAGCCAGAACGGCTACCTTATGGAGTGGCTTGAAGACTATGAAGAGACTGACATCCGACATCGCCATATATCACATCTTTACGGCCTTCATCCTGGGGATCAGATATCACCACGCAGGACTCCGGAACTTGCTCAGGCATCCCGGATAACATTGAACCGTAGAGGTGACGAGGCGACAGGCTGGAGCCGCGCTTGGAAAATGAATTTCTGGGCGAGATTAGGCGACGGTGACAGAGCGCTGAAACTGTTCAGAAGCCTTCTCTACCCTGCCGTGCAGAAAGGATGGCACGCCAGCGGAACCTATCCTAACCTCTTCTGCTCGCACCCTCCGTTCCAGATCGACGGTAATTTCGGCGGAGCGGCAGGTATCGGCGAAATGCTCCTTCAGAGCCACGAGGGATATATCAATATCCTTCCTGCCTTGCCTTCGGAATGGAGCGAGGGAAGCCTGAAAGGGTTCAAGGCTAAGGGCGGCGCCATGATCGACCTTGAATGGAAAGAAGGAAAACCTATGGAGATGACTGTCACAGGAGGATGGGACAAATGCGTGCAGATATTGATTCCAGAAGGAATGACAGCCACGGTCAAAGGCTGTGGCTACAGATATGAATATGATTTCGTAGTGCTTGATCTTCCTGAAGGAAAGAAGGCAAAGGTCCGTTTCAGCACTATTTAGAAACCGAAACGGATCTTGGCATCATTCCATACCTGAGCAAAACCGCTGGAGATGGTATGCCATATCTGTCTGAATGAATGACGGGGGAAAAGGAAGAACAGACCAAAGGTTCTGCCTATGTGAGCAAGTACTGCTCTGGTCTTGTTCAAAAGATAATTGGCACCCCTTTTCTTATTGACATCCCTTTGCTGGCCGAAATTACCTTCATCCAAAAGTCGTCTCAAGATCTTTTCCGCCTTATGTTCCTGTGATGAGTCATAGAATGGGAACAGATCTGCCGGCATACCTAAATATTTCACCAGTACACAGCCGAATGCCTGCCAAGGCTTCATCATATCGAGTCTCGACAAGATTCCCCTCAAACTGTCAATATCAATATATGAAGACCTCTGGCGAAGGAAAAGCATCCAGTCACAGAGTTGTCTGGATCCGAGCCCGCTTGTAAGGAAATGGTGGAATATGTGGCTGAAAATATAAAAGGCATTATACACATCAGAAGGAGTATTGACCTCCTGACCGCTGAATACCATCGGTACAAGAGCCTCACTCAATCCCTTCTTTGATATTTCCTGATATATGCGGTCAAGTCTGGCGGTCGGGTAACGCTCCGAATATCTATGCACTTCCACAGAAACCTTTCCGACAAAGAAGTCATAATGCTTGCCTACTTCAAGAGCCTTTCTGTCATCAATTTTCGTAGCAAGTGGCTGGAGTACATCGTACGATGCAGAATATTGATCAAGCTCCACATAGAGGTCAATGTCACCGCACTGTCTCATTTCCGGCTTCGGATAATACTGGGCCAGGCCCTGCCCTTTCAGCAGGACAGACCTGATCCCGGAAGCGGACAACTCACTTACGACCTTTACCAACACCCCGTTAAGTTTTCCATGGGTCATGATATTAGCCATCATGAAAGTCTTAATTTTTGTCTTGAGTTCCTGAGACATAGCAGATGCAATGCTACTATCAGAGAGCATGACATCACCTGCGACTCCGAGAACCGACTGCACCTTGGCGGTACGTGCTACGCCAGCCCAATCTGCAAAACCATCCGGTATCTCTACTGGAGCTCCCCAGAATGCATTTCTGAGCAATGAAAAAAAGACTTCCTCGTGACGTTCCATAATTACTTCTTCAATGAATTATATTTTTCCAAAGCCTTCTCCAGTACGACCAAAGCCCTCCTCAGATCATCCAGGTTAAGGACATAAGCTATTCTCACCTCATTTTTTCCAAGCCCCGGAGTAGAATAAAAACCGCTGGCAGGAGCAAGCATCACTGTTTCTCCCTCATAATCAAAATCACTCAGACACCAGGCGCAGAAATCCTCGGCATTATCCACCGGAAGTTTCGCGACCGTATAAAAAGCACCCATAGGGATAGGAGAATACACCCCCGGAATCCTGTTCAAGCCATCTACAAGGCATTTTCTGCGGGCGACATATTCATCATACACTTCAGCCGAATATTCCTGAGTATCCTCGATGGAAGCCTCGGCTATTATCTGGCCGATCAGCGGCGGACTCAGACGGGCCTGACAGAACTTCATCACAGCCTTGCGCACCTCCTCATTCTTGGTCACGAGGGCGCCAATCCTGATGCCGCACTCCGAATATCTCTTTGATACAGAATCGATAAGCACCACATTCTGCTCGATTCCCTCCAGATGACAGGCTGAAATATATGGTGAACCTGTGTAAATGAACTCTCTGTAAACCTCATCTGAGAAAAGATAAAGGTCATGCTTCTTCACTATGTCCCTTATCTGGTTCATCTCTGCACGAGAGTAAAGATAACCTGTCGGATTGTTCGGATTACATATGAGGATCGCCTTTGTACGTTCGGAAATGAGTTTTTCGAATTCCTCTACCGGAGGCAGGGCAAAACCTGTCTCGATTGAAGACGGAACCGACTTGATTACAGCTCCTGCTGATACCGCAAAGGCCATATAGTTAGCATATGCAGGCTCCGGAACAATGATCTCATCACCCGGATTCAGGCATGACAGGAAGGCGAACAGAACCGCCTCCGAACCACCTGTAGTGACAATTATATCGTCCGGAACAAGGTCAATATTATACTTGGAATAGTATTGGGCCAGCTTCTGCCTCAACGAAAGGAAGCCCTGACTCGGAGTATATTCCAATATATTCCTGTCAATGCTCTTCATCACATCAAGAGCCTTCTGCGGAGTCGGAAGATCCGGCTGTCCGATATTCAGATGATATACTTTTATACCCCTGGCCTTTGCATCATTGGCCAGAGGGGTAAGTTTTCTGATTGGCGAAGAGGGCATCGCGCACCCTCTGTTGGAAATACTCGGCATACACTACTTATTTGATCAAAGGGATTCAGTCTCTACGGAAGATATCCCTTGAATACACTTTCTCTTTCACATCATCAAGCACAGAATCATAGCGGTTGGCCACAATGGCATCGCTCATATTCTTGAACTTGTCTATATCATTGACCACAAGACTTCCGAAGAATGTGGTTCCGTCTTCAAGTGATGGTTCATAAATTATCACGGTCGCACCCTTAGCCTTGACTCTCTTCATGATTCCCTGGATCGAGCTATGGCGGAAATTGTCTGAATTGGCCTTCATCGTAAGTCTGTAAACACCTACGACACATGGCTTTTCCATAGACGCATCATACTCGGGGCCATCATAATAAGAATAATATCCGGCCTTCTGAAGGACACGGTCTGCAATGAAGTCCTTGCGCGTGCGGTTGCTCTCGACGATGGCACGCACCAGATTCTGAGGCACGTCGTCATAGTTGGCCAGAAGCTGCTTTGTGTCCTTAGGAAGGCAATATCCTCCGTATCCGAACGAAGGGTTGTTGTAATGGTCACCGATACGCGGATCGAGGCAGACTCCCTTTATAATAGATTGGGTATCAAGACCTTTCATTTCGGCATAGGTATCCAGTTCATTGAAGTATGAGACCCTGAGTGCCAGGAAGGTATTGGCGAAAAGCTTAACTGCCTCAGCCTCTGTCGTACCCATGAACATCGTGTCCACATCAGGTTTCAGGGAAGCTTCCTGAAGAAGAAAGGCAAATCTTTCAGCCGCAGCCTTAAGACGAGGATTATCCACATCCGTTCCGACTATGATACGGCTCGGGTAGAGATTGTCATAAAGGGCCTTGGATTCGCGGAGGAACTCCGGAGAAAACATTATATTGTCACAGTCGTACTTATCACGTACAGATGCGGTATAGCCGACAGGGACGGTGGACTTGATGACCATAATGGCTGATGGATTGACTGCTAGAACCGCCTCGATGACATTCTCCACTGCAGATGTATCGAAGAAATTCTTCTTAGGGTCATAATTGGTCGGAGCTGCAATAATGACGTACTCGGCATCCTTATATGCGGCTTGAGCATCCAACGTAGCTGTAAGATCCAGCTGCTTTTCTGCAAAATATTTCTCTATATAGTCATCCTGAATCGGAGACTCCCTACGATTTATCATTTCCACCTTTTCGGGTAAAATATCCACAGCCATCACGCTATGTCTCTGTGAAAGAAGTGTTGCCATCGAAAGGCCCACATAACCAGTTCCAGCTACTGCTATCTTCATAGTGATTCTATTTCTGAAATTCCTTGATACGTTGTTCTTCACTCATACGGCAAATAAGGATCCTGCCCTCACGCTCCACCACGATACTGTCTTCTATACCTTCAAGTACCACACTTGCTGCATTAGGAGCATGAACTATACAACCCTTGCACTCGTACAGATGGACATTCTGTCCGACCACAGCATTGCCATCCTCATCATGCGGGAGAAGGGTCCAGAGAGATCCCCAGGTACCGACATCGCTCCACCCGAAATCGGAAGGATATGTATATATGTAATCCGCTTTTTCCATCACCGCATAGTCGATCGAGATCTTCTCGCATGTAGGAAAGATATCTGCTACTGTTTCTTTCTCGTGCTCTGTGTAAAAGGACTCTGCCATGTGGTCCATCTTCGCCGCAAGCTCAGGAGTGAAACGTCTGAGCGAGCCCACAATAGTATCCACATTCCAGACAAATATTCCGGCATTCCAGAAATAATTGCCTGCATCAAGATATTGTCTGGCAGTGTCGACATCCGGTTTCTCACGAAATGACTCGACCGCACAGATTTCGGATTCAGACAGCTGCTCAGCTGCGGCAATATATCCATATCCCGTTTCCGGTCTGGTAGGCTTGATTCCGAGAGTGACCACCCTCTCTCCTTCCGAAGCAAAGCGGATGGCATTGCCGATTATCCTGCGGAACTCCTCCGCATTGATCACCAATGCATCAGAAGGCGTGACGACGATATTGGCCTGTGGATGCTTTGCCATTATCTTCCAGCAGGCATATGCTATACAAGGAGCCGTATTGCGGGCGCAAGGTTCGGACAGTATATTGTGATGCGGGATCTCCGGAATCTGAGTCTTCACGATATCCACATAATCTTCACTCGTCACCACCCACATATTCTCCAGAGGGCAAAGCGGAGCAAAACGCTCCACCGTCATTTGAATCATCGTCTTCCCGCTTCCCATGACATCCACGAACTGCTTCGGATACTCCGGGGTACTCATCGGCCAGAACCGGCTTCCGATGCCGCCGGCCATTATGACTATGTGTGTATTGTTCATTATTTGTTCTTTCTCCAATCGGGGACTATTACAAATAAACAAAGATAATACTTTTTCGGTTAATACAGAGCCTTGATTACAGAACCGAAATTATCGATGACATACTCCACATCTTCATCGCTCATACGGGTATTCAAAGGTAAGGTAACCTCGTTTTCAAACAACGAGTATGCATTCGGATAGTCTGCAATATCAAAACCGAGCTGCTTATATGCAGTCATCATAGGAAGAGGCTTGTAATGGACATTGCAGGCGATTCCCCTTTCCGCCATCTGTTCGATGACACGGTTGGCATCCTCCCGGCCTTTGCCAGACAGGCGTACCAGATAAAGATGACCGCTTGATTCCCAATCATCGCCATAATGTCCCAGCAATGCCACAGGAAGCTCTGCAAATGCCTCATTGTAACGATTTATTATTTCGCGACGGCGATCAAGCATTGCCGGATATCTCTCAAACTGAGCCAGACCCATCGCAGCCATCACATCGGTCATATTGCACTTATACCATGGTCCGATGATATCATACTCCCATGCTCCAAGCTTAGTCTTGGCCAAGGCATCCTTATTCTGACCGTGCAGGCTGAACAACTGGCTCAAGCGGTACAGATATTCATTCCAGGTCTCACCTTCCACTACAGGGATAAAGGACTCAGCATCAATTTTAACCGGCTCATGACCAAATGGGATATTCCAAGTCAATGCACCTCCCTCGGCAGTGGTGAAATTCTTAACCGCATGAAAACTGAAAGAGCTGAAATCAGCAATCGCACCGGCCATCTTTCCGTGGCGACTTGCTCCGAAGGAGTGAGCACAGTCAGCTGATACAACTATGCGGCCGAACTTTCTCTGTATCTCATTTGCAGGACGGTACTTTGCCTTTACCTCAGGACGCTCGAGCACAGCGTACACTTTTTCATATGCAGCTACAATGCCGGCCAGATCCACAGGCACGATTACCTTCGTTCTTTCTGTTATGGCATCAGCAAGTTTATCGTAATCCATCTCCACAGAATCCTTCTGCGAATCTACCATCACTACAGTCGCTCCGACATGACAGACTACACTGGCGGTAGCCGTATATGTGTATGCGGGTACGATCACCTCATCTCCGGGACCGACACCCAGCAATCTCAACGCCATCTCCATCGCTGCAGTCGCAGAGTTAAGACAAACCGTCTTTTCCGTACCGATATACTCAGAAATCGTCTTTTCAAGTTTTTTGGTACGAGGACCTGTCGTAATCCATCCTGAAAGAATAGCCTCTCTCACTTCATTTGCCTCAGCCTCGGACATATCCGGAGGACTGAAAGGAATATTTCTTAATTTCATATTCATTATCATCTCTCTGTTATGATTACCTTGAATGTCTGAAAAATCAATTTAATATCATACCAAAACGAAGATTTTTCCACATACTCCAGGTATAATTTTATCTTTTCCTGCATGATTACATCTATATAGTACCTTTCCGGGTCCTGTGCCTTCTCCAGCAGCTCATTCTCATTCCTGAAACGGATGCTTGCAGGATCTGTAATACCGGGACGGACATCCAGTACCCTCATCTGCTCCGGAGTCCAATAATTGACATAATGGCGCACTTCAGGTCTCGGTCCGACAAGGCTCATGTCACCTGTAAATACATTTATAAGCTGCGGGAGTTCATCTATCTTGAACTTGCGGATGAAATAACCGCTTCGGGTCACTCTCGGATCACGCCCTCCTATTGTGACAAGTGAGCCCTTGTCACTTCCGACTCTCATAGATCGGAACTTGAATATCCGGAAATCCTTATTGTGCCGTCCCACACGTGTCTGGCGATAAAAAACCGGACCAGGCGAGTCAAGTTTTATCCATATAGCAACGATTATAAAGATCGGACTTAAAACCAGAAGTCCACATCCGCTTGCCAGTATGTCAAAAAGTCTTTTCATCACTATCGATTGGAATTAACAACTTTGCTACGTTTAAGAATCAGGTTGATCATGCCGTTGATATACCCCCAGCCATATGCAAAATGGACAACGAAATACACCCAGATCTGCATCAGCCACTGCCTGAAGCCGGCAGCAGACCTGGCGGAGAAATATGCAGCCATACCTAAATAACAGATAATGGCCACGCCATATATCCACGCAAACACCGGTGAGATAAAAAAGGTAAGAGGGCCGAGGATCAGTCCAAGGGTGAAACACAGGGGAACAAACTGCCTGATCGTCGCCGGACTGCCAAGTTTCTTATTTACAAGCGGTTTGAACAATCCATATTGGTAGAACATCTTATAGACCTTTGCCACAGTATCCCTGGCATAATAGTCGATCACTACACTTGGAATCAGGTATATCTTTCCTCCATTCTTTATAATCCTGCCATTGAACTCATCATCCTGGTTTCGGATCAGTTCTTCATCAAAATACCCTATGCTGTCGAACAATTCCCTTCTGAAGCATCCGAAAGGCACGGTATCGACCTCTCTGACCGAATCCGCTCCAATTCTGAAATATGAGTTACCCATACCAAAACTGCTGCTCAATACAGCAGCGATACTGCGGGACTTCACAGAATCATCTACCGGCAATGTCCGGCATACGCCTCCTACATTATCAGCATCAAGCTCAATAAGATTCTTCGTCAACTCAGAGAAATAATCTGACGGGAAAATGGCATGAGCATCCAGACGGATGATTATTTCTCCCTTAGCCAGTCTGATACCTATATTCATAGCAGGAGGCACAATCCTGTCAGGATTATCTACCATCCTGATGAAGGGGTATGTATTTGCATACTCTGAAACTATCCCGCGAGTCCTGTCCGTACTCATTCCATCTACAAAGATGACTTCAAGGTCATCCTTCGGATAATCCTGTTCTAATATCGACTCAATACACTTTGCAATGTACTTTTCCTCGTTATATATCGGGCAGATTACTGAAATCATAATAATTGGTTTTACTGGTTCAAGCCTCTGTTAAAAGTCGGCAAAATGCATCATCTTTTGGAAAAATATCCCTGAAAGCTATTTTTCAACACTTCGAACAATGACAAGGTGCATGTGTCCTTGTATTGATTCCGGCGGAATATTGTCCAATAAAAGATATACAGCATTCCTGTAAAGTTACCTAAAAGACGCCTTTCGGTCCAACCGAAGTTCTGGAAGTAGCGTGCATCATAGCCACGGAACCATTGGCTTTCTCCCGGATTGACGGTCGCGATGACATCAGGACAGTATATCATTTCGGTGCCTGCCTTTCTCCAGTCCAGCATAAACTTATTCTCCTCTCCCCCTCCGTTGCCTGTTCCGGAACCCATTTTTTCATCAAAACGAATTCCATATTTTTCCAGCATACGACGTGAGAATGTTATCTGGAGTGAGGAAGTCCTGAGAATCTGCTTGAATCCAAGATTGCTTTTTCTTTCCGGGTATGTCTTATCGCAGTCTTTCCTTATCAGCGAGAACGCAATAAGCCCTGCATCAGGATTTTCCTCATAGGCTTTCAAGATAACCTCTTCAGCATCATCTGCAATCTCTTCGTCATCATCACAGATCTGGCAGATATCGCCCCAGGCATTTCTTATTGCCATATTCCTGCTTCTGGAAAGTCCCCTCTCCGTTGTGCATATGAACTTCGCGTGACAAGTCTTGCCTTTCTTGTTTATGAAGTCAAACTCCTCGACACAATCGCGGTCACATTGATTAACGACTACAACGTCAGACTGGACATTGCTTCGCTGAATAATACCGGTGTCCTTCTGATGCATGCAGGATATTAATAGATTGAAAGTCATATTCTATATTTAAATTTTACTATGATCAGGCATCAGCCTTTATATGAGCCATAAGGCTACGCCATATTACCCCAACAAATGTGACCGGAGCCTTGGGCAGATACTTCAAAGTACTTAATGCCATCTGAAAATTCTTATTCTTGATATGGTTCAGGAATACACCGGCATAATGCTTTGCATATACTTTGTTTTTAAAACCTGGGGTTGCAGAATCCTCCCGTGCAATGTATCTATTGAATTTTTCTAGAAAATTAGATTTGAGTTCGTTCAACTTTTCTCCTGTCAGTATGTTTTCCCCTTGGTTCAAGCCCATATCCACCAAAATCTCAGGGACGCACCCTATAGTGTAGCCGGCATCAAAATAACGCAGCATCAGTTCAAAATCCTGATGTCTTCGGAATGCTTCATCAAACCCATTGATCGCTATCAAAGATTCACGCCTGAACATTAAAGTCGATGTGGGATAATTTGACTGAAGCAGTAAAATATCACGGATGCCATTTCCCTCGATGAGTGATGTGGAGACAATCTTTCCTTTTCTACAAACAAAGCAATAAACGGCATGATGTTCTTGATGGTTCTCTAAATAGTCGAACTGTAACCTTACTTTATTCGGAAGGAACAAATCATCATCATCTAAGAAAGCAATAAAATCACCTTTGGACGCATTTATACCAGTATTTCTCGCTGCTGCACCATTTTTGTTTTTCTCATGGCATATATACTTCACCAAAGGATTATCGGCATATTGCTGCATCAAAGCCACAGTGGACAAGCGGTACTCTGAATCCGGATCATTGTCATCCACGACAATGATCTCCATAAGTTCCGGACAATGCTGGTGGAGAACAGAATTTATACTGTCCGCCAGGCCTCCCCTGTTTTTATAAGTCGGTATGATTACAGAAATTGATTTCATTTTAGCGCAGAATTTAATGTTCTAAGTTTTGGAAAAAATTCATTGTAATAGTACATGAGTATGAACATAAAATATGTGTAGATTGTGTCATACACTTCGAAAAGACACATTATAAGGAATATAACTCCTGTCATGACAGTAATAAATGCTTGCCTCTCATCTATTCGCCGCTTGATTCGACGATAAGATATATTTGTCATCCTAAACAAGACAAACAGCAGAATCAAGCCTCCTTTGTGCAAAATGTTATATATATAATTATGAGATAGTTTACTGATTCCGTAAAAGTAATCACTATTCCCGTAGTCTACAGTATCAATATAACCATGTCCCCATAAAGGAGAATCCCAGAAATAACCTGCGGAATATGCCCATAAATCAGTACGACCGGTGAATGTAGCCTCTTTACCTATGAATGCCAAAAAATCATTAGACGCGTCTGCACTTAATGCAGCCCCGAAAAACACTATGAAAATCTGAAATAAAACCACAAAGGCAAGTAATCCCCAGAACATCAGTTCGTTCATCATTTTATTCCATGCTATCAACCATATAATGAGCAATAGCCCCATACTTACCGCTGATGTCATCGAATTTACGACGATCAATGTAATCATGCCAACCACTGCTACTGCCAATGTGTTGGCAAAGGCTATCCGATATCGTGATGACAACAGAACGCTGAACAGAAATGCAATAATGACTTTTGGACCGATCTGATTATAATTGGTTCCCAGCAGATAGTAGACTTCACCATCGTCTCCGACAAGACCTAAAGGATTCTGCACCAGTACGAACAGATTACAATATACACACACTGAGAATACTATCGTGCCCGTAGTCAGAACGAAGGTAAGATCATTCTTATGCATCTTTACGATCATCAGCAGAGTGGCTATTTCCATTGACCTACCGATCAAAGGGACAAGATTCGTAGATGCATTCCCATATAGGATGGTCAGTAAGAACAGAAAAATGAAATAGAATATGCTGAGTCGTTCAAGAGCATTCAGCCTGCCTCCCTTCTGGATATATTGAAGTCCTACTACGACAAAAAACAATGCACACAGGTATGTCAGATATGACCAGAGATTCGTTCCTCCGAAAAACTTCGAACAAATTGCAATGTGAACAATGACAACTGCTATTACTATACTATGGAATATCTTCTTTAACATTGCTATCTCCGACAGATTCGTTTGACAAGTTCCTTTTCTTCACTGCCCATAGTGCAATACGCCACCAAAGCAACGACCGCCACTGCAGAAGGTATGAGTATGATGATCTTGTAGTTCCAAGAAATATACGCGTCAAGGATAAAGCATATTCCTGCCACCGCACATGTCGAACAGACAGCGGGAAGTATCACATTTTTAAGAAAGGCTGAGATCCTCAGGCCGGCGGTTGACTTCAGATAAAACATCCTGAATAATGCACTTGCCAATTCTACTGCTACAAATGGAATCATTACATACAAAGGATCCCGGACTATACGGACAGCCATATAGGCAATCGGCAAGGTCAGCAGCTTGAGACTTCCGAAAATCAAGGAATAAACTTTTATTTTACCGATAGCCTCGTTTGCGATGCCTAAACCTCCTGTAAGGGTATCACACATGGCAGCAATAATGACCATATTGCAAAACATCACGGAATTCTGAGGTACATTCCTGAGCCAGAGTTCCAGGATGAAATGCATGTTGAATATTAAAGGTATCGCTACCATTGCAAGCATCATGTATGCGTATTTGCATTCGATAGATGCAAGATATAACATTTTCTCCCTGTTGCCTTCACCTTCCGTCTTGATAATCTGAGGGCTCAGGGCATTTGCAATAGCCTGCGAAACGTTCTGCAAGGCTCCACTTACCTGCTGGGCAATTCCATAAGATGCGTTTAGCAGAACACCGAAGGCTCTATTGATTATGACTGAGATTCCCTGAGTCCTGGCCAAAACACATCCGATACGGTATAATGTCCAGCTTGCAAAGCCGATCAATTTCTTCACGTACTCCTTATCTATCTCTGAGATTTTCGGCAGATGGCATTCCGGATATTTCAGTAAGGCATATAAGCCGAAGGCAGTAAGATTGAATACTGATATTGATGTCAACAGAACTGCATACGCCTCAAGTTTATCAAAACCGACAAAGGGCAGCAATAAGGCCGCACCGACCTTGATAACGCCATCAAACACGTCAATTACAGAAATATAAACTATATTCTCGCGAGCGATAAAAAGAGCCTTGAAAGGAGATGTTATGCACGACAGTGCAATCATAGCTACTACGCAGATATAGACAACCTTTGCAGCAGCTTTTTTATCCAGTGGTATATCGAGAAAAGTCGTTACGACCGGGTTGGTAAAAGACATCAGTACCACCAACACGCACACACTGATAGCCATATGAATCATAAGACTGTTCCCGAAGACCTTGGAAACAAGTCTTATATCGTTCTGGCTGTGGGAATATGAAAGATATCTTTGAGTGGATATGATCAAAGCATTAGACACAAAACTCAACATCGCCACGACTCCCGCGATGACAGAATACAGTCCGTAATCTGTATCACCAAGAGTCGCCATAACAATTCGAGTTGAATATAATGACAATATTACATTCAACCCTGTACGTATATATTGAGAAAGCGTGTTATATAGAACTCTTTTTGCCTTGTCCATTATCTATTTATTCAGAAATTAAGCCTCCTGTTCTGATTTTACATCTAAGTAATCGTTGGTTGAATTGGCCTTCATATAGGTTTAACTGCAAAGAATACTCATATACTCATCTTGAGCAGCAAACAATTCACCCAAACCTAGATATGCTCTTCAATGCCACGGAAATGCACATTGAGCTCGTGAAGATGCTGCAGAAGTGTTCCAAGAGGTGTGCCCTCTGTCATTTTTGCAAATGCATTGACATCTTTAGGGAAGCACTTGCCGCCATAACCGAACTTACCATCAGGACCTGGGACATATGTGTGGGTGTCATTTATATATCCTGAAAGCAATACACCGGTATGAACCTTGCGCCAGTCAGCACCCATCTGCTCACAATACTCACGGCAAGCATTGAAATAAGTTACCTTGTATGCGCCAAACACATTGTGCATATACTTGGTAAGCTCTGCTTCAAGAGGTGACATCACAGTAAATTTCTTACCGACGAATATCTTAGTCAGCAACTCCTGAGCACCAGTAAAGACCATTGTCTGCTTCTTGAAATCTTCAATATGAGTACGTTCAGTCAGAAACTCCGGCATATAGTATACACTATGTCCGGTCTCACGTGAAAGCATGTCACTTGTACCAGGAAGGATTGTTGTACGAACGAAGACAGGCACATCCGGGAGCTTTGAAATAAGCTCCTTCATAAGTGTCAGATCCTGCGTTCCGTTATCCTCAGTCGGTACATGTATCTGTAAAAAGGCAATATCTATATCACTCAGATCATCATTATATCCTTTAGCCGGGTCGCTGATGAACAATTTACAATCCGGGTTGTTGTTTTCCAGCCAATCCTTGAGTGCTCCACCTACGAAGCCGCATCCAATAATTCCAACATTAATCATATTTTCAAATTTCTTTTATTTTCGATCAAACTCTTCGTATTTTGAATTCTGAGAGATGAATTCAGGTACAATCTGCTTCATCAGGCGCACCATGGAAGGCACATCGACTATCCTCGACAAGTGTTCAAGTGTATCAGTCATGTTCTTCGCTTCTTCATAGTCATACTCGCGGACTTTGGCTATTCTGATACGGCTATGATTGGTAGGCATGGTGTTTTCTGTATTTGCCAGTACCTCTTCATACAGCTTCTCTCCCGGACGAAGGCCGGTATATTCTATCTTTATATCATCATCAGGAGTGAAACCGGCAAGCTGGATCATTCTCCTGGCCAGATCATCGATCTTCACGGACTCACCCATATCAAACACAAAGATCTGATTGCCGGAACTCATTGTAGCAGCTTCCATCACCAGACGGCACGCTTCCGGTATGGTCATGAAGAATCGGGTTATTTCAGGATGGGTGACAGTGACAGGACCTCCTTTGGCTATCTGTTCTCTGAATCGAGGAATTACTGATCCGTTCGATCCTAAGACATTACCGAAACGGGTCGTGACAAATTTGGTCTTGCCGGCAATCTGTCCATTTTCAATTGCAAGTCCCAGCGACTGCACATAAATCTCGGCAAGACGCTTTGTACATCCCATGATGTTTGTCGGATTTACAGCCTTATCGGTAGAGACCATCACCATCATTTCCGCACCATATTCCAGACATTTGTCTGCAACATTACGAGAGCCCGCGGCATTGACCAAGACGGCTTCGCAAGGATTCTCTTCCATTAACGGCACATGCTTATAAGCAGCGGCATGGAATACCACCTGCGGACGCCACATTTTAAAGACATAGTCCAATCGCGGGAGCAAACGGACATCACCGATGACCGGTATGATCCTCCTCTGCGGATATTTTTCTTCCAATTCCAGACGGAGATTGTGCATAGGTGTCTCGGCATTATCAAAAAGGACCAGTTTGTCGATACCGAATGTCACCAACTGACGACAAAGCTCAGAACCAATCGATCCGGCTGCTCCAGTGACCATTATCGTCTTACCCCTGAAATTCTCCATGATCTCACCCATCGATATCTTTATCTCAGGGCGCATCAGAAGATCTTCGATTTCAATGTTTCTCAGGTTCTGAACCGGCTTGCCATCCACCATTTCATCGATTGCAGGAGCGAACAGGAGCTTTACACCTGATGCTATTGCATATTTGATGATACGCTCCTTCTCGATGCGTGCATCTTCATCATCTGCAAACAGAAGAGCATCAGCACCGGCGGCATTGATGACATTCTTGAATTCTGACTCAGAAGTCACATAAAATGCTTTCATCTCAGAGATCACATGGGATACTCCGACGTTGCCGAACTGGATGAAACCTACGATATTATAATGCCTGGATTCTTTCAAGCGAGGTATAAGCGACACTGACTTCAGGCCGACTCCATACACAAGTACATTCAGACCTTTCTTCTTTTCCTGCAGCTTGCTGTTGAACAATTCGTATATGATCAAAATCATAGCTCTCAACGCAAAGAATGCTCCGAAGCTGAAGAAGAAATCACTGGCAATAAGAACTACAACACCAAAAGAATAGCCATACATTACTATGAATATAAGGGCCATCAGAACACATTTCACAAATGCCAGAAGTACGAAATACGTAAATTCCGTCAGGGACATGTGACGAATGATGATTCTGTATGTCTTGAATACCCTGATGACAATGATTGAAATAGCAGCAGATATCAAGAGCCATAACAGCACGACGGAAGTGCTGAAAATGTCATTTCTATACAATATCTTTACAAATAAGACAGAGCAAAGAGTAGCCAAGAACGACATAAGCACATCGAACACGAATACGATGCGTGTATTCATGTACTTATTGGCATATTTATTCAGAATCTGATAGATTTTACTCATTGTTTCTCATTTAATTGTTTCAAGCATTACTCGTACATTTCCTTGTAATAACTCTGATACTCTCCACTTGTGACATTGTCCATCCAGTCCTGATGGTCAAGATACCATCTGACAGTCTTTTCTATGCCTTCCTCGAACTGTAGGGATGGTTCCCATCCGAGTTCACTCTTGAGCTTGGTCGAGTCTATGGCATACCTGAGATCATGTCCTGCACGGTCCTGTACGAAGGTGATGAGCGGGAGGCTGTGGCCTTCAGGATTACCGAGTATGCGGTCGACGGTACGGATCATTGTCTTTATCAGGTCAATGTTCTTCCATTCGTTGAATCCGCCGATATTATAGGTTTCTCCATCCTTGCCTTCGTGGAAGATCAGGTCAATGGCACGAGCATGGTCTTCTACATAGAGCCAGTCGCGGACATTCTCTCCTTTCCCATAGACCGGAAGCGGTTTTCCATGTCGGATATTATTGATAAACAATGGAATAAGCTTTTCCGGAAACTGATATGGACCATAATTGTTAGAACAGTTGGATATTACTGTCGGAAGTCCGTAAGTGTCGTGAAAAGAGCGGACAAAATGATCTGAAGCTGCTTTTGAAGCCGAGTATGGTGAATGAGGGTTATAGGCTGTGTCCTCACGGAAGAAGTCGCTGCCATAAGGTGGTTCGCCGCCCGGATTGTCGAGCGCGAGGGCTCCGTAGACTTCGTCGGTGGAGACATGATAGAATCGGCATGGGATTCTCACGTCGCTGCGCTCCTCAGAATGACAAGAAGAGAGGCATTCTTCAGAATGACAGAACCAGCCAAGAGGTTCCCAGCAGAGGCGTGCGGCCTGAAGGAGGGAGAGGGTACCCATTACATTGGTCCGGGCAAATGTGAAGGGATCCTTGATGGAACGGTCCACGTGGGACTCGGCTGCAAGATGTATGATGCCGTCTACTTTTTCATCTTTCATAAGTTGGCAGATGGCTTCAAATTCGCAGATGTCAAGCCTTACGAAGTTGTAGTTCGGTTTATCCTCGATATCCTTAAGATTGGCAAGGTTACCGGCGTAAGTAAGCTTATCGACATTTATTATACGATAGTGCGGGTACTTGTTTACCAGCAGCCTTACTACGTGGCTACCTATGAAGCCGGCTCCGCCGGTTATGAGGATGGTTCTGTTCATTACAATAAGCCAAGAAGATATTGTCCGTACTGATTATTTGCCATCGGCTGGGCAAGTTCACGTACACGATCAGCTGTAATCCAGCCATTTCTATATGCAATTTCCTCCAGACAGGCAATCTTCAGACCTTGACGTTTCTCAATAACCTCAATGAAGGTAGATGCCTCTGACAGAGAATCATGCGTACCGGTATCCAGCCAGGCAAAACCGCGTCCGAGGGTCTGGACCTTCAGTTCTCCGTCCTCAAGGAAATGCTGATTGACTGTAGTTATTTCCAATTCGCCTCTTGCAGACGGCTTGACATTCTTTGCTATTTCCACGACTTTGTTCGGGTAGAAATAGAGGCCTGTCACTGCGTAATTGGACTTCGGTTCTACCGGTTTTTCTTCAATTGAGAGGCAATTCCCCTCATTGTCGAATTCAGCCACGCCATATCTCTGAGGATCGCTGACCCAGTAGCCGAATACAGTGGCCTTCGCGTCTTCTACTGCAGAGCGGACAGCTTCTTTGAGAAGTTCAATGAAACCGTTGCCGTGGAAGATGTTGTCTCCGAGCACCATGCAGGCTGAGTCGTCTCCGATGAATTCTTCCCCGATGATGAAAGCCTGGGCAAGGCCGTCCGGAGAAGGCTGCCCGGCATAGCTGAAGTTCACGCCGTAGTCACTGCCATCTCCCAGAAGTCTCTGAAATCCAGGCAGATCGTGTGGAGTGGAAATGATAAGTATATCTCTGATTCCGGCAAGCATAAGCACGGAGATCGGATAATATATCATCGGTTTATCGAAGATAGGAAGCAGCTGCTTGCTCACTCCTTTGGTGATGGGGTAAAGACGGGTGCCGCTTCCACCGGCCAGAACGATTCCTTTCATATTGACGGTTTATAGAATTCTTACTTCGCCAGTTTATCTTTAAACTGCTGCCATTTATTCTTTGCGAAGAGGACCCAGGCCGCGGCACAAGATCCTGCCAGGAATGCGAACAGAACCAGAGACTTGGCTTTACTTGGGCCTGTTTTCTTCAATGGTACTACTGCAGGTTTCAGAATGGCAAACACCGGCTTATCCTGCTGGACCTTGATTCGGGCAGCCTCAAGCTGTGTGGCCACCTGTGAGTACACCTGGTAAGCCAGATTCATCTCCTGCTGGAGACGTTGGCCCTCAGCCTTCTGAAGATTCTGAACAAGATTCTTGTTTGAGTCTGTATACTGGGCATATGCCTTCTGCGCCGCATAGTATTCCTGCTTACGCTCTTCGCATATCATCATCAGATTCTCCACATCCTGACGCGACTTCGACGTACGATACTCTGACATGAAGTTCTTCAGATTATCTATCACAGCTGTAATTACAGTATAGGCTACCTGGGGATCCTGCATCTTAAGGAAAATCTTGGTCTTGCCAGTCTTATCGACTGACACCTTTATCTCCTCTGAAAGAAATTTAATGGCTTTCCTTTCTTTCTTTGGCAGATTATACACATCCAGCTGAACTTCACCTGTCTGAGTTTCGTCCTCATCCGGCTTCACCAATGACACTGCCCAGCCCACTGCCTTGAAAGGAGCACCTATCACGTGACTCCACCAAGGTCTCTTCTGATGCTTGAGAATATAGTTCTGCAAAGTAGTGTCGATCTGCCCATCCTTTGTCTTCACCTCCAGATCCAGAAGTTCGAAAAGGAAAGGAGTGGATGCTATGACATCCGGATACATCTCATAATCAATGGCATCCATACTGTTGTCCAGGCTGACACCCATCATGGAAGCGATGGAACTGACACCTGAACCGATTCTCTGCTGCATCTCCGGCGCAAGCGTAGCAGACACCGTGTATGTCTTAGGAATACTGAAGCCGATTATAAGTCCGGCAATCGCTCCTATGACGCCCCACTTGATGATGAAGCTTCGACTTTTCCAGAGCTTTGCTATGAGTTCCATCAAGTCGATTTCCTGCTCCTGAGGCATTGTATTGTTCTGATTATCCTGCATCTTTATTTCATTATGAGGTTCATGATAGTAGCAAGCATTGTAGCGACTGACGATGAAGTAGTTGCCACACTCATCAATGATGAAACATCGAGTTCCTTGTCACGTTTCTGAGGAATCATTATCTCACATCCAGGCTCTACAACTCCCTTTGACATCTGACGGGCACGGGCTATGGTTCCGTTCATATATATGATATACGCCTTGTTCTTCTTCGAACGATAGCCATATCCACCAGCCATCTCCACATAATCACGCACTGACATGCCGGGATTGTAAGCCACCACATTAGGATACATTACATTACCGGATATTTTGACTGTATTTATATATTCCGGAATAAGGATCATATCATCCTTGCGGAGCACAAGGTCAGCATCACTTCCAGGAGATGCCAGAGCGGCTTCCAAATCTATACCGACACTGTAAGTTTCATCGAGGTCAAGGTTAGCTACATTGACGCTGTCTTTTCCTGTAGTCAGCACAGTCATACCGGAGCGGGTACGGTTCCTTTCCTCTGCAAGAGTGTGACGGATGAGTCTTGCTCCTTTGACATATGCCCATTTGTTGAGTCCGCCTGCCCTTTTGACAACGTCAGAAAGGCGTTCGTTCTTATGAGTAAGCACATAGTCACCCGGGAAGACAACCTCACCACTCACTTTCACCTTGCCCTGAGCTGTATATCCTGGACTTTTACGAACAAAGACATAATCGTACGGCTGAAGCACAAAGTCCAGTTCCTCGCTGATGACATAACCATCATGGAAAGACCTTGTAAATACATTGGCAATCGAGTCAGGCTGCTCTGTACTTGCCGGATTCTTTATTCTGCGGCTCACATCGATTCTTACAGTAGAAGCTGATTCAAGAAGTCCACCTGCCTGCATGATGATATCCTCGATAGTCATATTGGATTCATATACAAAAACACCCGGACTTGCGACCTCGCCATCAATAGTTATGGTTCCGATATCGTTGAGATCATAAATACTCGGAATATAGAGAATATCGTTTCTCTGCAGCTTTACATCAGGCATCTGTCCAGAAAGAACTGCCTTTACATCCACCGGGATAACCTCAAGGGTTAGATCTTCACGTTCACGATGGATGATTGCACGGTTAGTGAATGCATCACCCTTAAGGCCGTCAGCCTTGGCAATGAGTTCCGATACGGTACGGATTCCATCTCCCAGCTGATATATGCCAGGGCGATAAACCGCGCCCTTGATTTCAAGCTTGTTCTCATATCTGTCGATCAGAGCACCTACAGTCAAAGCGTCACCATCCTTCAGAATGAATGCAGAGAACAAAGGTGAATCGACCGTATAAACCTGATACTCCACACCATTCTGGCGAACAACATTTACATTGGAACGATATGCATCACCGGAAAATCCACCTGCATAATCAAGAATATCCTGGACTGTCTCACCATCCTTCATTTCATAATACATCGGACGTTTCACACTGCCCTCGATCTTCACAAGGCTCAGATAGAGAGGCACATTAATCACATCACCGTCTTCAAGCGTAAGTCCGTCCGGAATCACACCATTGAGAATGAAATCATACAGGTCGACCTCCATCTTCAGCTTGCCGTTTCTGACCAGCTGAACCTTGCGGAGCGATCCTAATTCATCTATACCGCCAGCACAATAAAGGGCATTGTAAATGTTCGAAAGTGATGAAATACTGTAGGTTCCCGGTACTTTCACCTCACCGGTAACATTGACCTGAATGGTTCTGATATTGCCAAGAGTGAGTTTGAAGTCAGATTCAGCTTCTTCTCCATCCACAGGATAAATCTGTGAGAGTTTCTTCCTGAGGTACTGCTCTGCTTCCTTGACGGTCATTCCGTTGAGTGTAACCACACCGAGGTTAGGAATATTGATGAATCCATCCGGAGATATGGTCTGACGAATGGTCGCTTCATTGCTTCCCCACACATCGATGATGAGTTCATCACCTGCACCAAGCCTGTAATTCAGGGGAGTCGGGATATTGAGGTTCGGAGCAAAAGAAAGCTTACGGTTCGAAAAGATATTATGACCGAATATCTCCTTCTCTTCAAGTCCTTTAGTCATTTCTGCGCTTTCTTTTTCATTGGTCTCGACTGCCGGCACCTGTACGGCTCCCGGAGCATTTCTTCGACGTCTCTCCATTTCACCGGCACGCCCCATCATATCAGTCGCCCCAGGATTTTCCGATTCGACCATCTTCTTGATACGCTGGGCCTGCTCCACTGTCACACCTGAACCCATAAGTTCCTTAAGCAGATCATTCTGCGACTTTCCATTGGCCATTCCTTCCTTGACATATTCGATCACGGCATCATCCGTCATCTGCGCTGCAGCTGGTATACATACACCGGCAAGCATAAGGACGATAAAGAATAATAATCCTGTTTTTCTTATCATAGCATTAATTTATAAATCAATTTGATATCGTTGATTACAACACAATTCCACTAATTGAATATAATCGAGCAAAGATAGTAATTTTATACGGGATTACAAAAGGAATTACATTCACCCCTAGGTCGGAGCGAGCTTGGATCACAAGGAAAGCGGATTGGGAAACCGGACCGGAATCATGGATCAACTGAAAAAGTAGGTTGGTAAATTTAGTCTTGTTACCTTTGTGGTATGGTAACAAAGACATTATTAGAGACGATATTTCCGAGTGTCATCGTTGATAACTTTGACATCGTGTCAATCCAGCATTATCCCAAGGATGAGGAGATACATATTCATTTAGACGAGAAGAAGACCATTCCAGTCGAGTTTTCTTCTCGTCGTGTGATTTTCCATGGCTTTACCTCGGCGAAGAAGATCCAGGATTATCCTATTCGAGGCAATGCTGTGTACCTTCACGTACGCAGACGCAAGTGGCTGGACCAAGACACTAACGAGATATTGACCAAGACCTATTCCATTGCGTTTGAAGGAACACAGCTCACCAAGGAGTTTGTGTCTTTTTTAAAAGAAGCGTATCGAGTCCACGGTCTTGAGTATTAAGACTATCGGACAGATGTATTGTGTTGACGGAGATCTTCTGGCCCGTCAGTACAAGCAGCATAT
>JAZLCW010000099.1:0-9180 GCA_045614445.1 Candidatus Cryptobacteroides sp. | reverse complement strand
ACAGGCACAGCACCTGCGATGAATGTACTCGAAAACGAAAAAGAATACAAACTCGAAGTCGCCGCTCCCGGATTATGCAAGGACGATTTCAAGGTTCATCTCAACAAGGACGGCAATCTTGTCATCGAGATGGAAAAGAAGGATTGTGAATGCAAAGGCAAGGATGAAGACAAAAAAGAGTGCAGATTCCTCAGAAAAGAGTTTTCATACTCAAAATTCAGCCAGACTCTGCTTCTCCCCGACAATGCAGACAAAGAAGGCATTGAGGCCCAGGTAAATAACGGCATTCTGAAGGTCACAATCCCTAAACAGGAGAAGGCCAAGAATGAAGACACAAAACGGGAAATCGAGGTCAAATAGCAAAAAAATTGCAAAAAAGTACGCAAAAAATTTGGAGGTTCCGATTTTTTGCGTACCTTTGCATCCGCGTTTGAGAAAAACGCATAAGTCTGAACAAATTGGTGCGGTAGTTCAGCTGGTTAGAATACCGGCCTGTCACGCCGGGGGTCGCGGGTTCGAGTCCCGTCCGCACCGCAAGAAAAGTTCTTCGGAATACTTTCGTCGCTTATTTTGCCAGAGGGCAAGGCGGACGAGCGAGAAGGGAGGGAGTTACCTTTCGGTAATGACCGACCGCCGAGCGAAGTCCAACGCAGTCATCGGGCAAAAGAAGCAAGAAAAGGGAGCATAGCTCAGTTGGTTTAGAGCATCTGCCTTACAAGCAGAGGGTCGGGGGTTCGACTCCCTCTGCTCCCACCAAAGAAAACGCCTTTCTACGATGTAGAGAGGCGTTTTTCATTTATCCACCAGGATCTTGTCAACTTATACTTATCCGGATATTTTTTATTCTGATCCATCTTGACGATTCTACAAGATTATTCTACTGTAACCCCACCGGCAAACCCATCATTAGCCCTGTAATGCGAAGCATAAAGCGACTCGATCTCTGCCACCGCAGATGTAAAGGTTCCCTCCTGAGTAACAAACATAACTTCCTCAAAGGTAGAATCTTCTTCAGGGAAGACATCGACCCAGTATAGAGTCCTGTCTGCACGCACCTCCCTATAAACATATGGAGCCACATTGTATAATCCATAAGATATAGGTCTCAACCAGACGCCATCCCATCCCGACAGCTGATTCTGCGGACGCAAACAAGCAGGACGTGGCACTGAGAGACGCACAAAACTACGGTTCTCCTCACTCCAGAGCGCATAGACCGCCACGAGCTTATCTCCGACATTGAGATTATCACCCTGCGACAGCTCCACTCTACCGGCATCAGCAGTTTCCTTATAATATTTCACAGAAACATTGAATCCGTTTCCTGACTTCACGACTTCTTCAAAAGGCTTAAGGAATCTCTTTGAAAGGGCCACGACTTTCGTTTCCTTCACAGCCTCCGAAGCATCATAGACTGAGGCCATCGCCTCCACTAAACCAGGATCAGAAGCCCATTGCTGGGTTTCTTTCTGAAGCATGAGCCAAAGACGGATGCCTTCTGCCAGCTGATCCAGTCCGTCACCGAGTTCAGGATCGGAAGATAAATCCTTGAAAAGATCGCAGATCAAAGAATGAGCATATGATTCACTTTCAAGAAGACCTCTCCAAGGCATCACTGCATTCGGATAATACATGCCACCTGACGGGTGCTCCACAGCATATTCCTTCAAAGACTTAAGCTCCACAGCCATTGACCTGCGCATTTTCGCCTTCGACGAAATACCCCAATCCCTTGCAAGAGTCAAGCCCTCCTGAGAAGAACTTAAAGCCTCCAATATGCTGATCATACGCACCTTTGCCAAAATCTCTCCATCAGTCCAGCGAAGAGCCTTCTTAGGAAGCAAGTACTCCTTCACTTCTTTCTTGAACAGGATATATTCCACGAGACCTGCAGCCTTGCGGGCTGCCTGAATATCGAACGGCACACCAGCATACATCGAGCGAACTCTCAGATATTGCCATGTAGAAAGCGAGCCATACCATAATGGTCTGTCATGGTCTGCAAAATAAGATGAATCCAGATATCTGACAGCGCGATCGACCGCCTCATCGATATCATCCAAAGCATCCTCACCCAAGATATCGGAAACAAGCGTCAGCAATCCCCTGTCTCGCAGTCCGGCATACCGTTCGAGCACAAGAGCCGTAATCACAGGAGATGGACTCATTCCCTCAAACCATCCGAAACCGCCATCCTCATCAGCACAAGCGACGAGCCTTTCCATAGCAGCACGGGCAGCCTCCACATACGCACGCACATCCTCCCCCTCAGAAGTGCGAAGTCCGGCAGCCAGCATATTGACATACATTGCCTCAGACTGTGTCACAGCATCTTTACCATCGGCCTCTACCACCAACGGAAGAGCATCAAGCAGCATATCCATTACGGTCACGGACGAATATTCAGCCCCCACTGAGCTTCCATTAACGAATCTGCTGCGGAGTTCCTTCAAGACAGCCTCTTCTGACATTCCAGACAGAACAACAGCAGAATGTGCTTCACGGATTACCTGTGACGTATCATATACAGGAACTGTTACAAATACTCCATCCGAAACATCACCTGATGTGAAAACCACCTTGAATCCAAGCATATCCACATCAGAAGGCACCAGAACTTCGAAAGGCACAGCAGAAGATCCGCCGGAAGGAACATCCACCTTCATTACATCAGCCATCAGAAGAGCACTTCTTTCATAGGAGTCACCGGCATAGACCTCTATCCTCAAATCGCCGGACACAGCCGATCCGGAAATATTCGACATCGAAGCCCTCATGACATACCTGTCGCCTTCATACAGATATTGAGGCTGAACAAGGGCAAGCTTGACCGGCAATGTCACCAGCATCTCCCTGCGGACAACACTATTGTTCATTTGTCTGTCATGAGCAAATACGGACACGACGAATGTCGATAATTTATCCGAGGTGCGGAAATCGAATGAAATCTCCCCCTCCGCAGAAGGATACAGGAAAGGCTCAAAGGCCAATGCAGGAGCAAACGAACTTCTTATCCGAACCTCACGGGAAGAGCCAGAAACAGGAAGCGACACCGATTCGTCAAAAGACATATCCAGAGAAAAAGCTTCATTTATAGATGCCCCCGTTGTTTTCGACCTTGCCCTGCTTCCGTATATTCCTCTGATGCTGCCATATCCGACGACAACATACTCTTCAAGCGAAACACCGGCCACCGATCCGGATAACGGATCATCAAACATCAGCAGATCCATCAGAAAGATAGGATATTCATCCCCCATCATCATCCGATAATCACTTCCATACCTACCATTCGCAGGATAGACCTTTACCTGATCCAATATGACTTCCTTCCGTTTAACCTGCTTCCAAGTATTCTTATTTATCTGCTCTGTGGAAAGGTCATATACAGAAGCTGCCGCCTCGACGCCTGCAGCAGTCTGCAGCGAAACTGAACACAGGGTACCCGGAAGACTTTCATCCACAAACCGGGTAAATTTCAAAGGAACGGCTCCCTGAGAGACCGGACGCCTCCATATATGAGAATATTCATATCTTTTCGAGTTCCGGAAATACAATATCCTCATTTCCACGGCATCAGGATATGCCTCTTCATATGAAAAAGATATTGTCTCCAGGCATCCTTTCTCAATATGGACAACCTCCGACCTGAGCATGTCACGCGTCCTTCCGAAAAGCTCCACGACCGCCCATACTGGACCGTTACCGGCACCAAGCTGCAATGTGATCTGATCATCATTCACGACGCGGAACACATTCTCCACACACTCAGGAATCAAGGCATTCTCATCAGCTCCAGGGAGTACGATCATCAGCATCTTACTCTCTCCTTCCACCTTCTTTCCCTCACCATCGACAGCAGTCAGGCTGAGCACGAATTCATATATTCCAGGATCATGAGCGGAGAAATCAAGCTCCAGCACATCACCGGAAACAGTCTCCCCCCGCATTACCGGAACATTATCCTTCAAGACCTTATACTTCAAAGGAATTCCCGGGCATGTCAAGCCGGATCCATATCCTGCATCACAAGCAACCGACGCTAAGGTTCCGTCGACGGTATAGACCTTCCGGGACGGTTCATATAAAGCACAGGCTCCTTCAGCCACATTCTCCAGTCTGCTTCCCACATAAGGCGTAACGACCACCGGCTGACTGTAGAAATATGAATGAGTCTCACCGGTGTCATCTGTCACTTTCACTTCCACGGAATACTCCCTTCTGATGTTTTTCTTATCAGGAACATCATTGAAGATGATTTCAAAAACTCCGTCATCCGCCACCTTTACATCGGAAGCAAGAACCACTTCACCTTTCAACGATACGACCGCACTGACATTGGCAGACGACAAAGGATGACCGGCAAAGCTTTTCAATCTACCGCTCACCGCCACCTCACTACCTGAATAGTATATTCTCTGCGGCTTATTGAAAGTCACTTCAAAAGTAGGGAGTACATATTCATCCACGACAAATGGCTGGAACCCAAGGGCCTTGTCTCCCTGATAAACATAAATGCTGCAATTTCCATATCGTTTCAGAGTTTTCAGCGCAAACTCTCCTGCCAACGATCCGAAATCATTGACACGCAGTTCCTTGGATGTAACAATCTCTCCATTGGCATCCACCAGCTTGACAGTATAGATTCCTGAAGGGATGACCTTCATCGCTCCCTTCTTCTCATCCCTCTCATATATTACAGCCTTGAATTTCAGGACTTCGTCAGGATTGTATGCAGGTTTATCCAGCAAGACATATGAATGCCTGCTGACATCTTCATCATTTGAGGCATAGGCATACTCTCTGGATGAATAATTTCGCGAGATACTTCTATCGTGGCCGTCATTTCCCCTCACAATACACTCCAACGTGCATCCATAATCCTCAAGCTGCTTCTCTACCTCATCAGGAAGCCTTGTATAACCATCCAGACGCAAGCCCTTGTACTCCAGCACCTTCCGATCCCTATATCCCTTATACACAACGATATCCACACACTCCACAGGCTCACCGGTCATATAATCCGCCACATATACAGAGGTTCCCTTCGAATCCTTGCGAAGAGACATTGATAATGTGTTTTTCGCAAAATTGGATTCACCGAGTCTGGTAATTCCTGAAAAACATTCGATCTTATAAGTTCCGTCCGCCATATCCGGCAGCCTGAAATTCAATGTATCGAGGGCATAATAACTTGCGACACGATTATTCAGCAATGTATCAAAAACGACATCTTTCTGGAGGGAAACCTTGATCTTGACACGGCTGAGATTTCTCAATGCCACCTGAACATCACCATTTCTTACCTCAACATATGCTACCTGGGCATCCAGATGCTTAAGGATCTCATCCAATGCATCACAATATCCGGCCAATGCCCGTTCGGACTCACCATAAAAAGAATCCCTCTCCTTGATCAGTTTCACGACACGCTCCCTCATTTCACGGAAATACTCCGAGGAACCTTCGGCTTTACGGTCGGCAAGCTTGTACTGAAGAATGAACTCATTGATCATAACGCCCAATGCCTTGCCATCATACTTCTGCGCAAGAGGGCCGAATTCTTCATCTATTTCAGTCGACTTCCCAGTATCCAGAATCCTCTTCTTATAGATATACTCAGCAAGACCAGCCTGGGGATACACACCTGCCAGACTCTCAGAAAGCAGGCCATATATATCGGTACATTCTTCTACTGAAGGACGATGCGACCTTGTCAGAATATCCCACAGAAGGTACTGATAATCATTACTTAAGGTCGCTAAAAGCACATCATCATACACAATTCCGGCACCCTCATAGACATCAGTATTCTTTCTCGATTTCAGTTTATCCGCGTTCTCATCCAGATACGCGATCTTCTGCTCCATGCTCATACTCTCACGTCTGAGCATATAATCCAGAACCGGCTCTCCATATGCACCGATTTCCTCTTCCGCCTGAGCATAAAGCTCTTCTGTAAGCTTCCAGTCACGGGATGATTTCGCCCGTGCATATAAGCAGACAGCCTTATAATAGTCCCAGGTACTTCTTTCCTTGAGGGCTTCGACTTTGATCTTCTCCAGGACATTGGTCATTCTCTGTATGTAATCCTTCTGAGAAGCATCTTCATATTCCTTCCAAAGGGACTCTATCTGGTCACGACCATTCACATCGCCACCTGCGGCGTACGAGAAAGCCTCTGCACCTATCAGCGCAGCAAGCAGAATCACAAGAATCCGTTTCATATTATCTGGGGATTAAATATCAATCATTCCTGAATTGCAACAGCCTCCGACACGACATATGTACTTCCTCCCACATAGATGAGCGGACGTGCATCAGGATCTGCCGCGACAATGCCGTCAGCAATTTCATAAGCTATCTTCATTGCCTCAACGACCGTGCCTGCACAATGAACACGGTCAATCGAGCGTGAATTTTCCTCACAATAAGCCAGATACCTGCATCGGATATCTTCAGCAGGAAGCGCCCGCTTGCCCTGAGCCTGGGTAAATACATATATTGCATTCTCAGGCATCAGGTGGATTACAGAATCCACATCCTTATCAGCCACAGAGCCATATACGATAATAAGATCCGAGCATCGACCTTCCGCCTTAAGACGTTCCAGGTGAGCGAAATTGTATTTCAATCCATGCTCATTATGACCGATGTCACAGATTACATACGGGTGGTCGGAGAGCTTCTCCCAGCGTCCCCTGAAGCCGGTTCGGGACGCAGTATGAATCAAAGCATCCAGGATACTGGCATCAGATTGACTCATCGGAATCAGCGATGCAATGACATCCAGAGCAGCCATCACCGTTCTGAGATTCTTACGCTGATATTCTCCCTGAAGATCCATCTTCCGCAGAATTTCCTCGTGCTGCTTCCACAATCGCGGTTCACCTTTATCGGCGAATGTCAGCATAGACATAATTGCCGTACGGTTACCCATGAATGATGGTTCCGGAAGATTGGTATACAGGACTTTACGTTCGAACACAGCATCTGCTTCAGGATGACTTTCTCCCACTACCACAGGCACTCCAGGCTTGATGATTCCAGCCTTTTCAAAAGCGATTTCAGGCAATGTCTCTCCCAGCATATCACAATGGTCAAGACCGATATTCGTAATGATGCTGAGGACAGGATTGACAATATTGGTGCTGTCCAGACGGCCGCCAAGGCCGGTTTCAAGTACCACCACATCCACTTTCTGCTGAGCGAACCAGGTCAACGCCATCGATGTGGTTATCTCGAAGAAAGACATATCCAGGTGATCGAATGTCTCCTGCCACTGCTGGACGAACGACCACACATCCTCCTTGGAAATAAGCTGGAAGGTTCCTGCATCAAGCTCAGAATTGGAGGAAGAAGATGTCACCACCCTGATCCTTTCACGGAAATCCGATATATGAGGAGAGGTATAAAGTCCCACTCTAAGTCCCTGATCAGCAAGCGCTGAGGTCAACATATTGGACACTGATCCTTTACCATTGGTACCGGCGATATGTATTATCTTATATTGTCTGTGGGGATGCCCTGCCAGCTGGTCGAAGAACTCCATATTACCGATACCCGGCTTATATGCGGAAGATCCTGTCTTCTGGAAGGAAGGGAACCTCACGAACAGTTTACCGATCATCTCATCATATGCCTTTTCCGAAAAAATCTTGTCCATAATCGCAAAATTGCTTGTTGTGAATACAAATTTAACTATTTTTACAAAGTTTATCCCCAACTTGTGCGGAATATGACAGAAAAAGAATCAGCTTTATACTCGCAATACATCATTGACGGCATAAGACACGACGCCACTCCGGCGGAGCTTCTGAGCGAATGCATGACTGACGAAAGCTTCGGGCAGCAGGATCCGGCAGGCTTCGAAGACATCCTGGACGAATCCACTGACCCACCTGTCACATCGTTCAGATACAGCCAGACCAATGAAGCCCGATACCTTGAAGACTGCATAAAGGAAGCTGGTAAAGAACGTCCTTTCCGACTTCTTTACCCTGAGGAATTCACAAGACAGAGGATAGGTAAGGCATTGATTGACAGGATATGGAATGATGGACATTTCCGTCTGGGAAATCTGCATCTCTGGGCCAGATGGATCTGGAACACGCGTCCGTTGGGAAATATGGCCGCCTTCTATCATTCAGTCGAATCCGCGAGCGGATACATCTTCGATCTGGGAGTAAAGCTTGAAGACTATGTCTTCGATGAAACAGATCTGGAAAGCTATCTGGAATTCTATGCCTGGCTTCCGGAGAAAGATTCGGACGAAAACGATGATAATCAGGAGGAAATTCAGGTAAAGGACTCACCTTTCCAAAGCAGGCACCCATGGATATCCGAGACACGCAAATGTCCTCGTGAAATGCATTCAGACCCGTCTGACTGGCTTATATATATTCCTTTCGACACCTGCTCGCACAAAATCGGAGGCTCCCTTCTGGCACAGACACAGGGACATAACGGAGGTGTGGGCCCTCACATCCAGGACCCGGACTATTTCATTGATTGCTACGAAGTTGTAAGAGAGCTGGTGGAAGACGGCATCGTCATTGCGGGAACGACTGTTTCCGACGGTGGTCTTGCCACTGCTGCCGCATCGATGTGCGGAGAATGCGGAACGTGCATAGACCTATGCGGACTGATGGCTTCTTACCAGGAAACAGACACCACGAAACTGCTGTTCAGCGAGATTCCGGGAGTGATCATACAGATCAGCGACTACGATTATGATTACCTTGATTCCCAGCTTCTCCTTCAGGATATTGCCTATTATCCGATAGGCCATCCTGACCCGTCCAGGACAGATATCACGTTCAAGGAAGGCAGCCGCTGCGGTGTCGCAGGAATACTCGCATCACTTCTGGAGCAGGCCAGCGAGGGAGAGGACTGATTTTACTCAAATTCTTTGCTGATTTTTCAGGAAAAATGATTAAATTCGCGCCGGATTTTTTCCATTTTGACATGGGGAATATCCGGCAATAATCTTTTATTGATATTATTTATTAATAATCAAATATTTACAATTATGGAATCTAACAAGAAAAGAGTCTATTGCTTCGGTGGCAAAACTGCTGAGGGAAATGGAACAATGCGTGAGCTCCTCGGTGGTAAAGGTGCAAACCTCGCTGAGATGTGTACGCTCAACATCCCTGTTCCTGCAGGTTTCACAATCAC
>JAZLCW010000098.1:0-1790 GCA_045614445.1 Candidatus Cryptobacteroides sp. | reverse complement strand
GCTCCTGCAGAAACGGGAGTACAATATCATGTCATGGCCTATTCTCTGGGCGTATTTCCTAGTATGAGTGTGGACTTTTACGTAGAGCCGGGTGCAAAGGTAAAAATCACTGGTAATGATTATCTGACAAGGAATTGGAATGTCAAGACAAGTGGCAAGGAACAGAAGATATATCAGTCGTATTTTGATGAGGTTGCAGAACTGTTCAAGGAATTGCAGCTCCTTGAACTCCAGTGCAGGAAGGAAGGACGCTCGAGCGATTATCTTAATCTGAATAAACCATTACACGCAAAGATTGATTCGATTCAGTTAAAGTGGTTGAAGAGTCAGAAAAGAATCAGTGAACCATGGATGGACCTGATGCTTCAGTCTGTCAAGGCAGCCATACATTATAATGAGAAGGACAATTTGAAGGAGTTGCAGGAAATCTGGGCCAAGGTGGATTCTGAAAAGAAAGGCACAGCAAAAGGCAAAAGGATTTCAAATATCTTGTATCCTGATGGAGAGCCATTGAAGGTTGGTGATTCATTTCCATATAATGTTGAAGCATACGATTTAGACGGTAATGTACATTCTTTATCGGAATACAAGGATAAAGCAATGTTGTTGTATTTCGGTAGTTACAGCTGTGCCCCATGTCGGATTGCAAAGAAAGAATTGACAGAGCTTGTCAATTCGGGCAAATATCCCGTAGAAGTAATCGGTTTTAATTTGGATACAGAAGCATCTTGGAAAGTCGGTAGTAGAAAGAATCCTGTACCATGGCATGATTTCAATGACCTTAAAGGTTCATATGGATTCAATAAGCGATTTGAAACCCAGGGCATCCCTACCTTTGTTATAGTATCCAAGGAAGGTAAGATACTTGATATCTGGGCCGGACATAGAGACGGAATCATAGCAGAGCGAATAGAGTCTGTTCTATAATGAAAAGAATAATCAGAATATACTTATTGATAATAGGCATCCTCCTTTGTACTTGCAAACAGAACACTACGGAGGAGGCGACTGCCTTTGTTTTCAGCACTGAGAATGTCGAGGGCGACGAGGCGTATTATTCGAAGCCTGCTGTAATTACAGGACATATCGCAAATCGCGAAGTGTATCCAAATACTAAGGATGTCAGCATCACGATCCCTTTCTATGATAGGGTTGACACGAAGCAGACTTCCGGCATCTATGAGGATAGGTTTGCATTTTCGCTGATTCCATATGCACCAAGGACTATTTCGATGGAGCCGTTTGTGGAGCGCATGATGGTGTGTCCCGGCGATTCCCTTCATGTCGAGCTGGATTTCGCTGAATTGGGTGCAGTCTCTTTTTCTGGCATAGGAGCGGACAATAATGTGAAGCTTAATGACTTCCATATGTATTATTATCTGAATACAGACTGGCCAAGCCATGGAAAAGGTATAATGGATTCTGCAGGGAACATGGTCAGGCAGTACAAGGACTCCAAGAGTCTGACAGAAGCGTTGAAGAAACAGCTGAATCATCATCTATCAAGATATGAAGCTTTCGTTGCCGATATGAATCCAAGCCGGGAACTGGCGATTCTGTGTCGCAAGGAAATCGAGGCAGACTATTATTCCAAACTGCTTCAAGGCCTGATGTACTACAATATTGAGAACGGTGAGCCACTTTCAAAGTATTTCAAAGTGAAGGATGCCGAGCATCTGTTCGATCCGGACTATGTGAACAGCAACCTTTTCGAGCTGTCCTCGAATATCGGCTACTGGCTGCTGGCGAATGAGGGATTTGAAGCATATGAGCGTCTGATTAACGATTAT
>JAZLCW010000097.1:0-12286 GCA_045614445.1 Candidatus Cryptobacteroides sp. | reverse complement strand
CTCCCCAATGGCAGGCACCGTTGAGGAACTGCTCAGATGTACCGTTATTGATACCGTTTGAATGTCCCATCTCGAGAATATCGATCTCTCCACAGTTCGGCCAACCGATCTTCCTGATATCGTTTCCCATCATCCAGAATGCAGGCCAAAGACCTTCAGCTGTCTTGGGGAGCTTTATGGAAGCCACGACATAGCCATACTTGAATTCGAACTTTCCAAGTGTGATGAGTCTTGCCGATGTGACCGGAGCTCCTTCATATTCTTCCTTGACGGCCCTCATTATGAGTCTTCCGTCTCTTACCTCGACATTTTCCTTTCTTCCGGTATAGAACTGAAGTTCGTTATTTCCCCATCCGTGACCACCGATTTCGGGAGTCCAGTTGTCCATATCGAGGGATTCACCGTCAAACTCATCGCTCCAGATGAGTTCATATCCATCCGGAACAAACATCACCTCCTCAGACTGACCCGCACAGGAAGCCATGACTACGGCTGCAGCTCCGATAAGGAGCATCTTGGAATATTTTTTCATAAGCTATTCAGGTTTCTGGAATACTCGTACATAATCAATTTCAAATGTCGCAGGGAGACAACTTTCATCCACGCCGTACATTCCTCCCCAATCACCTCCCCATGCAAGGTTCAGCTTGAGCTGGAACGGCTTGTTGAAAGGCCAGGTATCCGCATTGCGACCCTTTGAGTAATTGTCCGGATTATAATGGAACAGCTGCACACCATCCACATATGTCTTGATATACTCCGGAGTCCACTCCAGTGCATAGGTATGGAACTCATCCATGACGGTAGAAATCTTCTTTGCAGCTGTCTTCTGTGTGCCGATGGCGTGGTAATATGCCTTGCAGTGAATTGACGATGACACCTCGGTAGGAACGCATCCTACATGCTCCATGATATCGATCTCACCTCCTTCAGGCCATCCTGACCAGGTCACAGGCATCATCCAGAATGCAGGCCATGTACCCTTGCCTCTCGGAAGTTTCAGACGAGCTTCGAAATATCCATATGTCCATCCCTCGACTGTATTGACTCGGGCCGAATAGACTCTGTTGCCGTCCTTGATGGCACGGATCTTCAAGGTTCCGTCGCTCACATCAGCTGTCACGATATCTCCCTTGCGACCTGCGATATAGGTCTGAAGCTCATTGTTCACCCAGCCAGGCTCGGCAGTTTCATACCACCACTTCTTCAGATCAGGAAGTCCCGTCTCGGTAGGATTGAATTCCTCCTGCCACACGAGCTGGTAACCGGCAGGTGTCGGGATTTCCGGCTCCACATACTGTGCAGACTCCGGCTTGGAGAATCCCTCCGGTTCCACAAATCCTGTCCAGACATAGATATTCCTGAGATTAGGATTGCCCGTCGCGTCGAAGGTCTTGAGACTGAGCATATTGGTGATATCAAGCTCAGTAAGGTCATTGTCAGAGCAGTCCAGATACGTGATATCCTTGAAAAGGACATTCACCTCCGGCATGGCCTTGATGCCGCGGCCGGAAGCCTTTATTTCCTTAACGGCAGACGCCTCCTTAGTGCTGAGGATGCCGTCCTTGTCCACATCATACGCCTCAAGCATGTAGGCCTTGAATGCAGGATCAGAGATTGGCACTTCCTCCACCTGATAGTTCTGTTTTACAGGTATATCCAGTCTATCCGAACCATACCTGATAGTCAGAACAGTCTGACGTACGTCACCTGTAGTGTTTTCTGTTATTTTCACATTCACGTCGGTCTCACCTGCAATTCCTCCGCTCGGAGATACTGTAACCCAGGTATTGTCGGCAGACGAAATGCCCCAGTCGCAGTCTGAAGTAACCTTTATAACTACATTGGCAGCCGCATTGGTGACATTGACAGTTTGCTTATCGACCGAAAGATTACCGGCAACCTTGTCCACCTGTGCTGGCTTCTCGCTGCATGAGAACGCCGCAAGACAAAAGATACCGGTCATAAGAAGTTTTAACATAACCTTTGACATCGTGTTTAGTTTTAAATCTGGAAACAGCAGGGTCGGTCAGGACCCTGCTGTCTGAAATATTGAAAAGTTATTTAGCTTCTCTGATGATGATGTCAGTAATCTCGATCTCTGCTCCTGCCGGGTTTCCGCCGAAGTCAAAGAAGAGGTCAAGGTCTGCTGCATCAATACCCGCTGCTGCAGAAAGCTGAATGATCTTCTGCTCATAAGCTGTAACATCATGCTGTCCCTCAGTGATGAAATTGCTGTCATCAGCTGCATCTGTAAGCTTCACGGTCACACCTCTGATGTCTTCTGTTGACGTGAGGACTGCCTGGATGTCATATTTCTTATCAGCTGCAACGGCAATACCGAGTTCTGTAAATGCGAACTGTGCCTGCCAACGCTCTGATGTAGCTTCAGGAAGAGTGATCTTGTAACCGCCTGAAATAGCTTCCACTTCAGGATTATCGATCTGTGCCCAACCTGGAGCATAGTAGAAGAAGAGCTTTGACTTGTCAGCTGCATTCCAGAGATTGTCTGCTCCTGATGCATCCCAGATCTGAGGTTCCTCTGTTGCAGGTGGCTCCGGTGCTGCTACCTTTGACTCACGGAAGACGATATCCTTCACTACGACTGTCGAGCCGCCCTGTCCGCCACCGAAGTCGAATACAAGCTTGAGGTTTTCGCAATCAATACCTGCAGCGCCGTACACATCAAGTGAGAACTCCTCGTATGCTGCAAGAGCATAACGGCCGTCTGTGATGATCGCAGCGTCGTCATCCTGTGCACAAAGCTTTACTGTCACACCTGCGTGATCAGCATCAGCCATAAGGACAAGATGGAAATCATAGGTCTTGGCAGCTTCTGACTTGACGCCTGTGTTCTGGAAGAAGAACTGGCCCTGCCACTGCTGGCTTCCGATACCCTCAGGAAGTACGAATGTATGTGTGCCGCCTTCTGAAGTGACTGTTGCATTGTCGATTGCACCCCAATCATTGTTTGCAAACCAGAAATGATGGTCAGTAGTGACTGCAGCGTTCCAGAGGTTGTCTGCAGAACTTGGATCAAACGGAGCAGGACCTGAAGGTGTACCGCCCTCGATATGCTCCTGGAGGATGATATCCTTGATCACTACAGTAGATCCTGCCTCAGCACCACCGAAGTCAAGAACAAGTTTAGCATTTGTAAGGTCAACGCCCTGTACCCCCTTCACCTGATACTTGAACTCCTCATATGCTGTCACTGCATGTGCATCCTCGAAGAAGAATACATTATCATTATCCTGCTGTGTGAGCTTGATTGTCACTCCACCATGATCTGCAGTAGAATTGAGAATGAGCTGGAAGTCATACTTCTTGTCAGCTGATGTAGCGAGTCCGGTGTTGTTGAATACCATCTGACCCTGCCAACGCTGAGTACCGATACCCTCAGGGATTACGATTGTGTGAGTATTGCCCTCTGCAGTGTATGCTGGGTTCTCGATCTGACCCCAATCATTGTTTGCGAACCAGAATGAAACATCCATAGCCGCATTCTTCCACATATTGCGCTCTGAATTCACATCGAATACCACATCACCAGCCTCCGGCTTAGGATCCTCCGGCTTGGCACTGCCCTCTGGAATAAACTCATACTTCCACGCGATGCCACCATTGTCATTGACAAGAACAAGCTTCTTGGTGTTGGTTCCCTCAAGGAGTTTATAACGTGTGTTTGTGGTGAGTGCCTCAGGGTTAGGAATGTATGAAAGGTTCGCTCCCTCTGGAAGTACGAGATATACGTCCTCGATACCGGCATCGTTCCACTCATTCTCGAATGAATAATCCACTGTATAGGTCTGGATAGGAACGAGGTAGTCATTACCGTCATTGGTGTTGTACTCAGGACCGAAGCCTGAATCCTTGTTCACGTATACCATTCCGCCTTCACCTGGGTTGTAAGTGTACTTACCATCCTTAGTAAAGGTCATTCTGTCGTCATAAAGACCCCAGTCAGCCTTCTCGTTAGCACCACAAGACCACCAGTTGAGTCCCTCTGTACCAGGCTCACCGCAACCGAAGTGTCCAGCTACAGATGAGTTCCACTCCCATACCTTCTCAGTACTTCCGGCAAAGAATGTGACATACTTCGAAGCATCGAACGGATCACGGTATGTATTCTCAAGCGAGAACTCCACCTGCTTTGAACCGAGAGAAATACCGTGGGCATTGTAAGCCTTCACTTCCACTGAGTGAGTACCTGCATCACGGAAACGAAGAGAAATACCGTTACCGCTGTAAGCATATTTCTTGTTAGCCTTTCCGTCGATAAGCTCCTCGCCGAAAAGCCACATAGGAACCATTCCCTGATTTTCAATAGAGAATGTAACATAGTTGGTAGCCTGGTCGACATCGATCTTTACCTTAAGCTCGGAAGCCTGAGGAACCTGATCAGGATCTATTTCCATATAATCCTGAACACAGCCCATTGTCACGACTGCCGCCAGAGCCAAAGCCATATATTTGAATATTCTGTTCATAATCTATAGTTTACACTGTTAGTAGTTGTTCTGCACGAGATTAGGATCCTTGTCACACTCAGACTGAGGGAGCGGCCAATACTTCTTGTTAGGAGTCCAGTCCACCTGACGCCACTCATGGTTTGCAGCCTTGAGTACTGTAGATGCCTGGTCGGTACGGATGAGATCCCAGTAACGCTTACCCTCACCTACGAACTCCTTATGACGCTCCTCGAGGATATCAAGCTGAGAAGTTCCTGTAGCAGAGCAGTTTGCGCGTGCGCGAACCTCTGCAAGATGCTGGCTGCGGTCCTTTCCTGTAAGAACTCCGAGCTCTGCAGCATTGAGAAGGGTCTCAGCATAGCGATAGTAACGCTGGTTGTTGCCATAGTTCATATCCGCGTCAGCGATCTGACCGTGATTACCGTTCATTCTTGCAATATACTTCTTAAGGAAGAGACCTGTGTACTGCCAACGCTCTTCACCAAGAGTAAGGTCAGGGAACTCGTAATAGAAGTTAAGGATACTTCCGTCACGACGGATATCACCCTCTTCGAACAGATCCCAAGCAGACTGAGCTACAGGACCGAAGCCCCATCCACCCTTGTAACCTGATGCCTCAGGAGCACCTGGTACACCGCTGAGCATAGGATAAACCGATCCACCGCTATAGAGAGGGTTGCCCCAAGAGCGTGCCGCACCTTCTGACATATAGTTGATCTCCCAGATAGACTCTGTTCCCCACTCGCCTGACTCTTCCCAGATAGAAGCGTAGTCAGCTACGAGAGAGTACTGTCCGCTGCTGATGATCTCATCCATATATCCGAGAGCCTTGTCATAACGAGACGCATCCTTCTGATACATAACAGTCTCTGCATAAAGCATGTAAGCCATAGCCTTGGTAATGCGGCCTTCGTTTCCTGAAGCGGCCTTCATAGGAAGCACATTCATATCGAACACTTCCTCAAGACGTGTCACGATGTTCTCATAAACCTCGTCAGCCTTAAGCTGCGGAGCGATATAAGGAGCTACAAGATTCACATCATAGTATGGAACATTACCCCAGAATTTCCAAAGGATATTGTAATAGAAAGCCTTGAGCACTGTAGCCTCAGCCACATAGAGCTTCTTTGTCTCTTCAGACATACCTGGAACACTTTCCACATTTTCGAGAACGTGGCAGGCACGGTTGATGCCGGAATAGCTGACAGTCCAGATGGCGCTGCACTGCTCGAGTGAAGTCACTGTATAGAAGTGAGTCTTCACGAGCTTAGGCTGGTCACCCTCGTTAGAACCACCGCAATAAATGTCGTCTGCCATGATGTCAGAGACCATGTTGAGGGCATCATACTCATAGAAGTAGTCATACCACTTCAATGGGTCATAAGCAGCCACGAGTCCCTGGAACATACGGGCTTCGTTAATATAATATTCTTCCTGCGGCTCCGAAGAGTTGTGCACGGCAGTAACGAAATCCTTACCGCACGATGAGAGAATCAAAACCGCAAATGCGCAAATTGCAAAATATATCTTTTTCATAATCATCATCCGGGTCATTAGAAGTTAAGATTTACACCGACTGAGAAAGTGCGTGACTGAGGATATACTCCACGGTCAACACCGAGGTCTGAGCTGAAGCCGTTACCACCGGTAACCTCAGGGTCACAACCTGTGTAGTTGGTGAGAGTAAAGAGGTTCTCTGCCTGAACATAGACTCTGAGACGCTGTACAGCTACCTTCTGAGTCCACTTCTGTGGAAGAGTATAACCGAGCTGAACATTACGAGCACGGAGGAATGAAGCATCCTCTACCCAAAGATCAGATGATCTGTAGTTCATGTTAGGTGAATCGAACATGAATCTTGGCTGAGTGTTTGAAGTACCCTCGCCTGTCCAACGGTTAAGGATAGTCTTAGGAAGGTTGATGTAATAGAGGTCGGTACGACGTGTCACATTGAACACCTGGTTTCCGATTGTTCCCTGGAGGAGCATGCTGAAGTCGATGCCCTTCCATGCGAATGAGAGATTAAGACCGAGTGACCAGTCAGGAACACCCTTTCCGATGTATGTACGGTCGTCATCATCGATGTCACCGTCACCGTCGATGTCAACGAAACGGACGTCACCTGGCTGTGCGTTAGGGAGAAGCGGCTGTCCTGCCTCGTTCACATATGCTGCTACCTCTTCTGCATTCTGGAAGATACCGTCAGTCTTATGTCCGTAGAAATAAGGGAATGGAAGACCTACGATACCGCGTGTAAGCTGACCGATCTTATGTGAGGATCCGTAAAGTGAAGTAGCATCGTCACCAAGCTTGGTGAGACGGTTACGGTTGTAAGTGGCATTTGCCGAAATGCTCCAGCTGAAGTCACCGTAATTGTCACGGTAGCTGAAATCCATCTCAAGACCTGAGTTCGACATGTTACCTACGTTTCCTACAGGAGCAGAGTCACCTGCATAACCTGGTACCTGCATTGCCATAAGCATTCCTGAAGTCACCTTATTATAATAGTCGGCTGTGAAAGTGATACGGTTTCCGAGGAATCCCAAATCTACTCCGAGGTCAGTCTGGATCGACTGCTCCCACTTAGCGTTAGGATTGGCAAGGCCGTTAGGCTTAGCTCCGATGCTTACTGACTCACCGCCTGCTGCACCTGAACCGAATGTATAGTTGTTACCTGTGCTCATATAAACAGCATAACGGAAGCTACCGATGCTGTCGTTACCGTTGATACCCCATGATCCACGGAGCTTCAATGCTGAGAGCCAAGGAACATCCTGGAGGAATGACTCGTTCTTGAGGTTCCATCCGGCACTTACTGAAGGGAAGTATCCCCACTTGTTGTTAGGACCGAAGTTAGAAGAAGCATCGGCACGCATTGTTGCCTCGACCATATAACGCTCGTCATAGTTATATGAAACTCGGCCGAAGTATGAAAGGAGTGAGTAAGCGATAGAGTTCCAGCTACCCCAACCGTTACGGTTGCCGTCTGCCTGCTGTCCAGTAGTATTGTTTACCGAGATCTTCCACTCGTCGTAAGGATACATGAGTCCGCGTGCATTAGCGCCTACATTTGATGAAGTCGAACGGATAGCTGTCTGACCGAGAACGGCTGCAATGCTATGGTTTCCGAAAGTCTTGTCATATGAAAGGACATTCTCGACCTGCCATCTGAGTGAGCGGTTCATTTCCTGCTGAGCTGATTCAGCATAATTGATCTTCTCGGTAACTGTAGCATTACCATCCTTGTCGTATGTTGTCTCAGAAGCTACTGTATTGTAGTTGTAGCTCTTTGAAGAAAGGAAATACTGCTTGGTATATCCGTGGTTACCCCAGAATGCGAGGTCAATACCCACTGAAGAACGGAACTTGAGGGCATCCCAGATATTGAGTTCTACAGCACCATTGGCAATGAACTTGTCAGTATTGTATTTTGTACCTGGGAGAGAAAGAGAAGCGAGAGGGTTGGTCTGCTCGTTATATACATTACCATCCACTACGGTAAAGGCTCTTCCGTCAGCATCTCTTACGATGTGCTCGTAGCCTGCAGGATACATTTCCTTATAAGCAGCCTCTTCCTCAGGAGTAGCATAAACGCTAAGGAGCGGTGACATTCCGAGGGCTGAACCCAGAGGAGAACCGAACTCAGAGTTTGTGCTGATACCTGTTGAATTGATATGCGCGTAAGAAGCTGTGGTATTGAATGTCATCTTATTGAGCCAGCTGCGATCCTCTGTATTGTCAAAAAGAATGGCATTGAGAGTCTGGCGTACTGTGAATCTGTCATAGTTCGAACGACCGTAGTTACCACCGATGGTACCTTCCTTATAAAGGTAACCGAAAGATGTAGAATAAGTAACCCTGTCATTACCTCCGTTGATGTTCAGGTCATGCTTCTGAACAGGGGCATTGTCGTTGAAGATAAGGTCTACCCAGTCTGTACCCTCACCGAAAGAATAAGGATCTGCATAAACCGGAGCCTGGCCTGCATTCACATAACCCTCATTCATCATGACCGCATACTCTGTAGCATTAAGAACTGAAGGTTTACGCCAAGGATTCTGCCATCCGTATGAGAAATCGTAGTTAACCTTGGTCTTACCTTTCTGACCCTGCTTTGTAGTCACGAGGATGACACCATTCGCTGCACGTGCTCCATAGACAGCACCTGAAGCAGCATCCTTGAGGACTTCGATACGCTCGATATCATTAGGGTTCAGATAGTCGATACCTCCGCTGACTGCGAAACCGTCGATGATGTAAAGAGGCTCACTGTCATTTGTAGAACCGATACCACGGATACGTACCTGTGATCCAGCATCCGGTGCTCCTGAAGGAGAAGTAACGACTACTCCGGAAGTAAGACCCTGAAGAAGGTTGTCTACACGTGTCTGCGACTGACCCTTGAGATCCTCAGATGTAATTGATGAAATGGCTGCGGTCACAACACTCTTCTTCTGGACGCCGTATCCGATCACGACTGTCTCCTCAAGCATTGTTGTGTCCTCTTCCAGAACGATGTTAAAGTTGCCTCCCGATACCGGAACATAGGCAGTCTTATAACCGATGGAAGTCACTACGAGGACTGCATCCGATGGGATGGCCTCTGTGAGAACGAAATTTCCGTCAAGGTCAACGGTGGTACCGATAGAAGTACCTTCCACCATTACAGCGGCGCCGATAACCGGCTCGCCGACTGAATCCTTGACAGTACCTTTCACTTGCTGAGCGAACGCATTGGCGCAGCTCAGACCCATTATCGCAAAGATAAGGGCGATTCGATAAGCTAGGTGTTTCATTTGGTTAGTGTTTATGTGTTTAGTTAATGTGTGAACGAATTTGAAAGTTCGTGTTTCCAAATTTAAGCATTTTTTCGCTCTCTTCCATCACATTTGGCCGTCTCCGTTTGAATTTAGTGGACAAAGCAAGTATAACACTCTGAATATCAAGAAGATAACACCAACAGCAAAAGCAAAAAAGTGGACTATTTCGAGCCCCTCACAGTCACTCTTTCCCATAGAGTGGAAAATATTAAAGGCCAATATCATCGAATCAATTGACTCTCAGGATATTGACCTTTAACAATATAGATTAAAAAAGTGGAATTTTCAGCGTTTTGAGCCTATTTTTCTTATCATTTCCTCGAAGTTTTCACGGTTTTCAAGAGCCGCATTCTTGACCTGGGCGCGGTAGTTATAGATAGTGTTTACAGAGTATCTCAGAAGAGATGCGATGTGCGAAGATTGGGTGATTCCAAGCTTGATCAGAGCGAATATCCGAAGCTCTGTACTGAGCAGTTCACCCTCCTTCAGTCTGATTCTGCCCTCTTCTTTAAGCAAGGCGTTGAACTCCTCTACAAAGGTAGGATACAGAGACAGGAATGAGGTGTCGAAGGTCTTGTAGAAATTCTTCAATTCAGTATCGAACTGGTCACGGGTGAGGTTTTTCTTCAGTTTGTCAAGATATCCGGAACACATGGAAAGGAAAAGACCGATGTACTCTTCCTTGGCAGCATTGGCCTCGACCAGATCAAGATTGGTCTGCTGGAGGTTTTCTTCAGCATCGATCACAGAATGATAATATTCGGCAAGCTGGCGGTTCTTTGACTCGATCTCCATAGCATTCTTTCTGCCTTTCACATATAGACGGACGGTAACCACACAGAAAAGCAGCAGAAGGAATGCAATGCACGCAGTCATGATAAGATATCTGGTCCTGTCCTTGCTCTGGATGTCCTTGCTGTCAGTATATGTCTTGAGTATCCACGGAAGGGTGGATGCGATCTGCACCTTACGAAGCTTTGCATTATAGAAAAGAGCGTCGTCCAGAGACATGCTGATATATCTGAACGCTCTATCGGTATCTTGAGGATCGGTAAGCTTTATCGCTATTGAACATAGAGAAGCATTATCCTTGATCGCTCCCTGGATGTCACAGAGAGCTGATTCTGTCCACCATCTGATCAATTCATCCGTACGGTCCAGATTCTCACATATATATCCTTGCCAATATGTCTGGACTGCATAATCACGCGATGTCTTATCCAGGCTTGCTATAAAGGCAAGATTTTCATCATAGGCCTTTTCAAAGTCACGGCTCTCGATTATCCTGAGAATACGCATATGCATGTTCAGCGGCTGGTCATCAGATGTAAGCTCCAGGATACGGTCCTGATAACGGGTTATCTGCGAGGCATCCGGCACCTCAATACTGGATGTGGTCACATATTCCTGATAATCATGCAGAAATTTCTGACGGGCATTGTACCAGCAGACCATCTGATCCTGACACAGATATGTCGTGTCGATCTGTGCAAAAGTATCCTCTGCTTCCAGAAAGAATCCGGCGGTAGTCAATATCATAGCCTTATCCAGCATCGCGCTCAGAAGAAGAGAATCATTCTGCATCTGCCTTGCTATGTTCATCTGTTGCTCCAGCATCTCTTTGGCCTTATCGAACTGAAAAGGCTGATACTCAATATAAAGCTGACTGTAGATATGATATTGCTGAAGCGGAGTCACCCCACGCGAATTGAGCATATTCTCGATAGTGCTGATCTTCTGCTGCTTTATATGCACATACTCTTCAGCACGTTTCAGGGCTTCATCTATACGGCTGAGATCATGGTCGTATACACTTACGGTACCCGAAGTACATGAAACAGCAAAAATCGAAAGCAGATAAAAAGCAAGTCTTTTCATAGTCACCATAAAATCTCTGACAAAATTACTAAAAAATTACTACATTTGTAAGATATACAAACCATGATGAATAAGATGAAACACATCCTGACCTTATTAGCAATATTTGCAACAGCATTGACATCCTTCGCTCAGCCTCAGAGGAGTGAAACCATATTGAAGGACTGGGAGTTCCGTAAAGGACACGACATCGAGGCTACAGAAGATTGGGAGGCCGTTTCAGTCCCTCACGACTGGGCCATATACGGTCCTTTCGACAAAGCGAATGATCTTCAGACAGTAGCTGTGGTACAGAACGGGGAGGACATCGCCACTGAAAAGACTGGCCGCACCGGAGGACTTCCTTATATGGGCAAGGGAACATACAGGCGTACTCTGGAAGTCAGCACAACGGAGCTGGACGGACGCCGGCATATACTTATGTTTGACGGAGCCATGAGCGAAGCCCAGGTCTTCGTAAACGGAGAAAAAGTATGCTTCTGGCCATACGGATACAATTCATTCCATTGCGACATTACAGATCATCTCGAGCCCGGAGCCAATGAGGTGGCTGTGCTTCTGGAGAACCGTCCCCAGTCATCCCGCTGGTATCCAGGTGCCGGACTATACAGAAAGGTCCGCCACATAACCCTGCCAAAGATCAATATCCCTGTATGGGGTACATATGTAACCACACCTTATATTGAAAAAGACTACGCGACAGTCAACATAAAGACCAAGGTCGAGGGTGTGGAAAACGGAAGTGTCATTACCGTCAGGACTAAGATCATTGATAGTGAAAGCATGATAATAGCCTCGTCAACTGACACAAGGCCGCTTTTCAACGGAGAAGTAGAACAGAATATCATAGTCAATGATCCATTGCTGTGGTCGCCTGAGCAGCCGAACCTGTATCACGCATGCACCGAGATTTATCTTGGCGGCTCGATCGACACCGATTGGAATATGGACAGACCGGCAGTCACCATTACTCACGGCACTCAACTGCAGGACACAAAATGGAGCCGCTTCGGATTCAGAAGCATTGAAATTGTACCGGACAAAGGGTTCTTCCTCAACGGCGAAAGCCGCAAGTTCCGCGGAGTATGCCTCCATCACGACCTCGGCCCTCTCGGA
>JAZLCW010000096.1:0-6517 GCA_045614445.1 Candidatus Cryptobacteroides sp. | reverse complement strand
CATTGGTCAGCAGGTCTACAAAATCCGGCTTCTCATCGTTCTTTGTGTCTTCCTCCATAATAATTTAAATTAAAGTTTATGGATGCAAAGTTCCGGAGCAATAGCCGTATATTGAAAAAGTATACGGCTAATTGAAAAAATCGGCCTTCCAGATGCACAGAGCGCCGATTGGTGTCTTTAAATTTGTTCGACTTTTATAAAAAATCAGACAAATTGTTCCACAGGAGGCTGTGGAACGCAATTCTCTTTAAGCACCATCAAGCGCTCGGGCTGGGATAATCAAATTCGTAGGGATCACGGGGTAGAAGTCAGAAGGAAATTCCTCTAAATCACCCTATGGCAGATGGAGCCAGCGCGATAAAGGAGGCTCTCCATACCCTCGGACTGAACCTGATCGCTGCTACAGAATAGCTCTCTACAGCCAAGGGATTGTAAGCCTTAAGGTGAGCTTACAATCCCTTGATTGGATGCTTACTGAAAAAATCTGTATGATTGCAATTTGCCCATACAGATTTTTCCTTTTTTATGTTTAGTTAGTCTCGGTTGCAGCCTTGCTGTAGAGGACAACAATCGGTGCTGTGATGGTCTTTTCCGGTAAGCCAGGGAATTCGACTGTCTGCTTAGAGCCTTTGAATGTAAGGCTTGCGTCACCAGAGATGCTGTTTATCACATAGCCGTCAAGGGCTTTGAATGTGACTTTCGAGCCAGCATACAATTTAAGTCCTTCGGCTTTGGCGCCAGACGGATTATCCTCTGTACCGCCTTCAGCTGTAAAGGTTATATGTTTGACCGTCCAGCTGGAAGTTTCAGTATTGCCGTTTTCAGCGTAGATCTGCTTGAAATCGAATGTAGCTTTCTTTTTCTTTGAGCATTTGACATCAATCTGATCGACGATGATGTACTTTCCGGGCTGTCTTGGTGCATCATTATATTGGTAAACATATACAATACTCAATCCGTCAATATTAGTCTGAACAAGATAATCAGCCAGAACCATTGTTACTGATTGTCTTCCTTCACCTGTCCACTCGTGCGTACCTCTTGTGTCATCATTTGCATCTTCTTCATAATCCATTCCTGGAAGCTGCAATATTTCCGTTGAACCGATTACATTTACTGTTTTCTTCTCAGTAGGCATAGGTATCTCGCTATTTACAAAACGAGCATATGCTTTGTCTGCATTTAAACTTCCGAATTCGTCCACGAGGTTACCACCGGAATAATGTACCTTTACTTTTGTAATCTCGTAACCTTCAGCCTTCGCTGCTTCACTCAATGAGATAGTAAATGAATTTCCGCAGTACATTCTCAGCTCGTCGGTATTGATCGCCGGAGTGAGATTAGTGGAAGATGGAACAGGGTCTCCCCATACGCCGGTATTAGCATCCTGAGAATATAGCGGCAATTTAGAACTTTTCCTAATGGTTACAGTGGCAGTCAGAGTTATTATACATTTAATATAGGTTCGTTTAATCATACTTCCTGTTTGTCGCTTTTCATATTTAAGATAAGTTTCATTACTGGAATCCCAACTTAATGAAGCAGGCGTCCATATAACATCGGATTCATTATAAGTCCATCCAGAATAGTTTTCGTTTATCTCTCCTGCAAGTTCCTCTAATGTAGCCTCTTTTGCATTGTTGTATGCAGCGCTAAAAAGAGTTGGCTTCGTAACCCTATCTGAAACAAATAAAACTTCATCACTGGTATATGTATGTGTTACCGACACAGTATTCTCTTCTGGCGTCAATGGATGGTTAGTGACAGTATAGGTCGGCCTTATCCACGTACGCGTATTTGTCGTAGTTGTTCCGCTCACCAACTCATCATAAACAAAGGCAGGCAAGGTTGTACCTTTGGATTGGTCAAAACTTATGTTTATCATATTTCCACCTCTCAAATGATCAAAGGTCCTGAGATCCGAAGCAGACGGCAGTTTCTTGTCCATTTTTTTGACGAACTTGGCTGTATCTGCCTGAGTACCGGACTTTTCGGTGGTAGTAGGTCTATATGCTTCTACACCTCCCACACCTTGCAAATACTGATCTAAAGTATATGCAGACAATCCAGGATATGTCGCCAAAGTGGTATAGTATCCGGTCTTAGTACCTACAACAGGAAGTGTATATTCAGTCCAGTAATCCGGTTTACCATCCGGTTCACCCTTCTCCGTACTATTTGTCCATTTATCCCAATCCTCACCCGGATTTACATCAAATCCTTCGATAGGATTGCCATCCTTGTCAGTTGTCTTGATATACTTAAACTTCTCACCGGAAATATTGCTTGCATTATCCTTATTAGGATAGTTGGTGCCGTTATTATCATTATACATCCAGACTGATGAAGACTCTTTCTTAGTAGCAGCTGGTAGTAAATAATTAAAATATCCGATACTACCATTGTCCCAGGCCCTCATGACGACATTGTAGTTACCTCCGATACCATCCGGAACACGGTCTTGCATATCCTCAGGAGATATGGGCTTTGCATTAGGATTATATACGCAGCGAATCCTATGCTGATTGTTTCTAGGACGATCATCAGGTCCTTCTTGCGCAGAGACAGCTATCGCATTTTCGCTATCTTCATTTATATATACTAATGCCTCTGTTTCATATGACGGCTGCGAAGACCAATAAAACGAGTCAGGATCGAGATCAACAAAAGAGTTGCCAGACTGATTAGCTGCCAATATTGCCTGCATTTCATAGGCATCCGGCAGATACCAATTGATAGTCATAGTGACCTCCTCAAGATCCACAACTTCAAATTTGTTCTTGCTAAGACAGTACTGGTATGCGTTTTCCGGCATGGTACCCATATCCTTTACGGCAATGTCTCTATTTGCCGAGGCCAACTCTGTAAATGTATGTCCTGTTCCAAAAGAAGCGGTAGTCCAAGATCCTGAAGTTTTAGTGTATAGATTGTAAGATGAGCCATCTGACTGGTGAAGATAATCATAGCTATATCGCTTGAACGCCTGGTTCAGAGCCTCTCTTCCGGCAGAAGTCGATGTGGATTGAGCGGTAGAACTAACAAGAATATTCTGCGACAGTTTATGATCCTGAAAACCCCAGGCCAATCCCTGCTGAGTGTAATCCACAGGACTGGTAGAGAGATTGTATTTATCTTCAGAATCGTATGAGTGGAGATACTCTTCGTAAGATTCTATAGCATAGCCTCCTACTGTCTGAAGACAGCGCTGCTTCACTTTATAAACCACATTTTGGGTAGAGCCTGACTTTTTATAGAATTCAAGCTTTATCTCTGCGTCTCTGTCAGTGGTGCCGAGATTTTCATCGAAATATATCCAGGCACAATCTCCATTAAGCAGATAGATATACTTCTTTTTGTTATCCTCATCTTCTCTGACACCATACTCACCTTCTTTAGTCTGAAGCTCGCTGATGAGATCGGTCGTGAAATATTTTCTCTTACCGCTACTCTTCTTCTTACCTGGGTTATCCTCATCATCGATCAAGCAATAGGTGGATCCGTCCGCGTTATTCTTTCCTGTAAATCTCTCGATACCGATCCAGTCCACGAGGCTGCCGCTTGAGTTTGTCGGCAGATAAATTCTCACTCCGTCATATTCATTATCACTCCACTTGACACGAAGAGGGCGCACCTCGATATGAGCATCGAGGAGAGTTTCACGCGTGATGGTAATGTGATCATCGACTCCGGAGCCATTGTAGGTTACATTCACACGATGGTCGATCCACACATCATTTTCGCCGTATGCATCTTCCTGACGGTCGCGGACGCCCTTGATCGCTATATGGTTGGTATACTCGGAGTTGCGGTCTATGTGGAAGTTCTGGGCGTTGTCTTTGCCGAGATAGATTGTGTAATTCACATTCCATGCAACACCTCGATAGTCAGTATAAGTACCCTTCATAAGCACATAGGTTGCCTTTCCTGCAGGATTTCCGCTTGATAAGGCAGCCAGCTTCGGTTTGTACTGCTGGATGCGGTCATCATAGAAGTATTTCACTCCGTTCAGCTTGCCGGCATCTGTATCTGCTTTGTAATTCTTCACATCTTCTTCCGGCTTAGAAGTCAGCCAACTGTCATCAGGGTATATCCCTCTAAGATCGCTTCCGTGATTATAACGACTTTCCAGAACATAGAATGTGAAATTGATCTTGTCGCCATTGAGCTTGGCCGTGCCTGTTTTTCCGACAGAAGTGGCAGTGCTGCCGGTATAGTTCGCTGAAGCCGTAGTTCCGTCAGCTGTTGCATTTGTCTCGCTGACCGGATCACCGAGGAAATCGACTGCCGGCTTGCCTTTAGAGGCGGGAATCGCAATAGCAGTAGTTGTAGCGGTGTTGTGGACGGTGCACTCGGAGAGGACAAACTGCATTCCGGAACCGACATTCTGGTTTTCACCACCCTGCTCGACACTTATCTGGAAATTGATCTTCGCATAAAGAATCTTAAGGCCGATTTCCAAGGCAGATTGCTGTCCCTTGGTAGAGGTCAGGTCGACGCCTTTGATGCCACCTATCATCGGGAAGCCAGCAAAGCCATCTGGTAACGATGTGATGACTGATTTTGACGGCTTGTATGTACATTTTTCAAAGTCAGATAACTTAGTGACAGTCACACCTGACAGATCCTCATACTTCATATTGGCAAGCATCACCACTGTAGCCTGGCTCAAATCCCCGTTTGCTGAAGAATTCAGCATCGATTTGTTCAGTCTGAACGGGCTGTCACCCTCTGCATACTGCCTGTGCACGAGATTGCCGTCATTATTGAAAACCATCACGGTATGATTGGAAATTTGCGTCTCATTTCCTTCATAATCCGCTTTGGTCACATAACGGTTGGCAAAGCTCTGGACGCGAGGAACAAATGTCACGACATCGTCCTGAACGATCGGAGTCTCGAACTCGAGCTCTTCAATGCACGACACCGCCATCAAAGTGGCGGCCAATGCGAGGAATATGTATCTCAAATATATCTTCATAATGATTCCAATCAATTATTTGAACGAACTGTTCACATCCGGGATTTCGATCCATCCTTCCTCACTTACTTCACCATCGACATCCACAGTCGAATCAGTGAAGTTCAGGCTTACTATATGCTTCTTTCCTTCTGTCAGCGCAGTAGTAAGAGCAGATGTGGTGAAAGAAGTTGCATTATCATCATATCCATCAAGAGAACGCGTGTATCCGACTGTAAGAGTAAATGTCAGATCCGTGGCCTGCGGGATGAGTATCAGCTTGTCAGTGGCTTCTACGCCATCGGAGTCTTTTGTGACTGAAGGAACGGCAATTCCTCCTTGGCCTACAGCCAGTTCATAGGCAATGTCAAAGGCGGGACCTGCGTAAGTCTTGGCTGATCCGTCCAGCGGGATGATTATGCTCTGATTCTGGAGGCCGGTGAGATTGAACGTAACACTGTTGACAGTAATGTCACCGCCTGTCGAGTTCTTCAGATTCAGTCCCAGGCAGGAGAGACAATGCGTGAAAGCGAATCCGATCTCGCCATTTGTGACTGAATTGTCAGCCGCAGACTTCCAATATTGGTCCTTATGAGCAGTGGCTGTCATCACATCGATCATCGACGCGGCGAAAGTCTCGCTGCTGGCCGGATTCATAGTATACTTAATTGCTGGAGCGCCTCCGGTATAATCTGAGCCATTAGCAGAATCAGCAAGTCTGACAGCGGTATTCCCTACCGGATAATAGGCGAAAAAAGTATACTTTTTTGTGTTCGCCCAGCCTTGTAATGGTGTGTAAGAAGTGGTGTGAGTCCCGTCCGCACTCACATATACGGTCTGAGGAGTATCCGCAAAGACGTTCGGGGTGGCGGTGGCGTTTACAGCTTCCCATCTCTTGTCGAAATCGTACTTGAAACCGACTACGCCGAAATTACCCATGGCAGAACCAGATTCAACCAGCGATGCCTTGGTCTCTACACACTGGGAGAAGAATATGTATCTTCCGTACTGCTCGGGACCGGACGCAGGAGCCACAGATGGCTTGCTGCAGCCGACAAGGAGCAGGACTGATAGTATTGTTATATGTATAAGTCGTTTCATTTGCGTCTGTTCTTTAGAAGATCTCGATGTCATTGTCCTCATCAGTGTCATCACCGTCAGGAACCGCTACTGGATCACCCCATCCGCTCACAGATACTGTGAATGAGATATCGGTGGCTATATGAAGCTTGTATGTATATTTCTTGCCGGCCTCCCAATCAGCTGCGAGTGAGCCCACTCTTGTCTTATCGGTTCCGTTCTCGGTGTATTTCACTTCGATATAGAATGTGCATTCTTCAGGGAATACGAGCAGCTGCGGTACAAGCTCATCGTAAACATCTCCGTTGGTGTCGGGCTTGACCAATGTCCAGTCATTGCCTGCTGATGCACCAGATGTAGGTGGGGTAAATGTCTTATATGGGCTCGTAGACGAGGTTTTCGTCTCGGAAAGTGTCTGGGAGATGACCGGACCGTTATCGGTATTGGTAAATACGATATCGCCTTCTGTAGAAGGAGTGT
>JAZLCW010000095.1:0-13487 GCA_045614445.1 Candidatus Cryptobacteroides sp. | reverse complement strand
ATTTGACATTGAAAGTATGGCGTCAGAAAAACGCCAAGGCAAAAGGACATTTTGAGACCTATCAGGTTAAGAATATTTCCTCTGACAGCTCTTTCCTCGAGATGCTCGATATCCTCAATGAGCAGCTTATTGCTGAGGGTGCAGATCCGGTAGCTGTCGAGAAGGGATGCAAGAGCAGCGGTCCTGTATCATTTGACCACGACTGCCGCGAGGGTATCTGCGGAGCTTGCTCACTCTATATCAACGGACGTGCACACGGACCAGACGATGAGGTGACTACTTGCCAGCTCCATATGCGTAAGTTCAAGGATGGCGATACTATTACTATCGAGCCTTGGAGAGCTAAGGGATTCCCTGTAATCAAGGACCTCGTTGTTGACCGTCAGGCTTATGACAAGATTCTTCAGGCAGGTGGATATGTTTCTGTAAGAACAGGTGGTGTTCCTGATGGAAACGTGATTCCTATTCCTTACGAGCAGGCTGAGGAGTCAATGGACGGTGCAGCTTGTATCGGTTGCGGTGCTTGTGCTGCTACTTGTAAGAACGGTTCTGCAATGCTCTTCGTTGCAGCTCGCGTAAGCTCACTCGCTCTCCTTCCACAGGGTAAGGTAGAGGGTGCAAAGCGTGCAAAGGCAATGGTGGCAAAGATGGACGAGCTCGGATTCGGTGCTTGTACCAACACCAAGGCTTGTGAGATGGAGTGCCCTAAACACATTACAGTTACTCACATCGCACGTCTTAACCGTGAGTTCCTCTGCGCAAAGCTTCAGGACTAATCGATATCATTCTGAAATTTGCCTGGATATGATTCAGAGCAAAAGGAAGAATCTTCATAGGGATGGCCTTAAGGTCATCCCTTTTTCGTATATTTGCATTATTGAGAATATCTAAATATTTGAATTATGAAACGTATCTGTCTTTTTCTGATGGCATTTTTAACTGTCTCTGCATATGCTGAAAATGCTTCCTGGCTTCGTTACCCGTCGATTTCTCCGGACGGAAAGTGTGTAGCTTTCTCTTATAAGGGTGATATTTATATTGTGGATTCGGAGGGTGGAGAGGCCCGTCAATTGACTTCGAATGCCGCTTATGATTATTCTCCGATATGGTCCCCTGATGGAAAGACATTGGCCTTTGCATCGGACAGATACGGTAATTTCGATATTTTTACAATCGCTGTCAGCGGGGGAGTTCCTTTCAGAGTGACGACTCATTCCGCTAAGGAAACTCCTTGGACTTTCACTCCTGACGGAAAGAGGATATTGTTCACTGCAAGAATTCAGGATCCTTCTGCAAGTGCTTTATTTCCAAAGAGTTCTATGACAGAACTTTATTCTATAAGCGTAGATGGAGGAAGATACGAGCAGGTTCTTGCCACACCTGCTGAGGAAGTTTCCTTTATCGGAAATGAAGGAGCTTTCGTTTATCAGGATTGCAAAGGAGGTGAAAATATCTGGCGTAAGCATCATACATCATCCATAACCAGAGATATCTGGATGTATGACGGTTCAACGCATGTCAGACTTACTTCGTTCGAAGGTGAGGACCGTTCTCCAAGGGTGTCTGCGGATGGAAGGCTGATCTATTTCATGAGCGAAAGAGACGGAAGTTTCAATATATATTCATTTCCTGTGGATGATCCTCAGAATGTAAGTCGTGTAACCAAGCACAAGACTCATCCGGTACGTTTTCTTACTATCTCAGGTAATGATGATCTTTGCTATGGATATGATGGAGATATCTATGTAAAAAAAGCCGGATCTTCTGCCAGAAAGCTTGATGTTACTGTAAAATCAGATAAGAATGACGACAATCTGGCTGAACTTTCAGTGTCCGGAGGTTCGGATAATGATCTTTCGACAGATGGAAAACAGATTGCATTCATCAGCAGGGGAGAGGTTTTTGTAGCTTCTACCGAATATAATACAGTAAAGAAGATTACAGATACTCCTGAAGCTGAAGCTGACGTAGTTTTCTCACCAGATGGAAAGACTCTTGCATATGCATCTGAAAGAGAGGGGATCTGGAATATCTATACTGCAGAACTTGTCCGTAAGGAAGATATAAGCTTCCCATATGCTACTTTGATTGAAGAAAAACCTCTTTTCAAGAACAATAAGGTCGATCGTCGTGCTCCGGTGTATTCTCCTGACGGAAAGGAAATTGCGTATATAGAAGATAGGGACAGGCTTATGATCATGAACCTTGAGACAGGAAGGACAAGACAGATTACTGACGGAAGTCAGTGTTATTCTACTACAGGATCCTTTAGTTACAGCTGGTCTCCTGATGGAAAATGGATTCTTATGAGTTATTGTGCAAGAAATCATTATCCTTATGATGATATCGGAATAGTAAGCACAAAGGGAGGGGAGTCTATGATCAACCTCACCGAAAGCGGATATACAGACAGTGCTCCTCAGTGGGTTCTTGGAGGTAATGCAATTCTTTTTGCATCAGAGCGTTATGGTATGAGAAACCATGCTTCATGGGGTACTCTTGAAGATGTTATGATCGTATTCCTGAACCGCAAGGCTTATGATGAGTTCAAGATGACCAAGGAGGAAAGAGAGTTCCAGAAGCAGATTGATGCACTTTCAGAGGAAAATAAAGATGATAATAAGGATGATAAGAAGAGCAAGGATGAGAAGAAGGACAAGGTAGAAGATATTGTTGTAGAACTGGATGGAATCCATGAAAGAATCATCAGACTTACTCCTACCTCTTCAAATCTCGGTTCTGCAGCTTTAAGCAAGGATGGAACAATTCTTTATTATCAGGCGTCATATGAAAGCGGAATGAATCTCTGGAAATATGACCTGGAAAAGGGTAATCCTACAAAGATAGGATCTGCCAGAGGCCGTATGAAATGGGATGGAAAGCAGAGTACCCTCTATGTACTCGGAAGTCGTTTCTCCAAGATGAAGAATGATGCGAAAAGCCTCGAAAACATAGCTGTCAGCAGTGATATGGTGATGGATCTCGCAGCAGAGAGGGAATATATGTTCGATCATGTATATCGTCAGGAAAAGGAGCGTTTCTACAATGAGAAAATGCATGGTGTGGATTGGGAAATGCTTACTGCTGCATATAGGAAGTTCCTTCCTCATATAAATAACAATTACGATTTTGCTGAGCTTTTAAGCGAATATCTCGGCGAATTGAATGTCTCCCATACTGGAAGTGGTTATAGGGTCCCATCGAGCCGGGAAAGTGCCTCTACGGCCAATTTAGGAGTATTATATGATTGGACTTGGCATGGAGATGGTCTTAAAGTGGCTGAAATCGTCAAAGGAGGTCCTTTCGACAAAGCTTCTTCCAAGCTCTCGACAGGAGATATAATAACTTCTATTGATGGTGTACAGATAAAGAAAGGAATGGATTTCTATCCGCTTCTTGACCGTAAGGCAGGGGAGCGTACTCTTATAGGAATCACCAAGGCAACAGGGGAAAAGACCGATATGGTAGTTGTTCCGATCAGTGATGGAGCCTTTACAACTTTGCTTTATAAGAGATGGGTCAAGCAGAATGCCGAAAAGGTTCAGCAGCTTTCTGGCGGAAGACTCGGATATGTACATATAGAAAGTATGGATGATGGAAGTTTCCGTACTGTATATTCAGATATTTTAGGACGTTACAATAATTGTGACGGTATTGTTATCGATACACGTTTCAATGGTGGAGGACGTCTTCACGAAGATATTGAAGTACTTTTCAGCGGTGAGAAATATCTTACTCAGGAAATTCGAGGAAAAGATGCCTGCGATATGCCGAGCCGCCGATATAATAAAGCTTCTATAATGATTATCGGTGAGGCTAATTATTCCAATGCTCATGGTACTCCTTGGGTATATAAGCATAAGAATATGGGACTTCTCGTAGGTAAACCTGTTCCTGGAACAATGACATCTGTTACATGGGAAACTCTTCAGGATGCTACTCTCTATTTCGGTATCCCAGTAGTAGGCTACAGAAAAGCAGACGGAACCTACCTTGAAAATGACCAGTTGAACCCGGACATAGATGTAGAGAATACAAAGGAACTTGTCGTTACAGGTCGTGACGAGCAGCTCGAAGCAGCAGTTAATGCTCTTTTAAAACAGATTGATAATCAGTAGATTCCGATTTAATAATATATCAGTTTACATCTGTCATGTCGTGCGTAGTGGAGAAATCTTTTTAAAGATTTCTCCACTCACTTCTTTCGGTCGAAATGACAGTTAATATAATGATGTATATTGCTTTAATAAAATAACTGAATCGGAAGAATGATGGAGATGACATGCCACCTCGAGAGCGCTTGGCAAATAGCCCAGTGGGCTTTTGCAGCGAACAGCCTGCAGTAGCAGGAATAAGGGTGTGCCCGACCAAAGGGAGGGCGGGGGTCATCGGAATCATCTGCCTATTTGGCTGTTTTATTGTATTGGTTTAAATGTATTGTCTACCAAAGGAAATTATCGAAAGGATATCGGCCGGCATGGATCTCGGCTACCATCTTGTAAAGGTCACCACGGAGCTTGTCGATACCGATTTTCTTACGAGCTGAAATGAATATGCATGGAGTATTTTCCTTAGCTATCCAGCTGTTCTTGAATTCCTCCAAAGTGTAATTTATCTGTTTCTTAGGCTCCAATGAGAATTCATCATACTCTTCATATCGATAAGCATCTATCTTATTGAATACTACGAAAATAGGCTTATCAATTGCCTTGATATCCTTCAGAGTTTCCTCCACTACCTTGATATGTTCCTCGAAATTAGGATGTGATATATCCACCACGTGCATGAGAATATCCGCCTCACGTACCTCGTCCAACGTACTCTTGAATGCCTCTACCAGCTGATGAGGGAGTTTTCTTATGAAACCTACAGTGTCGCTGAGCAGGAAAGGTACATTTTCTATGACTACCTTACGCACTGTGGTATCAAGTGTAGCGAAGAGCTTATTCTCTGCAAATACATCACTTTTTGCAAGCAGATTCATCAAAGTACTCTTACCTACATTGGTATATCCTACAAGTGAAATACGCACCATGGATCCTCTGTTACCGCGCTGTGAAGCCATCTGTTTATCTACCTTCTTCAGCTGCTCTTTCAGTCTTGAAATTTTATCCTGGATGATACGTCGGTCAGTCTCTATCTGTGTTTCACCGGGACCACGCATACCGATACCTCCCTTCTGTCTCTCAAGGTGAGTCCACATTCGGGTCAGTCGTGGAAGAAGATATTGATACTGAGCCAGTTCTACCTGCATTTTTGCGTAAGCAGTCTTAGCTCTCTGTGCGAAAATATCAAGAATCAGGTTAGTTCTGTCAAGAATGCGTATATTAAGTTCACGCTCGATATTTCTGAGCTGAGTAGGGGAGAGTTCATCGTCGAAAATAACTACCTCTATCTCATTTTCTTCGATATATTCCTTTATTTCCTGGAGTTTACCGCTGCGGATATATGTTCTCGAATCCGGTCTGTCCACTTTCTGAATGAACTTCTTTACGCCGATTGCACCAGCTGTTTCAGCAAGGAATTCCAGCTCGTCAAGGTATTCCATGACCTGACGTTCATCATCTCCCTGTTTGATGACACCTACGAATACTGCCTTTTCGTTATGCTGTTCTTCTGTAATTTTTGCCATTTTTCTATTGTAATGATCCTTAATTATAAGGATTATGACTCATTGCATTAATCGAAAAATCAGGCCGATCAAATCGTTTGGTCGGCCTGATAATATATTTGTAATCAAATGATTATCTCAACTGGAAGATAACAGGGAAGGTATAGGTTACAGGAACCGCGCGGTCTCTCTGCTTTCCTGGCTTCCACTTTGGTGACTGTGATACTACGCGTACAGCCTCCTTGTCAAGTGATGGGTCAACACCACGGAGAACCTTTACCTTAGTAACTGAACCGTCCTTCTCAACAGTAAACTGGAGAGTTACACGACCTTGTACACCATTCTCCTTTGCAATCTCAGGATAAACAAGTCTCTGGTTCACCCATTTTGAGAACTGGTTAGCGTCACCGCCCTGGAATGAAGGCTTCTCCTCTACGAGCTGGAATGGAATAGCCTCTTCCTCTACTACTTCCTCTTCAACTTCTACGTAGTCCATGATCTCTACTCCGAGGCTTGCATCGTCCTCAAGATTCATGAACATATCATCATCAAGCTCGATTTCGTCGTCCACGATGTCGATCTGGTCTGAAAGAATAGGAATCTTAGGTGCTGCTGGTGGAGGTGGAGGAGTTTCCTGTGTAATAGGAATGATCTCTTCCTCAAGAACAACCTGAGTGTTGTCTTCGAGAGTTGCGACATTAGTCTCTTTGCTTGTCCACTCAAATGCGAAAAGAGTAATTGCAAGTGAAATTACAAGTCCGATCTCGACAAATAGAAGCTTCTTGTTTTCCAAGTTAGCTTTTTCTGATTTTTTGATCTCCATATTGATTGTTAGTTTTTATATTCCATTTTGCCCGGTAAAGTTAGAAATTATATTTTTTATTTCAAACTTTTTATGCTTTTTGTAGATTTGCAGAAAATTTTTTGATATGATTTCTTACTATTTCGAGGATACAGACTTCGTTTTCAAAGGAAAAACTGCGACAAACCGTTGGTTAAGACTTGTAGCTGAGAGTGAGATCAGACGTATTGGAGATCTTTCCATTATTTTCTGTTCAGACAATTATATATTGGATGTAAATCAGAAATATCTCCAGCACGACTATTTTACCGATATCATTACCTTTGATTATTGTGAAGGTGAAAAACTTTCAGGAGATCTTTTTATAAGTGTAGATTCAGTGCGTGAGAATGCCATCGAGTATGGAACCGAATTCAAGGATGAACTTAACAGAGTCATAGTTCACGGGCTTCTCCACCTAATCGGTTATGATGATCATTGTGATGAAGATATCGCTCAGATGAGATCGAAAGAGAATTATTATCTTTCTTTGAGAGAACTTATATAATATATGAATAAATACTACGATGTAATTGTTGTCGGTGGTGGTCACGCTGGCTGTGAAGCTGCAATGGCCGCTTCTCGTATGGGATCTTCTGTACTTCTTATCTCTATGGATATGAACAAGTATGCGCAGATGTCATGTAATCCGGCGATTGGTGGAATAGCTAAAGGACAGATAGTCAGGGAAATAGATGCTCTTGGAGGTTATACTGGAATAGTTACTGATGCCTCTACTTTGCAGTTCAGGATGCTCAACAGGTCTAAGGGACCGGCTATGTGGAGTCCTCGCGCGCAGTGTGATAAAATCCAGTTTTCTCTGTACTGGCGAAAAATACTCGAAAGTGCCTGTAAATTAGACCTTTACCAAGATTCTGTGATAGGTTTTCTTTTCGATGGATCGAAAATTTCGGGCGTACGTACGACTACAGGTGCAATATTTAATTCTCAGACAGTTATTCTGACCGCAGGAACCTTCCTCAATGGCCGACTTTTCATCGGACGTAATATGTTCGAAGGTGGAAGAATCGGTGAGCTTCCTTCTTATGGTCTTACCCAGCAGCTTGTGGATATGGGTGTCAAGACAGCCAGGATGAAGACAGGTACTCCGCCTCGTATCGACATTTCATCTGTAGATACTTCAAAGCTTCTTCATCAGTTCGGTGATGAAGATCCTGAAAAGTTCTCTTATCTCCCGTTCCTTTCTACTGCTCAGAACGGAACTCCCCAGATGCCTTGTTTTGTAGTGCATACCAATACCGAGGTTCACGATATTTTGAGAAGCGGTTTCGGAGATTCACCTTTGTTCTCCGGAATGATCACAGGTATAGGTCCTCGTTACTGTCCGAGCATTGAAGACAAGCTGAGGACTTTTGCTGATAAGAATGAGCATCAGCTCTTCCTTGAGCCGGAGGGTAGGGGAACTAATGAATATTATCTTCAGGGTTTCTCTTCATCTCTGCCGCTCAATATTCAGATGGAGGCATTGCATAAGATAAAGGGTCTGGAGAATGCTAAGATTTTCCGTCCGGCTTATGCTGTCGAATATGATTATTTTGATCCGACTCAGCTGAAAAATACTCTCGAACTAAAGAATATAGAGAATCTTTATTTTGCCGGTCAGATCAACGGAACTACCGGATATGAAGAGGCAGCTGCCCAGGGATTGATAGCTGGTATGAATGCTCATCTGAAAGTAACCGGAAAGGATCCGTTCATCCTGAAAAGAGACCAGGCTTATATAGGAGTCCTTATAGATGATCTTATTACCAAGGGAGTCGATGAACCATATAGAATGTTTACATCGAGGGCTGAGTATCGTACACTCCTTAGACAGGATAATGCAGACTTAAGGCTTACTCCTATTTCTTATGAAGCTGGATTGGCTGATAAGTTCAGGTATGATTATACAATGCGTAAATATGATACTGCTTCTGAGCTTATAGAGTTTTTTGATAAGACTCCGCTGAAGCCTGAGGTAGTGAATTCATATCTCGAATCAGTGGCATCTTCTACTGTAGATTCGCGTAAGAGGATTTCTGATCTGGTATCCCGTCCGCAGGTAAGGTTGGCTGATATTTTTAATTTGGTTCCACGTGGAACTTTTTCTAAAAATAATATAGATATTGAAGCTTCTTTTGCTTCACCATTGTCAGGCTTGTTGTCGGATGAAGTCAGATATTCTGACCTTTTGAAGTATGGTAGCTATGAATCTTTGTCGGATCAGTTCTCGGATAAAACCGATATATCTTACAGAGATGCCGCCTATGTTCTTAAGTTCAATACGGAATATCCTGTCTCGGATCTTGATTCTTCCTATATGAATGAGAAGGTGGATTCCAATTATACAAGAGAGGTTCTGGATTCCTGCGAGATATCTATAAAGTATAAGGGTTATATCCAGAGAGAGCAGCAGATGGCTGATAAGATAATGAGGCTGGAAAATCTTACTATACCAGAAGGTTTTGATTTTGATAAGGTGGAGAGTCTTTCTATCGAATGTCGTCAGAAGCTTAAGAAATACGCTCCGAGAACAATTGCACAGGCTTCGAGAATATCCGGAATTTCTCCTGCAGATGTGTCTGTACTCTTGGTTTATTTTGGCAGATGATTTTAGAATCCTGATCAGTTAAGCAAAGATTGAAATCCTGTTATAAATAAAGATGGTGTTCCACGTGGAACATCATCTTTATTTATAACAGTTTCAGGGATAGTTTTATTATTTCTTCCAGGCTTGCTGCAGGATTGCCTTTGAGTACTGTTGATACGGCTTTGTTGACATTTGCCTTGGTGAATCCCAGCATGACCAGAGCTGTCGTAGCCTCGTCCACTGCTGGATTTGAAGAAGGGGAGAATAGTGCAGGAGTGTCGCTTCCTCCACCCTTTACTACCTTGTCCTTAAGTTCGAGCACGAGTCTCTGAGCACTCTTTGTGCCGATGCCTTTTATGCTTTTGATCTTGTTTATATCTTCGGCGATGATGGCATTTCTGATCTCATCTGAAGTAAGAGATGATAACATCATTCTGGCAGTGGATGCTCCTACTCCTGATACACCGATCAGAAGTCTGAATAGTTCTCTTTCGTCTTTAGTATAGAAACCGTAGTATAATTCCTCGTCTTCACGGAGATAATGATGAATATAAACCTTAGCATCCGATTTATTGTTCAGTCCTTCGTATGTCTGAAGGGAAATAAGGATCTTATATCCGATACCGTAGCATTCCAGAACGACTTCAGTCGGATTAATTTCCGTTATATTACCTTTTATGTAGTCTATCATATTGTTATTTTTTATTGTATTTTATAAGATAGCAGGTTGAGTATGTCATTAAGAAAACAGATATTCTTATTCATCACCCCAGATCAGGATGGGGATCTAAATGCAAAAATATGATAATAATCTGTAAAAGAAAGATTGTTTTTGCTAAATTTGCGAGTTATTTGCACTATAAGGCGTTATGAATATTATTGACATAAGATCGATGTTTCCTACACTTTCCAGGAAAGTGTATGGAAAGAATCTTGTGTATTTCGACAATGCGGCTACGAGTCAGCGTCCTCAGACAGTAATTGATGAGTGGAACAGGATTACAGCAGAGTCGAATGCCAATATTCATAGGGCAGTCCATAGACTGGCTGATGAGGCTACTCAGGCATATGAGCAGGCGAGAGATGCTGTTAAAGATTTTCTTAATGCTGCCGTTAGGGAGGAAATTGTCTTTACAAGCGGAACTACGGCTGCTATAAATCTTGTGGCATTCTGTTTTGGAGAGGCATTTGTCGGGGAAGGTGATGAAGTAATCGTGACTGAGGCCGAACATCATTCGAATATTGTCCCTTGGCAGATGATGTGCAAGAGAAGGGGAGCAGTTCTGAAAGTACTTCCTGTGGATGATGATGGTCATCTCATGCTTGAGAAACTTGAAGAGATTATAACAGAGAGGACGAAGATATTGGCTGTCACACATATTTCCAATGTTCTGGGAATAGTGAATCCGATCAAGGAAATCATAAGAATCTGCCATTCTAAGGGAGTGTCTGTTTTAGTGGATGGTGCTCAAGGAGCAGTTCATTGCAAGGTGGATGTTCAGGAGCTTGACTGCGATTTTTATGTGTTTTCCGGACATAAGCTCTATGCTGCGACAGGTACAGGAGTGCTTTATGGAAAGAGAAAATGGCTTGATGCCATGCCTCCGTATATGGGAGGAGGAGAGATGGTCGGCAATGTAAGTTTCAAGGAAACTACTTATGCTCCGCTTCCTATGAAGTTTGAGGCAGGAACTCAGAATTTTGCTTCCACAGCTACTCTTAAACCTGCTTTAGAATTTATTAACTTATTGAATGATAATGAGTTAATAAAATATAATGATGAAATTAGAGATTATCTTCTTGATTATTTCAGGAATGATGATAGAATAAGACTCTTTGGTGTTCCTCGTGGAACATCTGATGAAAAGATTCCTCTTTTTTCGTTTGTCGTGAATGGAGTTCATCACGAAGATCTTGCCCTGATTATGGATAAGATGGGTGTGGCGGTGAGATCCGGACAGATGTGTGCAGAGCCATTGATGGACAGATTCGGCGTGACTGGTATGTTGAGAGCATCTATTGCTCCGTACAATACTATGGAGGAAGCTGAATATTTTGTTAAATGCCTGAATAAGGCGATAGATATGTTGATATGACACTGATTGAAGCAGAAAACGCCATTATCGAGGAGTTCTCGATGTATGAGGAATGGCTGGATAAATATGAGTATCTTATCGAGCTGGGAAAAGCTTTGCAGAATTATCCTGAGGAAGCTAAGACTGATGACAGACTCATTAAGGGATGTCAGTCGAGAGTCTGGCTGGATTATAAGGTCGAGGATGGAAAGATCGTTTTCAATGCAGACAGCGATGCTATCATAACAAAGGGAATCATTTCTCTTCTGATCGGACTTTATTCCGGCAGAACGGCTCAGGAGATTCTTTCATCAGATTTCTCTGTGGTGGAGAAGATAGGTCTGAAAGAGAATCTTTCACCGACCAGGGCAAACGGACTGGTGTCTATGATTGCCAAGATCAGAGAGGTGGCGACGTTGAATGTTTAAGGATTTCTGGAGAAATCTCTATTATGGGACTGAAGGATTGGATAAAGAAGAAGTCTGCCGAGGTGGCGGAAGAAGATAAGGAAAGAAAGATGAGACTTGAAAGAGATATAATTATGGCTCTCAGGCAGGTTTATGACCCTGAGATTCCGGTGAATGTATATGATCTCGGACTTATTTATGAAGTAAAGGTCGATGACGATCATAATGTATATATTCAGATGACTCTGACAGCTCCAAACTGTCCTATGGCTGATTATGTGATGGAACAGGTGAGGACTGCTGTGGCAGATGTGCCGGGAGTGGTCAGTGTGGAAATTGACCTTGTTTTCGAGCCGGTCTGGGATAAGAGCAGGATGTCGGAGGAGGCTCTTGTGGAGCTGGGTCTTGATGACTGAACTTCCGAAGAGGAGAGGATGATGTGGGACGGAAGAAGAGAAACCAGACATATAGAAAAGAATAGAGTGAAACTTTACCTTGGATTGGGTACTAATCAAGGTGACAGGGAACTAAATATAGAACATGCAGTAGCAATGCTCAATATCGGACTGAAAACGCCTTATACGGCAATTTCTTCGATTATTGAGACAGAACCTTGGGGCTTCGAATCTCAGCAGAAGTTCATGAATGCTGTGGTGCTTTATGAACTGGATCTTCCTCAAGGGTACAATCCTGAAGCTGAGGGATTGATGATATTGGAAGTATGTAAGGATATAGAGAGGAGAATGGGACGCACCGGAGAGCCGCAGTATGATGAGGCAGGGGAGAGAATCTATACTGACCGTCCGATCGATATAGATATATTGCTTCTGGGAGATGACAAGATTGATTGTCCGGAACTTACTGTTCCGCATAAACATATGTATGAGAGGGATTTCGTTATGATTCCCTTGAAAGAGGTTGCCGATAAGGTCGGCAATGAATTAAAGACAAATTGATTAAAACTATAATACTATTATGACACAGGAAGAACTTTTTAAGATTCTAGTAGCTCACTGTAAGGAGTACGGATTCATTTTCCCTTCAAGCGAGATCTATGACGGTCTCGGTGCCGTTTATGATTATGGCCAGCTCGGTTCGGAGCTTAAGAGCAATATCAAGAGATATTGGTGGGAGGCTATGACAAGACTTCACGAGAATATCGTGGGTATTGATTCAGCTATCTTCATGCACCCTAAGATCTGGGAGGCTTCCGGACACGTAGGTGCTTTCAACGACCCGCTTATCGACAACAAGGATTCAAAGAAGAGATATCGTGCAGACGTTCTTATCGAGGATTACATCGGCAAGCTCGAGGAAAAGATCGAGAAGGATGTAGAGAAGGGTAAGAAGAAGTTTGGAGAGGCTTTCGATGAGGCACAGTTCCGCGCTACAAATCCGAATGTTCTCCGTAATCAGAAGAAGATCGAGGAAGTAAAGAAGAGAATGGCTGATGCTCTCAATGCAAACGACCTTGCAGAACTCCGTCAGATCATCGTTGATTGCGAGATTGCCTGCCCTATTTCAGGTACAAAGAACTGGACAGACGTACGTCAGTTCAACCTTATGTTCTCTACTCAGCTCGGTAGCGTTTCAGGTGAGTCTAATATCATCTACCTCCGTCCGGAGACAGCACAGGGTATCTTTGTGAACTATCTCAATGTTCAGAAGACAGGCCGTATGAAGATTCCTTTCGGTATCGCTCAGATCGGTAAGGCCTTCAGAAATGAGATCGTTGCCCGTCAGTTCATTTTCCGTATGAGAGAGTTCGAGCAGATGGAGATGCAGTTCTTCATTAAGCCAGGTACAGAGCTTGACTGGTTCGCTAAATGGAAGGAGAACCGTATGGCTTGGCACAAGGCTCTCGGAATGGGTGACGAGAACTATCGTTTCCACGATCACGACAAGCTTGCACACTATGCAAATGCAGCTACAGACATCGAGTTCCGCTTCCCATTCGGTTTCA
>JAZLCW010000094.1:0-4108 GCA_045614445.1 Candidatus Cryptobacteroides sp. | reverse complement strand
TGCAACAATCCTCTGAAAAGAATACGATAATTGTCGAAAAGTCATTGAATTATCTGGCTATTTATGTTACAATGTTGTTTCGAAGGAGTGATGAAAGTTGAATCAAATGCAGTTTGACGCTGCCATAGAAAAGATTGTGTCAGCAATGAAAACTGCGGGATACGATCCATATATGCAGCTCAAAGGTTATGTTGGAACCGGAGAAATCACGTACATCACTCGACAGGGCGGAGCCAGGGACCTGGTTGCCCAGTTGGATGTTGAGAAGATTAAAGACTTTCTCAAGGCACATAATATTTATTGATATATCAGTTTTAGTGCGAAGACTACGGTCTTCGCACTATTTTTTTGCCCGGAATGTGTGTTCCGGGCTTTTTTACTTGCCAACGCACCCACTGTCTTACAAACTCTCTCCGCATTCATTTAAAGAACAAAGGAGGAGTTGTAATGGTTAGTGAAAGCACAAATGAAGGCAAAAGATTTCTTCTTTACAAGCAAATCTTAGATGTTTCGGGATACCGAAAGCTGTGTGGTCTATCAGATTGCACAGGTAAAACACTCAGATGCTTGAAAGAACAGCTTGCGGAACCATCTGGACCCGGTATGGATTTTTGGTGGTGTCCCGTGTCAGATCTGGAACTGCTCAACTTGAAAGTTGTAGATGAACCTTTAAAGGTTTCGGTTGTAACCGATGGAAAGTCTGCAATTATCTGCGAGCTTCCGGACAGTATCAAAGAAAATTTATTTGTAGAAATTGATTAAGGAGGTACTGCGATGTTTACAAGAGAACAGTGGAAAGGTGACTTTCACAAATGCTGCCAGCCCGGCGAAGAAATCAGTGAAGACCTGTATTGGTATTTTCTCGATCTTCTCCCGCCTATAAGTCTTGGCAGTGGAGCAAAGATGTGCGGATTTCAGGTGAGTGAGCCTCACGACCATGTTGTTTGCACTGATGGAAAGATGCGTGCAAGGTATCCTACCTTTGGCACCAATAATGGCAAGTACTATTATCTTGGAATCTTTACAAAGGGGAGGACTGACAATGACAATGTACGACTTTGAATCCTGCCTGAAGGCAAGACTTCGATGGTATAACGATGCCATTGATTTGAAGATTGGTAAAAGAAAATGGGTAAATGGTTTTAACTTTCCTGCCGGCGATGTTGAATCGTGGCGTGGTGCCGCTAAGGAGTTGAAAAACACCTTGGATATGGTTGCAAAGCTTCGATATAAGCTCGGCGTAACAACACCACTCGGTCCGCTTGTGGCCGTACCTAAAGAGGATACGGAATATCCCGGTATTCAGGTGTACTTTGGAGCAGATAAGCACGGCATCTTGATAGCAACAGTTGAAGCAGATACGGTATCCAACATTGTTCAGACGGTTACTTATACTGCTGACAACGATGAACCGAAATCTGTAGATGAGTTTTGTGTTCAGCATAAAAAAGAGCATGCCCAAGAAATTGAATGCAAGATGTGCGGCGAAAAGATGGTATGGGAGCATCCGGATGTGCCTGGTCTGTTTATGCAGTCCAGTATTTACACCGGAGGTGATTATTGCTTTGAGTGTATGGCTGATCACTGCGCTCAAACAAATTGCCTTGCCTGTGAAATCGGAGGTTATCCCAACTGTATCTATGCATGGATCAAAGGAAAAGGGGAGGAATGATTATGGATAAGAATGTTAGACTTGCTGAAATCATTACTGACATAATCTTTCATCATACTTCCTGCGACTATCACAAGGATAGGGGATACTTCACTTGTGAAGTGTATGCGGATTATCGAGATTATGCCCAGAACGATACGATTATCAAGTGGTGTAAGGCGGATAGCCCACGTGAGGCGTTTTACGAAGATCTGTTCCAATGGTATCAGGAAAGCGGATTCGAATGTGAAGATGCAGTCATCGACACAGTAAAAGAACACTGGACAGATACCGAGCATCCCTATGAGGAGAATGAGGAATTCATTACAGAATGGGTTCGCGAACATGTATCAGTTGAAATGCCTGACAAGCATTATCTTCATCAAAAGGTGTGTGTGGATATCATTGTGGATACTGGGGATGAAAATTATGACTACGTATCCAATGATGTTTATCCCCATTATAACGGAAGATACGAGGATCCTATTCCTGAGGAAGCGTCGATTCTTTGGCTTGCAAGACAGCAAGGATACAAGAAGCGTCAGCTAAACCGTGCGATGCGCCATTGTGATTATTCGGGTAGCGAGTTGCTGAAAAGCATTCGTGCAGAGGTTCATAACTGCTCATCCCATATGAATGCTTTGACGTTCTTTGTGGAGATGACTGTCGAACAGCTCTTTGATCTGCAAGAGGCTTTGAAAGATAACGAGAAGAAAGACCCACCGCTGAAAAAAGACGAATACAAATGCGTCTGGGAGCGCAAGGGCCGCAGGAAAATTATTCTTGACAAGAGTGCTGTTTGCGGTCTGTACGATACATGGAACGGTGCCGGCTCTATTCTGGAAATCAAACTGGAAAAGGATGTGGTGCTGCCGATGAAGTACATCAGTACAGCATGGCCTGATGGCGGTAGAGGTTATAGTCTTGCAAGTGCCTATGGTATTTGCAGTGATATGTGGACGCCAACACTAAAGAAAATTGCTTAAAGGAGAAATAATTATGGGATTACAGTTTCATGAAACAGGATATGGAAAACGATTTTTTGACGCACAGCTTCCGTCTTTAATCAAGGCAATCAACCGATTGGCTGATACCAACGAAAAGCAACAAAATGCAGAGTTTGCGGCAGATGTAACTGCCAATATGGTTTATATCTGCTATGAGGAAAACTCGAGTGAGCTTGCTATTGAGAACGGTGCTGTCAATGAGATGTACGTTGCGGCGTCTCTTAACGATGTCTATAAGTGGCTCGATAAGAGGCTGAAGGAAGCAGAGCAGAACTACTACATCGCGCTCAACGATATGGAAGAGAACGAATTTTACAAGGAGCTTATGGCGAGCAAGGAATGTGCTTTGCACCTCTATCATAACGGCGATGAGAATTCCCGTTTGAATTATGCTCTGACCATTAAGCCTTTCGCGTCTGCTAACGGACTGTATCCGAAGGCTTCCGGTAAGACTAATGATCGCCTTCGTGCTGTGATGGCGAGTATGGAGAAGTCCGAGAAGCTCGGTGAGGTTTTTTGTGAACAGGTTGAAACCGATGATGAGAAACAACAACGTATCGGATACTATCTTGCAAAAGCGATTTTGGATGATAGTATCGAAGATCTGCTTGTTGCGATCTGCGGGTGGACTAGCGAAAGCCTTCTGAATATTGCAGACTTCGGCACGGCATATCCAAAGGAGGAAAATGCATGAATGAGAAAACATTAAAAATCAAAGATTTTCTCGGCCAGGAACAGGAAGTAATTCCTAAACTGTTTTTGTACGAGGTTCCTGACTTTATGGGAAAGAAAATGACGATTCCCGGTATTCAGCTTTACAGCCGAGAGGATGGAATGTTGATGCCATATGCAACGCTCACAAAATCATTTGGTGAGTTTATCGGAGCAAAGAACTGCGCGTACATCGATACAAACAATTATTCCTTTGCTCCGCAGCTTCTGGCAATGGGATTCGTAAAGGATACCGGTCTTACCAAAGAAAGCGGTCGTTGCAGATATCCTCTATGGGTATTTGACGAAAGCTTTTTAAGGGGAATCGGCGGAGAAAAATACGAGCAGTATAGCCGTGAATACGATGAGTATATGCGTTCTTTTGAAGGAGATGAAAATGATGAATAAGAAAATTGGTGAAATCAGCAGAAAGTATGGAGAGCACGTTTTCAGAATGGCTATTACCCATCTGATGCAGGTTGGAGTTGACAATCTGAAGGATGCGGATGTAGAGGCTGTCTGTCAGAAGATGATGAAGGAGACGCCTGAAAACTATATTATGACTCCTGAGTTTCGTTGCAACATACTGAAATGTTCCGTTGACTTGGCTCAAATTCCTGTTTGGGATATTTTGAAGTACATTCAGACGGATATTGGCATTGATGGAGTTACCGTACATCCCGGCATTATCGTAAATTTCAGACAGAACGCAACCTGCAGAGACCTGATGACTTGCGTA
>JAZLCW010000093.1:0-11713 GCA_045614445.1 Candidatus Cryptobacteroides sp. | reverse complement strand
AGAAGTTCTCTATGTCAATCCTCGCAGCAAACATCTCACAGGAGGTCAATGGTGTATCATGGCTCCACGGTGAGGTAAGCCGCGACATCCTCGGACACATGTGGCCAGGTTACCTCCCTGAGGAACTCCACGTAAGCTATGTTACCAACGGTGTACACTATCCTACATGGACAGCTCCTGAGTGGAAGGCAGTTCACGCTAAGGTGTTCGGTGAGGAGTTCAAGACTCACCACTATGACAAGTCTTGCTTCGACGGCATCTACAAGGTATCAGACGAGGAAGTATGGAACATCCGTACATCACTCCGCAAGAAACTCATCGATGAGGTAAGAAGAAGACTCTCAGATCCTGCAGCAGCAAGCCACTATTCACCTAAGCAGGTAGTGGAGATCAAGGAGAACCTTCGTGATGATGTACTTACCATCGGTTTCGCACGTCGTTTCGCGACATATAAGAGAGCACACCTCCTTTTCCGTGACCTCGACAGACTCGCAGAGATCGTAAACGATCCTAAGCAGCCTGTTCAGTTCCTCTTCGCAGGAAAGGCTCATCCGGCTGACAAGGCAGGTCAGGACCTCATCAAGATGATCGTGGAGATCTCTAAGCAGCCACGCTTCATCGGTAAGATCGTATTCGTTCCTAACTACGATATCACTGTTGCCAAGTACCTCGTACAGGGTGTTGACGTATGGATGAACAACCCTACACGTCCTCTCGAGGCTTCAGGTACATCAGGAGAGAAGGCTGCCATGAACGGTGTAATGCACTTCTCGGTACTCGACGGATGGTGGGTTGAGGGTTATAAGAAGGGCGCCGGCTGGGCACTCCCTATGGAGCGTACTTACGATGACCAGAACTATCAGGACGAGCTCGATGCAGCTACTATCTACAACATCATCGAGAACGAGATTGCTCCTACATTCTATAACAAGTCACTCTCTACAGGCCGCTCATCTGACTGGATCGAGATCATCAAGAACTGTGTGGCTCAGGTTGCATGCAACTTCACAACCAACCGTATGCTCACTGACTACATCGACCAGTACTATGTACCGCAGTCAGCACGTGTTGACGGCATCGTAGCAGATGATTACGCAGAAGCTCGTGAGATCGCAGCTTGGAAGAAGAGACTCCGCCGCGAGTGGAAGAACGTAGAGGTGGTTTCAGTCAATATGCCTGACAGCAACAGCGACAGCCTTGCTATCGGAAAGGCAATCGACGCAGAGATCGTTCTCAACATCGGTGACCTCAATGCAGAGGAGATCGGAGTAGAGCTTCTTTTCGCTACCTTCGACAAGAAGGGCCGTCTCCACATCCAGGAGAAATACGACTTCTCACCAGTAGAGTCAGCTGACGGAACTGCTAAGTATGCAGCATCTATCAGCCCTGACAGATCAGGCATCTACCAGGTAGCCGGCCGTATCTATGCCAAGAATGCTAAACTTCCACACAGACAGGACTTTGAACTTGTAAGATGGTTGTAGCAACCGGATTTTTCGACGGTGTCCACGTCGGACACCGTCTTGTAATACAGCAGCTCACAGAAGCTGCAGCAGTACGCGGGGATGAAAGCATGGTCGTGACATTCTGGCCACATCCCCGTAATGTGCTGCAAAAAGAAGCCCGCTCGCTGAGGCTTCTTACTACACTCACGCAGAAGAAGGAGATACTTCATTCTCTGGGTGTGGATAAGGTAGAAGTGCTTCAGTTCACGAAGGACTTCAGTTCATTGACTACGGAAGAATATCTCCGTATGCTTATGGACAGATATGGCGCCAGGACCATCCTTCTTGGCTACGACAACAGGATGGGCTGTGATGCCAATGGTGCGGATGAGGTCGCCAGGATCGCCGAAAACCTTGGTCTCGAGGTCATAAGGACAGATATGGTGCCTTCGGAGCAGGGAATTGCCGTCAGCTCCACCAAGATCCGCGGCAGACTTGAGGCGGGAGATGTAAAAGGTGCATCAGAAATGTTGGGTTATGGGTACAGCCTTCACGGCGTGGTAGTCAGTGGTAACAGACTTGGCCGTACTATAGGTTTCCCGACAGCCAATATGCAGATGTACGAACCATTGAAGCTCATACCGGGCAATGGGGTATATTTCGTAAGGGTCAGGACACTCGACAGAAATCTTTACGGTATGTGCAACATCGGCTGCCGGCCGACGGTCTCTTCCGGCAGCGGCCGCACGATTGAGACCAATATCTTCGGTTTTGAAGAGGATATATACGGACTCGACATCGAACTTACCTTCATTGAGAAGATAAGGGACGAGCGTCGCTTCGATTCCTTGGACGAACTGAAGAACCAGCTGGAAAAGGACAGGGATGCCTGTCTGACAATCCTCGAATTGTCATCCCGAGCTTGACGAGGGATCTATAAACAACAGTATTATGGAAACGATCATCGGCCTACTATTCATCCTTCTGCCCGTCATCTTCAAGCTGATAGGCAAAAGATTCGAACAGTCCGGACAGCAGGACAAGGCACGCAAGGTACGTGAATTTACCCAGGCCATGGACGGCGAAGACAGCCCCATGCATGACTGGGAATACTTCTCAAAGGAAGTCTTGGGCGTAGACGGCGAGCAGCAGGAAGAAGAAATACTGCCGCAGACATCCGCCCCGGCTCCTCAGCCCCATGTCGAAGCAGAACCTGCATTCACCAGGAAACCGCTGCTCCAGGAAGAAGAACCGCAGAAGAAAGGAGAGAAGATCGATCCGAAAAAGCTCGTGATTTATTCCGAGATAATGAAACCGAAATTTTAGAAACATTAACACATACTAATTATTATGGCACTTCAATATATGACCCAGGAGGGTCTTGATAAACTAAAGAAGGAGCTTGCAGAAGCGATCGCTCAACGACCAGTGATTTCTGCAGCTATCGCAGAGGCGAGAGATAAGGGTGACCTTTCAGAAAATGCAGAATATGAGGCTGCAAGGGAGGCACAGGGTCTTCTCGAACTCAATATTTCCAAGCTTCAGAACCTCGTGGCCAATGCACGCGTCATCGACGAGTCACAGATCGGAACAGACAAGGTGCAGATGCTCAACAAGGTAAAGGTGAAGAACCTCAATACAAATCAGGTGATGACTTTCACCCTCGTAGGAGAGAACGAGGCAGACTTCATGGCCGGCAAGCTCGCTGCTCAGACTCCTATCGGAAAAGCCCTTATGGGACATACCGTAGGTGAAGTGGTAGAGGCCAAGGTCCCTGCCGGAATCATCAGATTCGAAATCCTCGACATCACTCTTTAATAACTGATATCCTGAACGCAGTGAAGGATCTTTTCCAAAGAAGTTTATGGCAACGATTTTCACAAAAATAGCAGCAGGGGAGATCCCCTCATACAAGGTAGCCGAGAACGAAGACTACTATGCCTTTCTCGACATCGCCCCGATGGCCAAGGGCCATACCCTCGTCATTCCGAAGCATACAGAGGACGACTATATCTTCAATCTTGATGACGCTACCTATGCCGGTCTCTGTGCATTCGCAAAGAAAGTCGCACAGGCGATCAAAGCAGCCATCCCTTGCAAGAGGGTAGGCGTAGCTGTACTTGGAATGGAAGTCCCTCACACCCACATCCACCTCGTACCGCTCAATGTCGAGGCAGATATGGATTTCAGAAAAGCTAAACTGGAACTCTCGCAAGCAGAATTCGCTGCGATAGCTTCTTCAATCTACGATGAATATGTCAAGATTCAGTAACATAATGAAATGTACTGCTGCCGCACTTCTTGCAGCAGCATGTACTCCGACTGCCAAGGTCGAAATGACACTTGACTCGGCCCCATCTTCAGAAGTGGTAGTCAAGCTTCTGAATGTAAACCAGTACGAAGTTCTGGATACTCTCAAGACTGATGCTTCCGGAAAATTCTCTTACAAGGTGAATGTCGAAGAAGGCCAGCCTGAATTCGTGTATATATATTATAAGGACAAGAGAGTAGCCTCACTCCTTCTCGATGCTGGAGACAAGGTGAGCGTTTCTGCCGATACTCTCGGAAACTACACAGTCGAGGGCTCTGAGGAATCTTCGAAACTTGCTCTCGTGGAGCAGGAATATTCTGCAGCACAGAAGAGACTTCAGACACTTGCCGATCAGATGGAAACTGCTTCTGACGAGCAGGCTGCATCTATCAGACAGGCCCTTGGCAAAGAATATATCGGTTACTACAGACAGTGCGTCAAGTACATCCTCGAGAACAGCCGTTCTCTTACAGTCGTGCCTGTCCTCTATCAGAACTTCGGTCCTGAACTTCCTGTATTCTCTCAGAGCACAGATGCCATTCATTTCGTGAATGTGGCTGATTCTCTTGCACTTGCATATCCTCAGTCAAAGTATGTCAGAGCTTTGAGAAAGGAGGCCGAGAGAAGATACGGCTATATGGAACTTGAAGCAAAAATCAGGACAGCCTCAGCTGTAGGTTTCCCTGATATCGTCCTTCCGGACATCAATGCACAGCAGGTAAGACTCAGTGAAGTGGATTCAAAGGTCATCATGCTCTTTTTCTGGGATCCGTCTAACGTGAACCAGAAGATGTTCAACCTTGACATCCTTGAATCCCTCCACAAGGACTACCACGACAAAGGCTTTGAAATCTACCAGGTAGCTCTCACTACAGACAAGGCAGCCTGGGCTCAGATCGTAAAGAAGCAGAATCTCCCATGGATCAATGTCTGTGACAGACTCGGAGCGGCATCTCAGTATGTGACCACATACAATATTCCTGTTCTCCCTGCCACTTACATCATCGCTGACGGAGAACTTGTGGATGGCGAGATCGTAGATGAGAAATCTGTCCGCCGCCTTCTTGACAAACTTCTGTAAACCTTACAGCAGTATTAAGGGAATATCATATGGAATCGCTTGTGCCTGATGGTACAGGCGATTCTGCATTGTGTGTATTTCTAAAAATACCATATAATTTGCATTTGTCTAGACTATTACCTAATTTTGCAGCTTAATCGCTTTTGAAAATTATGTGTGTGGCCTACCGATGGATAGGATATAAATTAACAACTAAAAATATTTGAAGATGAAAAAGTTTTTTGAAACAGCTCAGTCTTATGTGACTCCTAAGATTGAGGTCGCTGAGATTATCTCAGAAGGCGTTCTTTGCAGCAGCTTCGCTGCACCAGATTGGATCTACGATGAGGAGGAGCCACTTGACTAATTCTAACTGATTAATTAAGAAGAACAATGAAAAGAATTTTTACTTTCGGTCTGCTCGTAGCAGCAGTTTTTGCATTGACTAACTGCGCACAGAAGGAGTCATATGCACCGGTACAGGAAGAGGTTGCCGAGACTGTAACATTCGAAATCGTAGCAAATCTCCCTGCTGAAACCAAGACATACAATGAGGGCATAAGCACAAAGTGGTCACCTGATGACGAGATAAGATGTATCTTCACTAATCAGAATGGTGAGACTGATGAGACAGATAACCCATTCTATCACGAAGGCAATGGAAAGTTTGTCGGTAACTTGGAGAGAGAGTTCATTTACGGCTTCCTTTCATCGTTCAGTGGTGGCTCAATTTATGCAGTGTATCCATACGATAGTGATGGAACTATTCCTGCATCAACAGTTCAGAATGGTTATGGCAGCAAGGCTCATCTTGCTGGCCCAAACTGCCCACTAGCTGGTTCGATTACCTTGAGTTGGGATCAGGACTGGCTTGATCTTATTCTCTCTCGGAAATACAATCTTCCTGAAGTTATGCTCGAGCACCTTACTTCAGTAATCGAGGTAACAGTGACTAACAACACTGCAGATTCGGTCAACGTAAACGAGGTGAACTTCCTTGTTGGCGGCGAAGTAAAGGCTACTACAATAGTGGGTAATCCGAGTCCGCTTGCAACAGGAGAGATCGCTCTTGTTTATATCGTAGTGGAGCCAGGTACATATTCAGACCTTTCTTTCACTGTAAACAACGATGCTTTCGTGAAGAATATCAAGGCTGCTGAAGCTACTTTCACAGCAGGTATGATCAAGAAGGTTAACTTCGTAATCGAGTAGTTCGCAGCCTGAAGCCAAAGGCTCGACTGACATATGCTATAGCCCTCTCCTCCTTTGTGAGGCAGGGGGCTATAGTTTTTTGGTAAGATTTTTGATTTTAAATAAAAATACTCTGAAAATATTTGTTTTTTGATTCGCAAATACATAACTTTGTCCCGAATAGCTTCTTGCGTTGGTGCTACTAACGCACTTATAAGGGTAAAGAATTGTGTAACAACTAAAAATAATTTACAATGAAAAAGTTTATTACAAATCCAGCTCAGTCTTATGTGACTCCTGAGGTTGAGGTGGTGGAGATCGTCTCAGAGGGCGTTCTTTGCGCAAGTTTCGAGGGTGGTCCTGCAACTATTGATCCTTTTGAGGAGGATGGTTTCTTTAACTAATCAATTAATCCAGAAGAACAATGAAAAGAATTATTACTTTCGGTCTGCTTGTAGCAGCCGCTTTTGCATTGACTAACTGTGCTCAGAAGGAGTCATATACCCCAGTGCAGGATGAGGTTTCTAACTCAGTGCCTTTCGAGATTGTTGCTGAAATCGCTGCAGATACAAAGACATACAATGATGGTATGTACACTAAGTGGTCAAGGGGTGACCAGCTTAAGATGTCCTATACTTTTGAAATCCCATATATCACCACATTGTCTGGAGAATTCGAGGGACCTTTCACCACAGTAGAGGGTGATGGTATCTTCACTGGTGAGATCGATGGTGGTCTCCTCGAGCAGGTTCAGTCTTTCTTCGCTAAGTTAGGAGTTTTTAAACTGTCAGCAGTTTATCCTTATGGAATCGAAGAGTGCGTAGCTCCTGAATCTACAGTTCAGAAGGGCTATAATAGCATGGCTCACCTTGCAGGTCCAAATATCCCTCTTAAAGGTGATGTTGAAGTTGAAGCAAGCTGGGAAGGTATAACATCTGATGGCTTTACTACACCAGCTATCAAGCTTAACCACACTACCTCTATCATCCGTGTAAAGGTAACCAACGCTTCAATCGATCCTATCGTTATCAACACTGTTAAGTTCGGTGTAGGTTCTTTAGTTAAGGCTACTACAGTGGTAGAGAATGCAACTGAGCTCGCTCCTGAAGCTACAGCAGAAATCTATCTCGTAACAAATCCAGGCGAAATCAACGAGACTATCACATTCTGGGTGAACGACAACGCTATCGAGGTACCGGTAGAGGAGACTGTAACCCTTAACGCAGGTATGATCAAGACTATGAACTTCTCATATGAGGAGGTTCTTCCTGAGCTTTACGCTGTTGCAGTGGTAGATGCAGAGATGACTGCTGACCGTATCGTTCCTTGCATCAAGACTCTTGTTGATTTCGAATATCTTAAGGAGTGGGCTTGTAACCTTAAGAATCACGAGGATATCGAAGGTCTTCTCGAGGAAGTGCTCGTAGATGTTGTTGCCGGCGACCTTGAGGGCGCATACGACCTCCTCGGTGGTCTCCCAGGTTTCGAGCACCAGTTCGAGGTGATTACAGCTCAGGGAATTCACAGAGAGCCTGTAAACTATAAAGCTACTGACTTCCTTGACTCATTCGTAGATGATATCAAGGATGTAAAGGATATCGAGTCTCTTCTCGCTCTTCTTGACGAGTTTATGCGTTACTACGAAGTATCTGGTTCTAAGGATCAGCTTCTCGGCGGAGTAGGTCAGCTTTCAGATTATTTGAAGGAGTTCTCATCATTCTTGACTGATTATGCAGCTAAATACGGTATCAAAGTAGATAATTTTATTGGTCAGATGATTATTAAGGGAATCGAAGATAAGCTCGTAGAATTGCTCGATGTAAATATCGTAGACATTCTGGCAGAAGCGGTGGCTGACCCAGACGGAATCCAGGCTCAGATTCTTAACTGGATGTTCAGCCAGAATGAAATCCGCGACAGAATCCTTGACGCTGTCGTTGAGGCAGTAGAGGCTATCGAGGAGGAAGTTAATGATAAGATCGAGACCGAGAACCAGACTGCAAAAGAGCTTGCTATCGCTACGGCAAAGTCGGCTGCTCTTTATTATGCAAAGATCAATGCACACGTGAACATCGACGCAGCATTCATCGCTATCAACGAGAACGAGATCAATAAGCTTGAGAACAGCGTATGGGGAATCTTCGTAGGTATCCTTAACTGGGACAAGACTAAGGCTCTCTTCGAGGAGCTCGAGCTCACTAAGGTTTACGACATCTTCCAGGAGATCGCTAAGAAGGTAGAGGAAGTGGTTGTTTACGAGGAAGGTCCTTGGCAGATCACTGCAGAGAAGGTAGACGTACTTACTCCAAGCGAACTCTAATCCCTCGGATTAAACATATTACATCAGAGTCGGGTGAAAAATCATCCGACTCTTTTTTTTCTGTCATTTCGACCACTCTCTCTCTTTCTGTCATTTCGACCGAGCGCAGCGAGTGGAGAAATCTCCATACGATTTCCGTCATAAACCATACATAATCAGAAATTCTCTTGCAGAATTTAGAAAAATGCGTAACTTTGCAAATCTTCACAGACTGTGCGGGATCGCACAACAAGGTATTTTTATTATAGGATTTTATTAGTGTGTGTTAAAGTTTAAGAAACGCTGATGAAGATTAATTTCAAAATAAGGTGGATTCTTGTCGTAATATTGATGATTGCGGCAAGTAGGACCGTAGATGCTCAGCGACTTGCTTTGACAACCAATCTTTTCGAAGATGCCATTGCCACTCCGAACGTAGGAGTCGATGTTGTCCTCGCTGACAAGCAGTCTCTCACTTTCGATGCAAGCTTTGCACCCTATAAGCTTGCAGATGCTTTCCATAACAAGTGTATGACATTCAGGTTGGGTTACAAATTCTGGCTTAACCAGGCTTTGTATGGTCACTATGTCAGCATTGACCTTGTAGCCAATTCATCCGATATGGGATTGGCAAAATGGAATTTCAAGGATGAGTATATCGGTGTGGGCGCAAGCTATGGATATGCCTTGATCATCAGCAAGAGATTGAACCTTGTACCCCACATTGGACTTGGTGTGTCTTGTGGAAACAGATATGAGGGTCATGACCATATGACGGAGAACGGATCTCCTGTAGAAGCTCAGGCTAAATTTGGAGTCAGGCCGATCATTACCAGATTTGGTGTGACATTACAATATGTATTGAACTAGTAAATGAAGATACTGGCAGATAAAATATCAGGAATTCTCCTTTCTGTTCTTTTCCTTGTCATCGGATCTTTCCTCTTCGAGGCCTCGGCCCAGGATATCCGAATACAGGGAAAGATTACTGATATTGCCACCGGAGAGCCTATTGCAGCCGTCAACATCATTGATGACGGCTATGTGATCGCTTACTCCGATATCGACGGTAACTACTCCTGCACAGTCGCTCGAGACGCAGAGCTTATCTTCTATTCCGGTCAGTACGAAGAGGTAAATATAAAGGTCAATAACCGTCAGATCATCAATGTTCAGATGCAGATGCTCACCATTGAGATCAGCGAGGCCGTCGTGACTGCCAGCTTTGGAAACACCACTGTATATGTGGAGCCTTCCGACCTCCAGCTCGTAGGTGACCACTTCATCCTCAAGACCAATGTACGTATCCCGAGGAAACAGTTCGACCTGAACAGCCGCTTCATTTTCCAGCCGGTATTGTATGACGCGACCCTTAAGGATTCTACATATTTCCGTCCGGTAGTCATCGACGGATTTAACTATCACATCAATCAGCAGCGCTACTTCTCTTTCGACTCATCGAAAGACAAACTTGCTGATTATGTCGTGACCAATGAACTCAATAAGACTGACAACATCTATTTCTACAAGGATTCATTATATGTAGATCCTAAGAATGTCAACAATGACTTCAGGTCTGACTGCTATATCGGTATCAATGGTCTTTTCCGTAGGGAGAACACCCGTCCTGGTGCAAAGAAGGATTACGAAGACACCCTTCTCATCGCTAAAGGTACAGTGAATCCTCTTCGTTTCATCGAATATAATATCGACCCTCAGGAACTCACTGACACTAACCTCATCCCTAAGCCTGAGATGAAACTCCTTATGGATGCCGGTGTGTCGAAGATCAACTTCGTCCTCGGTAAGGCAAAGGTGGATGAAAATGATGCAGAGTCAGTACAGAATATCCAGAGCATCAAGCAGAAGATTCAGGCTATTGTAAACAACGAGTTCGCGACCCTCAAATCCATCGAGATCGTCGGTTACGCATCTCCGGAAGGATCTTACAAGCAGAACCTTTCCCTTGCGAAAGCCCGTACGGACCTCATCCTGAAGGAACTTGCAGCCAGTCTCGATCCTGCTGTCGCAAAATTCGTAGATCTTACTTCTGAATCAGTGGTGGAGCCTTGGAGCAAAGTGGCTGATATGCTTAGAGAATCTGATCCGGAGCTCGCAAGCTACATCGACGACCTCGTTTACAAGTATGCCGACACTCACGACCAGATCATCCCTCATATGAGAAAGCATGCAAAATATCGCAGCTATCTTCTCAAGGACATCCTTCCGGATCTTCGTAAAGTAGAATATACATTGAACTACAGCGAGTTCCGTAAACTTAAGGACCATGAGATCTGGGATCGTTACAATGCCAAGACAGAAGAAATCTCGCGTTACGAGTATTGGCGTCTCATCGATACAGCCCCTGACTCGCTGACCCGTTACAGCCTTATAACAGAAGGCTTGGAGAAATATCCGAACTTCACCTATGTAGCCAATGACCTGGCTGTCCAGCTCATCAAGCAGGATTCGGTGAACCTCGAGATCCTCAAGCCGTCATTAGGCAGAAAGGCTTTGGAGCCGGTTATATACAATCAGGCCCTTATGGCCCTTGGAGCAAGAGAAGTCGCTATGGCTGACTCCCTCTCACGCCTCCTTCCGATGAACGACACCACTGCCTACCTTAAGTCCATTACGGCTGCTCTTGCCGGTGACTATGAAGGTGCCTATCCTCAGCTTGCATCACGAGGTGGACTTAACGAGGTACTTCTCCTGCTATGTATGGAGAGAAATGCCACAGCCCTCAACAAGTGTAATGAATTGATGGCGACAGGCGATTATAACGACAATGCAAAATTCTGGTATGTCCACGCAGTTTGTGCTAACCGTACCGAAGATATATTTACGGCAATGACCAGTCTCGAGATGGCCCTGATGCTCGATCCGAGCCTCGAAGAGACCGCCCGACTGGATAGTGACGCAATGGATGTCATAGACTTGATACGACCGCCATTGGACGAAGCCCCGGCTGAATAATAGGATAAACTATAAAAACTGACTCACCACTGCCCTAAGGAGTGTGGCCGAGACCCACATTGACAACATAACCGATGCAGACAAATAAGATAATAAGAATCATTCTTTTCGCGACAGCACTCCTGGCTGGCGCTGTCTGTGGTTATGCTCAGAAGAAGGACTCGCCGCTGGCAAAAGAGAATATGCTCCGCTACCGCTATGTGGACCGCGAGAGCAGAACAGTGCGCTTCGACACTACCCGCACCTTTGCCGAGCGTACATATTTCTTTGCGGGAGCCGGTATCGAGGGTCTCTACCAGGTCGGAAACCACCCTCAGAGTGCCGGATATGCTCTGGGCAACAGCTTCGGTGGAGGATGGTGGGCTACCCCTATCCACGGAGTGGAGATGTCATTGGGCTATGCGATGATGCCGTTCGGCTACTGGGGCGAG
>JAZLCW010000092.1:0-2336 GCA_045614445.1 Candidatus Cryptobacteroides sp. | reverse complement strand
CTGAACTATGAAGTGCTGTATCCAGTCAAAATCTATTTTAAAGGAGGTTTTCTATGATTGCTGTTGGAATCGACGTCTCCAAAGGCAAGAGCACTGTTGCCATCCTCGATGGTGATGGATCCATCCGTGCTCACCCCTATGAGATGAATCATTCAAAAGCGGAACTCGATGCTTTGATCAAGTACATCAAGGCTGTCGATGACCACCCAATTATTCTTATGGAGCCTACCAGCCATTACCATTATCCTGTGCTAAAAGCATTCCTTGATGCAGGTCTTTCACCTTCACTAGTAAATCCATATCTTTTAAAGAAGTATGGTGATGCTGAACTGCGTAAGGCTAAAACCGACAAGAAAGATGCTATGCGGATCGCTCGTTATGCACTCGAGAAATGGTATTCTCTGGTTCCTTATTCACCAATGGATCAGAAATATGAAGATCTGCGCTTCCTCTCATCTCAGTATAGGCAAAGGATCTCTATGGTTGTAAAGAGCAAAAACCAGTTGATTGATCTGCTTGATGAGTCTATGCCCGGAATCACTCGTATACTTGCACTTAAGAGCAGAAATCCTGAAAAATGCATGCTTTTGCAGTTCATAAAGCGTTTTCACTCATTCGACTACATCAACTCGATCGGTAAGACACGTTTCATGAACAGCTATACTACCCTGGCTCGTAAAGTCGGTGAACGAAATGCTGCAGCGAAGGGTCTCGCTATTTATGAACTTTCAAAGGCCTGCATCACGACGCGTAGTAATAGTGATTACATGGATATCGCTTTGGATCAGTGTGTAGATATCCTGTCTGACTCTCAGCGTGCGGCGGATGAGATCATGCTGCAGATGCAAAACATTGCCGAGACGATCCCTGAGTACAAGATCCTTCTCTCAATGAATGGCGTAGGCGAAAGGCTCGGGCCTGTCATCCTGGCTGAGATCGGTGACATACGCCGTTTCCATAGTGGCAAGGCTCTCAATGCATACGCTGGAAATGACGCTCCTCCCTACCAGTCCGGGCAGTTTGAAAGCCGGAGTCGTCACATATCCAAACGTGGCAATCCGGCTCTCAGAAAGGCTTGTTTTGAGGTTATGCAGGCCCTTAAACTGACAAAACCCCAAGACGATCCTGTATATCTTTTCATGATGAATAAAGAACAGGAAGGGAAACCGTACAACGTTGCCAAAATGGCGGCTGTAAACAAGTTTCTCAGGATCTACTACGCTCGTGCGATGGAGCTATATAAATAGATCCTGACTCATTATTATACTTTTCTGAAGAATCCGCAACTGCGGAGATGTGTTTGTATGCGTTGATTTGCTATATGCTTTTCAAAAAAGCTCTTGACACAGCATTAGCAAGATTTATAGTGCCTTTCCACCAGACACTTTGATTACCTGACCTGTAATCATTCTTGCCAGCTTGCTTGCCAAGAACAAAATCGTTTCGGCAATATCATCTGGTTGAATTAACTTTCCCATTGGAATTAACGGAATGACTACCTTTTCAAAATCTTCATCAATCCATCCTGTTTGTGTAGGACCAGGTGAAACGCAATTCACAGTAATTCCATACGGCGCGACCTCAAGAGCAATACTACGGGTAAGTGCCTCTAAGGTTGCTTTGCTTGCTCCATAAGTAATCTGACCTGTTAAAATTTGTGCTGCATCAGTAGAGATGTTGATGATTCTTCCATAATCACCACGATGTTTAACAAATTCTCGAATCATCAAAATACTCCCACGAACATTGACCGCAAAAGTATCATCAATCACAGTTTGCGTAATCGTTTCAATCGTATCATGGCCAGTTTCGTCATCTGTTGCGGCATTATTAAGCAAAATATCAACTCGACCATATTTTTCAAGGACTGTAGAATAGATTTCCTTTACTGCATCCTCATTTGAAATATCGCTTTCTAAGACAAGATACTCCGCATCCATTTCCTTGAGTTTGCTTTCTACCACCTCTGCCGTTCCCGCATTTGCTCCGTAGTATCTGTCTGCACCATTTTTATCCATCTTGGATGCATCAAACGTCCTGAAGATTTTTTTATATACTAAGACAACCTTTGCTCCTTCACGAGCAAAAGCCAATGCTGTCGTTGCTCCAATTCCCCACGGATTATTTGCTCCTGTAATAATAGCTACTCTATCATTTAGTCCATAATCAACCATATCGTTCACCTCTGCAAATCCCGATTTATCAGTCTAAAAGCTTCGCCAACGTTTTGTCGAAATCATCTTCTATAATCACAACTTTTTCGCCGACGCTGCTAAACAAATCAATAAACCATCTATTACATTGCTTAAGATCATCAGCAGTACAGTCTGCCTTGA
>JAZLCW010000091.1:0-9849 GCA_045614445.1 Candidatus Cryptobacteroides sp. | reverse complement strand
TATCGGAACATTCATGGGTGACTACCTCGGCAACAAGATCCTCGACGCTGACCCATTCAAGACTCTCGACCAGAAGTCAGTTGGTAAGCTCGTTGAGCACGCTGTTGTAGAGGGACGCAAGTCTCGCGAGGCAGTTGCAGGCGAAAGCCTCAAGTGCGGTATCTGCGGTGAGCACGGTGGTGACCCTGCATCAGTTGAGTTCTGCTACAAGATCGGTCTCAACTATGTATCTTGCTCTCCATTCCGCGTTCCAATCGCAAGACTCGCTGCTGCACAGGCTGCGATCAAGGCTTCTAAGTAATCCATATTACTTATACATGAAGAGTCCCGCTCAGTTTGAGCGGGACTCTTTTTTATATTGAAGCAAGTTTCTCGAGGACCTGATCAGCAAGAGAGGATTTCACTTCGATATGCTCCTTGACTGAACGGACGAATGGATCTGACTCGAAATCAGGCATACCACTGAGAGAAAATTCCTTTCTTGCATCCTCATATAGAAGCCTGTCCAGAGCGACGACTGAATCTCTCCATCTACGGATAAGTCCCGACAGTTCAGACACAGACAAGTCTGATAACTTGAATCCATAATATTCTTCCATAGCGTTGCATGCCCACCTCCATTCATAATGATAATATTCCTGGTGCAGTGCAGCTATACGCCTGTTAAGGACATCAGGTTCAAAGGTCTTCCCACTCTCCACATCATCCAATATATCCTCTACTGCCTTACAAGGAGCTATCATCCCTGCCATATCCATCCACATTCCTTCTCCATACTCAGAACGGGGCACAAAAGCATTGCGGAGTTCGCCCAAGGTAGAGAACTCAGCATTCATTATTCTGGTAATCAACGAATTACCGAAGAATTTATCTATTGCATAGCCATAATACTTGAGTCCCTTCATAAGAGAGCTGCTCTTGATTCTGCCGCTCTGATATGCATAATAATCAGAGGTTTCGCCGGAAACCCTTTTCAGTTCTTTCAAAATATTCACGGCAGTCAGCATCTTCTGGATCGTATATGGACTGAGAAGATTGAAGTTGATGCTGTCCAGTTTATCACGTCCCTTCCTTCTGTCTCGCGACGGCCATTTCTTTGCATCTCTTATGGTTCCCACACTCTTCAGATTGGCTCCTGGCATTATATAGGAGGTACTCTGCTGCTCGATCAGATATGAGAACGGGAGATCCGAAGTATCCTGATGACAGACGTGGCGTCCCATGACCAGCGAGAATGCTCCGACCTTGGCCGGCCATAATATATATGAATCGGAGGCTGTCTTGGAGCCTCTCTCCATGACACCGTGATGGATAGGTCCGAGTTTATACAGATGATTGCTCTGATTAGAACCGGAGCCGGCATTCATAAAAGAAAACATTCCGGCGATGAGCAATGTCGATTTGTGATGGGTTACGGTAAACGGCCCTGCAAAAATCGAACAAGCCTCTCCGTTCTCTCCGTGACAATTGCTGAAGAACAAGGAGTCCGAGGCCGAGTAATTGTGCCCGAGCTTGCAGGCCTGTCCGATAAAGCAACGGGAAAAAGTAACTCCATCCTCCACATTCGATCCGCTGGAAATGATGAAGTCATCTCCTATTACTCCGACTCCGATATGGACAGGAGCCTCGGTATTGCTGTTGATGCTTCCGTTCTTGAGTTTGGCTGCGCCTTCTATCTTACAGCAGTCACCGATACGTACATTCTTGATATATCCTGCATCTGCGATTACAACATCTTTTCCTATCGTTCCGACGGGTGACTTGACCGTATTCACATACTGGCCTATCATCTTACGCAGCTTGGTAAGCAAGACTGGCCTGTGTCGGTAAAATGCCATAAGGTACGCAAGCTGAGCGGAGAGACGGTCATATATCATGACTTCGCATCCTCCGGTCTCATTCAGAACGGCCACTTCCACACCATTTCCGAAAGTACTTACCCCATCTGTGAGAATGATATCCACATTCTCAATGAAAGTACCGCTGCCGATCGTATAATTTGCGATATAGTTCTTGACATTTTCAATACAGCAGTCATCCCCCACTGTCACATTATGCAAAGTAGCATAATAGATTCCAGAATGCTTGTACATTCCTCCTGCCAGAGAAAACTCCTTCTTGAATGAACCTAACCTGATATTACCTGAAAAACGGGCATACTTAATATGCTCCGGGGAGAAATCCTGCGCTACCTCTACCGTATTCCAGTCTGAAGCAGAGCACATCTGCTTCTTTAATAACTCTATCTCATCCTGAGTCAGTCTTCTGAATCCTTCCATCGTTCTATAATATTGTCAGTAACCTCAGCCACAGCCTCATATCCATAGCCACGTCCCATTCCGAAACGAAGCATCTTGAGCCTGGCCTGAGGATCATCTTTCAAAGAACGAGCCTTAGCTTCCATCAGTTTTTCCAATCTTCCAGAAGCCTTATCTCCATCAATACTCTCCAAGGCTTGTGCAATCGTATCCTTGGAGATACCTTTTGCTGAAAGCATATACCTTATCTTCATTTCCCCCCAACCTGAAATGGAAGATTTATCTCTGGCAAAAGCCGAGGCATATCTCAGATCATCAATATATTTCTCCTGGATGAGCTTTGCTACTACCTCTTCTGCCTGCGTCTTGTCTCCATCCAAGGCGGCAATGGCCTTCTTCATTATATCCGCCCTGCAATATTCCCTTCTGGAACATAATGTCCTCAACCTGTCTGTCACCCTTGTAATTTCCTTCCCGTCCCCCATATTCCTAAAAGTTAAATCCTGCACTCAAATAAAAGCCTACTTTGCCTGTAATATCCGACCAATGCAGATTTGCACTAAGCGGACCGAATATCGTATCAAAAGAGTATTCCAATGCCACTCCGGTATAGCCAGGGCCATAAGCATAATCCTTCAACGCATCGCAGTCCCTTGCATAATTTACGATACCGGTAATATAGTGATTCTTAGCAAGCTTGAATCTGAGATCAGCTCTGTATATAGTAAGCATGTTCTTCATCGCATGCAGATTCGTAACCCCCAGGAAAGGCATCTGCTGATCCATGTATCTGCCAGGAAGCGAGCCTCCGATAGCATTGAAATAAGCCACAGGGATATCGTTTCCTATAAGGAAGCGGAAGTTCACAGAAGGAATGAATGCGAATATCTCACCTACCGGAACCACAGTCTTGGCATCGGCCTGAAGAATCTGGAAATTATTGGATCTATAAGGGAAACCGGCAAAGGACCAGGCATAGGAGACTCCAGCATTCACTCCCCTTGTCGGGAAGTATCCGTCATCGAATGTATCTGTTCTTGCATCCAGATATAAAGACAGATAATCATTAGTCAGATGTTCCAGATCATAATCACCGATAATCTGAGACGATTTTATATTCCTGATATCGAACACTTCATTCCTGATTCCGGACTTGATGTCGAACTGATTCCATTTGATATTTGAAAGAAAGACTTCCTGCTTTGCAGACAGATAACTCAGACTCAGGTTGTTATTACCGAAATTGAGCATATTCAGATTCGTCCATCTTATAGATGCTTTGGCATTCACTGTCGGCATCTTCGGCAGATCATAAGACCAATGGAACTGTGCATAAGGATTTGCACTGATCTTTGCGGAAAAATCATAGATATGTCCGTGAAGCTTATGGGCGTTGAGTCCGAGATTCAGAAGCACGGACACGATTTCTTCCGTATCAGCTCTCACACCAAGTCCCAGCTGGTGCACCGGACCCTTACGACAATTCAGGACAAGCTTGAACGGTTCGCTGTCTCCCAGAAGCTCATATGTTACATAATCATAAGACTGCGTTCCATAAATCTTGGCGACAATATCATTGAGATCCTCCTTGCTGATCTTCTGTCCGAACTTCAGATCAAGCCTCTTTTCCAGCAATTCCTCTTCCCTTGGAAGCACTCCCTTTATTTCGACATCCGCGATGACCAGAGAGTCTGTCTCAAACCCGTATGCAGAAGGCTTGACGGCCCTGGAATATCCGCTGCAAGTCTTTGCCGCCACCTCCCTTAAAAGAGAGTCCTGGGCCTGAGCCGCCTTATAGCCTCGAACCTTTATAGTATCAATGCTAGCGGCATCGAAGCTCATCATATTGTATCCTCTCAGACGCGGTTTTATCTTCACATCCGGAATCTCTATATTTCGGTCAAGGGATTCACGCATAAGCATATCTACACCTTGGCTCAGAATATCACCTATATTATTGATATCTGTATAGCTTCTTCTCGCATCAGACAGATCTACACCGATTATTATATCGGCGCCCATCTCACGGGCTAGAGCAGTAGGATAATTGTCCCTCAGACCGCCATCGACCAATACCATTCCATCGACTCTTACAGGAGCGAACATACCCGGAATCGACATTGTAGAGCGCATTGCATCATTGATCTTTCCCTCGTGCCATACCTTGGCCTTTCCGGAAACCATATCTGCGGCCACGCATACAAAAGGTATAGGAAAGTCCTGAAAACTCATAGGATCCTGGTAACCGATAGTAAGGGAACTTATCAGATTACTTACATTCTGTCCATAGATATAACCGGCAGGGAGGCTGCCGAGAAGATTCTTCTTCAGCATTTCCACGCCATCTTCGTTATCAGCACCCACATGAAGGATATCCTGACGATGATCGAAACGTGTCTCATCGGCACGCATCATCCTATAATAGTCACGCTCATAGAAGAACGGAATGGACAGAAGATACTTTTCCTTATATTTCAGATCTGAGTATGTGATATACTTCCTTGAAAGCTTGTCGCTCAAGGCCCAATTCCAATCCATATTGCTCATAAGGGAGTCTATCTGGTCCACTGTATATCCCAGTGAATACAGACCTCCCACAAGAGCTCCCATACTTGTACCCAGCACCATATCCACAGGAATACCAAGCTCCTCCATATACCTTATGACACCTACGTGTGCGGCACCTTTGGCACCACCTCCGCTAAGCACAAGGGCGACAGTAGGACGGTACTTGCGTATTTGGGCCATCTTCTCCTGCATTGTGGCAACTGCGATGGAATCAGCCTTGGGATCAATGCCTCTGGCTATCTTTCCCGATGCTGGCACAATCACGCAAAAGATAAAGGCCAGGATCAGCAATCTTCTCATATTCTTCGTTTTATATAAATAATCTATATGAAGGGGAGGATTTTCATAGGTTATTCTTTCCGGTCATGCTGTCCGGCAAGCATTCCGCACGCTGCAAGGATATCTTCTCCTCGGGAAGCTCTGACAGTGGTCATAAGGCCGGAATTGTTCAAGCGTGTCTTGAAATTTTCAATTATCACATCAGGAGATGTCTCATACGGAAAATCAGGAATCTTATGGAAACGGATCAGATTCATCCTGCATTCCAGACCTTTCAGCATCCTGATCAGAGCATCTGCATGAGCCTTGGTATCATTGAATCCGGCGAACATAGTATATTCGAAGCTGACACGCCTCTGTCCGGTGAAATCATACTGCTTTATAAGATCTATGACTTCCTGGATAGGCCAGGCCCCCTGCACCGGCATGACGCTCAGACGTTCAGGAGCGAACGGATCGTGAAGACTCACAGCAAGATGACATTTGCACTCCTCCAGATAACGTTTAAGGTTCGGGATGACTCCGATCGTAGAAACAGTGATTCTCTTCGGACTCCATGCAAATCCCCAATCTGCAGTAAGGATCTCTATCGCCCTCATCACATTGTCATAATTATCCAAAGGCTCGCCCATTCCCATAAAGACAGCATTTGTCAATCGGTCAGACTCATCCACAGCAATGAACTGCGAAATGATATCTGCTGCAGACATATGTCCGTGGAAACCCTGTCTTCCAGTCATACAGAATTTACATCCCATACGGCAGCCAGACTGGGAGGACACACAAAGAGTAGCTCTGTCATCATCCGGTATCATCACAGCCTCTACAGCACCCGCCTCAAGTTCATCTTCGGAAACCCTCAGATTAAGTCCTCTTCTATGTGTGCACTTTACAGGAAAGAGATATTTCTTGGTTCCGTCTGTAGAGATCTGCAGGCCGGCATAAGGGGTCACGCCCACCTCATACTTCTGAGACAAAGCCGCTCTGGCTGCCTTCGAGAGATTGGTCATCTCATCGATGGTACGCACTTTCTTCACATAAAGCCACTGTGCTATCTGCTTGGCTGTAAAGCCAGGCAGGCCTTCTTCAACAACAAGCTTCTTCAGCTCATCAAGATTCTTTCCTAAAAGTTTTATCTTCATATACGTATGTTCACAAATAACATACAAAAATAAGTATTTTTATTTAGGTAATGATATATCTGCTTGCACATACAATGTAAGATTCCGTTTGTCAGTTTGATTCAAAAGCACAAGAATGACTTCTTTTGTGCTTCAGGCACGAAAAAACGGCTCGGAAGAACAGGAACTTGCCGTCCTCAAGGACAAACTTGCAAGCATAGAGGACAAGAAGAATCTGGAGATCGTTCGCCTCAAGAGTAAAGTACTTGACGTCGCCGGTAGATTGGTCAAAGAGGATAGCTCCATAGAGAGCCTCAGGCATCTCTTCCGGCTGCGGAAAGGTGTAGAGGATGATCATACGGTCCTCGCCAACGTCAATCTTATCTCTGGAATATAGAACTGATGGACATGATAGCGGATTTCATGCTGGAGTTCTGATGTAATCTTTTTTTTCTGGCATATATTATCTCACTTATTAAGGTTCCATGAACTGAACTCCTTCTGCCAAGGACTTCCAGATCCTGTCTGCGGCATCCTCGGACACGCCCTTCATTACCAAGCACATACATACTCTCATTAAGAGCAGCACACACTTCATTATCTTCCAGTGAGCTGATGTTCTCCGGAGTATATCTTCCTGATGAAAGCGCATCATCGAGCCTCAAACCATTCGCCTTCATCAATTCATTGCTTCATTGTTGAAAGAATACTTGATAGAGTTACGGGGCACATATCAAGAGAGACGGAGGATGCTGTCGCAATAGTCGATGATCTTCTCACGATGCGTGATGAAGATCATTGTGTGATCCGGAAGACGGGAGGTGAGACGTTCCATCAGTGTGGTCTCGGTCTGGGCATCGAGAGCGGAACTGAATTCATCCAGAAGCAGAATGCTGCCGGGGCGCAAAAGGGCACGGGCAATGGCGATTCGCTGTGCCTGTCCCTCTGAGAGACCCGCACCAGCTTCAAAACACTGGGTATCGAGACCGGACGGCAGATCGAACACAAAGTCAGCTGCTGCAGTGTGAAGAGCTTCTGCAAGCTGCTGTTCAGAAGCTTCCGGATTACCCATAAGCAGGTTATCCCTTACGGTTCCGCTGAAAAGAGTATTGCCTTGAGGGACATATACGAGATTGGTCCTGATAGCAGGAGACACCTCAGCTGAGATTGTTCCGTTATAAACCTCTATCTTACCCTTCTGAGGCCTCAGGAGAGATAACAGAAGACGGATAAGGGTACTCTTGCCCACTCCGGTAGGTCCGACTATAGCTGTACGGGTTCCAGGCGCAAAATCATATGAGAATCCGTCCAGGACAGAATCATTGGCATCAGGATAGGTAAATGTCACATCCTCGAGACGGACACCAACTACTCCATCGAGAAGCTGCGGCTCGGAAACCTCCTCACGCGGAAGCGACTCCAGCTCAATGAGCCTGTCAATAGATGCTGTAGAATGGATGAGTGCAGGAAGCTGGCTGCTCATCTCCACCAGAGGACGCTGGATCTGGGCAATGAGCTGAAGGAAAGCTGTCATCATACCATATGTGATGGTTCCACGGCTGATTCCTGTCACTCCCCATATGAAGGCTATGACGTGGCCGGCCTGAAGTGCCAGTCCCATAAATCCTCGGGAAATTACACTGAAACGGGTTCTGCGAAGCTCATTTCCATAAAGATTACCCTGAAGTCCGTCCAACGCAGCAGAACTTGCATCGGTATATTCAAGAGACTGAAGCACTGAGAGATGCTGAAGACTCTCCTGAAGATGAGATTGGACCTGAGAATCGCTTTTCCTGATGTCCAATGTAAGATTACGGACTCTGGATGTTATATATTTGCCTATAAGCATTCCCAGAGGAACGACAATGACAATGACAATGGCAAGACGTACATCCAGAATCAGCAGGAAAATGAAGGCTGCAAGAAATTGGAGTGCAGTACCGAGGATATTCGGAAGGGATACCGCAAACGCAGAAGACACGACTCGGACATCCTCCTGCATACGGTTAAGCACATCACCGGAGTGATGTCGCACTCCCCCATCACTCTGCAGATGAAGAAGAACACTGAAAAGTCTCTTACGAAGTCTGTTCTTGAGTTTTATCTCGGTAGTGGTCTGAAGGTATGATCTGAGAGCATTAAGAAGGATTCTGAAAATGGCGATGCCGACCATAGCTGAAGCCCACGGCAGAATCGTCTCGGAGACCTCAGTTCCTGACAGAACTGCCACCGCTACATCGACAAGCTTCTTGCTGACATATACAAATCCTACAGCACACCCTGCTATCAGGATATGACATAGCATCGTGAAAGCGAGTCTCATACGATAAGGCCTGGCCGCCCCAAGAAACCATCTCAAATACTTCATTGTGTTACAGCTTTATGACAGGTATAAGCAGCATCTGCATCAGGAAGACATTCCAGATGCCAGCATCTGACTTTGGATATCACCTTCTCTACAGTACTATGAAGAGCATCTGTAGATGTCCTGTCCCAGCGCATGCATGAGCAGGCAGGCATCAGAGAAGCATAAGCCTGCAGAGGGATATTACGGGTGATCTTATTATAAGGAGCCTGAGAAAGACGCACCACTGCCTTCAAAGGGACTGATTCGTTCTTATAGCAATGTGTCTTGCCGCTCCAAGGAGTACCGAAAACAATAGCCTCACCATTCACAAGACGGATGACGGGATTATCATCATTGAGAAGGACAGCATTATCTATATTATTGAGCCACAGACGACTGTGGGTACTCTTTCCTGTACCGCTCCTGCCAAGAAACATATATCCGCCGTCATTGTGACGGATCACGGAAGCATGCACCATCAATGTCTCGTACGGGCTGGTCCTGAAAGTATAGATGAGCATCATCGCATTGCTGAGAGCGAAGTCAGTGAGTCTTTCTGCCTTTGATGCAGGGACATAAACGACACTCTCGCTGAAATCCTCGGAAGAAATCAGAATGCAGTCCGGGTGCGATCTGGAATATGAAAACCCGAAATTGAATTTTCCTTCCTTGTCGAAAATCCAGAAATATGGAGATTCATCATTCAGGCACTCCCTCGGCCTGCCCGGATCCAAGGCCTTGAGATCATCGACATATTCGAGTCTTAAAGTGAAAAGCGGAGAATCGGACCTTTCAGTCACAAACGGAACATAGGCCGCAAGATATTGTCCGGCATCAATGCCATCCGGAAGAAGGACTTCGAACAGATGACCTGCCACATCGTATTTACATAATTTTCCCATAATTTGTCAAAGATAGTGATTTTATCCGTAATTTTGCAGGGTATGAGCACAATCGTAATAAACAAAGCCTTGATGATGGAAGAGATACGTACGCTGATCTCTGAAGGACGTACCGTATCACTGACAGTAAAGGGAAACAGCATGAACCCCTTCCTGGTCAATATGAGGGACCAGATGACACTCGGTCCATGGAAGGACGAAGACATCCGCAAAGGCTGCGTCGCCCTGGTAAAGGACACAAAGGGCAATTACCTGATTCACAGAATAATACGTAGAGACAAAGAAACCGTCACCCTGATAGGAGACGGCAATGTCGGTCTTTACGAGACTGCTCAGATGAACAATATCATCGGAATAATGTACAGCATCACCCG
>JAZLCW010000090.1:0-51636 GCA_045614445.1 Candidatus Cryptobacteroides sp. | reverse complement strand
GTGATCGGCCCTTCTGAGCATTCTTCTTATCGAGGCAAACTGATTCTTCGACAGAAGGTCGGCACCAAATATATCAGACGAGAACTGAATGGTGATTTCCCTGATGTCCTTGGACTTGCACCGTCCTTGTTCCCACACGTGCTCCAGATCCTCTCCACCTATCAGAACCAGCTCATAATCACCGATTTCCTCTACGCTGTCACCAACAATCCTGCGTACTCCTTTGCCATGCTCTATAAAGTTCAGCTCGAACTCCTTGTGCTGATGAAGAGGATAGGTGAATTCTGTCTTGTGACGCTCCACTATATAGAAACAGTCCTTCTCAGAAAGCCTTGTTATTTCCGTCAATACATTTGCCATAGTATAATAAGTTCTTATTTCCTTCACAAATATACGCATTTGAAAGAATCTGATACTATTTTAACATATTTTTCTATAATTTTCATATGCTTTCTTGAAGGCCGCATTCCATTGGAGGTTTTTTTTATATATTTGTACAAAACCACATATCCTTATGGAAACTACCAAGAAAACTTCAGCGGAACTACTTGCCGCACAAGCACTTGCATCACAGGTAAAGAAAGAACTTACAGAAAACATCCTCCCATACTGGATGCAGAAGATGACACGTCCGGACGGAGGATTCTACGGACAGATCGACGGAAATGAGAACATTGTTCCGGATGCACCTATAGGAAACATTATGACAGCGCGCATGCTCTGGACATTCGCTTCTGCATACAGAGTGCTGGGAAATGAAGAATATCTGAAGATGGCAGTAAAAGCCAAAGACTTCATTATCAAGAACTTCTATGACGCAGAACTTGGAGGAACATATTGGTCATTGAATCCTGACGGCACTCCGCTCGACACCAAAAAGCAGATTTACGCGATCGCCTTCACCATCTACGGCCTCGCGGAACTGAACCGAGCTACAGGAGACGGACAGGCCCTCGAATATGCGATCAAGCTTTTCAATTCCATCGAAGACCATAGTTTCGATACCGAGAAAGACGGTTATTTCGAGGCTTTCACACGCGAGTGGAATCAGATAGAAGATATGCGTCTGAGTGAGAAGGATGCCAACGAAAGCAAGACAATGAACACACATCTGCACGTATTGGAGGCTTACACCTGCCTTTACCGTGTATGGAACAATGCCCTCCTGGAAGAGCGTCTGCGCGGTCTTATTGCCATTTTCGAGGAAAAGATCCTGGCTCAGGACGGTCACCTGAAGCTGTTCTTTGACGATGACTGGAACTGCGGATATGACATTTTCTCATACGGACATGATATAGAGGCTTCATGGCTGATTCACGAGGCTGCCCTTGTACTCGGTGATAAAGAAATTCTGGCCAGAATGGACAAGCTCGTACCGGCTGTCGCTGCTGCTGCTTCAGAGGGTTTCTCACAGCAGGAGGGAATGATATATGAAAAGACAGCAGAGGAGACTGATGCAGACCGTCATTGGTGGGTGCAGGCAGAAAGTGTCGTAGGATATTTCAACCTTTGGGACCATATCGGCAGCCAGGAAGGTCTGGAAAATGCCCTTTGCTGCTGGGAGTTTACCAAGGCAAACATAATCGACCGTGAAAACGGAGAATGGTTCTGGAGTCTGCGCGCAGACGGCACAGTGAACCGCGACGATGACAAGGCCGGCTTCTGGAAGTGTCCATATCATAACGGCCGCATGTGTCTGGAAATCATCGAGCGCACAGCACATATGTAAACCATCTGACACGCGTATTTATAACCATCTTAAGACAATTAAACTTCTCCCGAATGAGACGAATTCTTGCTTCCATCCTGCTATCGTGCGTAATGATTGCCGCGACAGCACAGGGATATACCAATCCCGTCATCCGAGGATTCAATCCGGACCCGAGCATCTGCCGTGTAGGAGATGATTTCTACCTCGTGACCAGCAGTTTCCAATACTACCCGGGAGTCCCTCTCTACCATAGCAAGGACCTCGTGAACTGGGAGCAGATAGGTCATGTACTGACCCGTGAATCACAGCTTTATCTCACCGGGGCCAACTCCAACGGAGGAATCTATGCCCCTGTCATCCGTCATCACAACGGAAGATTCTACATGATCACGACCAATGTCTCCACAGTGGGCAATTTCATCGTCACCACAGACGACATCCGCGGAGAATGGTCAGATCCGATTCCGGTGAAAGTAGGTGGAATAGACCCTTCACTCTTCTGGGACGAGGACGGAAAATGCTGGTACACTGGCTCTGCCGACAATGGCATCGTTCTCTGCCAGATCAATCCTGACACAGGCGAAGTCCTCACCAGACCGAAGCGCGTATGGGACGGAACCGGAGGACGCTGGCCGGAAGCACCTCATATATACAAGAAGGACGGCTGGTACTATCTGATGATTGCGGAAGGTGGCACCGAATTCGGACATTTCGAGACAATTGCCAGAAGCCGCTACATCGACGGACCATACACTTCAGCTCCGCACAATCCGATTCTGGCTCATTACAAGGCTGCCACTCAGAACAATCCTATCCAGGGTGTAGGACACGCAGACCTGGTACAGGCAACTGACGGATCCTGGTGGCTGGTATGTCTTGGATTCCGTACCCAGAGCGGAATGCACCATCTTCTCGGACGTGAGGTATTCCTGGCACCGGTCCGTTGGGATGAAGGAGCATGGCCGGTGGTCAATGCGACAGGAGACATCGCCATCGACATGAATGTTCCGACACTCCCTCTCCATCCGGTCGAGGTAAAGCCTGCACGCAATGAATTCGACGCACCTCTCGGACCGGAATGGCAGTATCTTCGCAATCCTGACCTGACAAGATACGAAATAACCGATGGAAGACTCCGTATCCACGGCACTGCATCCGGCACTGACGAGGCAGAAGTTTCACCATCATTCGTATGCCACAGACAGCTTGAGCACAATTTCATAGCCGAAACCTGCCTGAAGATCAGCAACGCAGACAAGGCCGGAATGAGCATATATATGGATCATAACGGCCACTACGACATCTGCTTGTCAAAGAAGGGAGGAAAGACCGTCATCGAGACTGTTTACAGACTTGGAGCCATCACCCATAGAGAAGAAATCCCTTTCAGAGGTAACAAGGTATGGCTCAGACTTACCGGCGATCCGACACAATACCAGATGTGGTATTCAGCTGACGGAAAGGACTTTAAACTGGCCGGAACAGGTGATGCCCGATACCTCAGCAGTGAGACTTATGGCAATTTCACCGGAATCATGCTCGGACTCTGGGCCCAGTCCGCTTCCGGAAAGGGTTACGCTGATTTCGACTACTTTGAATACAATCCTATGTAATCCCTATGAAAAAGCATATTGCAATCTTCTTATGTACCATTGCCTGTGTAACCACTTACGCAGGCAATGATTCTTTTCCTTCTATCTCTGAAATTGACCGGGAGGGATTTTTCCCACTTTCATCAGAGAAGCCTGCAACCATTTATGTCGATAATAGCGATTTCAAAGTCGTAGAGATAGCAGCCGGAATGCTTGGCGAAGACATTGAAAGAGTGACAGGAAGGGATGCAAAAACCTCAGTGATTGAAAATCACAGGATGATTGCAGCGGACGCCTGTATCGTCGCTGGAACCTGGGGGCGGAGCAGGCTTGTCGACTGGATTGTCAAAAAAAACAATATCGACGTCAGCTCCATTGAAAGCAAATGGGAGGCCTTCATCATAACCACCACGGTTCACCCAAAGCACGGCACCCCCCTTCTAGCCATCATCGGCAGCGACAGAAGAGGCACGGCATACGGTCTGACTTCCCTATGCGAAGCAATAGGCGTATCCCCTTGGTACTGGTGGGCGGATGTCACTCCAGCCCTGAAAAAGGGGTTGTTCATAGAGCCGGGAACATTCGTTCAGGACGGGCCATCAGTACAGTATAGAGGCATATTCATCAATGACGAACGTTTCGGCGGATGGGCAAAATGGGCAGAACAGACCTTCGACAAGGAGAGCGGGAAAGTAGGTCCAAAGACTTACGAAAAGGTCTTCGAACTCCTACTCCGCCTGAAAGCCAATTACTTATGGCCGGCAATGCACAATGGAAGCGCCGCATTCAACTCAAATCCAGATAATGCACGCCTTGCCGATGACTACGCCATCGTAATGGGTTCGTCACACTGCGAGCAGATGCTTCGCAACAATGAAGACGAATGGAAGAATGTCGGCACATACGGCGATTTCAATTACATCACGAACCGGCAGACAATGCTGGACTACTGGGAAGAAAGAGTACAGACCAACGGCAGATACGAAAATACCTACACCCTCGGTCTGCGAGGCATCCACGACTACCCGATGGAAGGAGCGCAGACCACAAGCGAGCGTGTCCGCCTTATGCAGCAGGCCATCGATGATCAGAGAGCCATCCTGAGCAGGAATATAGACAAGCCTCTAGAGGATATCCCGCAGGTACTCTGCACATATGAAGAAGTGCTGGAAGCATATCATAACGGACTGCAGGTACCGGAAGATGTCACCCTCCTTTGGTCGGATGACAAGCATGGATACTGCCGCAACCTTTCCAATCCCGCAGAGCAGAAACGCAAGGGAGGAGCCGGCATCTACTATCACTTGTCTTACCACGGAGACCCTGCCAGCTGGATATGGCTGAGCCCTCTCTCACCCTCATTCATTTCCACCGAACTTACCAAGGCATACGAGTTCGGAGCCAGAAAGATCTGGGTTTTCAATGTAGGAGACATCAAGCCGGCAGAGAAGGAAATCTCCTTTGCAATGGACCTTGCCTGGGATATAGACAAATGGAGTCCGGCAAACGCTCACACATATATAAAACATTGGGCATCAAAAACTTTCGGAGAAAATCTTTCTGGCGAAATTGCTGACATGCAGGAACGATACTATCAGTTACAGGCTGGCGGCAAGGATTCACATGTCTGGTTTGTGGATTATACTCAAAAGCAGCTGGAAGAAAGACTTGACAGCTGGAGAAGCCTTGCCATGATGGCGGAAAAACTGGCTGAAGAAGTGCCGGAAAGTCTGCAGGATGCATATTTCGAGCTCGTACACTACCCGATTCAAGGAGCCGCCATGCTCAATGAGTTCCAGCTACTTGCCCGAAGAAGTATGGTACGGGCCAGCTTCAGCGACTTCAAAGGAGCAGAGCAGGATGCCGACAGTGTAGTCCGTCTGTTCGACGAGCTCAATGACTGGACAGACCGATACAACAATGAAATCAGCGACGGGAAATGGGGCAATTTCTTCAATTGGCGTCCTTATCACATGTACTGGTCAGATAAACTGGACATTACTTATTATGAATCTTCTCTTCGAGAAATGGCCGCTCTCGGACCTCGGTTCCTTCCAGTGGAGGAAGCGCTTTCCGAAAAGGGTATTGTCATAGAGTGTGACATCGATGCAGAGGTACCTATATGGATAGAAGCCCTTTCTCCGGTACAAAACTTCTCAAAGGCACCGCAGGACAATATCTTCTGCCGCGTCAGCCTCGGTGATGAGAGTTTCGAGGCCTCGGCCACACCGATCAATAATGTATGGCATTCACCTTACATAGGACCGATGTGGAGCAAAGTGGGCACACTCCGCCTCAGCAAAGGAATCAATCGTTTAAATATCAATGACTTAAAAAACGACGCCAAGATATATCGTATATTTCTTGGCATATGGCCGCCGTTCAGCGAGGAACCACGTCTGCGTATCCCCGCACTAGAATTTTCCGGAAAAACAGATGCTGACAGGGGCGCAATATCTATTATCAAAAATCTGGGATATTCCGACGGCCTACTTGTCCAGCCTTTCAACACCCCTTCACACGAAACACCTGACACAGCTCCTTACGTAGAATACAAAATCGAGCTCAAAGAAGGGGACAATATCATAGAAGTCCGCACACTGCCCACACTTCACATATATGAAGGTCGTGAGGCGCGGTATTCAGTACAGATAGGAGAAGGAGCACCGGAAACATTCTCTATCCACGCAGGGGACTTCACTGCCGAGTGGAGACTGAACGTTCTCAGGGGTTACTCATCACGCTGTATCACCATTCCGGCAGGATGCACAGGTGAACAGACCATAAAGATCAGCCTCCTCGACCCGGGAATCGTACTGCAGGAAATCCTGGTGCACTAGTTCCTGAGATTCCTTATCAAAGAAAAGAGGCGTCCGGCCGCCCATATGATAAGGAGGACATAGCCCGCAAGAAGGATCTTGGCATTGGTTCCGTCAAGTCCTGCACGGATATGAATTACCATAAATACGGTAAGCGCCACAAGCATCAACGCCATAAAGACCGCATAAAATATTTTCAAAGCTTTATTTCCCATAATATCTGAAAGTCAGTTCAAGTGGTAAAGATATTAAATTTTTAATAAGGGAGTGTTGACGGGTCGACAAAGACAGGCGACTGATGAGGAGGTCTCTCAGACGGTGGCACAACCTGATGGCCTGACTGTGACTTCGCATCTGAAGCCCTATTGATCTGATCGTACTCCACAAAAGAATCCCAAGACCAGGACTCGCCTGAACGTTCCATGATACGTTTATAAATCGCATAGCGTGACGGTGCATTGAAACTGCCGTACATACTATTCATACAACTTTCATATGTAGGTCTCCACACTCCGTAAGAATAAGAATACGCACCTTCATAAACTCCTACTGCAGAAGAATATAGAGGATCAGAAAGAAATCCGGACCAATTGATTCGAGATCTGTCTGAAGTTACATCTACATTTTCATACCATCCGTAATTATCCCGAGACCATTCGATATCATCCTTTTCACTCTGCGGAATTGTGCCTCCATAGTAATATTCATCTCCCAGATTTGCGAATCCATGACCTCCAGCCTCATGATGTATCACAGTATCGAACGGATAATAGGTTTCTTCCGACATTGGGCAGAATGCTATCGATATTGTATTTCCTGCCATATAACAGGTTCCCGCATATTGAGTAGTGTTCAGAACTACGATCACGAGAACTTCATCAATAGTGCCAAATGCCGCATAAGCTTTTTCATAGGCCTTGGAAAGATTGCCTTGGATATGAACACCCGGTCCGATTTGTGTCTCGAAAGCAGTTTTCTGATTCTCATCAAAGACTGACGTAGGAGAAACCACACGCATATTAATCACATCGAACCTGTTTCTGTATGTTTTATATGGTTCAATATCAAAGAAATATTCCATCGCCTTTTCCATACTGCGATCATATTTTCCGCTATTGATATCTGCGTCAGTAAAGCCATCTCCCACGACAAGAATCTTTATACCCTTTCCTACCTCGTGAGTCTGAATGGTTACCATTGTGCCATCCTTGGAATAGTCTGTCGATTCATAAACATCTTCCTCTGGCTCGATGACCACATCGTCACGAACAGGACGGATTGTACCGGCCAAGGCACGTGAATAATCCGTACACATCGGCAACACTGCTCCGGCATAAAACTGCAGAAGACGACTTGTAGAAGAGAAGCTTGGGTGAGCCGCATAACAATATGAAATGTTGTGAAGAACCCCGGCTGTCGCAGCATTCAGACCTCCAAAAGCCTTGAAGCGGATAGTATTGCTACCACTTCCTGTATAGAAGTAATATGTATTATCATTATACCAGAATGAGTACATATCCGGATTCGGACTGTTTATATCACCCTCATATTCAGTATTCAGTCCTGACTTTGTAAAGTTTGTGAAAGCATCATCCGGTGGAACACGGTATCCTACCGGACACGGATCATAAATTGTCTTATTGCCCTTCAGAACAGATGCCGACGATGAACTGTAATTATAGGAAGAACATCCGGCATCCCACCAGTCAGTACGGCTTTCAGAACACCAGTCTCCTCCGCTTCTGGTATAGAAAACATCAGGATTCTGTATAGAATTGGCAAGACTTACCGTTCCAGAAGAAGTGTAGCTGACGTTTTCTGGGAAAGGATCCTTTCTTCCAAACTGATAAAAGAGAGCACGACTTCCGACCTCACCCAAAGTCTTGTTCATCATCTTATAAGACCTTGTCTTTTCGTGATTATATACTGTGACATCACCTGATCCCAGAACATAATCAGTTGCCCAGATATGCCAGCTCCACAATATTGTACCATTATCATCGGTCACAGCAAGAAGCGCATTTCCTGTTTTCCAGTTCTCGGATGTCTCAAAGACCACAAATCCTTTATTTACCCCTACGGACGCTATCATACTACCATCCTGCCATACTACCTTTGCTTTCGTAGCAGTAGGGAGTTCTGCAGTATCTCCGCTCTTGATCACACCTCTCTGACCATTACCCTTGATGATCGGGAATTTATATTGTCCTACAGAATTAATGATATAGCAATTTGCAGTCTCACCACCATTCGAGAGGTCCTTAAAATTTTCATAAGCATCATATATGCCCTGTACGATACCTATCACTTTTATCACCTTACCAGAAGGATCAGAAACTGTCACGGTAGCAGCCCTTTCGCCATCAGAGAAATTCTTCTGAACAGTAATATTCAATGAATAAGGAACGAGGCCTTTGGTCGAAGGAGTCAGAACACAATCAATCCAGGTTGCTGAAGATGAAGCATCTACAGCCAGATTACTTTCTATGTCAACAAAAAACGTATCACCGCTTCCTTTTGCATACAGACTTGAGACATCACAGATTATCGTTCCTTCCTCAAATGATATAGACTTCATTATCGTGGTGCTTTCCCCGTCATAAACCAGAACGACGATCTCATCATCAGTCATTTCCTGCGGAGCTGTCACAACAATGGAACCAGATGTAGGAGACTTGGCTTTCACCTTTACCAGCCATCCGTTCTGGCCGAAAGCCTTTACAAGGCACTTATCATTACCATTGACTACATTATATGGAATCACGCGCTCTTCACCTGGCAGAATTCCCACGCTTCCATCTATATCTTCAAATACTATATCTATTTTCTTCTGTTTAGGAATAGTGATCACAGTACCATCTGCAAGAGTCATGACCACTGCCTCATCTGTCTCCACTACACTTTCGAAAAAACTGTCACCATCCTCACCTGAAGCTGCTCCCTGCTGATTCCAGGTCTTTCCTCCATCATAAGACACATACCAATATCCGTCAGATATCTTTAATTGAGGAACAACAGCATCTACTCCTGCCGGACCTGTTGTAGGTATCCTGTTTCCATTATCATCACGAAGCCAATCGCCGTCAAGAGTCCAATAGTAAACACCATCCTTATCCTGCCTTACTCCGATCATTGGGGTTTTTCCATTCTGGCCGTCTCTGCCATAATATATCGTGATGGACTTTCCGGAAGTGAAATTAATAGTATATCCTATTTCCTTTCCGTTTTCCGTTATCGGAGTTATCCCCTTCACAAAATCATTATTCTGCAATGCCTCCACAGCTGACTGTAAAGATGAAATATTGGTATTGATCTGAGTACAGATCCTTTCAAGCTCCTTGATCCTTGATTCATGATCATTCAATGAATCCCAGATTTTCGAGTCATCATAACATCCTGCAATTGCTACGATTGCAAGGAGATACAAGATAATGGATTTAATTTTCATATGCGTTTCAGATTATATAATATTCATTAGCTTCAATGTCAGAAATGATGATGTTTCTGCAACAGACAGAGTTCCCGGCGCAGGACAGTTCGAGATAAATAATGTTTGTTTTCCATAAATATGGAACTACCTGGAAAATCAAGCACTAAAGTGATACAAATTTAGCAGTTTTTCACATAAAATAACCGAGCCTATGTTTCTTTTCGAGAACATTTCCTAATTTCGTGAACGGACAAAATCGACTTTTATGGATATGATCATCATAACAACAGGAACCGCTGCTGCAGTCGCTGTCATAACATGGCTCATAACAAGAAGTTACTTCAAGGCACGCCTTCAGGGGCAGGAAGAGCTGCACGCAAGCCGCATTTCCGATATGGAAAAGATAGCCGCGCAGGCTCAGGCCAATTACGACAAGGCACTCGCCCAGATGAAGGAGACGGTGGTAGCAAGCATGACCGCCGAAACGGAAAAACTACTCCGCAAAAGGGAAAAGGAACTGTCAGAAGGCAACCAGACCACAATGGACGGGATATTGAAACCTCTGAAAGAGAGCATCTGTGCTATGGAAAAGGCGATGAAGGACAATGCGTCCGAGCATCTGGAAACAACCGCAAAACTTTCTGAACAATTGAAGAATGCAGTGAGGGAAATGCAGGAGAAGACCTCCGATGTGGGACGTAAGGCTGACAGTCTTTCCGAGGCATTGACCGGCAGACCGAAGGTACAAGGGTGCTTCGGAGAGAATTTCCTCGAAGCCATACTTGCAGGAGAGGGACTTCAGGAAGGAAAACACTATTCAAGGGAGGCGGCCAATGAGGATCTGAGCCGTCCCGACTTCGTGTTCCATTTCAAGGAGAACCTTGAGCAGAAGGACCTTATAGTGGACTCTAAGGTGTCTCTTACTGCTTTTGTAGATTACATGAACGCCGGTTCGGAAGAAGAAAAGACATCAGCTCTGGACAGACATCTGAGAAGCATCCATAAACATATCGAAGAGCTGGCCAGAAAGGAATATGCCAAGAAAAACAGCCGCTCATTCGCTGATTATGTACTTATGTTCATGCCACGTGACATGGCATTCAGAGTGGCTCTGGAAGCTGATCAGATGCTCTGGCAGGAAGCTTATAAAAAGGGAGTTCTCATTGTCACCGAACAGACCATAATGCCGTTCCTGAAGATCATGCAGCTCACATGGAACAAATTCCAGCACGACACCAACACTCAGAAAATCACCATCGCCGCCCAGAATATGATCGACCGTGTGGCCGCTTTCTACGACTCCTACACCGAGCTTGGCCGCAAACTGAAATCACTTTGCGGAGAATACAACAAAGGCATCACCAAGCTTCAGGACAATGGTCAGAGCATCACCACCTCAGCCCGCCAGGTCATTTCCCTCGGCATCCGCAGGAGCAAGGGTAAGGAATTCTCCGTACCGGAGGAGATGGTGGAAATCGAAGCTGAAGAAAAATGATATGGCAAAAAAGATAGAAAAGACCAATGCCGCCCGACTTCTGGACAAGGCCGGCATAAAATATAATCTTGTTCCGTACGAATTCGATGAGAATGATCTGGCTGCCCAGCACGTGGCAGACAGTCTTGGCCAGGACATCGCCTGCGTCTTCAAGACATTGGTCCTGCACGGAGATAAGAGCGGGCATATCGTATGTGTCATTCCGGGAAACGGGGAAGTCAATCTGAAGGCATTGGCAAAGGTATCCGGCAACAAGAAGGTAGAGATGATCGCAATGAAGGATCTGCTCGCCGTGACCGGATATATCCGTGGCGGTTGCTCTCCTGTGGGAATGAAGAAACGGTTCCCTACCTTTTTCCACACCACGGCCAATGACTTCGGGACAATATACGTAAGCGCCGGGGTCCGCGGCCTGCAATTGGCCATTTCTCCCGGAGACTTGATCGGATTTGTCAGCGGCATCGTCGCTGATGTCGCCATCTTCGGCGAATAAAGCAAAACGCATCCAGCTCATAATCACGCGATTACGTAATATGCCTGCTGCTCAAATGCAGCAGGCATATTATGTAATCAATTATTAATCAGTAGATTAGCTAATATCTAGAAAGTATAGAGCAGATGTTTGCCATGACCCCAGAAGCAGTTCTGGACTTCCAGCTCGCCCTGAGGAGCCTTTATCAGAACTGTCTTGCCTGCAGGGAACACATAAAGGGCATCTCCCTGAGTCATTCTGTAGGTGATGTCAGAAGTATTGGTAACTTCAATCTTATTTCCTACAGGACGTGTCTTCAATGAAGCTGAAACAAGCTTTGAAAGATACTGCTTGTCGCCCATGAGATTGCCGAAGAAGAATGCGAGTGTACGCTTTGCCTCGAGAGCTTCTCTCAAAGAAGCCTCTGTGCGCTCCTGTGCGAAAACGAGGGTCATAGGACGCATCCATCCCTTGTCACAGCCATAGTCAATGGCAGTAGTGCCGTGGATGTCGGTATTGGCCATCGGAGCGATTCCATATTCCGCATACCAGTCAAATGTAAGAGGATATGACTCTGTATAGTTATACGCCTCATAAGCATCGATCTTTCCAGCCTTGATCAGTTCTTCATGAACGGGATAGAATGTCGATTTGTTGTCCGGCCATCCCGGATGGTTCCAGATGATATAGGCACCCTTAGAATGAGCGATGTCGATAGCCACCAAAGGATCCTCCACGTCCAGAACATTGGCATCATCGATAAAAAGTGCATTCAGATGACCAAGAGGCTTGCTTCTGGTGATTTCTGCACCCTTGATGACGATCAATCCATAGTTATCACCTTCTTTCTTTGCTATAGTGAAAGACTCATTATGATCAGCCACCACGATATTCTTGCGAGGACGATATTCAATGTGATCGGTAATGGCAATAGCGTCGAGACCTTCAGTCCAGGCCTCCTGAACCCTTATCGAAGGCCATACCAGTCCGTCTGAGAAGACCGTGTGGATATGGAAATCACATTTGAGTGTCTGGTAGCCGTCGAAACCCGGGATATTGATCTCGGTACGGTACTGAGACTGGTTGTGATGGTCATATTTATGAACATCATCATTAGAAAGCTGGGCATTTGCCATCACAGGGGCAGCCAGCATCAAAAACACAAGTAATCTTTTCATTTTCAGATATTTATACTATTCAACAGTTCTAATTTGCCGTCAGCTATTATCTTCAGGATCAGTTCTCCGAAGAGGCCGTTCTGCCAAGCGAACCACTCGCGGGTGAACTTCATCGGATCATCCACATGAAAAGACTCATGCATGAATCCTGTACCAGCATCGGTCTTCATAAGCATCTCGATGCACCATTTGATCTCCGCATCATCCTGACTTGTGAAGGCCTTCATCATTATACTCATCGGCCAAGCCATATCATAACCCACATGCGGACCTCCGATACCTTCTGAAGCAGTGCCTCTGAAGAAATAAGGATTGCTCTCGCTCCAGACAAAACGGCGGGTATTCTGATAGACCGGATCATTGATATCCACATCACCAAGGTACGGCATCGCCAGAAGACTAGGTACATTGGCATCATCCATAAGCAGGCGGTTACCAAAGCCATCTACCTCGTATGCGTAGATTGTTCCAAATTCCGGATGATCGTATGTAGCATATTTCTTCAATGCTTCCTCCACCTCTGCAGCGAGTTCCAGGCACTGACCGGCGAGGTCGGCACGGCCATTGACCTCTGTCAATATCTCAGCGGCCTTCCTTAGCGAAGTCACGGCAAAGAAATTCGACGGTACAAGGAACTGGAAGGTAGTGGCATCATCAGAAGGACGGAAACAAGAGACAATAAGGCCCACAGGATTGACCGGCGTACCCTTGCCGTAGTTAGGCAATGTATCGTATGCGGCGTGTGTCGTACGCTGGAATCGGTAAGGGCCGAAGCCGTCCTTGCGCTGCTGCTCACGGAAAGTCTTGAGGGTCAATTCGATAGACTGAAGCCACACCTCCGCAAATATCGAAGAATCACCGGTGATTTTCCAATATTCATATGCCAATCGGATCGGATAGCAATGAGAGTCGATCTCCCACTTCCTTTCGTGGATACCCGGCTTCATATCGGTAATATCCGACTTCCAGTATCCCTCCTTATCGGGTTCCTTATAGAATGCATTCGCATAAGGATCAAGGCAGATGCACTTGAACTGGCGGAGAATCACTCCTGCAATCAGTTTACGCAGAGCCTCGTCCTCATTGATCATTGGAAGATAAGGCCAGACCTGTGCTCCCGAGTCCCTGAGCCACATGGCGGCGATGTCACCGGTATAGACGAATGTGTCATACTCACCTACTGGATGAACAGTAGTGTCCAATGTGTTAGGAAAGCAGTTGGAGAACATCCACCTGAGCTTGTCGTTTGCAAGCAGGGCTGTGACTTCATCGATCTTGGCCTCGACTGCCTGAGAGACGAAAAGTCTATCCTGCGGATCCGGACGCTGCGATTCGTATTTTACGGTCTGGGCACCAATTGAAGATGAGGCTAAAGCCAAAGCGATGATTAAAAAGAAACGTTTCATATTACAAAAGAAAAATGTCCCGCAATCAGCATGATTGCAGGACAAATATAAGAAATTTACTTCAGTAAATATTACTTTTTGATAAGGCGGAGTCCTCTTATCTTGAAGTCATTGATATGGAAGTCCATATTGTCTGCATCAGACTCGATCCTGAGGGTGAATACATGATTGCCCTTCGAGAGTTCGAGCTTTTCAGGAATTGTCCATCCCCAGTTGTTCCAATCATCTGTGCCTCTGTGAGGGAAGATATTGATGCCAGCCTTGACACCGTCCACATAGAGCATTCGGATACCGCAGTTATTGTCCGTATTCACAGGACCTGTACCGTTGGCATAGTTCCAGGTAAGGAACCACTGGCCGGCCTCAGGTACATTGACTGTGACATTGAACTCCGTACCGTTCTTCTTTGTAAGCATTGTCTCAGGAAGCTTGACATTGATCTTCTCGTTGATATTGATCGGCTTAGACGGGAATGAAGGTGTGCCGTCCTGTGCGACTGCCACTACCTGGATATCACCCTTCCACTCGTCCTCGATGATGATTTCAGTCGTAGATGCAAGTCCTACAAGCTCACCACCTGCATATACATTGTAGTAAACTGCGCCTTCGACAGGGGCCCAAGAGAGTCTACCGTCTGCCATAGTTACTACCGGCATGAGCGGAGCCCAGCAGGCTGGCTGATAGTTCACGCCGAGATCTTTCTTGAAAGAGTTCGACATCTCGATTTCGACGGTATGGTGGCCTTCAAGGTTTCCTGGAACTACAGCTTCTGACATCTTCTGTCCGTCGAGTTTGAAGCTCTTGATAGTGTCACCGTAACCTGAAACTGTCACATCGAGAGTCGCATTTCTGTAACGGAAGTTCCTTACGGTTCTCTCAGCCTTGAGATTCTCAGGTACTACGGGAGCGAAGTAAAGCTGATCGGCACCGAACTCCATACCCATAAGGAGTTTGAAGGTGATGCTGATGTTACCTGCAAGGCACCAGAGCATATTGCTTGAATTGATCTGGGTACCTCTCCAGTTACCTGTATCAGCCACATAGTTCTCCTTGTTTGTAGCGTACATCATCACGGCACGCCATACTGCACCGACTCCGTGGAGTACTCCGTGCTCATTACCTACCTTTGCACAAGCATGGATCCAATAAGCCTGCACCCAAGGCCATACAGCCTGATTGTGATAAGGCGGCTGATCGGCGATCCAAGGCCAGAACACTGGTGCACCATAATCTACTATCGGAAGAGACTCCGAAAGTCTGGTGGCACGGTCACCCTCTGCTACGCCATAGAGAATGGCAAGAGCCTCACCAAGTGTTTCACTCTTAGTGTAGAGAAGATCATCTGCACGGCCTCCGAGATACTGTGCATAGTATCCTTCCTCATCCATCCAGAGATGCTCGTTGATACCCTTCTTGATGCGCTCAGCCATTTCCTCGAAATACTGAGCTGTCTCCACGTCGCCGAGGATACGTCCCATCTCCGCAGCCGATGTAAGGGCAATGTAGAATACCATATTGGTACCAAGGCACTTGGTATCATAGATATCGGCAGGCTCCATCCAGGTCGGATAGCTCTGCTCTCTCCAGTCGATGAACGAAGACTCACCTCTTACGAGATCGGTTTCAGACTCAAATACAGTCCTCATATCCACTTCGAGGGATTTCTTAGCAATAGGATATACGGTCTTGAGCCACTCCATGTCACCTGTAACCTTATAGATCTCCCAAGCAGCACCTACCCAGATTTCGCGGTCAGTACTGCATGGCCATGCTCCACCCGTACCTGTATCCTGAACAATCTCACCCTTCGAGTTTACCTTGCACATAAGGCTGGTCTTCGCAGCCTCGGTCTGTATGAAAGACATACTGTGAATGATGCTGTAGCTGACATCTCTTGTCCAGACACCACCCCATTCTGTTCCTGTTCGCAGTGTTCCGTCAGGCTCGACAGCATTCACGCTCTCGTCCACTCCGATATTGTATGCAGTTTCCTCGATAAGGTACGGAGTTTCGAGAACCGGGTATGTGCTCAGATCGTTCTTCTTCTCCCAGACATATTCCTCTCCGTCGAGGTTCGAGACGATCTTATAAGGAGACTCCGCTACACCGGTGTACTCTCCCTGAACGATTCTGTCAGCATACATAGTGTAGGAGTCATTCTCATAAATCGGCTTTTCCTGACAAGAAGCCAGGGCAGCCAAAGGCAGTAAAAACAAAAATTTCTTCATGATATCGTGTTATTTATTTCATCTTTTTAATGGTTTCGGCCTTGACCTTGAAGAAGTTCACATTCGGATCCGGGTCAAGAAGTCTGTACTCGTGATGATTACCCCAGCTCGCAGGACGGTCCTTTATCTCCATACCGTCACCGGTATCATTGGAAGTCATGCCCTGTATCCTGCCGTGCCAGTCTCTGATACGGGCCACAGCCGAATCATAGTCCATAAAGCCGTTCGAAGGATCGATCATCCTCATAAGCTCAGCCCTGTAGATCTCCCTGAAATCATCATATTTCATAAGACGTTCGATCAGGATGCCATGGTTGCCCCAATCATAAGGATCGTGACGTCCCGAATCAGTCTGAGCGCCACATACATGACTAGTACCCAGGGTATTGTCATAGTCATACGGGATAAAGAAGAACTTATAGTCCTTCGAGCTGTTGGAATTGAAATAGATGTAGAAATTATTGGAATTGTTCCAATGGTCATCCCACATTCCCAATGCTACATTCACAGCATAGGTCTTGAGCAGAAGTTCCACATCGCATACCCTCTGTATCCACTTATAGAAGTCCTCGTCATTGAGCTGGCTGACATTCAGAATGAAGTTCTTCAGCTGCGCAGCAGCCTCTTCAAACGTTCCTTCATTCTCTTTCAGCTCATAAGGGAAGTCTTTGTCATCGCTGTCAGGGCCTATCTTTCCAGGATCGATATTCCTGAAGTCCGCTCCATAGACACATTTCCAGAGATTACCCTCATCGCTGCCGAACTTGGCAACTCTGCGTTTAACATAATGGTCATCGATTCTTTCCAGCATATTGTAGACACCGAAATAAGCCGGCTTCGAATCTCCCTCGACATGCACCCATACCCTGCAATAGATATCCTGAAGTCCTGTCCAGATACCTGCACGTCGGAAAAGATCATAGCAGAAGAGCTCCCTCACATGCGAAGGATCTTCCTTGAACCACTTCAGGTGCAGCTTTCGGATACCCTTAATAGTGTGCTCGTCATCTTTATTGTATTTGCGGAAATTCAGTCCGAAATGACATTTATGCCAGTCTGCCTTGTCTTTTTCATGCATCTGACCATGATTGCCCTCAGGACGCACGCGGGATGTGTTGCCGCGAAGACGCAGAGCCGCATCCTCGATATATGTAACCTCTCCACCCCTGTCGTACTTCACATTGCAATGAACATATTCCTCAGTATGCTGATTCTTGTCATACGCCTTGAGCAGATTATTCCACTGCTCTACAGGGACTTCTATCGTAATCTCCGGAATATATGTATCATCCCAGACATATTTCACGCCTTCATCCCAGACTATTTCGGTATTTACCTCCGGCTCAGGTTCAGGCTTCTGCTGAGGAGGTGTCTCCGGCTCAGGCTTGTCTGTACAAGAGGCCATGGCAATAGCGGTCAATCCACACAATAAGTACTTCACTTTCATCAGAATACAAATTTCACATTATGTTTCTTTCCGTCATCCGCGATATGGAATTCACAGATTCCTTCTTTCTTGTCCGCAGTCCAGGTCTTGCCTTTCTTTGCCTTCACTCCGTCCAGAAGCACTGTCTTAGGAAGTCTGTCGGTGTATATCCTGAAAATGAATTCCCTTTCACCCTCGATCTTGTAGACGCTTCCCTCTCTCTCCCCTATCTCGATCTCATATCCCTGGGCTGAAGTAGCGCAGGAAACCGGAGTACGGAGATATTCTCCGCGAAGATAGCCAAGATTTTCTCCATCATCTTCATAAAGTGAAAATTCCGCCTTCTCTCCTTCGATAGCAGGGAATACCTCGAATGTAACAGGATATACCTTATGCTCGCGGGTATAGTTCATCACAGGCATACGCGGAATGATACTTCCCTTACGTACGAACATAGGGATGAAATCCAATGGAGCGTCCACGGTAAGCCACTGCTCGCCGGTGTATTCTGCCCTCTTGTCATTGAAGTCGATCCACAATCCTTCAGGAAGATAGAGATTCTTGGTACGTGCACTCTTCTTCACTACCGGAGCCACAAGGATCTCTTCTCCGAACATGAACTGTGCATCCAGATCATACGTCTCTGTGTCCATAGGGAACTCCATTACCATAGGACGCATGACAGGAAGTCCCAGGTCGTGAGCCTCACGGGCATAGGTGTAGATATATGGAAGAAGGGTATATTTAAGTTCGATTGCAGCCTTTGCATTCTTCTCGGCCTCAGCACCGAAGAGCCAAGGCTCGACAGCATTGTTACCCTCGTGATGGATACGGCTGAGAGGATTGAATGCACCCAGCTGGAGCCAGCGTGTATAGAGCTCGGCCATTGCCGGATAATCCTTGATATCTCCACAATATCCTGATATATCGGTAGTTGTAAACGGAATCACGCCAAGACCGGCAGACAGAAGTACAGGGATCTGATTTGCCATCTGGGCCCAACCTTTGTTCACGTCATCAGCACATCCGCTGTCGCCGGTCCATCCGAAGGTATATCTCTGGAGTCCGGCATACGCAGCACGGGTCATCTGGAATATACGCTTGTCCGGATTGCGCTTGTTGAACTGCTCTGTGACCACCTTATCCCAGGTAAGACCATAGACGTTATGGATCTCAGCGTGCATTCCCAGATGATGCTTCATCACAAGACGCTCCGTCGACTCTTCATTGCTCCAGGCAGGCTCACCCATATCGGTCCAGAATCCCGCAGCACCATCATCGAGAGGCTTCTGCTGATATGCTCCCCACCAGTCAGCCACCTCTGGAAGCGTGAAATCCACCACTCCGCAGTTTCCGCCCCATGGCCAAGGCATATCATAGCTCTTTCCTGTGGTCACATCTTTCACGAAATAACCGAGACTGTCCGCCTCACGCCATTGTTTCTTATTGGCCTGTGAAATCACCGGATCCTGCGAAAGAATCACCTTGAATCCCATGGAATCCAGGTCTGAAAGCATCTTGCGAGGATTACGATAGTTCGGTTTTCTCCATTCGAAGTCCTGCAGATGCTGTGTCCATCCGATGTCCTGATAGATGATATCGCACGGAATGCCCCTTTCACGATAGCCGTTTGCAATCTCATATGTGAGAGTTTCATTGGTGAGAAGACCACGGCACTGCGCGAAGCCAAGGGCCCAGCGCGGAGGCATGATAGGTTTGCCGGTAAGGCCCACATACTGGGTCATTATCTCCTTGTAATCCTTTCCGAAGATGAAATAATATATCATTTCACCGTCCGGGGCCTCAAAGCTATAGTAGTCACGGCTTTCTGTACCGAACTTGAACTCTGTCTTGTAAGTATTGTCAAGGAAAATACCATAGCGGTAGCTGCTCATAAAGAACGGAATGCTCTTGTAGAGAGGATCCTCGACTGTACTGTAGCAAGGCTTGTCGCTGTTCCACATCTTGTAGCTCTCGCCTCTTCGGTCAAGCTTGCCTGTCTTTTCGCCAAGTCCGAAGAAATGTTCGTCACGGCGAAGTGACTTGTACTCGACCTTCCTGGTTCCTTCGTTTATATGTCCTTTGTCCAGATGATCGCTGAAAAGCAGTTTCTGCCACTTGTCGAAGATCTGAAGGTTGAAAGGTGCTTTGTTCACCCTGATACGGAGCTTGTCCGTAAATATTTCATAGCAGGCATTCTGCTCATTGACAATGAGCTCGCCGATATCCTCAAGATCTTCATTCACCACAGCGAAAGATTCGTTGCTGCGGGTCAATGTTCCGTCAGGAGAATACCACACTCGTACCACTGAAGGGCTGCAGAGCCTCAACTGAATTACCGAACCGTCTTCAAGAGAGAAGTTTACGCAGCGTCCGTCCTGCTTATATGAAAGACAATTTCCTGTCACATCGCCCGCATAAATCATAGGGGCGATGAGACAGAAAATCAATATTAAAATCTTACGCATAATTACTCGATTACAAGCATTGTCCAATACTCCAGTGAAGGAAGAACCACTGAAATATAGCCGTTCTCCTGAGTGAAGGCAAGTTCCTGAGCTGCTCCTGCGTGCTGGTCAGGTGAAGCCACCCATACCTTGGTTGCCTTTGCGTCATACTTGATCTTTACTGGTGACTTTATGACCTTTGCAGGGGCAGGTCTGGTACCTTTGAGGTCTCTCCAGCTGAGATTGTCCACTGTTCTGAAATTCAGGAAATTGATGATTGTCCTGCCACCTATCTTCTTTGCATATGTAGTGACGGATGCTTCCTTCGGAGGCCAATTGTTGAAAGGCACCTTTCTGGTAGCTGTGCTCACCACTTCCACCTGTACCTCAGCCTTCGAGCTTTCTCCACGCAGAAGATTCTGATATGCAGTCATGAAGTCATAATAACGCACGATCAGTGTCTTCAGGGCAGGGCTCATCTTGACATCCTGGCTTGGGAAATATTCACGGCAGAGCATATGGTCACCGAGTTCAAGGTGAGCACCACCAAGGGCAAATATCACCGCATCGGTAAGAAGCACTCCAGGGATATTGAACTCTCTGTTGCTGCATTCGTAGTTCATATAGGCAGCAAAGATACTCTTGAGAGTATGGTTGCTGTTCATATCGTTTGTCTTGATGATGGTGTAGAGATCCTTGAACTGGTCTTCATCTCCCCACACCTCATTGTAACAGAAATCTACATTGCCTGTTTCAGCTATCCTGTTCGATCCGTAGCTTGACACAGCATTGAACACCAGCCTCTTGTCCGGATGCGCCTTCTTCATTGCATTGATGAATGATGCATATCCTACAGGAAGGTCCACCTTCTTTCCGTTCCAGTCATAACGAGTGCCGCGGTTTCCGAGCTGGTCGATATGGAATCCGTCGAAATCAAGGTGGTGATATACCTCCTTGTTGCGTTCGATAAGGTAATTCTGCCACTCGGTATTGCCCGGATTCAGAAGGTAGATATTGCTCTTCCAGCTTCCGGGAAGAGTATGTGCATCCTGGTCCTCACGGCCTGCTTTCTTGTACAGGTTCCATTCTTCCTTGACCCCGTCTGCACGGGCATCGTCAAGAGCACCGAATGCCAGGTTATAGAACATAGCCTTCATTCCATAGCTGTGCTGCACGTCGATATACTTCTTCACAGCAGCATTGTAGACATCACGGTTGGCTATGTCCTTATAGACCTCGTCAAGCTTCTCCATTGTACCTCCGAGGGGCCAATGGTGTTTGTTATGCCAGTCATAGAACTGCACTCCATTGATATGGCAGCGGTTCAGGAACTCCATTTCAGCCTCGATGACACCGGCATCAAGCTTATTCTTTCCGAAATCTCCTACGAAGCCGTAGCGAGGGAACATTGTCCAGTCACTCGACACATCGACTGCGATGGTTCCGAGCACAAGATCAGTCTTTTCATCTCTCTGGCGGTAAACCTCGACCATATAGCCTTGTCCGTCAGCGGATGGAGCTGTCCAGGTCCACTGATTTCCGGAAGCGGCATGTTCATGGATGGTCTCACCCATATGACGGTATCTGATCTTAGCGTCAGAAGGCACATTACCTGTGAATGTAACCTCTTCTCCCGGAGCATAGATCGCTTTATCAGTCTTGAGATCGACTGTAATATCTGACTGAACGGCAATAACCTCAGTCACACTGTTTGTTTCGCCCGTTCCGGGCTTTATACCAGGATTCTCGCCGCCCTGCGGATCTTTTCCACAGGACACAGCGAGAATTACCAGGGCTATCGGATATAATAACCTTTTCACTATTATTTCTTTACAATAGAAACTGTTTCCTTAAGCTGATTGAGAGTGATGGTGTATGTACCGGCCTCAGAAATATTCCACTTCTGATCGAAGCCGCCATCACCTACATTGACATCGAGATACTGGGCCTTGCACCAGTCGCTTGACTTGTCGACAAAGAGAATCTTCTCTGTCTGACCTGTAGGAGTCTTTCCTGCCTCTGTCGCCATGAACCATGCTCCCATCCAGTCAGACTTCCTGTCGCAAGTGAACTTGAGTTCACCCTCGTTCAGATGTCCTTCCCAAGTGAATGTATATGCATCAGCACCTGGTGTCATCGGAGTCGCGTTGCTGAGAGTCCAGCCTGCTGGAGTAGCGCTACCGATAAGATAGATCATTTCATAAGGAACGAACTCCGCCATAAGCATGCGCTCTCTTCCGTTTCTTGTGTCGAAGCAGATCTTGTACGCCTTGTTTATCTCAGAATCCTGAAGATTCCACTTATTATCAGGCTCGAATCCGCTTACGAATACAGTGCTGCTCTCAGTATAAGGAGCGTTTGCGTAAGGAGCCTTGAAGTTATTCTCCCAGCTTCCGTTTGCTGTAGCGAACTTGAATTCACCACCCTTGTCGAAGAATCGGCCCATACGGAAGAGGAATGGATCCACTGGGTCCACTGTGAGTGGCTCGAAACTCCAGCTTGTCATATTACCGATAAGGTACATGCTGTCGAAGAGCGGACTCTCTGATGCACTTGGCTTGATGCTTACAGTCAGGTCGAAGAGGTTTACATCCACCTGATAGTTACCTGTTTCCGCTACAGAGAATGTCTCATCCGGATCATCGTATGTAGCACGGTAAACAAGCTTGCCTTCCTCCGGAGCCTTGTTGTACGAAGGCACCCAGTCTGCTCTTGTGGTCATGAACTTGAATGACTTGTCTGCTATGAGCTTTCCTGTCCATGTGAAGATACCGTTATCCACTTTCTTCATTTCCTCCATAGAATCAAGAGACCAGCCAGTCTTGGTTGCGTCACCGATGATATAAAGGACAGAATGTACTGGCTTGTAGGTAGTTACATTGAATGATACTACACTCTCCTGAACTTCATCCACTTCAGGAACTACGGCAATCACCCTTGCCTCGAGAGCGAGAGTCTCCTCAGTCTCACCGAAGAATGAACGTACAGCAGTGTTGAACTGTGCAGTTGTCGCCTTGAATGAATATGTCTGGATCTTATTGTCAATCACCACATATGGCGCAGCGAAGTTTGTTCCGGCCTTAGCTATCTCGAGAGTATAGTAGATCTTGTTGCCTGTACCGAAGTTGGTACCGGTAGTCCAGGTAAGGGCAAGGGCGTCAGCACCATGCTCTGCCTCATTAAGGACGAACTCAGATGCATTGACTGAAAGAGTCAGCTCGTCATGTCCTTTGTCAAGCTCCATATAATTGTCATCCACGCAAGACGCGAGTGCCGCGCAGCAGAAGATGATTGAAGCCAATTTCAATATTGTTTTCTTCATACTTGTATATAATCTTTTCTATTAGTATCCGGGATTCTGCTCGATGAGCGGGTTGGCATCTCTCTCGGTCTGAGGGATCGGGAAGATCAGACGGTTGAGGTTTGCGTTAGTCTTTCCGATAGAGTGGAGGAAATCGATGGCATACTGTCCGTTGTTGATACGGATCATGTCGAACCAGCGGTGTCCCTCGAATGCAAGCTCCATACGGCGCTCGTGGATGATCTTCTCACGCATTGCCTCCTGCGAAAGACCGCTTACTGCAGGAAGGCCTGCACGTCTGCGGACGATATTGAGCGGAGTCTCTGCCGAAGAGGTCTGGCCCATCTCGTTGAGAGCCTCTGCCTTCTTGAGAAGAACGTCTGCATAGCGATAAACAATCCAGTTTGCGGGGTTGGTGTTATACTCCGGAGATACTGACTTAGGAACGCAGAACTTACGTACATTGTAACCTGTGTTGGAGTAAGTCTTCTTGTAAGCCTTGCCGTCGAAATCAGGACATCCCTCGTAGAATACTGTAACATCCTTTCTGAGGTCACCCTCTTCCCACTGGCTCATGAACTCTGCAGTAGGCTGGTTCCATCCGTATGAACCTGCAACGAAGTCCGAGTTACGAGGACCCATGAATGTAGAAGCCCAAGAGCTCTGGCAGTTTCCGCCCCAGAAGTCATACTCTGTGCTTCCTGAATACTGCACCTCGAAGAGTGACTCAGGACCGTTGTTGATAGTTGCATCGAAGTTAGCAGCGAAATCGCAGGTAGAAAGATCCCAGCCATAGCTTGCGATGTCCTCGCAAAGAGTGACAACCTCGCTGTAAAGCGCGTTATTGTTCGGAGCAAGTGTGAGATATACATCTGCGAGCTGGCACATTGCAGCCTCCTTGCAGGCACGGCCAAGGTCAGAACCTGTGTACTCTGCCTTTGACGGAAGAAGCTCGATCGCCTTCTGGCAGTCCTCGATGATAAGATCGTAGTTCTCCTGAAGAGTCGCACGTGCGATATGAGCTGAAGTGCTCGGATCGTAAGGCTCCTTACGGATAGGAACGCTGCCGTAAAGACGTACGAGGATATAATAATAGTGTGCGCGGAGGAAATAAGCCTCGCCAAGGCACTGAGCCTTTATCGACTCATCGATCTGAGCATTCTCAAGGCTGCTGATCACGATATTGCACTGTGCGATGCCCGGCCAAGGTGAACGCCACATATAAAGAGCCATACCGTTGTCTGACTGAGTGATGAAGTCAGCTGCCTGGATGGTCTCGAGACCGTCTGTACCACCACCGGCACCTACATTCGAGTTACCGGCAAGGATATCGAGGGTCCACATACGCATATTGTAGAGGTTTGAAGACATGAGGGTGCTGTAGCAGGCATTTGTCAATGCGACAGCCACATCCTCAGTCACTGCCATGTCCGGATCGACGGCATCGTATGGCCTCTTCTCAAGAAAATCGCTGCAGGAAGCCATCAGAGCGGCTGCGAGCAAGATCATCGTATATTTGATTGTATTTTTCATTGTTCTACGGCTGATTAGAAGTTAATGTTCAGTCCTACGCTGTATGTACGAGGGATTGGATAACGCGAAGCATCGATACCATTGATCGAAACCTCAGGGTCAAATCCTGAATACTTTGAGATAGTGGCTACATTCTCGCATACGAAAGCAAGACGGAGGCCCTGGAGATGAATCTTCTCAAGGAGTCTTGAAGGGAATGAGTATGCAAGAGTGATGTTCTTCACGCGGAGGTAAGAACCGTTCTCGACGAATCTGTCAGATACGCGGCAGTTCTGGTTAGGGTCACCGTAAACGGCACGTGGCATGAAGTTGCTTGTACCCTCGCCTGTCCATCTTCCGAGAACAGCTGTAGTCTGGTTCATGGCAGCAGCCATACCTGTGTTCTCGATGTTGTTTGCGTTGTAGATAGAGTTTCCTGCCACTCCCTGGAGATATACAGAAAGCTCAAGTCCCTTCCACTCGAAACGGTTGTTCATCGAGAAGAGCCATGTAGGATTAGGATTTCCGATCACTGTACGGTCTTCCTCGTTGATAACACCGTCGTTGTTAAGGTCACGGTAACGGATGTCACCAGGGGCTGCACCAGGCTGGAATGCATGGTTCTCTACATCAGTCTCGTTCTGGAAGAGACCGTCTGTAACATATCCGTAGAATACATTGATAGGATAACCCTTCTGGAGCATTGTCACATAAGAGTTGTTCACCTGGTTGATGTAATAAGGTACGTCGCTGTTGAGGTCGACGATCTTGTTGGTATTATAAGTAGCAGAGAGGTCTGTCTCCCAGCTGAACTCACCTGCAAAGTTTATAGTATGGAGCTGCATCTCGACACCCTGGTTACGTACCTTACCAGCATTGGCGTAAGTAGTACCTGTATCCTCGAATCCTGAAGTGATAGGAACTGCAGCCTTTACGAGCATGTCGTTTGTATTCTTGATATATCCGTCCACCGACAGTTCGATGCGTGAATCAAGGAATGCAATGTCAACACCCACGTTAGTCTGAGCGATTTCCTCCCAATGAATTGAAGGATTTGCAAGAGTTGCAGAGTAGAGAGTAGGAAGACCTGTTCCGTTGAGTGCAGATCCGAGCGGATATACACCTGTGTTGTATACAGCGAGGTAACCGTAGTTAGAGACACTTGCCTGGCTACCTGTCACACCATAACCTGCACGTACCTTAAGGTCATTCACTGCTGCGCTCTGCGGGAACCAAGACTCCTTGGATGGACGCCATGCAGCTGATACTGAAGGGAATGTACCCCAGCGGTTGTTCTTTCCGAAACGGCTTGAACCGTCGTGACGAACTGTAGCAGTGATGAGATAACGGTCTGCATAAGAATAGTTTGCACGAGCCATTACAGAGAAGAGTGACCACTCGCTCATGCTTCCGCTGATGTCCTTCATGGTCTGACCGTTGTTCATCTGGTTCACACTGTCGAAGAGGAAGTCAGCCTTCTCACCGCTCATATAGTCATACTTGTTCCACTGAGCTGAAGTACCTGCCATCAATGACACATTATGCTTCTTCGCAAATGTGTGGTCGAAGAGGAAATAGTTATCCCAGAGGTATGTGAATGACTTGTTGTTGCTTCTGTAACGTGTGCTCTGCTCTACAGCGATAGGCTTCCATGCATACTTCGGAGTGAAGCTGTCTGTGTACCAGAACTTGGCGTCATATCCGAATGTGCTTCTGAACTTGAGCCACTTTGTGAACTTGATCTCACCTGTGAAGTTCGCAAGGATATTGTATCCTGTAGTCTGCGACTTGTTCATATATGTAGTTCCGATAGGGTTACGTACGCTGCCGAACCACTCTGCATTGCCTGTAGGACCTGACCACTCGCCATCCTCATCCTTTACAGAAAGAACCGGAAGGGCATTCATTGTATTTCCGATGCTGTAGCTTCCATTGTCCTTGTTATCTGTGCTGAAGGTGATGTTGCTTGAGATCTTGAGCCAGTTGCGGAGCTGGGTATCAGTGTTGCTCTGAAGAGTGAAACGATTATAGTTTGTATTCTTCACCACACCTGTCTGATCCACAAAACCTGCTGACATATAGTAGCTTGACTTATCGTTTCCACCAGAATAGCTCACAGAGTAGTTCTGCATTACACCTGTTCCGAGGAGCTCGCCGAGCCAGTCTGTACCTGCGCCGAGAACTGATGGGTCCACCCAGTCAGGGTTGGCGTTTCTGCCGCTGTTGATCATCATCTCGTTGCTGAGCTGTGCATACTGGGCGGCATTGAGCATCTGAGGAACATTTGTAGGATTCTGGAAAGAAGCGTTTGCAGACACCGAGATCTTGCTGTCACCGGACTTACCACGCTTTGTAGTCACCATTACCACACCGTTCGCACCACGTGAACCGTAGATTGCAGTTGCCGATGCATCCTTGAGAACGTCAATGCGCTCGATGTCGGCAGTATTGATGGCATTAAGACCGAGGTCGGTAGGGACACCGTCGATAACTACGAGAGGGTCACAGTTATTGATGGAACCAAGACCACGGATCTTGATGTTCACATTCGATCCCGGAGAACCTGAGTCAATGATCTGAACACCGGCTACCTTACCCTGAAGAGCCTGTCCGACACTTGGCATCGGAGAGTCCTTGAGATCCTTGCTGTTTACTGCTGAAACCGCTCCTGTAAGGTCGCTCTTTCTGATGGTACCGTAACCGATCACGAGCACTTCTTCGAGAAGCTCTGTGTCCTCGCTGAGGATGATTTCAATTGAAGACGTTCCGTTTCCTGCCGGAACCTCCATTGAAAGGTAACCGATGCATGATACCTCAAGTACCGCACCTGGAGCTACAGTAAGGGTAAACTGTCCATCCACATCTGCGATGGCTCCGTTTGTTGTGCCTTTCTCAATGATGGAAGCTCCCGGAACACCACCTACGGCATCCTTCACTACTCCTCTGACATTGACTTTCTGCGCATATACGCACAAAGGCAGCAACATTCCTAAAATGAATGCAAACATTCGGATTCCGAATGTCCTGTTCTGCTTTAGCATAATGAATTGAGTTTATTGTTAATGATTTGGTTATTTTGTTATTATGAAGACAAAATAACTAAATGTACAGGCAAAATCAAAGGTACGGTAGCCAATTAGTAGTGATTTAAACACATACCAAAAATACATACCATTGATTATCAAGGTGTTAACTTTCGAGAATATATATATAAATAGTAGTGGATTATTGCCTTGTTCCGATATCCATGATACGATTTTCGAAGTCTTCACGGTCACAGACTGAGGCATTTCTCATCTTTACGCGGTAGTTATAGACTGTCGAAACCGACCGGCGCAGGAAGGAGGCGATCTTTACAGAATCGTCCACTCCAAGACGGATCAAGGCAAGAACCCTCAGTTCCGTCGTGAGCAGCCTCTCCTTGGAATGATACGAAACCTTCTTATCCTCCTGAAGAAGCTCATTAAGCTGTGGAATGAAATCAGGAAAGAGGTCAAGGAATGTAGCGTCAAACTGATTGTAGAAATCAGTCAATGCTTTTTCCATGAATTCCTTGGACTTGAGAACTGTCATCGCATCTTCACCTTCCTTGACGGCCTTACGAAGTGATGTCCGGTATTTCTCCAGACCATCAATATATTCTGAGCACATATTCAGATACCTTCCGAGATACATCTCTTTGACCTGATTTGTTTCCTGAAGGATGCTGACATTCTTCTGCAGCTGCTCAGTAAGCCTCTGAAGCATCAGATTGGACTCCTTGGTCTGTCTTTCCGCGACAAGCACACGGTTCCTTTCTTTCATAAGAAATACCGACAATATCACCAGAAAAACCAGCAGGAAACAAGACACCAGCAATGCCGATACGATGGCCCTGTTCTTCTGGGATACGAACTTGTCATATGAGCTGGAAATGACTGGCAGGATCTGATAAGAGAACTGCTTGTGCAGCTGAGCATTGGAACGGACTGCATCCTGAACGGAACGGGTGATGTAAGTGTATGCTCTTTCTATATCGTTCTTCTCATACAGGCAGCGCGCCAGCTCGTACAAGGAACGATATTCATATTTCGGTACAAGAAGATCGCTTCTGGCACTCTTTGCATACCACAGGATAGCATTCTCATTGTCTCCAAGCATACTATAGGCACGGGCTATCGTATAAAATATGACTCCCTGATCTTCCAGAGCAGGATTGTTGGATGAAACCCAAGGCAAGAGGAGATCCAATACCTCCTGAGATCTGTTCTTTTCCAGAAGAATATCTGTCTGTATGTAAATGCGCCCGATATCATCGTCCTTAAGAGTGGAAAGCAGTTTCTGCTGATACTCATCCTTTTTACGGCTGTACTGCATTGTCAGAACGAGATCATTGGAGGACTTGGACAGATTTGAATACACCGTATTCAGAATGCTCAGATAACGAGGTTCTTCCTGCCAGTCATAATCATACCCGTCAAAAAGTGTCAATATCGCATCATATAGGCCAGACATAGCATATCTGTCAGCCAAGTCCAAGACTGCATCCCTGATAAGTTCCTCATTTCCAGATGACTCCGCAAGATTTATCTTTATGTAAGCATAAGAGATGGTGGAGTCTATATTATACTGGAAATACTCATTGAACAGATCATTGTATATTCCATACCTTTCTACATCCGACACTGCCGATGAAATACCGGCCCTGAGCCTCAATATGCGGTTTTCCTTCTGTCCTTCGATCATCTCCTTGTTGGATATGACCTGATCGAGGCTCTTCAAAGCAGCTTCCACCTCATACGAATAACGTACATGGCCTGAACAACTGCATAAAAACAGGATAAACGATATAAGACATACGTGCTTCATATCGACATAATTGACATAAATTCAATATGTTTTCACTATTTCTTGCTTGAAAACAATTTTAGCTTTGAAACCATATCTTTAAACATCAATCGCGTATCGAGACGATCATAGACCCTGATATAGCGCCCATCCGGGCGATAGCGATATGCTCCTTCTGATGTTATGAAAGGTATCTGGCGCATATGATAATGGGAGGATGCCGGATCAGGTTCAAATCCTGTCTGCAATGCTGTCAAAAGCACAAGAGGATTATCTCCCATTATGTAAACTTCTCCCATCCTGTTGCCATACTGCTTCATATCATCCATCAGGCCAAGTATTTCTTCAGCAAGCATTTCCCCCGTTGCACCGCATGGATATATATCAATCATGAATTCGGACACTGCATATATACACTGTCTGTAGGCATCTCGGGGAACCTGCCATAGTGGGATCTCTGATTGGTTGAAAATCACTTGAGCTGCAGGTATAGATAGATTCAGATTATATTCCGGTATAGAATAGCCAGGAGGAGGCACAGCATCATATTCCTGCCCTCCGATCCATATTAATGTAAAGCGATCCTCTATTTCCGGGCATAAAAGATAAGCGCTTGCGACATTGGTCAGTCCTGCTCCGCATACCACATACAAAGGCATATCCGTGTCGGTACGTAATGCTTCCTTGATAATAAGTTCCGCTCCTTCAGAAGAATACGGGGAATATTCATCCACCATAGAAGCAGGAGCTCCTTCGACAATTGGAAATTCTGGAGTAATACCCATTATTTCCAAGACTTCGTGTGCTTTTTGACATGCTTTCGCAGCTGAATTACCAGAATTATCAAATCCCGAATATGGAGTCAGATGAGAACCTATTATGCCTCGTATGTCGACAGAAGGTGATAAGACATGATGAACAAGCTGGAACAATCCATCGGGATCACCGCTGAAATCATTATCAATTATCACTCTCATTCTTGGCGCAGCAGCATATTGAGAATTCAGAACATTAGATGCCTGCAGCGATCCTGCCAGAAAGATCAAAATAAAAACAATTCTCTTCATATCGGCGAGAAATTTTCATTTCATTATGACACACCTAGTACGCTTATTTTTGAAACACTTCAGGATACTTGTGAATGAAATATACTGGAGTACAGCTCCATGCATGGCAGGCACTGTTGACAGGAGAAAATCCATATGGAGAGATAAAATCATCTTTAGGGTCATATGCTTCCCAGAATGTGTCAGCACCTTTGCTGATCATTCCTCCCCAATATTCAGTAAGGTAATTACGTGCCTCATCATACATTTGTGCATCGATCATTGCCTCGATCAGATAATGAGTTGCGTATGGAGTACCTGGCATTAGAGTGGTATCGGATGCCAATGCAGTTCTGATAGCCTTCTGAGCTTCCTTGACATTCAAGACACCCGCCTTGATCATCCATGTCTGTCCCAAAACTGATACCTGCTTATCATTTCCACTGAAAAATACTCCCCTCTCCTTGTCATAGAGATATTTACGGGCAGCCTTTCTCATTTTTTTCGCAATCTCAGGGTAATGAGACACTTCTTCTTCGCGTCCTAACATCTTAGCAAGCTGATAGGTTTGTTCCAAAGCAAAGATAGTCGCTCCCTGCATAGGAGTATTGACATCAAGTCCATCTCTCCAATCGAAGAAAAGCCACACATAATGTCCACGTGCATATTGGTCGAAGACTCCTCTGTCATCCACATAACTTAATGCATCTTCCATCTGCCTTTTGGCAACAATCCAGAGATCATTACCTGTTTCAAGATCGGCTGTATCACACAGATATTCATATAAGGTCGAATTCCAGAGCAGGCAATAAGTCAGGCAGTAGCTTCCATACTGAGGATGAGGCTTAGGTTTTTCGAAACAATTTGAAATGACAATACCATCATCAGCAGAAAGACCTGCAAAAAGATACAGGCAATGCTTTGTCATATTGAAGTTACGGAAAGAATACCTGTTAGCCAAAGATTCGAGATACATATCACCTGCCCAAAGTCTCTGATCCCTCTTCGGGCCGTCCTCATACACTGTCTGCATACACTCACGGAGAGTCTCTATACTGACATCATTTATTCTTCTGATTTCATTCGAACATGTTTCCAATAACTCAGTCTTCACTTCACCTGCAGAAGACTGCGCTGTAAAGGTCAGGTCATCTATAGCAAAATCAAAGTCATTTGATGCAGCAAGAAGCTCTATCCTTACATAACGACATGCCAGGCGTCTTGGAATTGTAACCGTTGTATCTACTTGAGTGACAGTAACCACTTCATCCTGCATCCATGCGCGGCTTAGACTACCCTTCCACGGATCAAGCGGAGTGTTCATCTCAGCTGGAAGTTCTCCAAAAGTAAATTTAAATCTTATCGGAGCATCCTGACATCTGTTCAATGTCTTGGTGTGGAAAGAAAAATAACCGACATAGTGCTTGCCTAAATCAAGTGTTATTTCCTTGACATCCTTGAAACATTTAGAATATAGTTCCTTAGGGTCTTCGCCTGTAGATTCATAGCGCCATCCCTGAAATGCCCTATCATCCTGTATCGCTTTCACGACAGCAACAGGCTTTACCTGTGTGTAATGAAGCACAGGTGTCGTTTCTTCAGCTGTCTTCATCCAAGCAGACCTATACTCAGAGTACATATCCTGAGCAGAAGCACTGAAGCAAAAGAGGATAGATAATAGTGGAAAGAATATTTTTTTCAACATACCGACTTGAGTTTAAATTTGAAACTATAATCAAGAACAAATGTATGAAATTTTCATGAACATCAATACACCAGCTTGATTCCAAGGAAGAAAGCACGGGGAAGAGTCGGGCCGTAGATATATCCCGAGTCGCGGTCGGCTCCGGAATCGAAGTCATTCTGGAATGAATTGAATATATTCTGGACACCGGCATTCAGCTGGAGGGAGAAACTGCTGTAGAGTTTGAAATCGTACGCAGCCTTGAATCCCATATCCCAGAAATCAGGAGTGGTCACGGTCATATTTTCTGCAATCATACCCGCGTGATGCTCTACAAGCATGCTGCCTGTATAAGTTCCGGTCAGAGCCAATGTCAATGCCTTCATCGGGTTATATGAGGCTGTGAGATAGCCGTGAAGATCGGGTGTGCGGAACATCTTTTTCGTAGCTGCGATATCGTCGCTCCACGAACGGGTCTCCTTATATTCAGACTTCTGGACGGTGACTCCAAGCTGCATCTGGAATATATTCCTCCAGGCAATCTTTCCCTCAAGATTTCCTCCGAAAACACGGGCTCCTGACTCATTATGTCTTTCCTTGATCAGAATACCTTCTTCATTGAACCCCAGCTCTTTAAGGGCAAATACATCCGCCAGGTCAGTGAAGAATCCCTCCACAAGGAAATTACCCTGCCAGTCTCCCCAGCTATGATACATATCGGCGGAAAGACTTACGCTCTGAGATTTTTCCACCCTCAGATCATCCGCAAGACGGATCATCGAGACAGTTCCTCCCACATTGTCGATGTGAAGATCCTCGTCGAAGGCCTGCGGAGCTCGGAAACCGTATGAGTAACTGGCTCTGAAATTGATGTTTTCGGAAGGATTGTAACGAAGATTGGCACGAGGACTGAAAATCAGACGTTCCATCAGGCTATGCCTGTCAAGGCGACCACCCACCAGAATGCCCCAGAGTTCGTTCTTCCACTCATTCTGAGCATATGCACTAAGGATTCTGACAGTCTGGTCAGTAACCCTGTCATATCCCCACATATTGTCCCTGAGATAGTCCTCATTATACTCCAGACCTACAGTCAGATCGGATGGCATAAAGAGACAACGGTCCATTTTATATACATATTGAGCCCCGCCTACCCAGGTAAGGTCGGTAGTCTTTCCATATGCATCAGGATCCTGCCCTGCACCGTAATAACTTTCCCTGCCGATGTGCTGGAGAGATGCAAAAACATTCAGCCGATGCTTCTGATCCTTTGAAAACCAATCGAATTTCAATCCTCCTGTATTGATTCCGTGCTCTGTCTGCTCGGCTATCATTGCCTCATGAGGAGGAAGGTCCAGATTGTCTCCACCCCTTCTGAACTCGTGGAGATGATGATATTCCGCAGTCACCTTCGAATAGAGTCCGGTCTTGATGTAGCCACGGAAGCCTACGGTCTGCCCTGTGATCTTGGAAAGTTCGGTAAAACCGTCTCCGTTAGCATCCCAGGCATCCTTGGAAGTATTCTGACCGAATATCGCAAGACCGAGCTTATTGTCCTCCGAGACAATGGAAGCATTGATGTCGGTGGTGTTATGAAAGGCAGATGAACCTGCTATCGATGTAACTGTATGAGATATGCTCGAGGAGTTTCTGACCGGTTCCTTGGTGATGATATTGATGGTACCTGCGATGGCAGAAGATCCGAAAAGTGCCGATCCGCCGCCTCGCATGACCTCTACCCTGTCCACCATATTGGCAGGAAGCTGCTCTATTCCATATACTCCGGCCAATGCACTGAAAATCGGACGGGAGTCAATCAGAATCTGAGTATATTGACCGTCGAGGCCATTGATCCTGACCTGTTGGAAACCGCAGTTCTGGCAATTGTTCTCCACGCGGATTCCGGGCTGGAATGCAAGACCTTGGGCCACTGTAGTAGCGTTCGTCTTATTATAAGTGTCCATTCCCACCACATTAACCAGGGTCGGCGACATTCTTCTGGTCGTCTCGCTGCGGGTGGCGGAAACTATCACTCCGTCTATCTGTACAAAATCCTCTTCGAGAGTGAAATTTACTTCGTACGACCTGCCCCTGCGGACATTTATTTCACGAGTCTGGGTTTTATATCCTATAGCTGAAACCTCGACGACAAAACTTCCTTCAGGAATGTTTCGCATAATATAATGTCCTGTATTCTCCGTAGTTACACCTATCGTAGTGCCTTTGAGCATCACTACTATATATGGAAGATGTTCGCCTGTAGTCTTGTCTATCACATGGCCGTAGATATGCGCATCGGTCTCTTGAGCCTGGGCGGACAGCACTGCGCACAATGCCACCACCAAAGCTGAAAATATTCTCTTCATCTTTATTGGTTTGAATGGTTGTTATTTGAATCTTGCTTTCGGGAATTGCCGTCCTGGACCGGCAATGACTGGGAGTCGCTATGCCATCGGCGGACCGCGAAGCGTATGCACCACCTGCTCCACATTCAGACAAGAAGGAGCATAATGGACAATGTATGATTCAGATAACAGGAAGAATGGAGATGGTACACCGAGGCAACCGACTGCAGATTCCGACTGGAAATGAGAAAGAATGTCGATTACAGCATACTGGGAATCACTATGGTCGTGATCCGCCGTTCCACCAAGATGAGAATGGACAACAGATGACCCGTTGGCGATGTGCGTATGCGAAAACATACTGATACCTGCATAATAACTGCAGAATATCATCATCAGCCCAAGGGCAATATATTTCCTGAAATTTTTCATCTTTTCCGTTCGGGACGGCAAAGATATAAAATTATGATCAATGAGAAGATAATCAGAAGAAATTTCCGATCAGGTGACATTTAGAATGTGATTCCGGCTCCGTATTCGATGCAGTACGAACGGTCGAAATAATGGGCTCTCATTCCGATGCCCAGGAAAGCCTGTCCCATTTTGAACTCTGGAAGATGATAGCGTACTCCTATGCGCTGAAAGCATCTGCCCATATCCTCCACAAGGCCGGTCTTCTTGAATGTATATACTCCCCATGTGAAATTTACGGAGAAATCCGAATAATGGAGATACTGAGCTACATGTACAGAAGTGTAGAACGATGAATAACCATCCGGATCCTCTTCTCCCCTCAACAGAAGGTCCACTTCCTTGTATGCATTGTCAGCATAATTTCCTTCTATACCCAGACCTGTAGAGAGGAGTCTGTGATATCTCCAGGACATCTCTGCACCAAGAATGGCCCTGAGACGGAATTTTACAGGATATGCTTCAGGACCCTTGGCATTGAGTTCCCAGTCACAACTGTGTCCACCGAAAGCTGTATAGATGTTCCACCTCAACCCTTTTGGGAAATCCGGCTTCTCCAGACGGATTTTCTTATCAGTCTGCTGAGGTGCCAGATAATACTTCAGCTTAGCTCCTGCCGCTGCCTGATTGGTACCCAGATTCGGAGTGTGGGTCATTCCGTTGGAATGATGGATCAGATAGCCTGTCAAAGCGAATTCCCAATGGGGATGAAAACGTATGGCCGCCTCGACTCCACCTGCCATATTAGCAACGATATTCGAGCCGATGAACTTGTTAGGGACATTTCTCCGAGGACTATATTTGTCTGTAGTATATGATACACCAAGCTCCAGAACAGGTCCGAAAGAAAAGATTCCTGCACGGAAGAAGTCGAATTCAGCTGCGAGATAGAGATTGTAGAAATCACCCAGATTCGTTCCAGGCTTCATATTCATCGCCCCTACATTATCATATGAAAATCCCACTGCGAGACTCGGATAATTGTATGCGTTCGACCACCAGTTATTGTCTGACTGATGAGTGTCGAACCCCACCTGAACGCCTGTAAGAACCGACGAGTAACTGTTCAGCATATCATCATAGATGCCGTGCGTGTTCAGCATAAGCTGATAGCGCGAATGCACGGACACATTCATATGCTCTTTATTGAATACCGTATTCCTTGTCTTGGAAAAAAGAGGCAATGCTCCCAGCAAGGTTACAAGTATGAGAAATAGTTTTTTCATCTGGTTCAGGTCGCAGTTTAGTCATTACAAAACTAAATTTTTTCCACGAATAAACCAAACCTTACATAACAATCTCTTCCCCGCGATAGAAATCCAGGAGTCTTGTCTGGAACAGACATTCATAACGCGAACGCAGAAGTTCCGATTCAGAACGAAGGAAACTGTTCTTCGCATCATTATAATCCGCGATTCCGGCCTTTCCGTTGAGATATTTCTCTTCTGTAAGCCTGTAATGCTCATAGGCACTTTCGCGTGCTTCAATGCTTCCCTGATATTTGGCCTGGGAGTTCACGGCGTTGTAATAGGCCTGCTGGATCTCCTTGTACAATGCCTTCTTGACATTCTCCACCTGCAGCTGCTGATTGATCTTATTGAGCTTGGCCGTACGAACATTGTTACGTGTCGAGAATCTTGTGAAGATCGGGATATTCAGTGAAAGTCCGACATATTGGCTGAAATTGTTCCTCATCTGCTGCAGGAAACTTCCATAACTCATATTTGAGGAAGTATAGTAATTGGAACCAAGGCCGGCACTCAAGGAAACGCTCGGCATATATGCTCCCTTGGCACTTGCAATCGCCAGATCTGCGCGATCAAGGGCCAGTTCCGCAGAAAGCACTGCCGGCTTTATTCCGACAGCCTGGTCATATATCGCTTCCGGACTGAGAAGAATAGCAGTCGCGAAATCCTCTGTTTCAGGGACAGCCACTGCAAATCCCTCCGGTGAAGATAGCTCCAGAAGCTGAGTAAGGTCCAGAACAGCAATATTCAGATTGGCCTCGGCCTGGGTACGGCTTACCTTGCTCTGAGCCAGAGTAGCTTGCTGGGCAGCCACATCAGCTGCACTTGCCTTGCCTACATTCTTCTTTTCTTCCATCTGGTAAAGAAGCATCCTGTCGTGTTCTTCCTGAGAAACAGCGACCTTGAGAAGTTCCTGATTGTAAAGTATCTGGACATATGCCTGAGCTACGGAAACCCGTACATCATCCTTGGCCTTTGCCAGATCAGCCATTGCCGCATCAAGGTCCAGACGTCCCATCTTAATGCCTTTGTTTATCTGCAGGCCCTGAAAGACAGGGACATCCATACCGAGATTGAACGAGGTGGAAGACGTATTGGAATTGGTATATGTATTGTCCGCGCCGAGTCCTCGACCGAAGGACAGACTTTCCGAACCGGATGCACTCAGTCCCGGGAGCCTGCGGCCCTTGGCCGTATTCAGGTCAATCTCTTTCTGCTCTACATTCAGAGCACTCTGACGGACGGATATATTATGTTCCAGAGCATGATCGATGCATTCTTTGAGGGTCCATTCCTTCTGCTGCGCAGCTCCCTGGATCTGTACCAAAGCCAGGAAAAGCAATATCATTGACTTTTTCATGACTATTCTGCAATATTCTGGGTTCCACGGACGGTCTGACCTTCGCTCAAACCTGAAAGCACCTGAATGTTGATGCCATCACTGATACCGGTTGTAACAGGGACTTTCTCGAATACCTGCGGACTGCTCATGAGATAGACATACACACTGTCAGCAGAGAATTCGAGCGCGCTCTCCGGCACGGACAGCACTCCCTTGGCCTCCTGCAGAACGATTTCCGCATTGGCACTGTAGCCAGCCCTGATAGTATGAGTCTCGCTTGGAACAATGGCAGCCTTGATCTGGAACTGACTCGCTCCGTTTGATTCGGTGGCCTTAGGAGAGATGTATTCCAAAGTAGCCTCGGAACTGTAATCCGGCAAAGCACCGATGGTGATATTCATCGGCATGCCTGTCACGAGAGCACCCACTTCGGTCTCATCTATGGAGCCGTTGAATATGAGGTCCGACATATCTGCCACAGTGGCTACTGTAGTACCGTCATTCATTGTATTGGCCTGAATTACAGAATTACCGACCTTTACAGGGATGTCGAGGATAAGGCCGGTGATAGTGGAGCGGACCAAAGTAGAACTGCTGCCGGCATTTGAAGACGATACTCCGTCTCTGATGACTTCCAGAGCTTCCTGAGCTGCAGCATGCTCCTCCTTGGCCTGATTGTAAGCCTGAAGCACCTTGTCATATTCTTCCGCACTTACAATTTCCTTCTCATAGAGAGCCTTCTGCCTGTTATAGTCGGTTTCAGCCTGCTTGAGATTCATTTCAGCCAGACGCAGACGCGACTGAGCCGAACTGAGGGATCCCATATCAGGAATGACCTTCAGCTTGGCTATCACTTCACCTTCCTTGACCATTTCTCCTGCCTCTTTATACAGTTCGGAAATGATACCATTGATCTGAGGCTTGATATTTACTTCGTTACGCGGCTCGACCTTACCGGTCACCACAGATGTCCTGGTTATGTCCATCACACTCACCGGAAGTTCCTGCCAGGTTATGACTTCCGGACGGGACTTCGAATACAGGAACACGAATGTTCCGATAAAAATCAATGCCACTGCCGCAAGGGCCAGATACTTGAAAACCTTTTTCATATTTATTCGCTTTATATTTTTTTCTTCTGATAATTATTCGTCACGCATGGCATCCACAGGCTTTATGTCCATTGCTCTGAATGCCGGAGCCAGTCCGGCCAGCACTCCCATCAGAGTAAGCAACAATGCAGAAAGCACTGCTGTCCAGAATGTTATCTGAAATTCAGCATCAGGAATCAGGATATCCATAGCATTAAGGATGAATACCGAAAATACGATTCCCGACATTCCTGAAACCGCCGTAAGTATGATACCTTCCATGATGATCTGGAGAAGGATATCCTTCGGGGTGGCTCCGATGGCTCTGCGGATACCGATCTCGGTGGTTCTTTCCTTCACCGTCACCATCATTATATTGCTGACACCGATGACTCCGGCCAGAATGGTTCCCAGACCTATCAGCAGAATGAGGAAATTCACTCCTTTGAACAGATTATCGACCACAGAGAAGAGTTCTTCGGTATATAAGATCATCAGAGCCTGCTTGTCTTCAGGATTGAACTTATGCTCTCGGGCAATGATGCCTCGCAATTTCTTTTCATGTTCGGAAAGCGAGATTCCCGACCCGGCCGTAACGCATATTATATCCACATCATCTCCCCTTCTGAGAATCTTGCGCGCCACGCTGAAAGGGATTATGACAGACTGGTCTGCACTACCGCTCAGACTTATGTTTCCCGAGCTCACATCCACTCCCACGACCTGGTAATATACGGAACCAACCTTGATATGAGTCCCGCAAGGATCACCTCCGTCAGGAAAAAGAGAATTATAGATTCTCTCTCCAATGACACAGACTTTCCTTTCCTGCAGTACATCGGATTCGTTTATATAGCGACCATACTTTATCTTGGGAGTCTCGACTTTCACATAGTCTGCATATACACCTTTCAGGTTTCCCGATGCCGTGCCGTCACGGTACTGTATATCCGAAGAATATGATGCAATGGTCGGAGTCACGACTTCCAGTTCAGGCATCATTATCTTGAGACGTTCGACATCCTTATTGGTCAGATTCCAGTACCTTCCTTTGCTGAGGCCTTTAAATGGCATTGTGGTTCTGTCCGATGCCAGGATGGTAGTGTTATTTGCAAAACCTTCAAAATTCGATGCAAGCATGGATTTGACTCCATTGCCTCCACCCATGAGGAAGAGCAGCATGAATATACCCCAGAAGACACCGAACCCTGTGAGCAGAGTCCTTCTGCGGTTACGCTTGAGAGCAAGCGTTATCTCCCTATATGTATCCCAGTCCAGTCTCATTCCGCTCTCAATGCTTCAATAGGTCTCACTTTGGCAGCATTCATTGCCGGGAACAATCCTGCAATGGCGCCTGAAATTATAAGGACGAGCGTAGCCTCGAGTGCTGTATCCACTCCTACGGTAGGGTTCACGAACACTGATATTTCCTGCCCCAGAACACTCAAGCTTGACTGCCCCAGAGTCACATCCAGGATTTCGCAGACTACCAGGCCAAAGAACATTCCGATATATCCAAAGAATGCGGTAATGGTGATACTCTCGGCCAATATCAGTCTGGTGATGTTCCAGGGACTTGCTCCGATGGCTTTGCGGATACCGAATTCACGAGTACGCTCCTTTACGGTTATGAGCATGATGTTGCTGACGCCCACGATGCCGCTCAGCAAAGTAAGAAGTCCGATTATCCATAATGCAGTACTTACAATGTCGGTACCTTTGGCCATCTGAAGACTCTGAGTGAAACGGTTCCATATCCATATGGCTCTGTTGTCATCCGGAGCAGCCTTGTGTGATGTATTTATAAGAGCCCTGAGTCTTTGCTCAAAGATTTCGTTTTCCTCTTCCGTTTCAAGACCATGAAATGTGAAGGTGATCTCATCCACATACTTTCCCTTATTGAACATTGTCCTGACACTGGTAAATGGAGCGAAAATGTCTCTGGTGGATGAACTCATATCAGATTTCAGAATGCCTATCACCTTGAAATTGATTCCTCCACACTTTATCATCTTTCCAAGCATTGAAGGTACTCTGGACTCGCTTCCGGTAAATATTTCCGTCATTGCGTCGGTAATGACCACTACCTTGCGCTGTTCTTCCAGGTCCTTTGTGTTGATGAAACGTCCATATTGAAGCTTGAGGCCTTCATTGGCCATATATTCCGGATAACAGGCCTGGAGCTGGACAGAGATATTATTGTCTTGATACACAGCTTCCTGAGAAAGCTGTATGGTCGCAGTGATATTTTCCACGATTTCCGGGAAGGCCCTCATTATAAGGTCGGCATCCTTTGCTTCCAGCTCGATAGGTCGTCCGCTCTGCAATCCTCCGTAAGCCTTACTGGTATATCCCCCTCCGATCATCATTGAATTGACGCTGATCCGCTCCGAACTTCCGAGAAGAGCATTCATCAGACCGTTGCCGGCTCCAAGAAGCACTATGAGCATGAATATACCCCATGCGACTGCAAAACCGGTAAGACACGTGCGGAGAATATTCCTTCTGACACTCTCCCAAATCTCGATGAACAGATCTCTCATTTCATTATCGTTGAAGTGCCGAACATTGAAGCATCGTGGGCTCTGTTGTCTTCGATCTGCCCGATGACACCGTCCTTGATGTGGATGATCCTGTCGGTGCAGTTTGCGACTCCGCTCTCATGTGTAACTACAATGATTGTAGTTCCATCCTCTTTATTAAGCTTGGTAAGGAGTTCCATGACCTCGACAGAAGTCTTTGAGTCAAGCGCACCTGTCGGCTCGTCTGCAAGGATTATCTTAGGATTGGTGATAAGGGCACGGGCTATCGCGACCCTTTGTTTCTGACCTCCGGAAAGTTCATTGGGATAATGTTCCGCCCATTGGGACAGACCGAGTTTTTCCAGAAAGTCCATAGCCATCTTACGGCGCTTCCTGCGGCTGACTCCCTGATAGAACAATGGAAGTTCGACATTTTCAACAGCTGTCTTGAAAGAAATGAGATTGAACGACTGGAATATGAACCCTATCAGGTGATTACGATAATATGCAGCCTGTTTCTCGCTCAGTCCCTTTATCAAGGTGCCGTCGATGTAATATTCGCCTTCATCGTAATTGTCCAGTATTCCGAGAATATTCAGCAAGGTGGATTTACCAGAGCCGGACGAGCCCATTATAGACACGAATTCACCTTTTTGTACGGCCAGATCTATGCCTTTAAGCACGTGGAGAGGCTGACCGTTGTCATAGGTCTTGTGGACCCCTTTTACTTCAATCAACATTATGTGGGCAAGTTAAGTTTCGTTTATGGATGTAAATATAGTAAGTTTCTACGTTTTGCCCTCTATATTCTCACCGGAAATTCTGAATATAACAGAAATCTCATGCTGCAGGAGCAGGTATTTCTTTGTCTCCTTATGACTATAATCCGGCAATATCATAAAAACAGTGTATTCAAATTGATTTATCCGAATACACTGCTACCGCAAGGTCATTATAATGCTAACTTAAATCCAAAGTCTTGGATCAGGACATTTTTTACGCCAATCTCTTAATGTAGATTTACTCACCCTTTCAAATACCACCATAAAAACATATGGATTTCTTCCTTCAGCTACCCACTCCTTGCCATCAACACATACCATCACATCATCAGAAAGGAAAACAAGTTTTCCATTATGAGCAACAAACCAACAAGCATCAAGGGAAATGGAATTGTCGTTTTCATCATATGCAAAATCAAGGTCTTCGTACCTTCCATCAAGAAGACCATACTGAATCAACTGATTCTCGCCGAAACCCTTGACTTCAAAGCAGTCATGGAGAGTCTGTTCATTGATCAGCGGCAGATCATCCTTCAACTCCCACACTCCTGCCACATCTTTGTTCTTATCCAATTCATAGACAGCAACACTTTTCCAACCATTACCGATCACATACTTCTCCACATCCGATTTCGATATGCTTTTCACTGCTGATACTTCAAGATATTCATTACCTTCAGCATCTATTTCAGTAAGATTGAATTTTTCTGTGTATGGCTCAAACTGTTTCCAATCTCTTTCGAGTTTTTCTGTGCAGGATGCCGATACAAGTATTGCCAGCGATATCACTGCCATTCTAATATCTGTGAATTTATGCATTATATTACTCTTTATCCTTTTCCTTAAAGTATTTTACATTGACATATACAGCAACACCTACCATTAAAAGCAGAGACAATATTTCTCCCCAACCTTCAAATGTTTTTCCACGTTGAAAATCGTCTATAATATAAAATACTTTTCCTGTGCCAATAATAGCGCAGACGTTCATAACAATAAGAAGTTTCTTGCTGAGGATCTTAGCCATAAAAGAATTTAATTATATAGTATAATCTCAGTAAAAGTATGCATAAATTTTCGAATCACCAAGAACACTTATTTTCTCCACCTTGGCAATATGGTGAATTCTTTTCATAAATTTGCTATGTAATACATGCACATCACAAAAACAGAAAATGTGGATTTAATCCACAGTCGGATAGCGGGAAGTGACATCGCCGTTATTCTCAAAGTTAAAAACCAAGTTTTCATAGTTGCTGTCAGCCCGTTGTGAAATGTGCTGGCAGTTTTTTTGCGAATAATAATTATTATTTGGTGCTCAATAACTTATCTGTATTGAAAACACCAAGAAATCATGGCGAATAACAAGAAAACTTGTTTTTATCACCCGTGTTTTCTTTCTACATTAGTCCCCTGAACCATTAAAATCACAGGACTATAACAAAAACACTTTACAGGACAACGAACTTACTATAAGTTTTGAACTTCATCAAGGCGAACCCTATCAAAAGGAAATAGTTGAAGCGATGCGTCCGTATATTGCCTCAACCCGCAAAGGTAAGCAGAAGGTAGTAGATGCCTTAGATAATGCAACAGAGGTTTAATGTAAAAGACACTGCTGGAATCCAGCAGTGTCTTTCTTATATATTTCGATTGAAAATGTCTATGACTGACTTCTCCGTAATTCAAGAGAATTAATTTGGTTGTATATGACATTTTCTTATAAATGTAATTATCTATATGAAATACGATACTCTGTGCGATAACGCGGACAAGACGTGTCTGTGACATAAGAAATCTTTTCAATTACATTTCCGTATGCGTCGCACTTATAAGTCCAAGAGTCTGTTGTTTCTGTACGGGAATCTTTTGAATACTTTAAGAACATTTCGGGAATCGGTGATTTTGATTCTCTTGAATATAGGAAACCATTCTCATCATAAAAATATGTTTCAGTGCTTCGAAGCTCCATTTCATCAAATCTATTTGAACAATATAATGTTTCCTGTATTATATTCCCGCCTGCATCATATATCCTGTTCATTTTTGAAAAGAGCCTGCCTTCATAATATTCCTCAATATAAATGACATTCATATCGGCATCATAGACGTAAATCACCAAATCATTTCCTTTGATATGTTTCTCGGTTGTGAGATGGCCCTGCGAGTCATAGATGAATTCTTCTGTATGTAATAACGCTCCCTTATCATTATATTCTTCACCTCTGGTTTTCTGCCAATCATCATTATAGGTATAATGAGTTTCGTATATGAGGTCACCGAATCCCGTGTCAACGATTTCACGGATTAAAGTATTATATCCCGAATCATTATAAAGAAAATACAGTTCAGTCGGATGGACTACGTCTGTATAAGTTAAATCTACATACGGATATATATAAGTCACATCACCGTTTTGATTGAATTTTATAAGCGTAGTATCTGTCGGATATTCTTTTCCGTTATCAGTATTGATTGTGAAGCCAAGGATTTCAATCTGTTCAACATCGCCTTTTAATGGAAACGTGTAGTCTGTAAATCTTAGACCATTACGATGAGGCGTATCCTCTGACTTTGATATAGAACAGAGAAGGACTGACATAAGGATTAGAAATAATCGTTTCATAGTATCGCTGATTAACGTTCACAAATGTAAGATATTTTACCTACCTTGGCAATAGAGTGATGAGGTGAGTTGATTAGATAACCAAGCCTCGTAAACGTTTAAATTACAGCAACTTGATTAACCTCGACCTGTACAATTTTCATACCTGAACATAGGACAGTTTTTTGTGAAAATTTTACCTGTTACCTTGACTTTTTCTCAGTTAGACTATATTTATTATAGAGACTGCATTGACTATGTAGGGCATCTAAATTTGGTAGTAATACTTCTGAGATTATTCTGCATTTAACTCTTGTATTGCGGTTCGAGCAATTTCAGCAAAATACTCATCGTTACCATCTGCGACGATATGGTAATATTTAAGGGCATTTTCCTTGTCTCCTTGTTTCTCATAAAGATTTGCAATGTTATTTGTAATCAACATATCCTCAGGAGTAAGTTCTCTTGCTTTAAGGAACCATTCAAGAGCATTCTTTGGGTCATCAGCATAGAACCTTAAAGTTCCTTTGTCAGACAGGAATATTGCCTCATCAGGATATAACTGAATACAAGTATCAATCATCTTTTCTGCGGAAATGATATCATTTGAATTGAGTAACTGCGAAAGATAGTCTTGAATGCAGTCTCTAAGATATGATATACCATCGGTCTCAACAGGAATATCTAATGTTCCTATCCACTTATTATTATTCTTGATGGAATGTTCTAACGCTGATTGTATTTCTTGTACTGCCAGAGAATATTCGTGCACATAAAGATGTATGGTTACCTTTCCTAATCTCAAATCAATTCTATCAGGATTCTTGCTGATTCCTTCTGCAAGTGTCCCTTTTGCAGAATCTAATTTTACAGAGTCTATTTGAAGTTCGGAGAACATATACGACTTGACTCCTAATGAATCTTCTACTACATAACACTCTCTTCCATCAGTAGGTTCTGTATCAGACATTACAATCACATCATCAACTGCATTCTGAAAATAATAGTTCGCTTTTAGAGAATAGATTTCTGCATCATACGGGAACAGTCTCCCCCAATCAGAAATCAGAGAGATGATGGCGGAAGAGTCTCGTTCAGAAATCGCAACCTTGAAGTTATTATATAGTTCTTCTCGGGACTGAGCCAGAACAGAACAAGCGAAGAGAACCATAAATGGGATTAAAAGCAATCGTTTCATATGTATTCAATTTTAGAAGATAATCGTATAAATGGATAATATATTTAGTTGAATATGTGACCTATGTCATTCCTCCTGATTTATAGGCATAAAGTTATGCAAACCAACTAAAAAAACAAGATAACTATCTTCATATTGCAACCGCCTAAATGGTGGCAGCCCTTCTTACGAGGAAATAATAATTATTATTCCACAAATGTCATTCCGTGCAATCTCTATCCGTCAAAATGCACGGAGCCTGAAAAATGGGATGCGACAGCCCGAATAAACTGGGTGAGAACTGCGGTGAGTTGCGGTGAAAATCCACTCATTCAGCACCTGTTAAAATGGGGTAAAAACCCATTAGAACCCCCTCAAATGGGGATTTTTTGGAGGTCGGTAAAAAACTTGGTGCATTTTCCGTGCAATTTTCAGGACACAAAAAGAGCCGCAAGCGTTTGTTTTTCAACGACTTGCGGCTTTCTTTCTGCGGTGAGAGGGGGATTCGAACCCCCGGTACAGTTACCCGTACGTCAGTTTAGCAAACTGGTGGTTTCAGCCACTCACCCATCTCACCAAAACTGCCTGCCTCACTTGACAGGACTGCAAATATAGAATAATTTTCATGATTTACCAAATAAAACTTAAAAAATCATTTAAACTCTTGAATAGTAAAAGGCGTATAACATAAGTCCTTATCCCACAGTACATTAAGATATTCAAGGTCGGAAAATCAACCGACCTTAAACTATCTAATACATTAAATATCAACATATTATATAAAACGCAAAATATATTCTCTCGCCGAAAGAAATAGATATTCCTGACTCATGATTCAACATAAAAAAGAAAAATGTCATCAAACGATTAATAAAATTAATTTTAAGTACCTGCATTCATCCCTAAATAACGGATATTCATCACTATTTTCTTTTTCTTAAATATGATTTAGAGCTGGATAACTAGCTTCGTTGAAAAAAACATGAAGAGGAAGTTTTATCCAGGCGAAATAATGCACATTTATCAAAGGACTGTTTCGGGATTCAACATTTTCTATTCTGCGGAAGATTTTCTGATTTTTTATACCATCGTTTCCGTATATGCGCGTAGATATGACATAGTCCTTCTGGGATTGTGTCAGATGATCGATCACATACATTTGCTGGGATCATCCCGGAATCTGGAATCCATGAGCAAGTTCATATCTGCCTATACATCACGATTTGTCAAGGAATTCAACAGGAGGACAGGAAGAACCGGACATCTTTTTGAAAAGGAATATGGTAGTGCAATAAAGAGAGAGACAAAGAAGGTACGATCCGCCATTGCATATCTTTTCAACAATCCTGTAGAGAAAATGTTATGTGCAAGAGCAGAAGAATACCGGTGGAACTATCTTGAATATTATGGAGAAGTCAGTCTTAAGCCATTCAGACAATGCAGTTGGAAACTCCAGAAATCCATCAAGATAATACAGGAAAGATTCAGTAGTGGTCAATACTTGAAATACAATCTGATAGAAATGATATTCAAGGGATTGGATAAAATAGAGACGGAAGATCTTACTGCACGGATAATAAAACTGTATTTTCCGTTTGATGTAAAGAAGGTTACCGGCTATTATAAGTCATATGCAGATATGCTGACAGCAATCAATTCAAATACTGGAAGCGAACACGATATAATGGAACATAGTTACAGCAAGACCGATGTTCCATATCGCGAAATGATGGTCATCCTGAAAAGGGAAGGAATAACAGACATCAGATCTGTAATCATGTGGAGAGAAGAGGATAAAAAACGTATAGCATCGCTGCTTAAATCCAGGACATCAGCAACTCATCGGCAGATTCGTAAATTCCTGCATATGGAATATGCTATTAAATATGAACAGGATACAAAGCGTATAATATAACATATTAATTATCAGTAACTTAAACTAATAAGGGTCGGTAAATAAACCGACCCTTAAACATATAACGTATTATAAATCAAAGTATTAGAACATACGCTTTATACGAACGACATCTTACTGCTTGGCAATATTTTCCCTCATTTCAGTATCGGCCTGGATATTTTTCATCTTGTAATAATCCATGATGCCGAGATTTCCGCTACGGAATGCTTCTGCCATTGCGAGAGGAACCTCTGCTTCAGCTTCGATCACACGGGCACGTGCTTCCTGAGCCTTGGCCTTCATTTCCTGCTCGAGAGCAACAGCCATAGCACGGCGCTCCTCTGCACGAGCCTGGGCGATATTCTTGTCAGCCTCTGCCTGGTCCATCTGAAGGACTGCACCGATATTCTTTCCTATGTCGATGTCAGCAATGTCGATTGAAAGGATTTCGAATGCTGTTCCTGCATCAAGACCCTTATTCAGAACCACCTTGGAAATGGAATCAGGATTCTCGAGGACAAGCTTGTGGCTCTCTGCCGAACCGATGGATGACACGATACCCTCGCCTACTCGCGCGAGGACAGTCTCCTCACCGGCTCCACCGACCAGCTGCTTGATATTTGCACGGACAGTCACACGAGCCTTTGCTATGAGCTGGATACCATCCTTTGCCACTGCTGTCACAGGAGGTGTATTGATTACCTTAGGATTAACGGACATCTGCACAGCCTCGAACACGTCACGACCCGCAAGATCAATGGCAGCCGCCATCTTGAAGTCGAGAGAGATATTGGCCTTATCTGCTGATATCAAAGCATTGACCACCTTAGGAACATTTCCCTTTGCGAGATAGTGAGCCTCGAGCTCATTGGCATAAAGAGTCAGGCCGGCCTTTGTTCCGGTAACCATCGCCATAACGATAGTGTTAGGTGAAACACCTCTCCAACGCATAAGAACGAGCTGGATGAGGGAAATGCGGACTCCGGAAATCAAGGCCTGAAACCAAAGGGTCACAGGGAAGAACCAGAGGAAGATCACAAGGCCGACAATACCGACCGCGATCCATACAACGATCATTGCATCCATAATTATTTAATTAATAAGGTTTTACATATATCTTATTATCCTCGATGAGGACTACTGTCACTTCTACATTCGGGTCAAGCATGCCCTCGACAGCCTTCACTTCCACCACATAATTTCCGAAGCGTGCGGAACCCATAGGTGCAAGCCTTGTGAGCGTCTTGCCTCTGTCCCCTACAGCAAGGACAGCGGAATCGGAAGCCACAGCCTTCGAATCGATATTGGTCTCAAGAGTCATCCTTTTCCAGGTCTTGGCACGAAGCACCCATATCATCAATGCAACAAGCAGAACCACATTCACCGCCGTAACGATCGCTCCTACAGTATTGCCGTATTGGTGAAAGGCGCAGAAGCATGAACCTCCCATGGAAATGAGTCCGAGAATACCAGCTACCCCTACTCCGGGAATGAGCAATATCTCCGCGAACATAAGGACCAGACCTACCAATATCAATGTAATGATGAATCCCATACCATTATTAGTTTAAAATTTCACTGACTGTCACATTGTCCTCTCCCATCGCCTTTACGAAAGATGCCAATGAATCTGCCTTTCCCTTATCACCGAAAGGACCTACGATATATGCTGCCTTACCATCTTCGGTCTCAGAACGGGCAATATCCTTTCCCTCTGCCTGCTGTCGTATTCCCTCAGATAGTTCAGCATCAAGCTCTCCGGAAGGGACAACAGTCACCTGATAGAATTTCTGCACTTCCTTAGCCTTTGATTCTGAAGACCTTGCCTTTGATACAGACACTTCCTTTCCATCGATGTAAGCCACAATGAAAGCACTTCTGAAACCGACTTTCTTCACTGTATTCAGTTTCGAAAGCACATCATTATATGTGTTGAAAAGACCCACACGATAGAGATATCTTCCTCCGGCATTCCTACGCTCGAATACAGGACTGAGTCCCTTGAGACTCTTTACAGGAGCCTTGTTGATGGCACTGAATATCTGGATCTGATAGACGATTCCGTCAGGAATGGTGTTATCCTCCGCAAACTGTCCTTCTTCCAAAACCTTGAAAGAATAATCGAATTTCTTTTCCGGCTCCATCATATTCAGATGAAGCGGTCCGCCAAGGTTCATCTTGGTAAATGTATATGAAGTGGCATCACCCACCACCTCACGGTCAGCCTCTGCCATCATCTTGTCCGGATCTATCACCACTCCGCTGAAAAGGAATTCCATCTCGATCTTCTGCAGCTGGGAAACTGCCCTGTCCAATGAATCCTGCAGCTGCGGAATCCTGGCTTCACGACGCAGGATTATGTCTGTGAGTTTCGTCCTCTCAGCCACATCATTACTGAGAGCGAAAGCATTCCTCTCATTTTCAAGCAGTGTACTATAATTTGACAAAGAGTCCCTTAAAGCTCTCACTTCCACCATCTTATCCATATATCGCCTTGTATCGACACTCTCAGGAATATCAGCAGAAACCTCCTTTTCTTCAGGTATTGAAGAATCATAAGAAGGGTTCAGAGCGGACAATTCAAGAAGCTGGACAGGATCATCGACAGCCTTCCTTACAGGCATATTGTCAAATTCCAGAACATACACCCACACGCTGTCTGCACTGCATTCTCTGTTTGAAGCAAAGAAGGTGTACCGGCTGTCATCAGTATTTACCAGAAGGAAATCATCAGCTGGAGAAGAGTACGGAAAACCCATATTCACAGGTACTGACCAATCGTTGTCTTCGTCTGACCATTCCGACATATAGATGTCAAATCCTCCGACGCCGTACAGTCCAGAAGAGGCAAAATACAAAGTACGTCCATCAGAAGAAACCATAGGATATATTTCTTCAGCAGGGGAAATCAGATGTTCATTGAGCAATGCAGGACAAGTCCATATCGTATCCTGATATTCAGTCACATATATATTGCGGATTCCATCCTCGTCTTCTGATGAAAAATAAATCTTTCGAGCGTCATCATTTGCAAAGACAGCCTTTGAGAATCCGGTGACAGAACTGTCCAGCTGGTTAGGCACCTCTCTCCAGCTTCTGTCCTGAAGAGGATAATAAAGGAAGAAATCATCCAGACTGAACTTATGCTTCGCCACGACATACGGGCTGTATGCAAATCCGCTCATGCTTCGCCCGTTCTCGGAAAGAAGCATCTTGTCCTTCAGAAGAAGAATCCTCAGCGAATCCTCCTGAGCTTCAAGAATTTCCAATGCTTCTTCATAGGCATCAAGAGCCTTGTCAAAGTCATATCCGGCATGGAACATCTCTGCCTGGAATATCAGACTGTCAGGAAGATCAGCACGTGCCTGAAGAACTGCAGGAAACGCAAAAACACCTGTCAATAATATATATATGGTAAAAAATACCCTCTTCATAGTCATATTTACCCTATTTTCAGCCTACAAAAATAAGAAATATTTATAGAAAGTTCATTTATTCGAAAAAAATCGTAAATTTGTGCCCTATTTTGCGGATGGTGTGGAATGCAACTTCCATACTATCCTCAAATAATGCATACAAATAT
>JAZLCW010000089.1:0-13529 GCA_045614445.1 Candidatus Cryptobacteroides sp. | reverse complement strand
CCGGATCAAGCTAGTGATCAGTCAGAAACAGGAGGATAAGAAGGTGATCGATGTGCTTGCATCAGTAGCATTAAACGAAAATCCGGCCAAAGCATTTGAGCTCTTGGCCAGATGGTATGACGAGAGGAAGCCTAAGGCATTCCTTAGTTCGGTGGGTCAGGGTCTGAAGATGGAGGGAGTCAGCGAGGTCCTGGCTGATATAAGCAGCGTGGTAAAGCCGATGAATATAAAAGGGCTACCGTATATGCTGCTGAACGGTCATGAGATAGACAGGAGCATCTTCTGGGCAAAGATCGAGTTGGAAAAATAGAATCTCCTTTATAGTTTGGTGAATAGCAGCCAGTCAATATTCTCACAGGATTTTTTATCCGCGATCCATTTGCAGATTGACTTATTCTTACATTCAGATTCTGAAGAAATATTGATACAATTGAATCCTGAAGACGATGCACCTCCTGAAACTTCCATCAGTTCGTCGTCTGACAATGTTTTAATCTTTGTGTCCATATTCTTAAATCTATTTATATGTCAGCAAATATAGTCAGTTAGGAAGACAACGAGAAATTATCCGCGTTGCAATTTAACAAATCATTTTACTTTGTCAATAAATTCAGCCGGAGTAACTCCCGTTACCTTCTGGAAATATCTCCAAGCCGTAGATCGCTGGCGATATCCTGCATAATTGAAAAGTTCCTGAATGTCGGCGTCAGCATTTGAGCTTTTGGCCAGATGGTATGACGAGAGGAAGCCTAAGGCATTCCTTAGTTCGGAGGGTAAGGGTCTGAAGATGGAGGAAGTCAGCGTGGTAAGGCCGATGAATATAAAAGGGCTACCGTATATGCTGCTGAACGGTCATGAAAAATAGCCCAAATCACCCGCATTTGGAAGTGGATGAATTCCAGCTACACTTGGCTTTCTGACAACTGTCTTTTGTCTTTTTATCTTCACACTTTTGGATACGTGGAGTGTTGACTATCATTCCACCAGACACTTCCTTCAGTTCGTCATCAGATAATGCTGTGGGTTTGATACCGATATTTGTCATTGATTATAGTTTCAATTTAAGGATGCCACGTTCACATTTGGAAGTGGATGAATTCCATCTGCAATTGGCTTTCTTGGAACAACTATCTTTGGTTTTATTACTGCTACAAGTGTCATTGGAAGCAAATATCAACCATCCACCTGAAACTTCCATCAGTTCCTCGTCTGATAATGCTGTAATCTTATTGTCCATATCTGTAATAGTTTATAGGCCACCACCTTCACATTTGGAAGTGGATGAATTCCAGCTGCAATTGGCTTTCTTAGAACAACTATCTTTTGTTTTTTTACCGCTGCAAGGGGCATCGGGATCAAATATCATCCATCCACCTGAAACTTCCATCAGTTCATCGTCTGATAATGCTGTAATTTTATTATCCATATCTATCAATAGGTTTAAAGACAACCGCCAGTACATGAATTTGATTTTGTACTCCATCCACATTTGCAGTTACCACCACTTTCACATTCTTTTTTTGAACGCCCAGTGCATGAAGAAGGATTTATAAGCTGTACCAATCCACCAGTAACTTCCATCAGTTCATCGTCTGATAATGCTGTAATCTTATTTTCCATATCTGAAATCGTTTATCGGTTTAATTATAAGCAGCCGCCACCTCCTTCACAAAAGGATTTTGCTGTGCTCCAATAACATTTCTCATCTAACTTCTTACAAGATGTTTCATTCTTTGCATTGCTACAGTCACAACCTGATGGATTTACAAGCTGTACCAATCCACCAGTCACCTCCATCAGTTCATCGTCTGATAATGCTATAATCTTATTGTCCATATACTTTCATCTTTTTATATGTCAGCAAATATAGTCAGTTAGGAAGACAACGAGAAATTATCCGCGTTGCAATTTTACAAATCATTTTACTTTGTCAATGAATTCAGCCGGAGTGACTCCCGTTACCTTCTGGAAATTCCTCCAGGCGGTCGAACGCTGACGGTATCCGACATAATTGAACAGCTCGTGAATGTCGGCGTCCGGATCCTCTTCAAGCCTTGCCGTAACATAGTCTATACGGCGCTTGGTCAGATATTTGACGAATGTCATGCCTGTATTGCGCTTGAACGCCTCTCCTACATATGTTCGGTTTGATTCCAGCAGTTCCGACAGAGTGCTGAGGCTGAGATTCGGATCCCTCCATTTCTCGTTGCTGTCAAGCCAGAGAAGAATCTGTCCCCATAGACCGTCATCTTCATGATCGCAGGTACATGATGCTTCTGCTTCCTGAATCGTCTTAGGCACAAGCAGACGCTCCTTCAGTTCGTACCATGCTACAGAAAGGAAGAAAGTGGCCCAGACGATCTGATGAACAAACTGAAGCCAGTACGAGTGCGTAATCTGGAGACTGAAATTGATGATTCCCATAAGACAGAATGCACAGGAATAAAGGAGGATGAACCTCTTGTCTACGCTGCTTTTGCGCCAGTCGTAGGGCACAAGGAAGAGCGAGAAGCAGTAAATGAGCATTGCTGTAAGTGCAAAGAGGCGCAGCCACACATTGAACTCTCCAATGTGCTGCCAAAGGTCAGCATAAGTGTATATAGGGGTGTATTCGATTCCTGCACACATGCCGATGCATACCAAAGTCAGCAGTGGGGCAAAGAGAATTGCATAGACCTTGCTCCTGCTCGCCGTAGGACGTATCACCTCGAGGGGGTAGAAGAAGAAGGTCATCTGAATGAGTATCGGTACGAAGGTGTGTTCAGGCTCGAAGAATGCGCCGTCTGCTGTGGTCGTCTCCATCCATGTGCGCATGATGAATGTCATGCAGAAGAATGCCGAAAACCAGCTGAGCACAGACCAGATGGTACGCGAGTAATCACCTGTCTCCTTGCGGCGCCTCCATAGAAGGATTCCGCTTATGACCAGAGATATGGTCATGAATGCAAGAAATACGGTGGTTATATATTTCATAAGTATTGCTCTTTTGTATTACAAACATACAAAATAATCCTTATACTTTTCGGCTTATATGATCGCTATGCTACCTTTAGGTACGATTAACCTCGATTATCTGTATCAATATGCTTTTTTTGTAAAATTGCACATATAATTTGTAAAAATGCACATTATTGTAAAAATGGTTGCAATATTTTGTAATATTATAAAGCTGGTAATTTTTAAGTTTTCTCTATAGGTTGTAAATTCGCTTGTATATTATACAAGCACGACGTCAATTCTAACGTTTAACTCTTGCACTATGCTCAAATTCATTAAATCTGTCTTTGAAAAATGGCAGAAGACCAACCTCATGTTCCGCATTCTGCTGGGCATCATCATCGGATCTGTTCTCGCGCTCGCACTACCAGGACATAATGCCATTTCCATGCTCGGAGACCTTTTTGTCGGAGCGCTCAAGTCAATGGCTCCTGTACTTGTAGCTGTTCTCGTGACAGCTTCCATCGCCACTGCCGGAGGAGGACTTGGCAGCCGTTTCCGTACTGTGATTTCTCTTTATATGTTAACCACTTTGATGGCCGCAGTAGTCGCAGTAATTGCAAGTACTATATTTCCTGTAAGTATCGCTCTTGCTGATGTACAAGGTGCAACAGGCTCAGCACCTGGACAGCTCAACGATGTATTCAACAATATCCTCAAGGGTATAATGAGCAATCCGGTCACAGCCATTGCCAATGCCAACTACCTCAGCATCCTTTTCTGGGCTGTTGTTATCGGACTTGCACTCAAGCTTACTGCCAAGGAACAGACCATAGAAAGTCTCCGTCAGTGGTCCGATGCAGTGTCTAAGGTAGTTGCGTGGATCATTCAGTTCGCTCCGTTCGGAATCATGGGTCTTGTCTATACCACAGTTTCAGGAAGCGGACTTGAGATATTCACTACCTATGGAAAACTTCTTCTGCTTCTTGTGGGCTGCATGTTCACTGTTTCTTTCATTCTGAATCCTATCATCGTGGCATGCATGCTCCGCCGTAATCCTTATCCGCTTCTGTGGCAATGCATCAAGGGCAGTGCTGTGAGCGCTTTCTTTACCCGTTCTTCTGCAGCCAATATTCCTGTGAATATGGATCTGTGCAAGAAGATGGGGCTCGATGAGGATTTCTACTCTGTAAGTATTCCTCTGGGAAGCATCATCAATATGGACGGAGCAGCCATCACGATCAATGTCATGACACTCGCTGCGTGCCACACTCTGGGCATAGAATTCACCTTTACCAGCGCGATCATTCTGAGCATCATCGCCACATTGGGAGCCTGCGGAACTTCAGGAGTCGCAGGTGGCTCTCTCCTGCTTATCCCGATGGCGTGCTCGCTCTTCGGCATCAGTAACGATATTGCAATGCAGGTAGTGGCTGTCGGTTTCATCATCGGTGTCGTACAGGACTCCGTGGAGACAGCTCTCAATTCCAGCGGAGATGTTCTCTTTACAGCGACAGCAGAATTGAGAGAGCGTATGAAACGTAAATAGATATCAGCACGATATGAAAAAGATAATCGGAAGTATATTGCTTGTCATTCCTCTGGCGTGCGTCAATCCGTCCCAGAAGGAAACTCAGATCCAGCAGACGGCTCAGGTATCGTCAGATATTGATACGCATGCCGCATTCGCTCCAGATACATTGTCTGCAGCGGACGAAATTCCTGTAAGCTATACGGCTACAGGCAAGGTCAAGGCTGCTGATTATGCTGACATATATTTCCGCAGCTCGGAACTTATCTCTCATGTTTATGTGAAGACTGGGCAGAGAGTCGGCAAAGGTGACAAGCTGGCTGATCTGGAGACATTTGCATTCAATATCCAGCTTCGCGAAGCGGAAATCGCACTGCAGCAGGCTGAGCTTGAACTCAAGGATATATTGATCGGACAGGGCCATAACCCGGATGATCTTCAGTCTGTACCTGAGGATATCATGAAGATAGCCCTTATCAAGAGCGGTTACCAGCAGGCTGAGATACAGAAGGAAAAGGCATTGAGAGAGATTCAGAATGCGACATTGACAGCACCGTTCGACGGTATTGTCGCCAATCTTGCAGCAAGGCCTCACCAGGTTTCCTCTACCGGTGAGCCATTCTGCCGTATCATCAGGAATACAGATATGGAGGTCGAGTTCCACTTGCTGGAAACCGAGCTGCATATGATCAGCAAGGGACAGAAGGTAAGCATCGAGCCACAGGCTGCCGCGATCGGCCTGCTGACAGGAGAGATCTGCAGCATAAACCCTATCGTGGACGATAAGGGTATGATCCAGGTGAGGGCTCGAGTAAAAGGAAATGTCGGACTTATGGAAGGTATGAACGTGACTGTTCTCATCCAGCATTAATCAGACAGTTGTATGAAGTGGATCAGATTCATATCCGTATTGTGCTGCCTGACAGGATCTTTTCTGACTCTTCAGGCCCAGAGGAACATTTGCCTTGACCTTGATGAAACCATCCGTATGGCAAATGACAGTTCTCTGATGGCGTTCCGCAACGAGAATATGTATCTTTCCGGATATTGGGAATACCGTACTTACAAGGCGGAGCGTCTTCCGAGTCTTTCTCTCGATCTGACTCCGTCTCAGTATTACCGTTACATTACTGAACGATACGACTCTAATCTCGACCATGACGTGTTCCGTCAGCAGCAGATGTTCAGTGCTTCCGGAGGTCTGGTCATGAAGCAGAATTTCGACCTGACCGGTGGTACTTTCTATCTGGAATCAGATCTCGAGTATATGAGGAACTTCGGAAATGACAAGCTCACCCAGTTTTCGAGCATTCCATTCCGTATAGGATATTCGCAGGATCTGATGGGCTTCAATCCTTTCCGTTGGGACAAGAAGATCGAGCCTTTGAAATTCGAAAAGGTTAAGAAGGAGTTCCTGTATAACAGCGAGCAGGTGGCGGAGGAGGCAGTCACCTATTTCTTCAATCTGGCTATGGCTCAGGCCGAGTATCAGCTGGCTACCGAAAACATGGCTTCCAGTGATACTTTGTATCAGATCGGAAAGCAGCGCCAGAAGATCGCCGCCATATCCAAGGCCGATCTCCTCACACTCCAGCTCGACTATGTTAATGCACGCAATACATTGGAAAATTCCAAGATATCTCTCAAGCGTGCAATGTTTTCCCTTGCTTCATTCCTTGGTCTGGATAAGGATACCCAGATACAGATCGAGCTGCCGGGCTTCCCTAATGAACTTGTTGTCCCGGTCGAGGATGCCATAATGATGGCCAAGGCGAACAGTCCTGCTATCCTTGAGCATAAGCAGAACATTCTCGAGGCTGAAAGGAATGTGAACAAGACCAGGGTCGAGTCACGCCTTAATGCCAATCTCAACATCAGTGTCGGATATAATCAGGTCGCAGATTCCTTCCGCTATGTATATCAAGGCCTTCTGCGTCAGGATCTTGTGTCTCTCACTCTTTCGATACCGCTTGTGGACTGGGGAGTGCGCAAAGGCAGGTACAATGTAGCCGTCAATGATTTGAATGTGGTCAGGATCGCGGCACAGCAGGCCGAGGTGGATCTGGAAAAAGAAGTGATAATGACTGTAAATGACTTCAATATCCAGCAGAACATGATAAGCAGCGCGGAAGAAGCTATGGAACTTGCTGCAATGGCATATGACCAGACCCGTCAGCGCTTCATCATCGGCAAGGCCGATATCAACAGCCTTACCCTGTCGCTCAACCGTCAGCAGGAGGCTCAGAAGAATTACATTCTCGCATTGCAGAATTATTGGTTGAATTATTATAAGCTTCGTAGATTGACCCTGCATGATTTCAATTCGGGAATCTCGCTTTCCGATCATTTCGATTTCATGCATTTCAACTCGAAATAACACATATTATTGTCGAAATTATGGCAAACAAACTCTTCCGCCAGCAGGCGATGGACACATTGGAGTCACCGGATACGATCAATGATTATATCCGTGTAGCCGGACCATCATTCTATCTCATGCTGGTCAGCATCCTGATATGTGTCGGGGTGGCATGCTTCTGGGCGTTCAACAGTACCATCAATGACTTTGTGAAAATTGAAGGAATAGCATTTCCGCATCAGCCTATAATGAACGTATCTGCTTCATTGGACGGACGTGTGACAGAGGTGTTCATAAAGAAAGGTGACCAGGTTCGCAAGGGTGATATTCTCATGAGATATACCACGGAAGGTTCAGTGCGTGAACTCAGGAGCACATCTTCCGGAGTCGTTCTCTCCCATAAGGTGCAGCAGGAAGAGTTCAATGCGTTGGAACCATGTGTATATATTCTTCCGCACGATCAGGTGAACCAGTTGAAGGAAATTGTGGCATTTGTCAGTTATGGCGACCTGCGCAAGCTGAAGGTCGGCATGGAAGTACAGGTGACACCTTCCGATCTCAAGAGGGAGGAAGTCGGATATATGTACGGTCATATCACTGCCATCAACGAGCTTCCGACTTCATCGAAGGAGGCTGATATGCTTTTCAAGATCAATGAATTCACTTCTGCTGTCTTTTCTTCCGAAGCTGCATTCATGGTCCAGATACGTCTTGAAGACAATCCGCAGGACAAGAGCATGATCAGATGGTCTCATAAGGGAGGGGAAGATATCGATATGAAGATAGGTACACTCTGCAGCATGCAGATCGTTACACGTGTCAGACCGGTATATGAACTTCTGTTCAACAGGGGAATCGATAATTAGGAAGCTATGGGAAAGGTGAAATCAGTTCCGGTCATCATGCAGATGGAGGTGGTGGAATGTGGAGCCGCTTCCCTAGGTATGATATTGGCCTATCATAAGAAGTGGCTGCCTCTTGAGCAGCTGCGAAAGGACTGTGGTGTCTCTCGTGACGGATGTTCGGCAAAGCAGATAATTCTGGCAGCGAGAAACTATGGCATGGATGCCAATGCCTACAGACTCGATGAACAGCAGCTTCAGCAGATGACTCCTGCGATCATCCATTGGAATTTCAATCACTTTCTTGTCTATAAGGGCAAAAAAGGAAAATACCACTATCTGAACGATCCGGGAAGGGGTGATGTGACTGTGACTCAGGAGGAATTCGACAAAGCATACACAGGTATCACCATCTTCTGCACTCCGAATGAAAGATTTGAAAGGGGAGGTTCTCGTGCTTCGATTCTCGGATTTGTCAAGCGAAGACTGAAAAATACATGGGCCGCAGCCTTCTTCATCTTCGTTACCGGCCTGCTGACTGCATTGATCGGAATCACGACTCCTTTGTTCTCGCAGATATTCATGGATGATATCCTCAGCGGCAAGAACCCGCACTGGTTCAAGCCGTTCATGTTAGCTTTCGTGGCAGTCATCATACTGAATTTCCTGACCGAATGGCTCAAAGGAACATATTCACGCAAGTATAATGCAGCCATGGCCATTGATGCCAATACCCATTTTTTCTGGCATCTTCTGCGCCTTCCGATGGAATTCTATTCCCAGAGATATGTGGGTGATCTGATTCTTCGTCAGAGGTCCAACCAGAGCATTGCGAGCACACTTGTAAGTCAGCTTGCTCCGCTGGTTATCCAGTTCGCCCTTCTGATACTTTATCTTGTGTTCATGCTTCGTTACAGCGTGATGCTTACCTGTATCGCTCTCGGTGCAATGGGAGTAAACATCCTGTTGTCCAGCTATATATCCTCTCTCAGAGTGAATGTGTCCCGAAAGGAGGAAAGAGATCTTGGTAAATACTACGGAGTGACGATGTCCTGTCTGGATAATATGGAAACCATCAAGGCTGCCGGAGCTGAAAACAGTTTCTTCAATCATTGGGCAGGTCACTATGCGAACATGCACAACTCCGAATCCAGATCCGGAGAGAAGGATCTTGTCTATAACATATGGCCTGAAATGCTTCAGGGACTGACCTCCAATGCTATTCTGATCATCGGTGCCTACCTGATAATGGACAGCCAGTTCACGATAGGTATGCTTCTGGCTTTCCAAGGATTCATGTCAAGCGTCATGACTCCTGTCGATCATCTGACCGTTACGGCTGAAACCGTGATCGAGATGCGTACGCAGATGGAAAGAGTAGAGGATGTATTGAACTATCCGGTCGATGAGAAGAAGGATAGGGAGACTGAAGGTTCAGTCGCAAAGCTTGGCGGAAAGGTCGAGCTTAAGAATATCACATTCGGCTACAATAAATTCTCACCTCCGCAGATCAGGGATTTCTCCCTTACTCTCGAACCGGGACAGAGTGTGGCTCTGGTCGGAACATCAGGATGCGGAAAGAGCACACTTGCCAAGCTCGTCACAGGATTGTACCGTCCATGGGAGGGTGAGATACTCTTTGATGGCAGGCCGATAGATGAAATCGGTGCTGACGAGTTCTCGAATTCAGTGGCGATGATCGACCAGAATGTGGTTATGTTCGATGATACTGTGGCAGCCAATATCAAGATGTGGGATACATCGATCGAAGATTTCACCATGGTGCTTGCCTGCAGGGATGCTCAGATACGTGAGGATGTGATATCTCGTCCGAAAGGATTCAATACAAGATTGGTCAAGGGGGGAAAGAATTTCTCGGGAGGCCAGCTTCAGCGTATGGAGATTGCAGCTGCCCTTTCTCGTGAGCCTGTGGTGCTTATCATGGATGAGGCGACCAGCGCTCTTGATGCAGAGACTGAGAAGCGTATCATGACCTCGATACGTATGATGGGAGCCACATTGATCATAATCGCCCATAGATTGAGCACTATCCGTGACTGTGATGAAATCATAGTTCTGGACAAGGGAACAGTGGTGGAAAGAGGTACTCATCAGGAACTGGTGGAAAATGACGGATTATATAAACAGCTTGTGCTGAGTGATTGATTATGTTGTTTAACGAACAGATAGAGAAAAGGCGCGAACAGGAACAGCTGCATCTTAATGAGGCGGTAGCTTCTTTCGTCGATGATGTCGGCCTGCAATCCCGGTCAAGGAAAAGGGTTGCATCAGACAACCATGTCCTGAAGTCTGTACTTGCCGCCTTGGGTATCAATGGAGATTTCGACTGGGACGAAGACAACTCTTTACAGTCAAAGGAGGAAATGTTGTCTCAGATCCTTGCTCCTCGCGGCATAATGCAGCGTAAGGTGGAACTCAAGGGCCAGTGGTGGAAGGTGTCTGTCGGTCCTATGCTGGGATTCGACAAGGAAGGACGTTGGGTGGCTCTGCTTCCGTCCGGAATGAAGACAGGATATACCTATGTGAACAGGCATGGAGAAAAGGTGAGCGTGGACAGCAGTTCAATGCGTACTGACCTTCATGATGAGGCAATTACCTTCATTCCGTCATTGCCTATGAGGAAGATCAGCCTCGCGGACCTGCTGAAGTTCATGATGAAGAGCTTCACACTCGGTGATGTCATCCGTATGCTTCTGGTATCACTTCTCATATCTCTGATCGGCATGCTGATTCCTTATGCGAACAAGCAGATATTCGATGTCGTTATCCCTAACGGAGTGAAGACTGATATCATACCTGTCGCATCATTGCTCATAGGTGTGGCTGTAGGAGGAACTCTTTTCAATCTTATCCGTGACTGGATGCTCAAGAGGATGAAGGAGCTTGTGAGCGTGCGCATAGAGCCAGCAGTGATGTCACGAACCTTCCTGCTCCGTGCAAAATTCTTCATGAAATATTCTTCCGGCGAACTGAACGAGCGTATCATGAGCATCGGCCGTCTGTGCGATCTTGCCAACGACATGCTTATCAGTACCTCGATTACAGCCCTCTTCTCGGTAGTGTATATATTCCAGATGAGGAATTATGCCGAGCCGCTTTTCGTTCCCGGACTTCTTATAATATTCATTCAGTTCCTGCTTACGATGACTTTCATATGGTTCCAGCACAAGCAGGACAAGGGTCATATAGCAGCTTCTACCAAGCTCTCATCATTGATATTCGACCTTCTCAATGGAGTCCAGAAGATCAAGATCACAGGTTCTCAGAAACGTGCATTCACCAAATGGCTTCAGACATATAAGGAAAATGCCCGTTACGAATATAATCCTCCAATGATATTGAAGATATCCGGAGCACTGATGGTGCTGCTGAATCTTGGAGGAATAGCGTTCATCTATATGACTGCCGTGAAGCATCAGATAGCACCATCCGACTTCATTGCCTTCAATGCGGCATATGGAATGGTAAGCAGCGCATTCACTGCCCTGATAGCCATCGTTCCGCAATTGTCGAGGATGAAACCACTCCTGGAGCAGGCACAGCCTATCATGGAAGAGGTTCCTGAAGTCGATGAGAAGTCGAAGCAGGTTAATTCGCTGAACGGAGGCATCGAGATAAGTCATCTGTCTTTCCGCTATTCGGAAGATACACCTTGGATCCTTGACGACATCTCATTGAAGATCAGACCAAGGGAATATGTGGCAATAGTGGGCAAATCCGGATGTGGCAAGAGCACCTTGCTCCGTCTTCTGCTCGGATTCGAGACTCCGCAGTCCGGAGCGATATACTACGATGACTATGATCTGAACGAGGTGGACAAGAGCAGTCTGCGCCAGAAGATAGGCACCTGTCTTCAGAGCGGAAGCCTTTTCCCTGGCGACATATTCAGCAACATCACCATCACTTCTCCTTGGAGCACAAGGGAGGATGCCTGGGAAGCCGCACGCCTTGCGGGTATAGCGGATGATATCCAGGCATTGCCGATGGGTATGAATACCCTCATCAGCGAAGGTGGCGGTGGATTCAGCGGCGGACAGAAACAACGTCTTCTCATCGCCCGCGCATTGATGAACAAGCCTTCTATCCTCTTCTTTGACGAGGCTACCAGTGCTCTGGACAATGTGAGTCAGAAGATGGTTTCGGACAATCTCGACAAGATGCGATGCACACGTATCGTGATCGCGCATCGTCTCAGCACCATCCGTCATTGCAGCCGTATCATTGTTCTGGACAAAGGACATATAGTCGAAGAAGGTACATTCGAACAGCTGAAGGCAAAGGGTGGACTCTTTGCGGAAATGATCAGGCGACAGGAAATATAAAATAAAACTCAATAATATTTAAATCAATAAAGTTATGACAATCGAAAAGACACTCAATGGAACAGAACTTACCGTAGCGGTAGCCGGAAGACTTGACACTATCACAGCTCCAGAGCTTGAAACAAGCCTCAGAGAGAGCTATGCAGGAGTTACAAATCTTGTTTTGGATTTTGCTGCTCTTGACTATGTATCTTCTGCTGGACTTCGCGTGATCCTTCAGGCACAGAAGACAATGAACAAGCAGGGAGAGATGGTAATCAGAAATGTCAACGAGAGCATCAACGAGGTGTTCGAAGTGACAGGTTTCATAGATATTCTGACAATCGAATAATTAACAGTATGAGGAAAGTAATACTCCTCTTGTCGCTGGCTCTTTTATCTTCCTGCAGGTCATATGATAAGAATTATGCAATCTATGAGCTGTGGGTAGGGGAGACTAAGGTTACGACAAGAAATCAGGCAGACATACTCGGTGACGGAACAGTAAGATTCGAAGGTGACAGGCAGTCGGGTGTTCTGACTCTTGAAAACGCACATATAGGTAATGTGGTCGTTCCCAATTCCGAGGCGGTCATCATATCAAATCTTCCCTATCTGACCATAAATCTGATAGGGGAAAACACTATTGGCATCAGTGAAAAGGCCACTGTGAACGGCATCACGGCATACGACCTTAATATTGATGGCGAGGGCTCACTTGCAATTACAGCAAGAGCATCCTGCATCAAGGCAGATAGCCTTACTGTCGTATCCGGCAAGATCGACACATATATCGAGACGCCTGACCACGAGATCGCCAGTTATCTCGGTATCGGATTGTGGACGCAGGACGTGATGACTATTCAGGGAGGAGATATTACTGTACATTATGTTTCATCTTTCTCCCCGCTATCCTATGGACTTTACAGCGTGGGTGACATCAATATCGAAGGCGGAAAGGTGACCATCAGTCCGGAAGATTCGCAGCTTCTGGCAGTGGGACTCATTTCGTCTGAGACTATGACCATATCCGGAGGAGAGCATTCGATATATGGACTTGATGATGCCATCAATTCCAAACATTTCGTCATGACAGGAGGAACTGTCGATGCTCAGGCTCTGGATTTTTCAGGCGATGCTGTCTGCCGACTGGTGATATCCGCACAGTTCAGCGGTGGAGATATGACCCTCACTGCCTTTGATAAGTCTGATCCTTCAGTTCCTACTCTCTTTTCAAGAGACCTCAAGACTGAAGGCATGAAGATAAGCGGTGAACTAACAGACCCTGTTCTGCGTATTGTAAAGGAGGATTGATATGAATATAAACAAGAAAAGGATATCCACATCCTTCCAGAAGTGGTTGCTTCTGATCGTCGGTATTGCCTTTGCCGTGACTCTGGCTTTCCTTGGAGGATACCAGACCAAGCTTTTCACCGACAGTGCGGAATCTCTCCTTGATGTCTATATCAAGGATGTACGCCAGGATATATATGATACGGCTGACAGAAACCTTCTCACCCTGGCCAGGGCTGCGGCGA
>JAZLCW010000088.1:0-4058 GCA_045614445.1 Candidatus Cryptobacteroides sp. | reverse complement strand
ATGACTGAATTCCTCATATACCAAGGTAAGGCTGCTATCGCATTGGCGGTGTTCTATATGTTCTACCGTCTGCTGCTCAGCAAGGAGACATTCCATCGTTTCAACCGCATCGTGCTCCTCGGCACGGCTGCTCTTTCATTCGTACTCCCCCTCTGCATCATCACATTCAAGGAGGTTGTTGTTGTTCCGGCAATGACAGCATCATCTGTGACCTTCACCTGTGAAGTGGCCGGGACTGCCGCAATGGTTCCTGAAGTGTCCGTTCCTATATGGCCGGTCGTCCTCTGCTCTATCTTTACCCTCGGTGCATTGGCAGTGCTTATACATGTCGTCATTTCGATCATCGGCATAAGAAGAATGATCCGCAGCGGAAACAGTCAGGCGCTTGAAAGCGGTGAGACTCTCATAATTACAAAAACTGATACAGCTCCATTCAGCTGGATGAAATACATCGTGATTTCCCGTGAGGACTACGAGAGCGGCTACTCTCAGATCCTGACTCACGAGAAGGCACATATCGCACTCAGACATTCGTGGGACATCCTCTTCGTCGACATGATCACTGCCCTACAGTGGTTCAACCCGGCAATCTGGATGCTCAAGGCAGACCTTCGCGCCCTCCATGAGTTCGAGGCGGATGACGCTGTCCTGAGAAGCGGAGCGAATATCAAGGAATACCAATATTTACTAATAAGAAAAGCTGTCAGCAAGAGCGGCTACTCAGTTGCTAACAGCTTTAATCACAGTACACTTAAAGCTCGTATTACTATGATGTTGAACAAAAAATCATCTCGTATGAGTGCCTGGAAGGCTCTCTACGTCATTCCTCTCGTAGGAATCTCTCTCGCGGCTACTGCCGAGACAAAGGTAGATTACCAGTATGAAGACCAGACTCCTGACAATACCGAACTGGTCGAGAAGTACAGCACTCCAGTTGACAAAGATACGAAAAAATCTTTCAAAGAAAAGAATCTTAAAAACGGACGTATCACTGTCGATGAAGAAAACGACGTCGTGACAATGATTTATTACGGCCTTGACGGCAAGGAACGCCAATCACAGATTACAGGATTGCCTCTTGGCAAGGAATCATATTTCATCAATGGTTCATTTGCAACTAAAGGAGCAGCAGATATAGCACTGGAAAAAGACCCGGATGCTGTCCTGCTTTCTGCATACCTGAAGAACGGCAACAAGGTCAGAGCAATTATTTCTGCAGATTATGGTAAATTTGTGACTGGCACCATCGATTGTTCAAAGCCAATCAACACTCTCGTCATCAAGGAAGGTGAAGAACAGCCTCAATTGGCTACAGTAGCTACACCGGACCTCGTATATGTAATCAACGGTGAAAGGATGCCGGAAGGATTCGACCTTAACACTATCGATCCGGCCACAATTACTTCAATGGAAGTCCTCAAGACAGAAAAGGCATTGCAGGAATATGATACCGACGAAGGCGTGATCGTCATTACAACCGATCCGACAAAGGCAAATGAGGAAAAGCCTGCTCCTGACATCTACATTAACGGCAAGAAGGCAACAAGTGAAGAGATCGCAGCTCTCCCTGCAAATCCTAAAGGAACCATTTCTGCAGACGGAACAGTTTGGATTACAACTGAAGACGAAACAGTTGAAAAACCAAATCCGGACGAGGTTGTGTACGTTGTTACCGATAAAGCTGCCGAACTGATACAGAACAGAGAACCTCGATTTCAGGGCGGCGGAATGCCGGAATTCCAGAAATGGGTACACGAGCACATCAAATATCCGGAAGGTGTGACAAGCGAAGGTCGTGTAGATGTCTCATTCAGGATTACAGAGGACGGAGAAATTGCTGATGTAAAGGTTCTTCGCGGCGCTGACGCAAAACTGAATGAGGAAGCAATCAGAGTGATCGAATCATCCGGCAACGGATGGGTACCAGCCATCAAGGACGGCAAAAAGATTTCGATCACGATGATGGTACCGGTAATCTTCAAGAAATAGCGTCATCACCTCCTACCGCAAAATATACCCATGATGGATCAGGTCTTCCCTACACTTTATAGGGAATGTGTATCCGTCGCGTAGCAAGAACAGGTCATCGGTTATATCCATGACCTGTTCGTACATATGGTCCGAGATGATGATTCCTTTGGTGGGTTTATGGGTCTGGATCAGCCGCTGCATCAACTCCACATGTTTAGGAGCGACGTTGGAGAACGGCTCGTCAAGAATGCAGAATTCCGCGTCGGAGTTCAACACCATATACATCTCGGCAATTCTCACCTCTCCCCCGGACAGCTGACCGGCCGTCAATCTCTGATATGTATGGAACTTGTTCTCAAATGCAACAAGGCCGTCATAATCCACTCCATAAAGCTCATATGCCTCCCCTAGGGTCATATTGCCAGGGATAAATACATTCTGCGGAAGGTACTTGACCCTTTTGCCGATATGTCCGTAATCGGTTTCCGGCTCATCATTGAAACGAACGAAGATATTCTGCGGCTGTATGCCACCCATGATGCATTTGAACAGACATGACTTTCCGCAACCGTTCCTTCCGAGCACACCTGTCACCCTGCCGGTCTGAGCAGTGATGAAGGCGCTCTGAAGAACCTGCAGCTTGTCAAATTCGAGATGTACGCTGTCTACCAGGAGTCTGTTAACGGATTGCATTACCTAAATATGCTATCAGGGTTATAAATAATATGAAACCTATGAATTCCACTACAAACGGAATGAGATAGTACTCTTTTCTGCTGATGCCAAGATTGAGGTAAAAGTATATTTCCGTATTCTTGGTGAACGTCGTGTAGAGATATAGTATTATAGGAATACTGACCAGCTTAAGCAGAACCCCCATCGGAATCGCGTATGGGTTGAAGAATACAAGAGATGATATCGCGATAGTCAGAACAGCGGATATGGCATAAATCGCTTTGCCATACCGCTTCGACAGTCCTATTTTCCCGAATATCGTCATGAGATGATTAGTTGAAGACAAAGTTATCAAAATAAACTCACATTCAAATAACACGCCCGTCATAGGTTCCCGGCCACATTCAAGGCCGGTTTTCTGGACAGCAGAGGAAAGGAGCCACCAGACAAGAACAAAGACGAATTTTTATCAAATTTCTTTATAAAATTATTGTTTTTCAATAAAAACATATATATTTGCATATCGAAAAACAACAAACATTTATTGATTATGAAAAAAGACTCATCAAAATCCCTCAAATGGCTGACAGGAGTAACGACAATCTTCGGAGCACTCTATCTTCTGATGCTTGTATGTCAAACATGCGGACTTTTCTTTGGATATCCCGTAAGACAGACTGCAGAATGGATGGCAGACATTAAATTATTTCAAGCCAGTATTGCAATATTCAGATTTATTGGAGCTGCTGCAAGTTATGCTTGTATAATCGCATTCCTGCTCAACTCTATCAGTGCTTTGAAAAACGGCACGATCTTCCCTAAGAAAAATGTAGGAATCCTGTTCGGAGCAGCAATCTCCTCATTTATATTCATCTTCTGCAACTCGAATATGCATATTGTATTCGGCACAAGACAAATTGAATTGGGTTTTGTCGAGATTATCGTCCCAGTGGTAATATGTGCTCTTGCAATCATATACAGAATTGCAGTTCAAATCAGCAAAGAAAATAGTCTGACAATTTAACGGAATCAATTATGGCAATTATAGTAAATGTAGATGTAATGCTGGCGAAGAGGAAGATGCCTTCCGGTGAGCTTGCAGAGAAGATTGGAATCACTGCAGCCAATTTGTCCATCCTCAAGACAGGCAAGGCAAAGGCGATTCGCTTCTCGACACTGAACGCAATATGCAAGGCTCTGGACTGCCAGCCTGGCGACATACTTGAATATCGTCCGGGCCCGGATGACGAAGAACTCGAAGAAGATTAGTCTTCTCCGTGGCATGGGCTTTGAATAATAAGCACTATTCTGAAATTCAATCTTAACAAAAATAAGAATCTCTGATGTCCTCCAGCATCAACATAAAGTGCTTGATAGGTGGCATGATGTTCATCATGTTGCCAATTGATTTG
>JAZLCW010000087.1:0-2290 GCA_045614445.1 Candidatus Cryptobacteroides sp. | reverse complement strand
AGGATGGTTTTCATACAGAACCCATATATACTGATCTTTCTTAGGACGCTTAGCCGCAACGAGGTTCCTCAGATCATGATCACCATAAAGTCCCCATGTCGTATCCCCGATTTCCTGAAGCCCAATTACATCACAGTCCAGTTCGTGGATCATTTGTGCCACTGCGTCTGCACTGTTGCACCAATATTTTTGAGGAGTCTTGAATTTACCATCCTTGATACCATGCTTTCTGGCATGTGAACTGCACACATTGTAGGTACCTACCTTGATAGTGGGCTTTGCTGATTTTTGCGACTGAGCTTCTGCTGACGACGTCACAATGATCGTCAAAAGAAGGCAGAATCCCGTTAAAAGAATAGGTTTCTTCATATACATTGTTGACTTATAGATTATTAGCTTAGGCAAAGCTATCGATTTGACCTTGCAATGGCAACACATATGGGTCGGGTTATAGGTATGATATAGATAGCAATATATAAAACAAATTGAGTCATCTGCATTTCAATAGCGTTAAAAGCTATTTCCGCAGATGACTCACATATATAGATATATAGGTTTTTACATAAGTAAATACTACTTCAAAAAGGTAAATCCAACACTTTTCAGACACATATCAGCAGAAGAAGGTCCCACCATGACAGTAAAGTCTCCCTCCTCTACTAACGGCTTCATTTCAAGCCCATGGAACAAGAGCATCTCCTCTGTAATCGGCAAGGTAACTGTCTTTGTCTGACCTGGTTCCAAAGCTACTCTGCAGAAGCCTTTGAGTTCCTTTATCGGACGAGCGACCTGAGCGACATTGTCACGGATATACATCTGGACCACTTCTTCACCGGCACGGTCTCCGGTATTGGTCACATCGACAGAAACTGTAAGAGTCTGACCTGCCCTCATTTCATCGGCACTCAGGACAGGATCAGAATACTCATAAGATGTATATGAAAGACCATGTCCGAACGGCCATAAAGGATCAGAAGAAGTCACACGATAAGGGTGATAATAATGCATTGCCTTATGGTTGTAGTAAGTCTGGATGTGTCCAGCACTGCGAGGAAAGCTCATTGCAAGCTTGGCAGAAGGGTTAACATCCCCAAAAAGGATTTCCGCCACCGCCTGTCCTCCATACATTCCCGGTTCCCACGCTTCGACGATTGCCGGAATGTTTTCTGCCTCCCATGCTATGCTCAGAGGTCTGCCGGAGACCAGGATAAGGATTGTAGGCTTCCCGGAAGCTGCTACCTGACGGATAAGTTCATGCTGGAGTCCAGGAAGATTGATATCCGACCTGTCAGCGTTTTCTCCGGCTGTCTTCATCTTGCTGTTCATTCCCCTATGCATATAATCTCCTGCCACTACTAAATTCAGATCACATCCTTCTGCAGCTGTTGCGGCTTTACGGACATTCTCCATCGTCATTTTCGTCGGATAAGGTCCCTGATCAACATATATATATTCATTTTCAGGAGCCACCTCACGCAATCCTTCTATAATTGTAGTATAGTTGTCCGGATGCTGGTAGGACACCCAGTCTCCCATCATATTGATATGGTCGGCATTGATACCTGTAACCATGATCTTCTTTCTGCTCGATTTGTCCAAAGGGAGTATACCCTCGTTCTTGAGAAGAACAATGGATTTACGAGCTGCTTCAAGGGCGGTCTTCCTATGTTCGTCACAAAGACGCACAGTCATGGACTTTTCCTCATCTGCATAAGGATTTTCAAACAACCCAAGGCGGAACTTTGCGGCAAGGATTCTTCTTACAGATTCATCGATCCTCTTTTCCGATATCTTTCCTTCGCGCACCAGTTCGCACACGAAAGTATTCCACTCGGGACCATGCATATGCATATCAATTCCAGCCTCTATACCCTGAAAGAATGCATCTTTATGATCTTTTGCGGTAAAATGCGCATCTGAAAGCTTTTCCAGATCCTTCCAATCGCTGATGACGAATCCCTCAAACTTCCACTCATCCCTCAGCACATCTGTAAGCAACCATCTGCTGCTGTGACATGGAACCCCACCTATATCATTATGAGATGGCATAAGAGACAGAGCCCCGGCCTTTACCCCTTCTATGTATGGAGGGAAATAGACATCTCTCAATGTTCTTTCAGTAATTTCCGCCGGAGCACAATTGGTTCCGTTCACTGGCTGACTTCCTCCCGCAAGGTGCTTGATACATGCAATGACAGACTCTTCTACAGATGCATCCTTGCACTCCGGATCGAGTCCTCCCTGATATCCTCTGACAGTCTGTGCGCCCATCTGCCCCACGAGATACGGA
>JAZLCW010000086.1:0-61316 GCA_045614445.1 Candidatus Cryptobacteroides sp. | reverse complement strand
CATATGCAGGCTGCTGTGCTGCAGGTGCGTAACCTGGCTGCTGATATCCTTGTGCAGGCTGCTGGTAAGTCTGTCCCTGCTGAGGGTAGCCTCCCTGCTGGCCTCCCGGATTGTCCGATTTCTTACCGAGGAGCTGGAGATTATCCACTATGATTTCGGTGGTGTATCGCTTGTTTCCGGTCTGGTCATCCCACGAACGGGTGCGAAGACGTCCTTCGATATACACCTGAGTGCCCTTTCTTACGAATCTCTCCACTACATCGGCTGTGCTTCTCCAAGCTACGATGTTGTGCCATTCTGTGTTTTCACGAGTTTCACCGTTACGGTCCCTGTACCTCTCGGTTGTGGCCAATGTGAATGTCGCCACTTTTGCATTTCCGTCTTTTCCATCCAGGTAACGTACTTCAGGGTCGCGTCCAACGTTACCGATCAGCATAGCTTTGTTCAATGACATAATATCTCGTTTATATATTTTTAAAATGGGCCTGGCCCAAAAACTCCGCAAGATAGTGATATTTTCTTACAAAACATCGTACATCCCGGCCAAATCAGGCTTTTCACCTGTAAAAATTTCATATCCGGTCACAGCCTGATACAGAAGCCAGGTTTTTCCTCCTGTATATCGTGCCAGGGGATTGGCCGTCTGCATTTTTGCCAGAATCTCCTTTCCGAATGAAGGATCCTTATAGTTCGCTTCCAGAATGAATTTAGGTTTGCCTGGTGTGAAATCCTTGTCTGTCAGCTCGTTGAGAGCCTGTATGGCGGTCGGTATATTGTAGATTATGATGTCCGCCTCCCTGAAGCATTCCTTGAAATCATCAAGCGGCCTGGTCTTCTCATCCCTGACTGTCCTGTTCATTCTGACCACCTTCATTCCCAGAGACTCAGCCGCCGCAGCCGCCGCTTTTCCGGCTCCTCCTAACCCGACTATCAGAACGGATATCTTTTCTGTAAGCACTTCGGCAGCCACTTCCTCCAGCCACATCCTCACTCCGAGAAAGTCCGAATTGAAAGCCTTCACCCCCAGAGGAGTCTTTACCAACAGATTCGTCGCCCCCACAGCCTCACACTCAGGGGACAATATATCCGCCTTGGCGAATGCCAGTTCCTTGAACGGAGCCGTTACATTTATCCCGTCGTATTCTTCAAGGAACCTCTTGTATGATTCTTCGAAATCCTCCCCCTCGATCAGCTCATAAGTGTAACGTCCCTCATACCCGGCCTTGAAAAGAGCAGGGGAGAGCGAATGCGCTATCGGGTGTCCTATAAGTCCGAATCTACTGTGTCTCATAAATAGCTGATATTTAAGCTTTTATCTAAAATGCCTGCGTGCCGGGTGCAGCAGGCATCTGTTGTAATGGTTTGATTTATAGTGCGTTGCTTGCCACACTCTTGCGTTGTCTTACTGCCTCGAACATCAATATCGCTGCGGAAACCGACACGTTCAGCGAGTCAAGCTTGCCCAGCATCGGGATCTTGATATGAGCATCGGCTGCCTTTCTCCAGACATCGGTCAGACCAGTAGCCTCAGTGCCCATGACGATTGCTGTGCCGCCCTTCATGTCTGTGTCGTAATACCACTCGGAATCCTGAAGCTGAGCCGTGTAGATTTTTATTTCATTGGTTTTCAGCCAATTGATAGTTTCTTCGGAAGTTGCTGTTGCCACTGGAACGGTGAATATCGCACCGATGCTCGAACGGATAAGGTTAGGATTGTACATGTCGGTCAATGGGTCGCAGACGATCACAGCGTCCACTCCCGATGCGTCCGCGCTACGAAGCACCGCCCCCAGATTGCCCGGCTTCTCCACCGCTTCCAGCACCACTACCAGCGGGTCTTTCCGCAGCTTCAGAGCCTCGAGGCTCATCTCCTTGCAGCGAAGTTCTGCGATCACTCCCTCAGTGCCTCCGCGGTACGCCACCTTGTCATAAAGATGCTGCGGAATCTCGATGAAAGGACAATCGCATCTCCTGCCAATCTCATCAAAATCCCCCTCGGACAATATCTCCGGGCATGCGAATACGGTATATGGCTCATATCCCGCTTCGATACAATGAAGCAGCTCGCGTCGTCCCTCGACCACGAACAATCCCTTCTTCCTTCTCTCCTTGGATTTCTCCTGAAGTGCCAGCAGATCCTTTATCTTAGGATTCTGTGCTGATGTTATGCTTTCGATTCTCATATAATTCAACCTCTGCGTCAAAAGAACAAATTTAGCCTCTTTTGTGCTTTCGACATCATTTTTTCAGTTCAAAAGCACGAAAACGCTCGAATTTGTGCTTTCGGTCAATATTTTTTAGCCAGATAGTCGGCAAAGAAATAGTCATATATTCTATAGATGCCTTCTTCGCAGGTCACAATGTCATTTTTGAGTAATGGTTTCAGTGCAGCCTGGACTGAACTGGCTGACACCAGACGATGTCTCTTTACGAAATCGGATGATGTGATTCCTTCCACTATCCTGTCCCTGGCGATAGCTTGAAGCAATTGTTTCTGCTTTGGAGCCAGACCGTAAAGAATGGCCTGGTACCTGTCCTCTTGCGCCATTATGATATTGTCCCAGGCGAAGTCAATGTATTCTGTCGTGCAGGTCATTCCCTTCTTTGTCAGGGCAAACATCTCGTTCATCATCATCTGCATATACCAGGTGCATCCGTAGAACATTCTGTATATGGCCTCGGCTGCAGCCCTGTCCAGAATCTTTCCTCTCTGAGAAAACATCCTGCCGGCAAATTCTACATACGTTTCCATCGGTATCGGTTTCAGACTCTGGCTTATGACACTTTGGAAGAATGGCTTTGCTGGGGAATAGAAGATGTCCGTCATCGTGTGTCTCTTGCTTCCGCAGAAAATGAAGGATGTCCGTGAACATTGCTGGACAAGACTGCGGATGAACGCCTCTGTATTTGTCTGAGGGTATTCTCTGATCTGCTGGAATTCGTCAATGGCCAGAATGCATGGTTTTTCTGATGCCTCCATATAGTCGAAGAGTTCGCGGATCGTCTTGTCCGGATTTTCAATGTCACCGATGCCGATGTCAAATGACGGTTCTCCCGAAACAGCATCAATATGGAACCCCACCCTCAGAGATTTAATGAAGGAAAAGAATTTTTCGTGCCAGCTCTTCTTCTGTCCGACAGCCTTCACTATAGCCTCCGACAGCGCTTTCACCATCTCGCACAAGTCTTTTGTAGCGTATATATCTACATATATTGTGGTATATCTGTCTTTTATGACATCTTGCGCAAAAGTATGGTGGATAAGCCCGCTCTTTCCTAAACGCCGAGGCGAAATCAATGCGACATTCCTTCCGTTAAGTATATGTCTGACAAGAGTTTCTGTGTCTTTTTCACGGTCACAGAAATATTGTTTGTCTACATATCTCCCGATGAAGAATGGATTTAAAATCTCGTCACGAAGTATCATGGCATCGTTTTTATTGCAAATATAATTATTATATTTATAATAAAACAATTTTGACTGCTATTCGTACCATTTCTTATACATCAGATAGTGGTCTGCATTAGCGTGGGCCTTTTCGCGTATCGCTTCCGATCCGTCCTTGATTTTCCTGGCCGGAATTCCCGCCCAGATGCCTGGTTCAAGAGTCTGATTGGCAGGGACGACCGCTCCTGCGGCAATGATGGTTCCGTCAGGTACGACGGTGTTGTCCATCACGATCGCTCCCATTCCGATGATCACATCATTTCCGATGATGCAGCCGTGCACATTGGCTCCATGGCCGATTGACACGTCATTGCCGATGATGCATTCAGACTTCTGATATGTGGCGTGAAGTACAGCATTGTCCTGTATGTTCACACGGTCACCGATGCGGATAGCACCAACATCGCCGCGCAGAACGGCTCCGTACCAGATGCTGCAGTCATCTCCCATTGTCACTGTACCGATGATTGTCGCTGTCTCCGCCAGAAACGCGCGTTCCCCGATGATGGGCGTGTCGCCCTTGAGTTCCTTTATTATTGCCATAGTCCGAACGTTTTATTCAAGTCAAAGGTAGTGAATCTGATTATAGAATCATCTTAAGTCCATGAAAATTTCTAATTTTGCGACAGTTATGCCAAGTCACAGCAGTTTCATATATAAGATTATAGGTATAGGGCTCATGTTCCTGTGCCTGCTCTCCTGTGCCCCGAAGCCGGAGCTTGAGTGGATACCGGAGATTAAATCTGTCTCGGCGAAGGTGACGGACAATACTTGCGTGCTTACGGCTGAGACTTCCGCTGAGCTGGCAGGCGGGTATGACTGTGGCTTTCTTTATGGCAAGACCAAGGATAATATGCGGAGGGTGAAGGCGAGCGCTGAGGGGAAAAAGTTCAATTTCATACTGGAATCTCTCGACTATGATACGGACTATGTCTATAGGGCCTATGTCAGCAACGGCAGGAATGAGATCTGTTCTGAAGTCAGCTATTTCAGGATACTGAAGGAAAAAGAGACTCCGAAGTCAATGACCCTTCCTTTCAATACGATAGAAGTCGGGGCCAAAGAATCTGAATTCCTTGTCGAAGTAGGTGGTGAGGCTGATTTTACGGTCAATATCCCGGACACTGTGTCCTGGGTCTTTTATCGTCGTGACAACAGAACCTGCCGTTTCCAGGTTAAGGCCAATCCGGAGACTGACGATCGTCGTTGTGATGTGGTTTTTACCAATCTCTCTGACAATCAGTCTGATACGTTGTCGGTGATCCAGGATGCAAAAGCGAATGAAGACAATCTTCCTGAATATCTTAAGGAAGTACCTTACTGCAGTTCCACATTCGGTGTTTCATTGCCTGGAGGCTTGCTGGGCGATATAAGGTTGCTTCCCGACGGCGAAAGGAATAATGATTGGGTAAGATGGGACCGGACTGAAGAGTCTGAATTTACAAGATTGGATTTTTACTTTGATGAGAATCCGACTGATGAGGAAAGGATATGCAATCTGATTATATCATATGATGGTGGAGAGAATTTCCTTACCATCATACAGAAATATGCAGGCGGCATCATAACATTTGAGGATCCTTTGGTCAAGCAGGCCTGTGTGGAAGCCTTCGATCTTGATGCAGATGGAGAACTGTCATATTATGAGGCGGCAATGCCGGATAATATCGAGAATCTGAATTTCTATCTGACGGATATAAAATCGTTTGATGAATTCCAGTGGTTTGTCAATGTCAAGGAGATCCACTCTATGATTTTTACCGAGTCTAAGATCGAGAGCATAAAATTTCCGTATGCATTCAGTATTCTGGAAGGTGACGCGTTCGCTGCCTGTCGGGAACTTTCTGATATTGACTTGTCTGATATTGTTGTGCGTTCATCATTTGTGGGATGTTCGAGCCTTGAATATGTGAAGGCAAAAATTGTGGACGGTGGCGGCTTTATGGAATGTGATGGTCTTAAGACCGTAGTTCAGCAGACAACGGGTATTCCGGCATATGCATTCTCTGATTGCGATTATCTGCGTTCAGTCAAGTTTGAGATTACAGATTCCGGTAGCCATTGTATTGGCTACAGGGCTTTCGATGGATGTCCTCGTCTGCTGGAAATTACTATCCCTGAGGATATTACAGAGATACACGATGATGCTTTCGGTGGGTGTATTTCGCTTTCTAGAGTTTATCTGGAACCGCTTGACCCGCCATCTTTGGGTGAGAACGTATTTTTAGGAACAAACGAAGATCTGGAGATATATGTTCCTTATGAGTCGCTGTACAAATATATGGAAGCCTGGCCGTCTGTGTCGTATCAGATCGAACCTCAAGACCCTGAGCGTGTTTTGATGATATTGCCTGACTATCGTGACATGAGTTTTGAATACCATGGCGGATACACCTCTTTTAAGGTGATGGGAGATGCTCCCTTTGAAGTCGATGTCCCTTCTGCTGCGGACTGGCTGGATTTCACATGTGCAGGGAAACGATGTGCCTTGAAGGCGAAACCAAACAATACTTCCGATGAGCGCAGGTGTGAATTGATATTCAGAAACCTCAGCACCGGTCAGCACGAGGTGATTTCTGTGAGGCAGTCCGGTATTCCTGTAGAAGAAACCAATCTGCCTTTTGATAAGATATATGCTTCCTATGAAAGTAAAGTATACACCTTCATGCTTCCTGAGGATAAATTCACCCAGATTATACGTATGCCATATGAGGACAATGATTGGCTTTCATATTCGCAGGGATGGCTAGACAATTCTGTTCATATCTCTGTCCATATATCGGAAAATACCACAAAGGAAGACCGTATAGGGCATTTGTTGATAGATTATGACGGACGCAATAATGTCCTTACGGTAATACAGAAGGCCGATGACAGCATCATAGAGTTCAAGGATCCTGTGGTGAAGAATGTCTGTGTCGATGCTTTTGATCGGGATGGGGATGGTGAACTGGCCTGCTGGGAGGCAGCTTCGGTGACTGGTAACGGCTTGGATATACTCGATTTTTCCGGTATGGAAATCACTTCGTTTGATGAGCTTTGCTGGTTTACAAATCTTGTGGAGATAAACATGCCTATATTTGCCGGAAGTCATCTGGAAAGCGTAGTGCTGCCATTTGACATAATCATGCGTGGAGGTGTTTTCGAAAACTGTACTGAACTGAAGACTGTCGGTCTGAACTGCTGCAATGTCGCGGATGGAGTTTTTAAAGGATGTTCAGGTCTGAAAAATGTAGATGTCAAATATGTGGGAAATGCGAGCTTTGAGGATTGCACAGGTCTGGAAACAGTAACTTTGCGGTCTGCACTCGTCTCACCATCAGCTTTCCGTAACTGCACTTCGCTCCGCTTGTTTGAATTCTCGGGAGAAGGCGGTGGAAGTTGCCATATATGCGAGGAAGCATTCGCAGGATGTACCTCACTTCCAGAGATCACCATCATATCACAGATTACTGAGATTCATGACAGAGCTTTCTACGGCTGTTCATCCCTTTCTGCTGTCCATATGGATCCTTCTGTACCTCCGATCTTGGGCGAGGATGTCTTTGCCGGCACGCATCCATCATTGAAGATCTATGTCCGGCCCGAGGCGGTGGCGCGGTATAAGGCAGTCTGGCCGTCGCTGGCACATCGCATCGGATCTGCAGATGACCCGGGAGAAGAGATACTCCCTCAGGAGGGCGACTATGTGGATGAGTATGGTATCAATCACGGACCGGGTGTAAAGATCGGTGAGACTGTATGGGCGCCGGTAAACTGTGGCTATCATCCGCTAGACTTCAAATACGGTAAGCTTTATCAATGGGGCAGGAAGTATGGTCAGGGTTATGAGGGAGGTTTGATGGATGGTGATGATTTTAATGCTGGTGAATTTTCAGATGTGTCCGTTCCAGAAATAGAGGCAGGTCCTGTAGATTTGGCAACAGGTCAATCAAAGGAGAATAAGAATAAGTTTTATTATGGATCAGATAATTCTTATTACTGGTGTACAGATCAGAAAAGTAATTTCTGGAATTCCGGTACGGAAGAAAATCCGGTAAAGACAGAATACGATCCTTGTCCGGATGGCTGGCGTGTTCCTACTTACGCAGAACTCGAACAGCTAAGTTTCAATTATTCTTCATGGATTACCGATGAAAATAGTCAGCCCGGTTACTGGTTCAGCGGACCAGGCATATATGCCGGGACAACTCCTCAAGTGTTTTTCTCGGCTGCCGGCTTACGCACAGGAAATGGGACGTGCACCGCACGAGGCGGTTTTGGCTTCTATTGGTCATCCAGACCGATGGAGCATGACGCCATCTCCATTCTCTGCTTCTGCAACACCGAGGTCGGCGTGGATGTCGGTAACCCTCGTGCAACCGGATGCTCTGTCCGCTGCGTGAAAGAGTAGTAAGTGCAATAACAAATATCAAATGAACCAATGTGAACTTGATTGACGATCGAGTTCACTTTATTTTTGTTATTCCAATTCTAATCACATAAATAAACTTTCTGATAATGGGACTTTTAGACAAAATCAAAGACAACTTCACAAAGGCTGAGTTCAATGTTTCACCTCAGAAGAAGCTCAAGACTCTTTCTGCAGAATTTGAAAATGCGTTTGGAGTCGAACTCGTGTTTTATAAGGGAAAGCAGATTGCTGATGGCGCGCTTACTCTTAAACAGCTCAATGATAAAACCACCAAGACCGTTGATACTCGCGCTGTTGAGGGGCTTAAAATCAAAGGCAGCATGAAGGTGGGTGATGCAGAGATGCTTTTCGATACTTACTTCGGAGTTACAGTTCAGATCAAGAAGGACGGAAAGCTTGTCCCTAATGAAATCACAATCGGGCAGGCTGCACGTGGAGAGTTTTAATAATAACGATTATGGCAGATTTTACGTTTGACGGTCGCACGAAAGTTAAGACCATTAAGGCTCAGTTTAAAGAGAATTTCAATGCAACTCTTCGCGTTTATACTACCGTAGACTGCACGGAATTAGCAGATGATGAGGCTACTTTGGCGTCAATCCGTACAACGGGTTTTGCGGGTGGGGAACTCAAGGTAAAAGGCAATATGAAGGTCGCTACCTTCGAAAGGAAGATGGCAGAACTTTATGGCATCGGTGTTCAGGTGGCCAATGCTGACAATAGCGAATTCGCTGATGATACAGCCACCCTTATGGGTGCTGCCTCCACAGCTTCTGCGGAGAGCGGTTCTGCACATTTTGCAACCGAGGATCTGGAAACTAAGCCCAAAGAGTATGTTTCTCCAGACGTTGAGGCCACTGAAGCAGAGCTTGCAAGTGCAAGAGTGAAGGTTTATGGTAAGGCGCAGAACCGCACTGCTCTCGGTATAGCACACGCTTACCTGATAATGTATCCTCACGCAACCCTTGAGGATCTTTGCAAAGCATTCCCGAATGCTATCAATCCGGGATTAAAGCAGCTCTTTGTAGATACGGCCTCGACAGATTCCCTTGATCAGGAGCAGCTGAAAAGCTCTTTCATTCTTGAAGATGAACTCCTGTTGACCGGCGACGGCAAGAAGGTGGCATTCCCATACATGTGGACAAAGCCGAACTTCGAGAAACTGGCTGCTCATGCCAAACAGTACGGTATTCTCGTCGCAGATTTCGAGAAGGCTCCAGGCGGAGGTAAGCGAGGCCAGTTCTATCTTGAATACCTCAATGGCTACGTTCCGCCGGTGCCTGTAGTGCAGAAGAAGTCAAAGGCGGGCCTTTGGATTGCAATCGCAGTCATCGTCGTCCTTCTCGCTCTTCTTGCAGTACTTCTCAGTCGCAAGCCAGAAACTCAGGTAGTAGAAGTGGAGAAGATAGTTACAGTAGTGGACACAGTCTATGTGAAACAGATCGAAGAGATAGAGAAGGACTTCAACGCTGCAGAGTTTGTTGTTGGAAAGGCTGACCTCAGTGAGTCAGCAAAGTTCGTTCTCCATGATCTGGCCAAGATGATGCAGAAGCACCCTCAGATCAAGCTCAAGCTTGTGGGACATACATCTGCCGAAGGTGATGCGGCTTTTAATCAGAAACTTTCAGAGGCCAGAGCTCAGGCAGCAGTAGATTTTATGATTTCACGAGGCATTGATCCTTCGCGTCTTGAGGCGGAAGGTAAAGGATCGTCAGAACTGAAAAACAAGGAAAATCCAATGGCTCCGGAAAATCGTAGAACTGAATTCATTGTTGTAGAATAACACTTATCCAATACATATTATTAACATTTAAATTCTAAAACTATGGCAGAATTTACACTCAATGGCCGTACTAAGGTAAAGACCCTTAAGGCTAACTTCAAGGAGAACTTCGGTTCAACACTTCGCGTTTACAAGAGCGCATCATGCAAGGGCGGTTTCGCTGATGACAATGCAACTCTCGCTTCAATCCGCGCAGAGGGTCACAAAGGTGGCGAGCTCGTAGTAAAGGGTAATATGCAGGTCGGTAACTTCGAGAAGAAGGTTGCTGAACTCTATGGTATCGGCGTACAGGTAGCTAACGCTGACGACTCAGCTCTCGCAGATAACACTGCAACTCTTGTTGCTGCTGGTAGATAACCTTGGAACAGCATATTATTGTCCAGACAGCCTGACCGTTGTCTGGACAGCTAAATGACCTGAAACACTCACAGTAATGTTCTCGCAAAAGGTACAAGAGGAATTAGGATACTATGTGTATTGCCTTGTTGATCCGAGAGACAAGAAGATTTTCTATATCGGTAAGGGAATCGGCAATCGTGTATTTGCACATGCTTGTGATGCATTGGAGTATGAGGATGTCAGCACCGAGAAACTTGAGAAGATAAGGGAGATAATTAAGTCTGGCCACGAAGTGGAGCACTATATCCTCCGTCACAAATTGACAGAGGAAGATGCATTGACAGTGGAATCGGTACTCATAGACTTCTTGACATATCAAGAGTTCAACACCGAAAGTCTTTTGACGAACATTGTTGCCGGACATCATCAGTGGAATGAAGGCATTAAGACGGTTGACCAGATAATGCAGATATATGACTGCAAGCCGTTGCAGTTGAAATCCGGGCATAAACTATTGATGGTCAACCTGAACAGAACATATAATAAGAAGGATAAAAACGGAATGAGGGTTAATTCTGACCTTTATGAGATTACCAGAAAATACTGGAAGGTGAGCAAGTACAACGCTGATCAGATCGATTATTTGCTGGGAGTCTATAAAGGAGTGGTCAGATGTGTCTTGAAGCCGACGACCAAGTGGCTTCCTTTCAAGCATAGAGAAAAAGATGGCAGGATTACAATACGCTACTATGTCGAAGGTGTAATCGACGACAAGGAGGGAAATAACCTTTACCTGAACAAGGATGTGACTGCCTATCCTTTCCCATCAGGCGGAGCAATAAGATATATAAGAGACAGCATGGAGCCTGCTAATGAGATAACGTCTGTAGCTACAAGCCTAAAGATATCTGAAACGTCAAAGAAGCATAAGACCTCAGAATTCCCTTGGAATGTTAAACTTTGGGAGCCTATCAAAGCAGAACTGCTCAAGAACGTAAGTGTGAAGATGACTATTCCTAAGGGGAAACCCTATGTGATTATACAATCAGTAGCCAACAAAGGAAAGATTTCCTGTGGAATAAGTTATAGCGTTAGAGAATCGGAGGTTTATGTATGGATGGAGACATATCAGGGAGAAGAAATGAAAGAAAAGATTTTAACTGAAATGTCGAAACTTCCTTCTGATCACCTTCTCAAAAGTGCAGAACTTAGCCAGGGCAAGAAGAACAAGAATAAATGGGCCTGGAGCATCAAGCAACAGATTGAAAAGACCGACAGTAATCTGGTCAAATGGTGTTCAGACAGGATTCTTGCCGTTTATATTGCAATGGAGGATATGGCTCTCTAACAGATCCTTTATTAAAGCAGACAAAGTGTATAATAATCGTTAATAGAAGTATATAGCGATGAAATCAAGTATTATAGACGTTCCTCGTAAACATACGCAGGCAGACTTGTTCGGCATTCAGGTATATCAGAATGCTCTTATCCGATATGTGAAACTGACAGATACTCCTATCACGATTGCACTGCAGGGTGAATGGGGCTCTGGCAAAACATCTTTGATGAACCTTCTGAAGTACAATCTCTGCGATACTGACGACAGTCCGTATTTCCCTATATGGATCAATACCTGGCAGTATTCTTTGATGAAAACTCCGGGACAGACCATTATGGGCATTCTCGAGGGTATCATCAAACAGATCGGTACGCTTAATCCAAGTAAGCATAAATGGGAAGAGAGCCGTAAGAAGATCGGGGGCATTTTCAAGAAGATGGCGACTGTCGGAACCAAGATTGCTGCTGGAACAGTTGGCATTGATGGTGGATTAGTCGATGAATTGTTGGAAGGCGGAGAAGAGGCTCAGTCGGATATCGTTCAGTTGAAGACTGAGATTTCAGAGATGATCGAGCAGATTCTTGCTGAATTTCCGGCAAAGAAGGGTTTCACATTCTATATTGACGATCTCGACCGAATCGATCCTCCTGTAGCAGTGGAGATTCTTGAGCTTCTCAAGAATATCTTCGACCTTGAGCATTGTGTGTTCATTCTTGCAATCGACTATGATGTTGTCATCAAGGGTCTTAAGCCTAAATTCGGTGAACTGACAGATAAGAACGAGCGCGAGTTCAGGTCGTTCTTCGACAAAATCATTCAGCTTCCGTTCTCAATGCCTGTGGCTTCGTATAATGTGGATACCTTCCTGGTAGATGCTCTCAGCAAGATCGAATTCTTCTCAAGCAAGGAACTTGAAGATACAGATCTTGCAGAAAAATTGTCGGAAATCACACGTCTGTCTGTGGGTACTAATCCTCGTTCACTCAAGCGTCTGACTAACACCCTCGCGCTTATTTCCATTATTTATGAAGAACAGAAAGGAGACAATGCAAACTCAAGTACGCTGCTTGACAAATTGATCAACTATGCGCTTGTATGCATTCAGATCGCATACCCATATATCTATAATCAGCTGACAGAAGAGCCTGATTTCAAGAATTGGAACGACAAGATTGCATCTAAGCTCAAACTTCGTCCTCTTACAGCGGAAGAAACTGAGCGACTCAATTCCACTGACGAATTTGATGAAGATTGGGAGAAGGTTGTATTCAGAATGTGTCAGAAGGAGACCTACTTAAGTAACAGGGTGTTCAGTGTATCTATGCTTCTTAATAAGATTGCTGAAATTATCAATGATGATGAACAACTTGGTGATATTATCGAATCTACAATCGAAATGTCGGCAGTCACTAATCTTAAGGCATTCGACACTCCTAAGAAACTTAAAGCGTCTGAATTCCCATGGGAGACGAAACTTTGGGAACCAGTCAAAGCTGAGTTACTCAAACATATGAAGATGAAGGTCAACATTCCTAAAGGAAGATCATATATGGGGGTTCCGTCTGTTGCGAATAAGGGAAATGTCGCAGTTTGGATAAGTTATGGTGTACGAGAATCTACTGCATATGTTGCGATGGAAACTTATGGCGGTGAGGAGATGAAAAGTAAGATTTCCAGAGCAATTGCATCCCTTCCTGACACTCATCTGCTCAAGCATGCTGAACTAAGTCAAGGCAAAAGGAACAAAAACAAGTGGGCCTGGGGTATCAAGCACAGTATAGACAAGGCTGATGCTGGTCTCGTACAATGGTATGCTGATAAGTTACTTTCATTTTGTACGGTTATGGAAGAAATGACACTCTCATAGATAATAAAACCTAAAATTATATAACCATGAGTAAAGAGTATTACAAGAAGAAGATCATCGATCTTCGTGCAGACATTGCAAGGGAAAAGGAGCAGAAGAAACGTGATAATGAGAGATATGCAGCCTTGATCAAGGGTGCTTCTTCTCCATCTTCAAAGGCTTCATATCGTAAAAGTAAGATTGATGCTGCGGCAAGTCACGACCGCGATATCGAAAGATACAAGCGTCAGATCGAGGATGCGAAGGAAGCTTTAGCAAGGCTTAAGAAATAGTGCGTTTAAGTTTATTGAAGTATGGAAAGCAAAGAAGAAGCTAACGCATTGATCAAACAGTACACAGAAGACATTGAATCAATGAAATCCAAATTGGATGTGGCAAAAATAATGCTAAACGATGCGAAGGAGGATAAGAAGAGGGCAAGACCTTGTGCGCGAGGACGAATTGCGGCAGATGATTGGAGTACGCAATTAGCTATGGCTCAGTATGATTGTCTCATAGCAAAGTATGATTGCGAAGTCGCTATGTATAAGAATCAAATCAAGCTGAGAAAAGAAGAGATCGCTCGATTAAAGAAAATTAAATAATTACACTATTATGAGAGTTTCAGAAAAGGATTGTGAAGATGTATATTTTTATGATTGGGATTATAGTGACGATACTTGTTGTCTCCACATTAATCTTGAGCTATGGGATAAAAAACCAAGGATCATTGAGATACCTAAAACAATAAGAAAAAACAACAAAGCATATAAGGTAACAGAGGTAAGTATTTGGCGCGGATATTATGGTGATAAGCATAAGGTTATCGTAAAACTACCCAATGGTGTTCACCTCAAGAATATCTATATAGACAATTATAGCATAGAATATATAGACTAACTTTACTATGAGGTTTTTAGTGACCGGCTTCGAACTTTTTGGCGGAGAGATCGTAAATTCATCACAAGAAACCGTAAAGGCAGTAGCTTGTGATGAATTTGGTGACATTGAGATTGTTACAGATATCCTCCCCGTTAGTTTCAATAGGGTTGAAAATGCCTTATGCGGGCTGATTGACGAGAAGGATCCCGATGTCGTCATCATGCTGGGGCAGTCCGGTCTGAGCGACAGCATCAAGATCGAACGCGTAGCCCTCAATCTGATGGATTCGGTCAATGGGGACAACGACGGATATACTCCGGACGAGGAGACGATATGTCCTGACGCTCCCCCAGCCTATTTCACTCAGCTTCCGGTAAAGAAACTGCGGGATTGTCTTATACAGACCGGCATCCCCGCAAAGACCTCCAGCAGCGCTGGCCTTTATGTCTGCAACAGGACATACTTTGCCGCACTCCACCACATTGTGGCAACAGGAGGAAACACCAAAGCTGTCTTTATACACCTTCCGAGGATTTCGGACGAATGGCCAGTCGGAAGGATGACGACTGCAATAGAGCAAATCATAACTGCAATCAAACACTAGAATAGCGCCACGTATGCCCCAGAAAATATCACTTAAGAAAGATGCGGAATCGGTATTGAAGGCGTATGACAAAATGAAGTCATATAGCATACAGGAGGAACTTCTACAATTTCTTGTAAAAGAGTTTCCGGATCACAAAACAAAAGATGCAGTAGAAGTTAAGGTCAAATTGTTGAATCTGTTCTATTCTACTGGCATTCAAGCAACGAATGCTATGGCAGACAATATAGTCAATATTAAAGAAATTGACAGTCGTCTTATGAAAGGTGATATTTCACTGATTAAGGAAATAGCCACGTTGAAGCTAAAAGAAAATATTCGATACAACTATTCGTTTGCGACTAAATATTGTGCCTATCATCAACCGGAACTATATCCTATTTATGATAGCATAGTTGCTGAGACATTAACTAGCTTTTTTGAAAAAGGACTGCTCCCCAAATACAAGCTGACTTCCAAGAGATCAGTAGGAGATAAAACTTTAACAAAAGGAGAATTTGCTAAAAAGCTTAAAGAGTATGATTTTTTTGTTGCTGTATATAGATACTTTATGGAACAGTATGATCTTTTAGACTTTTCATACCGTCAAGTAGATTCTTATATATGGGGCGCATTCAAAGTTGGAGGAAAGGATTTCGAGATAGAAAGAATGGCACAATTAAATAAGAAATCCATTATCGAGTATTCTTCTACAAACATATAATAGAGTGTGCTCAAAGGCAAATATAGGTAATATGAGAATATTGACATTTTTAACGTTCGTTATCGCCATAACTATTATGGTCGGAATGGACATTTTCCTGTTTTCGGAAGATGTCCTCTATGGTATAGGAGGAGTTATTGGAATCATCGGATTTTTCATCGCCTATTCGATCAGTGGTGAAATGATTATTGCGCCAAGGGACTACTGGCGCCTGAGCAGCTGGGAGGTCTTCAAGAAAAAGTTCGGATATGGACTCACGACTTATTTTCTGGTTACGCTTGTGGCTGCCGGCTTATTGGGCGCGATTTGTTAATTAAAAGCATGCGACTATGTTACTCTTTGATATTGGAACCTTGATTTTTGGAGTCGGACTGATTTCATTCCTGATTGCCATCCGTTATATACCGGGATTCATTAAGACTCATGAAGGGGCGGTGCGATACCGTTTGCTCCTGGCAACTCTGGCTATGATCGGCGGCATTCTGATGATAATGTCAGATTTAAGTCATTATTTGAATTGGAGTCTTGGCGATGTTGTAAAGTTGGGCGTCGGATCGATCTTAGGATGTCTCATAGCCCTCTTTATGCCTGTCAGGACAGGTCGTAAAAGATGATCTTAGATAAAATCTGAATAAACTATATTATTATGCGACTTTTCGTTATTGGAACTATAATTTTTGTCATCGGGCTAATGCTGTTATTGATTATACGTTTTAGTCCCCCATCATGGGTTAAAGGATATAATAAAGATGCAAAGTGGGGATGCCTGGCTGTCCTTATTATGCTGTCTTTGATCGGAGGTATAGTGATAATGATATCTCATTATCTGGTTGCTGGCATCCCTTGGGTAATGAAACTTTGGTAAAGAAATATTATGAAAAGACTATTCATTATATGTGTATCCTTGGCTGGATGCCTGCTTGCCCGGGGACAGGAATACGCGGAATTCACCGCAGACAGGCCGGGCGCTTCTACAGGCCCGGCTGTAGTAGGGCATAAGGTCATCCAGCTTGAACAGGGTATCCAATATGATGGGGATGGTGGCCCGGGAACATTCACATTCAGCAATACATTGCTTCGTTACGGCCTTTTCCCTAATATGGAACTACGATTGGGCGGAGATGGTTTCCTTTATCAGCAGGAGGGTGCAGTTCAAGGTTTCAAACCTGCATTTTCTGGATTGAGTCTTGGAACCAAGATTAAATGTTTCGATGGCAGAGGTGGTATCCCGGCAGTCTCGGTACTGGCGGATTTCTCGATTCCTTGCACATCTACAGAGGGCTTTAATGTCGAACATCTCGCGCCTTCGCTTTATCTTCTTTTCGAAAATCCGGTGAACGACTGGTTCAGTATCGGTTATAATGTCGGTGCGGAGTGGGACGGTACGCTGCCAGCGCCTACAGCATTTGCAGCTCTTTGTCTTGGCTTCAGTGCGACAGATGCACTGGGATGCTTTGTCGAGAGCTATAACTATTTCGGCAGTATCGGAAATCAGTATGCAATGGATTTTGGACTGAACTGGCAGGTCAGCAGGAAAGTTCAGCTTGATCTTGCCGCAAATATTGATCTTGCAGATCCTGCGCAGTGCTGGGCTGTCAGTTGTGGAGTCGCCTGGCAGATAAACCGATAATATTCTTTTCTCATGAATGTAAAGGTAGAGAAATTTAGAGCAGAGCTTAATCAGGTCTTTGATGATGTGAAATTTGTATTGGAATGTGACCGTAAAGGGAACTCGGATTTCGTATCGATTGCAAAACTCAACACTTTGTTGTGTGAATCTTCTTTCATTCCACAGGATATCCTTATGCAATATGGTTATGAAATGGTTCGGGGAGGAAAGACGGATGTGGTGGAACTGAAGATGCGTGGTCTTGGAATTCCGGTGTGCAATATCAGCTGTGGCTATTATGATGCTCATAGAAACAGTGAGTACACAAAATTCACGGAGCTTCAGAACTGTCTTTCAATTGTTAAGGAAGTGCAATTAATATGTTGAATTATGGAAAATGGCAGATTTATCCATATCAGGAAGGTGCTGGCCTCCGCATTGGATGACGAGAAGAATACCAAGATTGACCGAATTGTAGACTGGATAATAATCATATTGATCGTTGTCAGTACCATCGAGATATTCCTTTCAACTTTTCCTTCGGTCAATGATAAGATCGGAGGCATACTGAATTTCATTGATATCTTTACAACTGTTATTTTTACTGTAGAGGTTACCCTTCGCATTTGGCTTGCAGGTGATATCAATCCTAAGTATAAGGGATTTAAAGGAAGACTGAAATACTGTTTCAGCTTTTATGGATTGATCGATATAGTTGCGACATATCCTTTTTACCTTGGCTTCTTCTTACCTATTCCTTATTCTGTGTTCAAAGTGCTCAGGATAGCGCGACTGATGAGGATTTTCAGGTACATGACCTCTTTTAAACTGCTTAAAGAGGCATTTATGTCAAAGAAAGTAGAGTTGGCTGTATCACTCCAATTCTTGTGCATCATTACTTTGATACTGTCATTCATGCTGTTTTTTGTAGAGAACAAAGAACAACCTGAGGTGTATAAGAACGGATGGAAGGCTGTGGTATGGGCATTCAACCAATATATCAAGGATCCCGGCGGGTTTGGAAACCTTCCACCTGTTTCGACGGTCGGCAAACTCATTGCTTGTGCTATCGGCATTCTCAAGATCGCAATATTTGCAGTACCTGCCGGTTTGATTGGTTCTGGCTTCCTTCAGGCTGTGACAGCGCTGAAGGAAAGAGAACGGCTTAAAGTACTCTCTGAAAAGTTGCATTTGGCTTTTGAAAGGAAGTTGGAAAGGTATACAGGATTCCAGATCGCTCCTATGTACTTGAGTATAGCTGAAATAATGGCCAGAATGAAGATGACTGAGGCTGATATAATAAGGGCTGTTGATGAATCCGACAATTTCAGAATGATCAATCTGGCGGCGACAATGCCGCTTGATAGATGTCCTCAGGATAAACTGGCAGTAGAGCATTTCATTATCAACAGGCCATATGGCTGTTGTATTGATAGAGGTTCAAAGATCACAATCGTTTCACCATCCGGAATAGTAGATCCGGTTATCGGACATTTCTCGTATTATTTGGCCAAGATGGGTGGCTTCAATTATTTGAGTCGCGAGGTGGGAGAGACACGTCCGTATAAGTCATATTATATGAGTCAGTATGACGGCAGCGTGCCTGGTTTTGATGAATATATGAAAGATCTGGATAGGCTTGCTGAAGCCGAGGGTTCGTGGATAATCACACTTCTGGCTGCAAGCGGTGCAAATGAACCGGAATATCCTTCGCAGATTCATTTGGGATATGGAAATGCAAAAGGTGATGCAAGTCTTGATTCCTCTTCTGTTCTTATACGTGATAAAGAATGCGCAGAACGCCTGTTTGCTGACATAGAAATGACAATGGATGCAGATTTTAACATTGGGACAGAAAGGCAGAAATATCATTCTACCGTATCTCCAAAATTATTTCTCCGTCAGTTACCTGGTGCTAATGACATAAATGGATTGGTCATTAGGCTTGCATGGAGCTGTATAGCATGGGACTCTCGTAGAATGTTAATGGCCAAAACATTGGCAGATGTTTTAAACAGAAATATACAGCCGGATAATATTCATTCAGAAGATGAAGAACTAAAGGTCAAAGGTATAGGATATAATGATTATTTAAACTGATACGTTATGAGTAAATTTTGGAAAATTGTGCTTGGAATTGTAGTGGCTCCCTTGCTGCTTGCTATTCTTGCGGATATTATTTCATGGGTTTATGATTTTGCATGGATAATACCGATCATTCTGGTGCTTGTCCTTGCCTTTTTTATCTGGAGAAAATCATTCTTGAGTAAATCATTCTTGAGTAAAAAGATGAAGATTAAACGTATGGTTAAGGCAGCCATTGTAGATGGAAAACTCTCTTCCACTGAGAAGGAGTCTATCCTTAAATATGCCAGAAAACTCGGGATGAGTGCTGGTGAAGCAGAGATTTACGTAGGAGAAATAGTACATCAAGCAAGGAAAAAGAAAAAGCGCAAATGATATGGCTAAAGAAAATACCTTTCTCAAGAATATTGGTGGCATATCCAATGCTATTAATAGTGTTACTGAGGTCATAGCAGATCGTAGGTCTGGGGAGAGTAGCAAGATGGCAGATGTGGGAGGTGCTGAAGGTCATTCCGTAAAGATCATAGATACAATAGACAAGCTGGAGGAATGGATCGCCGTAACGCAAACGGAGGCATCGAAACCTGCTTCGTTGGTACTTCAACAACAGTTGCAGGTGTTGAATTATGTTCAGTCTCCTGCAATGTCAGGAATGGTCATAGACAACATTATCGTATGCCTGTACAAGTCATTGGAACTGGCCGAGACTGATGCTGATAAAGAAGCGATAAGAGGTTCTGTTGCATCTCTGCTTCAGAGTGTGTTGTTTATGGCAGAGGCAAGATTGCAATATGATGTCAAGAAAAATAAGGAGGAAGCGGTAGAGATGATATCAAGTGCCGGTAACCTTATTTCTGACAGTGTTGCAGCTGTAGCTTCAATGCTCACACCTGTACCGGGTGCTAAGACAAAGGTAATGGTCCCTGTTGTCAAGAATATTCTTTCTTCGCAAGCAATTCAAGGGGGATTCTTTGCACATCTGCTTTCCGCTAAGAAGAAGCAAGAGATCATTGACGAGAAGATTAAAGAGCATAATACGATGCTGGAAAATCTCTTTGCAACTTTCGATAGATATTATGATTTGATCGGGCCTTCGATTCAGATTCATGGAGTCTTGTCTCGTTACATAAAGCAGCTTACAGAGCAGTTTAGAGAGACACAGTACAAGGAGATCGAGTCGTATACAACGCAGTTTACCCGCCAGGTTAACTCTATGATGGATGAAGTTAGCACATCAGTCAAGGCGTCGTTAGGAAATTCCATGTATGAAAGGGTTGCCAAAGGAGTAATTGGTGCAGTTGCTGCGATTGCAAATGCGAATAAGAAGCCTGAAACTTTAGATTTTAATGAGGTCAAGCATCTAAGTTCGACATTACATAGTCGTTATGATGCCTTGGAGGATAAATTGAATCTGGCCCAAAAAGAAATTGAGGCGAAAGAGCAGGGTCTAAAGGATGCAGGAATATTCCAAAGGTCATTGAAGTCTGACCTTGCCAAGAAAATTGAGCAACTCAAAAAGGAGGTGAACAAAATCGAAAAAGAGCTAATCGATCTGAAGGAAAAGAGACAGATTGTAGACAATATAATCGAGCCTGTGAGTCATAAGATTGAAGAATATTCCGCCAATCTAAATAGAATTGCGGAACGATATGCAATAAATTAAATAAGCAGATATGAAAATTCCTGGATTAAGTTTTTCATTGAAAAGGGCTGTCGGTATATCAGCTCTCAAGCAGAAAGTCAGTAAAGCGACTGGTATCCCTTTGACCAAGCAAGGTCTTGAAAGAAAGATTGGAGGAAGTATTATTAAGGCCGTTAACGGCAAAAAAAGAAAATAATCAATATGAAAAAAGTGATTTTATTTGCAGCATCGTTGTTGGTGCTTGTCTCTTGTGGTTCCCGTGGCTCTGGCGGTGCGCAAGCATCGGAATTTGAAGCAGCCTTTACTGAAGGTAATCTGAGTGAAGCTGAAGCCATCCTTAAAAATGTGTATGCGGAAGATGGTAAATATAAATATGCTCAGATGCTCATCGATGAATATCTATCGCTGGATGAGCTTGATAAGGCGATCAATGTGTATGAACGTGTTACACCTTATCATTGCTCAAGATATGAGATGAGGTTTGATAATCTGTATGGGCATGATGGTTATGAAGTAGCCGTCACTGCAAAACTTCGTAAGGCTCTTGTCAAGGCAGATCGTTTTGAAGAGGCCTGGGAGTATTATCCGCTTGATTATGAGTCGGTTGAATATGCTGGGAATGCACTCTCATATTTCAGGTATATGTCGGATGTGATCGTACATCTTTGCAGCATGAACCGTAAGGCTGAAGCTAAGACGTTTCTGAATAATAACGTTCATTGGTTTCTTATCAATGTTGATAATGGAGAATGGGGGGAGGACTACCAGCAATATTCATATGCTAATATGAAGTCACAACTTCAAGAACTCATCAATACTTATTAGAACATGAAAATCGTAGTTTGGGCTGCTGTTTTGGTAATGGTCATGGGCTGCCATAGCAGTCGTGGTAATCAAGGGACGAGTAGTGAACCTGAGATGTCCGAGAAGGCAATGCTGCTCTATAGCAAGGCAGAAAAGAAAATAGCGGAGGTGGAGAAGAAAGTATCAGAACTCAATCCTGCGACTGACCGTCAGAGTGTTATTGCTGTTCTTGCAGAGGCCAAGGCTTTGGGGTATCGTTTTGATTCCACAGGTATGAATCATGCCGCAATAGCGAAGTGCAAGGCGTTGCAAGCTAAGGTGGAAGAGGTTCAGACAGCAGCAGTGGCAAAGGTGGAAAGCATTATCCTGCAGTCGAAGGTGCTGGTGTATGGAGGAGATGATGTTCTGGTGGAAAAGATGACGGAATATCCTGTTTATCTTGAAAAAGGCGATGTATTATATTATGAGGTGAAGCTCCAGAATCCCGCTCCTGTCAAGTTGTATAATATGGATGCCGGAAACACCGTAAGGACTTATACTAAGGCGGCAGTCCGAGATTCTTTAGTTGTCTCGTACACGGGTGTTTATCTGCTGGAGATTAAACCTCAGGCACCGCAATATGCCTCGGTTCGGATTACATATGATACGGACAATGCGGACAGGCTATACAATCCTAAGAATGTCAGAACCGAGACTGTGAGTTGTTCCAGGAGTGATTTTAGGGCATATCCGGTAAATGGTATAAAGATGCAGAATCTGTTTGAGGAACCTCGCAAGTTCACGCTCAGAAGCCAGTTGAAGTCTGCACTCTCGGGCTCTTCGATAGCACTGGTGCCAGTCAATGTCCCTTCCGGTGCTACTGATATCCTTTATTCAATGCGAATCGCCACAAGCGAGCGGGATCGTTCATCGGATGGCAATTTCCATAGGAATATGAGCATAAAGTATAATCAGATCAAGTTCCTTGGTCTGCCCCTTTATGAAAGGAATAGGGGTTCTGGCTTGCTCCAGATGCTCCTTGATGACAACAGACCTTTAAGAGAAGAAGATGCTTATTGCAATATGTATCTGTTCCGCAGTCAGTCTGAAGCCAAGAAATTCCAGGATGCAACAGCCGCTGCTTCGTCGCTCAAGTATGATGTGGACTGCTCGACTGTGGGCACTCAGTCATGCAATGGAAGGATTCCTGTAGAAGGGGCATCCAAGTTGTATCTGGGCTTCGAGAACGTCAGGATCCGCTATTCGAATTACCTCTGGGTCGAGGCTGTGGCTGTCGTGCCTTCGACAGAGTATTTCAGAACGGTATATACCGTAGATTAAGGAGTATAGTTCATATCCGGGGATGCAAATGAACTAATGTGAACTTGATGTGCCCCACGCAGCTTCGTACCTTTGTCTTGAACGATAAATTTCATACATTTGTGGGACAGATTGATAGAAATATGCCGGAGCTTGCGTACCTCTTGACGGAGGTGGAAAAGAAATATGGACGAAGGATAGCGACTACGACTGATTTCGAGTCGCTTTCTGTTGTTATAGAGCATCAGATCGGGGAGCTGATTTCTTCATCGACTCTGAAGAGGCTTTGGGGCTATGTGAGTCTAAATCCGACTCCTCGTGTGGCGACTCTGGATGTGCTGTCGAGATTTATCGGTCACAGGGATTTCAAGGCGTTCTGCGATTATCTTAAGGATTCCCAGGTCTATGCTTCCAATTTCTTTACGTCGAAATGCCAGACGGTGGCGGAGCTTAAGCCTGATACTGTTGTGCATATCGGTTGGGCTCCTAACAGGCTTGTGAAGATGCTTTATCTTGGAAATTATCAGTTCGAGGTGATTTCTTCCGAGAATTCCCAGCTGATGGTGGGAGACCATTTCGAGCTGTCGGAAATAATAGTAGGATACCCTCTGTTCATATCCAGAATACTCCGTAATGGAGCATATACGCCTTCATATGTGGCAGGCCAGATCGATGGCATCAATCTTCTGAAGGTAGAAAAACTATAGTACGTCAAAGAATCAGCTCAGCTGCATCTTTGAACATATCGTCAAGCGCGTCGGCATCAAGATTTCCCTCGGTACTTTGTGGTGGATTCTTTGGTGCCGATTGTTTTATGACAGGCTGTGTTACAGCGTCGGACTTCGTTTCGGGGACCACCTGTGCCGAAGTCGTGTCAGGAATTGCCATAGTTGCCTCAGACATCTCAGTCATAGGATAGGTGACCTCGCTGCCCTTATTGTCCAAGACAATCCATGCTGCGGCTGCTATTGAAAATGAAACAATCGCAGCTGCGACGCCGTTCCTTATTTTTCTTCCTCTCTCCTGCAGGATTGCCCTTTTTACCTCTGTGACGGAATTGTACCTTTTATCTTTGTCTCGGCGCAGGCATCGGGAAGAGACGTGGCGGAAGCTTCTGCTCAACTCGTTGATAATCACTCCGAGAGACCATATGTCGCTGCGGGCGTCGAGTTTCTCCCCGGCGATGAGTTCGGGTGAGGCGTAGACCATTGTTCCGGCCGGTGCCTTGAAGGAACAATATGAATCGGCGTCAGAAAGACCGAAGTCGATGATCTTGACGTTATGACCGTTATTCGTGATCATGATGTTCTCCGGCTTGAGGTCTCTGTGGATCACCTGCTTTCTATGTATGTACTCGAGGGCGTCGCAGATCTCGCAGATGATTTTCCGGGCTGATGCATTGTCTATCGCTCCTTCGCTGATGAGGCTTTCAAGGTTCCGGCCGTCGATCCATTCCATCACGATGCAATGCCCGATGGACGGGAAATCGATAAGACCGAAATACTGGCATATGCCGGTGTGGTTCAATGAGAAGCCGATGTTGAAGTCTTTCTTGAGCAGTCCTTCGTAGAGGGGATTTCCGCGATATTCCTTTTTCAGGGCCTTATAGACAAAGAATCTTCCGTTCTTGCTGCCGCGGTACAGTTCATTGAACCCATGCTCGGAAGAGTGGATGAGTTCGAGACTTTGGGAGTCTGTATGTATGCTGCCCGGGGCATCAGGCAGGAAGAATCCGGATGGGCCTAACATGTTCTGACTATAAGCGCTCAAAGTTACTGCTTTTTTGTTAATTTTGCATATTGTGCAAACTACTATCAGACATATTCTGGCATTGGTGCTCTGTGTCCTTGTCTTTCACCATGCTAAGGCTCAGGAATCGTTGGATTCCGAGCTTGAGCGTTATGAACAGATGTGTCAGGTGTGTCTGGAACTTAAGTCAAGAATGGCTGAAGGAGAACAGATATCCAGAGATGAGGCGAAGTCTACGATCGATTTCTTCCTGACTACCAATAAAAGGCTTAAATCCAAGGAACATGAGATGACAGCTCTTCAGCGTCAGCGTTTCAGGGATGTGGGAGAGTGGTTCGCCACGGGAGTCAGGCCGCAGAAGCCATTCGGTATGGAATCCTTACCTGCTTTGGAATGCTCTCTTCCGTCGAGGCTTGTGATCAATGATATATCCGGGATATTGACACTTCAGCGGGATATTGAGGAATCTCCTTCTGTGTCCTTGTGGAAATACAGGACGGATTTTATCCTCCTGGCCGAAATGTCAGCTCCCGATCTTTCGTACGGACTTCGGGCCGGGGTGAAAGGCCGTACCTTCGGCGGCTACATGGCCTTCTGGTCCAATTTCGTAAAGGCATCCGCAGATTATGTCTGTCAATCGGACGGGACTCTTGAAAACGGAAGCTCTATCTGGCCGGGTGGTGCTGAAAAGAATACGTATTTAAGTCTTTCTGCCGGTCTTCTCGCCCAGGCCGCTCCCTGGCTTACATTCTATACTGGTGCCGGTTATGGAAAACGCCGGCTTCTGTGGCAGGATATCGACGGTGGATGGGCCGAGGTGTCTGACTGGTCTGTAAAAGGACTGGAGATGGAAGCCGGTGCAATATTCAGATGGAATCGTGTGGCTTTCTCAGCCGGAGTTTCTACTGTCCGCTTCCGCACTTGCTCTGCTACGGTCGGTGTCGGATTCTGTTTCTGACAGCATTGTCGTCGAGCGAACGAGAAAATGCTAAAAACTCGCTCGGAACACCATAAAAACAGCAAAACGCGCGAGATTTCAGGAAAAACTCGCGCGTTTTGCTATAAAGGATATCAGTTATTACTGATTCTTCGGTCTCATCTGTGGGAAGAAGAGTACATCCTGGATGGTAGGTGAATTGGTCATGAACATGGTCAGACGGTCGATTCCCATACCGAGTCCTGATGTAGGAGGCATACCGTACTCAAGTGCGCGTACGAAGTCCATGTCGATGAACATTGCCTCGTCATCTCCCTTGTCCTTCAGCTTGAGCTGATCCTGGAAACGCTCGTACTGATCGATTGGGTCGTTAAGCTCGCTATATGCGTTGGCGAGCTCCTTGCCGCATACGAAGAGCTCGAAACGTTCTGTGAGCTCCGGATTTGTACGGTGACGCTTTGTCAGCGGTGACATTTCCACAGGGTAGTCAGTGATGAATGTAGGCTGTGTGAGGTGCTTCTCGCAGTACTCTCCGAAGATGGCGTCGATGAGCTTGCCCTTGCCGAATGAAGGATCGGTCTCCACGTGGAGCTTCTTGCAGGTCTCGCGGAGCTCGTCTTCAGACATACCTGCTACGTCTACTCCTGCATACTCCTTGATGGCCTCAAGGATAGGGAGGCGGCGGAAAGGCGGCTTGAAGTCCACCTGCTTGTCTCCGATCGTAACCTCTGTCTGACCGTGGAGCTTGAGGGCGATCTTCTCGAGGAGCTTCTCCACGAACTCCATCATCCAGATGTAATCCTTGTAAGCTACATAGATCTCCATACATGTGAACTCAGGGTTGTGAGTCTTGTCCATACCCTCGTTACGGAAGTCCTTTGCGAACTCATATACTCCGTGGTATCCTCCGACGATGAGTCTCTTGAGATAGAGCTCGTTGGCGATACGGAGGTAAAGAGGAATGTCGAGAGCGTTGTGGTGTGTGATGAACGGACGTGCAGTAGCACCGCCTGGGATGCTCTGGAGGATAGGAGTCTCCACCTCAAGGCAGCCTGCCTCGTTGAAATACTCACGCATTGTAGCCACGATCTGGCTTCTCTTGATGAATGTATCGCGTACCTGTGGGTTTACGATAAGGTCGACATATCTCTGTCTGTACTTGAGCTCTGGATCCGAGAATGCGTCGAACACTTCGCCGTCCTTCTCCTTCACGATCGGAAGCACGCGCAGAGACTTGCTCAGGAGTGTGAGCTCCTTTGCGTGAACTGAAAGCTGACCTGTCTTGGTGATGAATGCGAATCCCTTGATACCGATGATGTCTCCGATGTCAAGAAGCTTCTTCCACACTGTGTTGTACATTGTCTTGTCCTCGCCAGGGCAGATCTCATCACGGTTGATATACACCTGGATACGTCCTGTCTCGTCCTGGATCTCTCCGAACGAAGCTGCACCCATGATACGTCTTGACATGATTCGGCCGGCAATGACTACTTCCTGGAAATTGCCTTTCTCCTCATCGTACTCTGCCTTGATCTGCGCTGCAGATGTGTTGATAGGGTAGAGTGGTGCAGGATAAGGCTCGATTCCGAGTTCTCTGAGCTTAGCGAGCGATTCTCTTCTGAAAAGCTCCTGCTCGTTGAGGTCCATAATGCTCATAGCTATAAATCTTTATTTTGTTTGTCAATATTCACTTAAAGCCGTATAACGGCAAATTAAAGCACAAAAATAGCATAAATAATTCTGAAATTGAAACAAAATCCATATCTTTGTGTGCTATGGCAGTGGAAAAGAAGTGGATATTACGCGAAAGCGCTGAGCCTGAGACAGTCAGGCAGCTTTCTTCTGAACTTGGAGTCGATCCCGTATTGGCGGAGCTCCTGGTCCAGAGGGGTATCCATACCTTCCACCAGGCACGCTCTTTCTTCCGTCCGAGTCTGGACGATCTTCATGATCCGTTCCTCATGACCGATATGGACAAGGCTGTGGAGAGAGTCCATCAGGCTGTCGTTTCTGGAGAGAAGATCCTGGTCTATGGCGACTATGATGTGGACGGAACCACCGCAGTTTCACTTGTATATTCATTCCTCCGCCGTCTGACCCGTGCCGTGGGTTTCTATATCCCGGAAAGATATGACGAAGGCTACGGTGTTTCCTACAAGGGAATCGACTGGGCATCGGAGAATGCCTTCGGTCTGATCATCACTCTTGACTGCGGCATCAAGGCCAACGAAAAGGTGGAATATGCCCGCGAGCGAGGCATCGATGTGATTATCTGCGACCACCATCTTCCTGAGAATGAACTTCCTAAGGCCGTGGCAGTGCTTGACCCTAAGAGGGAGGACTGCTTCTATCCTTTCGACGATCTTTCGGGATGCGGTGTGGGATTCAAGCTCGTGCAGGCGTATTCTCAGAGATATGGAATTCCTTTCGAGACACTTATTCCGCTTCTGGATCTTCTTGTAGTCAGCATTGCATCGGACCTCGTGTCGGTAACTGACGAAAACCGTGTGCTGGCTCATTTCGGTCTCAAACAGCTCAACGGAAGCCCTCGCGAGGGTCTTCTGGCGATGATCCAGCTTTCCGGACTCGAGCCGAGCCATATAACTATCGACGATATTGTCTTTAAGATCGGACCGCGTATCAATGCCGCCGGCCGTATGGAATCCGGTCGCATCGCAGTAGAGCTTCTCACTGCTTCTGATGTGAATGAGGCCATCCGTATCGGAACAGAGATCAACGAGCACAATAACGAAAGAAAGAATATCGACAGGCGTATCACTCAGGAAGCCCTTGAAATGGTACGTTCGGGAAATTGTCTTTCCGGTGAGAACGCCACCATCGTATATAATCCTCAGTGGCATAAGGGAGTAGTGGGAATCGTGGCTTCGCGTCTTGTGGAGGCCTTCTACAAACCGACCATCGTATTCACACAGTCTCAGGGAGGTCTTGTGACCGGCTCAGCCCGAAGTGTACACGGCTTCGACCTATATGATGCCATCGAGAGCTGCTCGGATCTTCTGGAGAATTTCGGAGGACATCTCTATGCAGCAGGCCTCACCCTGAAGGAAGAGAATCTTCCTGCCTTCTGCGAGAGGATTGAAAAGGCAATTTCAGGGTCAATCATTCCGGAAATGCAGACTCCTGTCGTGGATGTGGACGCGAGATTGAACTTCTCGCAGATAACCCCTAAGTTCCTGCGTATCCTCAAGCAGTTCCATCCGTTCGGCCCGGGCAATTCGGCGCCTGTGTTCCTCACAGAAAATGTCTATGACAATGGAATGGGAAGAAAGGTGGGGGCGGAAGGAGGCCATCTGAAGCTGGAGCTCATCCAGGAATCGCACCCGTATCATCACATTTCGGCCATTGCTTTCAATATGGCAGATTTCTTCGAGCATATCAAGGCTGGAAATCCTATCGATGTCTGCTACTCTATCGTGGAGAACTATTATCGTGGCACAGCCAATACTCAGCTCCGAGTGAAGGATATGCACGAGCGCGATGAGATGATCTGATTACATCAGTTCCTGATACCAGATAATTACAAAAGGTAATGATATATCAGTCTACGCTTGCCATGTCGAGCGTAGTCGATACATCTTTGAAAAGATTTCTCCACTCACTTCGTTCGGTCGTAATCGGCTTGTCGCATGAGCGACAGCGAAAGAAATGACACTTAGTGCAAACATGTATATCGTTCTCTGGCAAAAATACCTATATTAGCTGAAAATATTGGAGGATAGTGATATGGAGGGAAATATCGAGCTTAAGACAGCGTGGGAGTTTGTGGAGAAGACCGGAAAGAGCGTTTTTCTGACAGGTAAGGCCGGTACAGGAAAGACCACTTTCCTGAAAAAGGTGGTGGAGCAGTCAAAAAAGAGGGTAGTGGTGGTCGCTCCTACGGGAATCGCCGCCATCAATGCCGGTGGAGTCACGATCCATTCCTTTTTCCAATTGCCCCTTCATCCTTTCATTCCCGGGATGAAGATCGAATCCAAATTTGCGTTCAGCAAAGAGAAAAGAAGCATAATCAGGACAATCGACATACTCATCATCGATGAGATAAGTATGGTCAGGTGTGACCTTCTGGAGGCGATTGACTCTGTCCTGAGACGTTTCCGTAACAAATACAAACCCTTCGGAGGAGTTCAGCTCCTGATGATCGGCGATCTTCAGCAGCTCTCTCCTGTGATTACTGAAGAGGAATTCCAGCTGCTGGCTCCGTATTATTCGTCTCCGTATTTCTTCGGTAGCCGTGCTCTGTCTGCCGTGGACTATGTGACCATCGAACTGAAGGAGGTTTACAGGCAGCAGGACCAGCATTTCATAGATATATTGAATTCGGTCCGCAGCGGTCGTCCGTCCACGGAAGTTATACGTGCTCTGAACTCCCGTTATGATCCTCATTTTACCCCTGGTGCAGACGAGGGATATATCCGCCTGACTACTCATAATCAGATAGCTGATAATTATAACTCCCAGCAGCTCAGTCTGATAGATGAGCCGATGCACTCATTCGATGCAGAGATCAGCGGAAATTTCCCAGAGTATGCCTATCCAACAGATTTCCGTCTGGAACTGAAAGTCGGAGCTCAGGTAATGTTTGTAAAGAATGATCCTTCCAGTGAGAAAAGATATTATAATGGAAAGATCGGAGTCGTGACCGACTTCTTTGAGGAATACATTCTGGTCCAATGTCCCGGCGATGACGAAAAGATCGCTGTCGAACCTCTCGAGTGGGAAAACAGCAGATATGTCATAAATGAACATACTCAGGAAATGGAGACTGAAGTCCAGGGTGTCTTCCGTCAATATCCGTTGAGATTAGCCTGGGCGATAACCATCCACAAGAGCCAGGGCCTTACCTTTGATAAGGCCATCATAGATGCAGCATCTTCTTTTGCGTCCGGACAGGTATATGTCGCACTGAGCCGTTGCCGTACTCTGGAAGGAATGGTCCTCGCTACACCTCTGCGCGCCGACTCCGTCATCACGGATCTTCATGTGGAGGACTATATCGAAGGACAGGAGGCCGCAGCTGCGCAGAGTCTTGCCAGACTGGACTCCATCAAGGAAGAATATTATAAGGAAATTCTTGGGGAACTCTTTGATTTCAAGGAGCTTGCTTCTCTTCAGAAACGTATGCTGGCTGTCTGCAAGGACTTTCCGTCAGGTACCGTAGTCGGCCTCGCCCAGAAGCATAATGACATACTCAATGCATTGAATGAGAAGGTCGTACCGGTAGGTGAGAAATGGCAGCTGATAATAAGGCAGAAACCTTTCGATGAAATAGCATCACCGGATTTTGCTGCAAGGATAAAGAACGGATGCGGCTATTTTCTCGAACATCTCGACGCTGCATATGGCGAATATCTTGAAAAGACTCAGGACATCAAGGCAGAAAACAAGGAACTCGTAAAAAGGTATGGCAATATCTGGAACGATCTGGACTTCGAACTTAAGGTGTTGAGGCTTCTTCTGAGATCAATGTCTGTGGTTCCATTCACAACGGATAATTATCTGAGAGAAAGACAGATCGCCGTCTACGATGCATCCGGAATCGTTCCGAAAGAGTTAAAGACCCCAAAGAAACCTGCCAGAACTTCTGCACCGAAACCGGCAAAGGAAAAGAAGGAAGACACCAAAGTCACCACTTTCAAGCTTTACAAGCAGGGCATGAGCGTCAAGGAAATCGCGAAGGAGCGTGATCTGAACCAGCAGACAATAGTCCGGCACCTGGCTCATTACGTCGCCAATGGAATGATACCTGTCGATGAGTTTATATCGGACTCCAAGGCAGATGCCATCCGTGAAGCGATTGATACTGTCGGCACTACAAAAGGCCTTGCTGCCATCAAGGAGGCCTGCCCGTCAGATATCACCTACCAGGATATTGTCCTGTTTATTGCTTCTGCTGAAATTGGTGGCGCGTAAAGTGCTGTCTCATAGTTAGTTATATAATATGCCTGCTGTGTCCATACAGCAGGCATATTTCGTAAGTCGTTGTGCTATAGGTGGTTAGATGCCACCTTTTGGTGATCTTTCAATTACATTTCTGATTTGCTGAGCGACTTCATCCACGGATTTGCCGTCAATATCAATTATGACATGGGCTGTGCTTTCATATGTGGCCGCACGCTGGGCCATCAGCTCGCTAATCCGCTCATGCATATTACCGGAGAGCATCGGGCGCCTCTGAGTCTCTCCCTCCAGATGTTCTGTCAATGTCTGGACTGAAGCCTTGAGATAGATGCATAAGGTCCTTTCCCTCACTATCTTGGCACACTCCCTGGTCATGATTGTTCCTCCTCCGAGTGATATGATCTCCAAGTATTGATCGGTTAGTGACGTATGGCTATTGTATGCAGGAGGCATCTTCGCACCCCCGCGTAGGGGGAGGGGCCCGCAGCTCTGCTGTGGGAGGGGGCCTCCGGAATACATAGGCATCGGCACGGCTCTATCCAGAACCCTGTGCTCCATCTGCCTGAACCCACTTTCGCCGATCTCCGCAAAAATCTCCGGAATACTCTTTCCAGCCTCCGCCTCGATCATATCATCCAGATCCATAAAACGACAGCAGAGCAGCTCCGAGAGTTTCCTCCCGACACTGCTCTTGCCGCATCCCATAAATCCGGTTATTGATAGGATCATATCAATCAGTTATAAGATTTTTCATTTGCGTGGAGTGACATTGTTTAAAACAAAGTCAACTGTCCGTCATCATCCTGCACATCATCAGCCGGAATATCATCGGCCACATCAGAATTGTCGATCTCCCCGGCCTGATTCTCAGCTTCAGATGCTTCAGGAACCACATCATCCTCAGGCTTATGCAAAGGCTCCACAAACTGAACCTTCTTCACATCATACTGACTGGTCTTCTTACCCTTGGCCTGAATACCCTTCTTGGCAATGAATTCCTCAGCATCGATGAGCTCTGGCTCCCTGTTCTCATTCTTTCCACCGAAAATCACCTCGATTTGAGGATGCTTGTCGTCGCTCAGAGCCACAAGATATGAACCCTTCGCCTCAGAAATGAAGCTTACAGGCGTGTTGTCACTTACATCGAACGAGAACCTCTTCACATAGAAAGCTGCCACAGCCTTGTCATAATATAGGGCAGTATAGACCTTATTGACATCAAGCTTCTCGATCTTGAGCAGATCACCCTGATATCTGTTGCTCAAGTCGAATGTAGTAGTATAATATGTACCGTCCTTGAATATAGCGAGGATGTGGTCACCGGTATTGAACTGACCCAGGTGAAGACCTCTTCCATCCTCGTTAAGACGCTGGATATCCTCATCGAACCAGATATCCTTACCTCCGATAGTAGAGATACCTTTCGACTTAAGACTGATCTTCTGGATCGGGTTCTTTGATACGAGGTTACCGCGTGAAGCACGGCCCTTGATTCCAAGCTGTGAGAAGTCATATTCATCTATGAGCTTCTTGAGCTTAGGACGCTGACGCAGATATATCTTCACAGTCTCAGCCTCACCGTTATGGTTCACGGTGAACCAGAGGATCTTCGAACCAGGGGTACCCTGGGTGATGTCGTATTCCTTGTCGCGGGTGATACCTGTCACGGCAAATCTCTTTGCATAGCTCAATGCAGTCTTACCCTCGCGGTATATCACATTGTAGATAGTTCTCTGGTCGTTTCTGTTGAAGATTCCGACGTAAAGGATATCCTTTCCGAAGAATGCCTTTTCGCTGACCTTCGTCACCACATATTTACCATCGTTATGGATGACGATGATCTCCGAAAGATCCGAACAATCGCAGATATATTCGGCATTGTCCTCCTTCTTGAGATTGATACCCACAAAGCCCTCAGCCTTGTTCGCATAGAGCTTAGCATTGTTCACAACCACCTTTGTGGTCTCGATAGACTCGAACTCTACGATCTCTGTAAGCCTTGGATATGCCTTCCCGTATTTCTTCTTGAGATTCTTGAAGTAGTTGATAGTGAACTCGGTAAGATGATCGAGGTGATTCTGTACCTCTTCCATCTCCGCCTCTATTCCTTTAAGTTTCTCATCCACAGCCTTTGTGTCGAACTTGGAAATCTTTCTTACCGGCTTCTCGACAAGTCTGTTGATATCTTCCATCAGGATCGGCCTCTTAAGAAGCTTCTGATACTTCATCATCTTGTCGAATACCTCCTGAAGCTGTGCCTCCCATGTCTCTGCATCCTTTTCGAGTACCTTATATACCTTGTTCTCGAAGAAGATTTTCTCCAACGAGTTATAATGCCACTCATTCTCCAGCTCGCTGAGCCTTATAGAGAGCTCCTGTCCGAGAAGGTCGCGGGTGTGGAATGTACTGTGACGGAGTATGTCATTGACACTCAGTACCTGAGGCTTGTTCTCGTGGATGACGCATGTATTAGGTGTGATGGATACTTCGCAGGCTGTAAAGGCGTAAAGAGCATCGATCGTCTTGTCCGGCGACACATCGTTAGGAAGATGGATAAGAATGTTGGCAGTAGCACTGGTAAGGTCATCGATCTTCTTGATCTTGATCTTACCGCTCTCTTTAGCCTCCATAATGGATTCCTTCACAGCATCTGTTGTCTTGCTGAAAGGCATTTCAGTGATGGCCAATGTATTCTTGTCGATCTTCTCGATCTTCGCGCGTACCTTGATCTTGCCGCCCTTCTTCTTGCTGCTGTATTTCGAGCAGTCAGCCGAGCCTCCTGTCAGGAAGTCAGGGAAAATCTCGAAATCCCTTCCTTCCAGAACATCGATTGATGCGTCGATAAGTTCATTGAAGTTATGAGGAAGAATCTTTGAAGCGAAACCTGTACCGATACCCTCTGTACCCTGAGCCAGAAGAATAGGGAACTTTACCGGAAGCTCGATAGGCTCCTGGTTTCTTCCGTCATATGATGTCATCCAGTTGGTAGTCTTGGGGTTGAACATCACCTCTTTGGCGAACTTGCTCAGACGTGCCTCGATATAACGGGGAGCGGCATTCGCGTCCCCTGTAAGGATGTTACCCCAGTTTCCCTGACAATCCACCAGATAGTTTCTCTGGCCGATCCATACCAGGGCTCCGAGAATGGACTGGTCTCCGTGCGGGTGGAACTGCATTGCCTGACCGACGATATTGGCTACCTTGGTGTAGCTTCCGTCGTCGATTCGCCACATTGCGTGGAGAACGCGTCTCTGTACAGGCTTCAGACCGTCGATGAGATGTGGCACAGCTCTATAGAGGACTGTATATGATGCATAGTCGATATACCAGTCCTTGAACATCTTGGAGAGCTTGTATTTTCTGCTGTTTTCTCCAAAAAGCTTGTCGAATTTGCCCGGAGCGCTGTCTTCCGGAGCCTCATCATCCGATCCGATATTGAGATCCTCCTCAGGGAGATCGATATCTTCAATACTCATAGGTTCAATTCTTCTTTTGGTTATCAGTATTCGTAGCCGAATTTCCTCAGCTCTTTCTTGCTTTCCCTCCAGTCAGGATCGACTTTCACGAAAAGTCTGAGGAAGACCTTCTTCTGGAAGAAGTCTTCCATGTCTATTCTGGCCTGGGTGCCGACTTTCTTGAGCGATTGGCCTCCCTTGCCGATTATGATGCCCTTCTGGGTGTCGCGCATCACATATATCACCGCGCTGATGTCATACCGTTCTGCACCTTCCTTGAATTCTTCCACCACGACCTCGCAGCTGTACGGGATCTCCTCCTTATAATTAAGGAAGATCTTTTCGCGCACGATCTCCGATGCAAAGAAACGGAGATTCTTGTCTGTGAATACATCCTTGTCATACCAGGCTGGTGCGACAGGAATGTTCTCTACGATGGCATCGAAGATGTTGTCAAGGTTGAACTTCTCCTGTGCTGATGCCGGGAATATGATGGCATTCGGAATCTGCTCCTTCCACCAGTTCATGAGCTTGAGCACTTCCTCCTGGCTGCTGATGTCAATCTTGTTGATTACCAGTATGACAGGGCACTGAAGTTTCTGGAGCTTAACGATATATTCATCATTCTTGTCTCCCTTCTCCACTGTGTCTGTCACATAGAGGATGATGTCCGCATCGCCAATGGCGGTATCCACGAAGTTCATCATGCTCTGCTGAAGTCTGTAGTTAGGCTTCAGGATGCCCGGAGTGTCGGAATACACGATCTGGTAGTCCTCTCCGTTCACGATACCCATGATTCTGTGTCTTGTCGTCTGTGCCTTGGCTGTGACGATGGACAGTTTTTCGCCTACAAGGGCATTCATAAGCGTGGATTTGCCCACATTCGGATTACCGATGATGTTGACAAATCCAGCGCGATGTTTTTTGGTCTGTTCGCTCATATATATTAAAGATATGCACCCATCTTAAGCAGATTGGTCTCACCCTCAGAAAGGTATCTCCACTCTCCTCTCTTGAGGCCTCTCTTTGTAAGGCCTGCGAAGTACACTCTGTCGAGGGCCTTCACTTCGTATCCGAGAGACTCGAATATTCTTCTTACGATACGGTTCTTGCCTGAGTGGATCTCGATGCCGAGCTTTCTGTGGTCATCCTCCTCGATGTACTCGAGCTCGTCAGCTGCAATCATTCCGTCTGGAAGCTCGATTCCGCTGAGGATCTTCTCATAATCCTCCTGCTTGAGCTTGCTGTCGAGTGACACCTGATAGATCTTCTTCTTGTCGTATGAAGGATGAGTGAGCTTTTCTGCAATCTCTCCGTCATTTGTGAACATAAGCACTCCGGTAGTGTTCTTGTCGAGACGTCCCACTGGGAAAACTCTTGAAGGACAGCCCTTGAGGAGATCCATCACGGTTTTGTCAGCGTGAGGATCGCTTGCTGTAGTCACATATCCCTTAGGCTTGTTCATGACGATGTAGATCTTCTCCTCTCCCTTGAGTCTCTCACCATTGAAACGGATGTCGTCGGTGGTGATGTTTACCTTTGTACCGAGCTCGGTCACTACCTCGCCGTTCACTGTAACCACACCTGCAAGGATGAAGTTGTCAGCCTCTCTTCTTGAGCATACACCTGAATTGGCGATGAACTTGTTGAGTCTTACTTCTTCCTTGATAGGAGCCTTTACCATATCGTTATCTGAGAATGCCTCGTTCTCTACCTGAGGCCTTCTGCTGATCATCTTGTTGATTCCGCTTTCATTCTCGTCACGGAAGTAGTTGAAGTCGTTTCTGTTGAAGCTCTTCTTTGCTGAATTTCTGAATCCGCCCGGTTTTCTGTCACCGAATGACTTTCTTTCACCTGAGAATGGCTTTCTGTCGCCGAATGTTCTTCTCTCTCCAGAGAATGATGACTTTCTTTCACCGCCTTCAGAGAATGATCTGCGTGGTCTGTCTGAATTGAAGCTTCTTCTTTCTGAGTTTTCTCCGAATGATCTTCTCTCACCACCGAAAGATGATCTCCTTTCTCCACCTTCAGAGAATGATCTGCGTGGTCTGTCAGAGTTGAAACTTCTTCTCTCACCGTTTCCGTAAGATTTTCTTTCACCGCCCTCAGAGAATGATCTGCGCGGTCTGTCTGAATTGAAGCTTCTTCTTTCTCCGCCGCCGAAAGATGATCTTCTTTCACCATCCTCGGAGAACGATCTGCGTGGACGGTCGCTGCCATAGCTGCGTCTCTCGCCGTTGTTTCCAAAGCTTCTTCTTTCACCATTGTTTGAGTGATTTCTTCTGTCACCGTACTCTCTACGGCCATCTCTGCGGCCATTGCCGCCTCTTCTGTTGTCTTCCATTGTTTTGCGCCTTTAAGGCAATTTAATTGTTAAAAAATAATATGTTGGCTCACGCCAAAACTGTTAATTCAATTTGAATACGTATGTAATCGTTCCTTTCTGCAGGGCAGGGGCGTCTGAACTCATATTGAAATGTGCTCCCAGTGCCGCTTTTCTTGCAGCCTGCCAGAGAGTCTTGTCGGTAACTGTCGTTCCTTCCGCTCCGGCTACCGCCTTCTGCACGTTTCCATAATTGTCCACCCATATTTCCACTACTACTATACCGTCCTTCTGCACTCCATAGCTTGGACGAGGCAGTGTTCCGTTCACACTTCTTCCTGCCAGCTTGGCATTAGGCTCCCCGGATGTCTCTCCGGTCTTTGTGTTGCCTTGTGCATGTCCTGCCTTGAGGGCATTGCTGACCTCGTTTGCGGTCTGTGGCGCCAGTGTGTCCTTCTGGGTCTTGTTGTCTGCTGCTGAAAAGAGAGCCCTGCGGTCAATCTCTTTTTCACGTTTTGGCTCCGGAACTTCCACATCTCCTGTCTCATCTACTGTCGCTTCCGGTGCTTCGTTGCTCTTTGTGCCTTCATTCTGTGCCTCAGATCTCTGTACAAGGTTTATATCCTTGGTGGGATCCGGTTCTACAGCTCTTGGTCGGGTTCCGTCCCAGGTCTGACGAGGCTTCTTGACCTCAGGCTCTTCAAACTCGATGAGTATCTGTTCCTGTTCCGGAGGAGGGGGATCCAGATAAGTGAATCCTGTCAGGAAGCAGCACATTATCAGAGCGGAGTGCAGTAAAACCGTAAGGGCGACGCCGGTCACCCTCGATTTCTGCTCCTGTCTTTCACGCTCTTTAAGATACTGCTCCATAAAGTTTCTATTCAGGCGAAGTCGCCATTATCACCTTGTAATGATTTCTCTTCGCTATGTTCATCACAGCCACGACTTCCTTGATCGGAACTGTTTCGTCAGCATAGATAGAGAATGTAGGATCTTCCTCTGTCTGAAGCAGCTCGATAAGTTCGTCCTCTATCTTGTCGAATCTGACAGGCGTCTCGTCACCGTTGATGTGATAAGTGAATCTGTCCTTGTCCTGCCAGTGCTTGATAGATACGCTGACCGTAGCCTTTGCTGACACCTGGCCTGTGCTCTTCGGGAGAAGGAGCTTCAGGGCGTTCGGGTTGATGAGCGTAGAAGTCACCAGGAAGAAGATAAGGAGCAGGAACACGATGTCGGTCATCGAGGACATCGAGAAGCCTGAATCTACCTTGGTTGTTCTTTTGATTGCCATTTTCTGAAATGATTATTTGCCAGCAGGCTTGTGAAGCATATCGATGAACTCGATGGTAGTGCTCTCCATCTTGAATACGAGATTCGAGATCTGTGATGTGAGGTAGTTGTATCCGAAGTATGCGATGATACCTACGAAAAGACCTCCTACAGTGGTCACCATTGCCTCATAGATACCTCCTGAGAGGAGAGTGATGTCGATATTGTTTCCTGCATTTGCCATTTCGAAGAATGCGCGGATCATACCGGTAACGGTTCCGAGGAATCCGATCATCGGAGCACCTCCGGCGATGGTAGCGAGCATCGGAAGTCCTTTCTCGAGTCTTGCTACCTCTACATTACCCATATTCTCTACAGCTGTCTGGATGTCGGTAAGAGGTCTTCCGATTCTCTCAACACCCTTCTCCACGAGTCTTGCGATAGGGGAGTCGTATTTCTGGCAGAGTGCCTGTGCCGACTTGATCTTTCCTTCATAAATCAGGTCGTGAATGTCCTTCATAAAGTTCTTGTCGATTTTTCCGGCTCTGCGGATCATCCACCACTTGTTACCGAAAATATAGATGGCCATGATCGAAAGAATGAGGAGGACAAGCATGAGCCAGCCACCCTTTACCGCCATCTCGATGAGGGAGAAATCCATTTCCTGCGGTATAGCCTGAACAGGAATTTCCGCTGCTGTTTCAGCAGCCTGAAGAAGGTTGAAAAGCATAGTTATTTACAGTCTTTTTAATTGTCTTTTTCGGGTCCGTTTTCGCATAAGCGCGAAATCGTGCAAAATTAGTCAAAAAATCGCTAATGCTCAAATTTATTTATATGATGCACCGCTGAAGAATAGCGCTTTTCCTGGCACAGAGCTTCCCGCATCGGAGCGTGATCCGCCATCGATAAGTTCTCTGATCCACTCTGGATTACGTTTCCCGCGTCCCACTTCGATAAGTGATCCGACGATGGCTCTGACCATATTTCTCAAGAAGCGGTTTGCCTTGATTCTGAATACGATATAGTCTCCCTCAGAGCATTCCATCCCCATCATGTCCACGTGCGTCGGACAGTATGTGCTCCAGAAGGCTTCGGTTATCGTGCATATCGAAGTCGTGTTGTTTCCTCCTGTCTTTTCGAAGCATCGGAAGTCATGTTCCCCCAAAAGATATGCCGCGGCCTCGTTCATCTTGCTGATGTCGAGCGGATATCTCATCCTGAATGAGAATTTTTCGCAGAAAGGATCTTTCGTGAAGTGGATGAAATAGTGATATTCTCTCGAACGGGCGTCAAATCGGGCATGAAACTCATTTTCTGTCACGGACACTTCGTGTACAGTCAATTCACGGGGAAGAATGGCATTTAATTTGTAGCAGAGTTGCGCCGCTTCTATCCTGACTTTGTCAGGGAGTTCGAAGTGAGCGATATAATTGATGGCATTGACTTCGGTGTCCGTTCTGCCGGCTCCTGTCACCTGGATCTGCGTTCCGGTGAGTGTCTGCAGAGCCTTTTCCAGGTCCCCCTGGACAGTACGGTCTTTGGGCTGTATCTGCCAGCCGCAGAATGCGCTTCCGTCGTATGATAGCCTGATTTTGTATCGCATATTGTAAATTATTGAGTAAATTTGCGGATTTGAAATGCAAAAATATCAAAAAACATATTTATGGAGAGCATAAACATTAAAGAATTGAACGACCGCATCCAGAGAGAGAGCTCGTTTGTGGATATCCTGACGATGGAGATCAATAAGGTCATCGTAGGTCAGAAGCATCTTGTGGAAAATCTTCTGATCGGTCTTCTTGCCAACGGACATATTCTTCTTGAAGGTGTTCCTGGATTGGCTAAGACATTGGCTATCAATACACTTTCACAGGCTGTGGACTCTAAGTTCAACCGCATCCAGTTTACTCCGGACCTTCTTCCTGCCGATGTGCTCGGTACTCTGATCTATTCTCAGAAAACAGAGCAGTTCCAGATAAAGAAAGGTCCGGTCTTCGCTAATTTCGTGCTGGCCGATGAGATCAACCGTTCACCGGCAAAGGTACAGTCGGCTCTTCTCGAGGCGATGCAGGAGCGTCAGGTGACGATCGGTGAGGAAACTTTCAAGCTTCCGGAGCCTTTCCTCGTGATGGCGACACAGAACCCGATCGAGCAGGAGGGTACCTACCCGCTTCCTGAGGCGCAGCTCGACCGTTTCATGCTTAAGGTCGTGGTGACGTATCCGAAGAAGGAAGAGGAGCGTCAGATCATCCGTATGAATAATACCGGAACCTTCCCTAAGGCGCAGCCGGTCCTCAAGCCGGAGGATATCGTAAGAGCGCGTGAGGTGGTGAAGGATGTGTATATGGATGAGAAGATCGAGAGATATATCGTAGATATCGTCTATGCTACCCGTACTCCGCAGGATTACGGACTTGGCAAGATTGCAGGTTTCATCTCTTATGGTGCATCACCTCGTGCAAGTATCTCTCTTGCAATGGCTTCCAAGGCGTACGCCTTCATAAAGAGAAGGGGATATGTGATTCCTGAGGATGTGCGTGCCGTATGTTACGAGGTACTTCGTCACCGTATCGGTCTCACATACGAGGCAGAGGCTGAGAATATGACCACAGACCAGATCATTTCTGAAATCATCAATGCAGTAGAAGTTCCATAGGATGTCATCGTTATCAGCAAACGACCTTCTGAAAAAGGTCAGGAAGATAGAGATCAAGACCAGGGCTCTGTCGCATCAGATTTTCGCGGGAGAATACCATTCTGCCTTCAAGGGACGTGGTATGGCCTTCAGCGAGGTGCGTGAGTACCAGTATGGGGACGACGTGCGAAACATGGACTGGAATGTCACCGCACGTCTCAGGGCTCCGTATGTGAAGGTCTTCGAGGAGGAGAGAGAACTGACTGTCGTTCTGCTTGTGGATGTCAGCCGTTCGAGGCTCTTCGGTACTGTGGGTGCCAGCAGAAAAGATATGCTTGCGGAAATCGCGGCTGTGCTGTCTTTCTCTGCCATCATCAATAATGACAAGGTAGGTGCCCTCTTCTTCAGCGATAAGGTCGAGAAGTTCATCCCTCCGAAGAAAGGGCGAAGCCACCTCCTGCATATAATCCGTGAAATCATTGAATTCGAGCCGGATACGGACGGTACGGATATTTCGGAGGCTTTGCGTTATCTGACCAATGCCATCAAGAAGAAATGCACGGCCTTTCTTCTGTCCGATATGCTTGATGTCAATGAGGACGGCTCACCTCGATATGAGGAGGCGCTGAAGGTGGCGGTGAACAGGCACGATCTCTCGATAATCGAAGTCTTTGACCCTCGCGAAAGGAGCATACCTGATGTAGGCCTTGTGCATATCAAGGACTCTGAGACCGGCAAGGCTGCCTGGGTCAATACTTCCAGCAGGAAAATGAGGCTGGCATATGAAGAGTGGTTCCGCAATGTGGAGAATACCGCTTCGCGCCTTTGCCTGAAATACAATATCGACAAGGTCAGCATTGCCCTGGATGATGATTATGTGAAAGGGCTGATGACATTGTTTAAAAACAGATAATCGATTATGCGTAAAGCATTTATATATTTGGCTCTTATCCTGACGGTGGCCATGATGCCATCTTGTGGAGGTAAGGATGTGAAGGATACGTCCCCGGTGAGATCCTTCCTTCAGCCTTTGCAGGAGAGGGATTCTGTCCTTATTGCCGATCAGTTGCTCTACGGTTTCGAACTTGACGGGGTGACGGAAGGCACAAGGCTGATTCCGACAGAAATTGCAGACAGTCTGGATCAGAACATATTGAGCCTGTCTCCGTGGATTCTTGACACTGTGAAGGTGACCAGGAACGGAAAGGAAAATCCTAAGACTCTTGATATCAAAGGCTCTGTAAGGATCGCTCCTTTTCTTGAGGGTGAATATGACCTTCCGCCGATAGAACTCAGAAGACTTTCACCGGATGGAACAGAAGATACATTGGTATTCGATCCGCTTCGTCTGGAAGTCAAGACTATGCCGGTCGATACCGCGACATTCGAGATCCACGACATCAAGGGGCAGGTCCGCTATCCGGTGACTTTTGCAGAAGTCTTTCCTTGGATTCTCCTGTATTGGGTACTGGCTGTCATCATAATATTGATTGTATGTCTTGTGATGATCCGTCGCAGGAAGACAGATCCGGAGTATGTCCGCAAGGATCCGGCTCATATTGTGGCTTTGAGACAGCTCGACAGCTACAGGGGCAGCAGTCTCTGGGTTCCGGAGAAGCAGAAGACCTTCTATTCCGGAGTGACTGACACTCTCAGGGAATATATGTCTGAAAGATTCGGCTTCGGTGCGATGGAGATGACTACAGCCGAGATCTTTGATCAGATGAAGGGCAAGGATGCTCCGGAGAAAGTGCTTGGAGAGCTCAAGGACCTTTTTGAAAGAGCAGATTTCGTGAAGTTCGCAAAGTATGTGGCTTCTGATGATGAGAATGCTGCAGCTCTTCCGGTGGCTGTGCGTTTCGTTACGGAAACCTATCAGACTGAGGTCGAGAATGAAGTTAAAGATGGAGGGAACGAGTAATGTTTTTTGAATACCCGAAACTCTTGTGGCTGCTTGTGATACCTGGATTGATGGTATTGCACTACATATATCTGGAATTGAGAGAAAGGCATCCTCATCTGAGAGTCTCGACTTCCGTGCCTTGGATGAAAGGTGGAAGGTCGATAATGTCGTTTGTACGTCATCTACCTTTTGTCCTGAGGATAGCAGCATTGGCGCTGATTGTGATTGCCATTGCCCGTCCGAGATCTTCCGAGCAGATAGAAAAGGTGGATACAGAAGGTATCGACATTATTCTGGCGATGGACGTTTCGACTTCGATGCTGGCCCGCGACCTGACTCCTGACCGAATCAATGCGTCCAAGGATATTGCCATTGAATTCATTGCCCAGCGCCCTTCTGACAGAATGGGTATAGTGGTCTTTGCCGGTGAAAGTTTCACTCAGTGTCCTCTTACCACTGACCGTGCGACATTGATCAATCTTATGAAGGAGGTCCAGACAGATCTTATCGAGGATGGAACAGCCATCGGAAACGGACTGGCCACTGCAGTAGCCAGGATGAAGGACTCGGATGCGAAGAGCCGCGTGGTGATCCTGCTTACCGACGGAGTCAATAACCGTGGTGAGATCTCGCCTGCGATGGCAGCGGAGGTAGCAAAGACATATGGAGTGCGTGTATATACGATCGGTGTCGGAACAGATAAGGAATCGGCTCCGTATCCGGTGATGACTCCTTGGGGAGTGGAAATCCAGAATGTGAAGGTGGAAATCGATGAGGCTCTTCTTTCCCAGGTGGCGGAATCCACAGGAGGAAAATATTTCAGAGCCACCGACAATACCAAGCTTGCTGAGATTTATAGCGAGATCAACAAGATGGAAAAGGTGCGTACATCTGTTGACAGTTTCCCTGTATATAAGGAACTGTTCGGGAAATTTGCATTGCTGGCATTGCTGGCAATATTGTTGGAACTGGTCATTGACTGGTTTGTAATAAGGAGGTTTGTATGATAAATTTTGCTCAGGCTCAATATCTTCTGCTTCTGCTTCTGGTGCCGTTTTTCTTTGTCATTCAGGCTGTGGTCCTGAAGATCAGGAAGAGACGCATCAGAAAGTTCGGCGATGAGGCTCTGGTCAGCAGGCTTATGCCTTCATACTCTGAAGGCAAGACCTGGATACGTCTGGTGCTTTTCTCAATAGGATTCATATTCTTCATAATAGGTCTTGCAAGACCGCAGATCGGAGCAAGGCTCAAGGAACACGAGACCAAGGGTGCGGAGATAATGATCGTACTCGATGTGTCTAACTCCATGCTCGCGGAAGATTATTCTCCGAACAGACTTGAAAGAGCCAAGCTGGCTATTTCAAGGCTTGTGGACAAACTTCGCGACGAACGTATCGGTCTGATCGTCTTTGCCGGAAACTCTTTCGTGCAGCTTCCGATCACCACTGACTATGTCTCAGCCAAGATGTTCCTGAATTCCATTTCCACTGAGTCAGTCCCTGTCCAGGGTACGGCAATGGGAGATGCTATCAGCACGGCGATGAAGAGTTTCAGTCTTCAGAGCGAGAAGAGCCGCGCTGTCATTGTCATTACAGACGGTGAGAATCATGAGGATGATCCGGTGGCTGCAGCTCAGCAGGCTGCGGAACTTGGAGTGAGGGTGTTTACCATCGGAGTGGGTTCTCCTGAGGGTAAGCCTATTCCTTTCGAGGGTGAGCTTCTGAAGGATAAGGATGGTGAGATCGTGGTTACCAGACTGGATGAAAGTATCCTGAAGGATGTGGCTGATGCCGGAAACGGACTTTATGTACGTGCCGGAACCAGTGAGTTCGGCTTGAATCCGGTGATCAACGAGATCAAGAAGATGGAGGACGAGAAGTATAGTTCCATTGTCTTTGAAGAGTATGATGAGCAGTTTATGAATTTCTTTGCTATCGCATTGATTTTCTTTGTTCTGGAGATGCTTGTAGGAGACAGGAAGCCGAAGAGGCATTTGTTTAGGAGGTAGAAGATGAGAAAGTTAAAATTCATATTGCTGTTGCTTATAGTGTATGTCCCGATGTGGGGACAGGTGGACAGAAAGGAGGTCCGCCGTGGCAACAGAGAGTTCAGGAAGGGAGAATATGAGGCTGCCTTTCAGGATTATCTGAGGGCTGTGGAGAAGGATACTTCGTCGATTGCGGCAAATTATAACATGGCTTCTGCCCTGTATCGTATGGAGCAGTATGATCAAGCTCAGCAGGCTCTGGACAGGATCAAGGAAAGTGCCCCTGCATCTGCTTCGGCGGCTGATTACCTGTACAATCTGGGTGATGTGGCTCTTCAGAGGAAAGACTATCAGGCGGCTGTGAAGGCCTTCGGTGAGGCTTTGATTCTGAGACCTGAGGATTTGAATGCCAAGGAGAATTTCATTTACGCCAGAAAGATGCTGCAGAACCAGCAGAATCAGCAGCAGAACGATCAGAACAACAATGATCAGAACAACAATGATCAGAACAACCAGGATCAGAATGACCAGAATAAGGACAATCAGGATCAGAACCAGGATAAAGATCAGAATGACCAGGATCAGCAGAATGATCAGAACAAGGATAATCAGCAAGATAACCAGGATCAGAATCAGAACGACCAGAATAAGGACAAGCCTCAGAATCAGGAGGGACAGCCTCAGCAGCAGGAGGCTCAGATAACTCCTCAGGCAGCGCAGCAGATGCTCCAGGCTATTCAGGCCAAGGAAAAGGGGACTCAGGATAAGGTGAACAAGAAGAAGGCCGCTGCTCTGAAGTCAAGACAAAAGGATAAGAATTGGTAATATATATGAAAAGATTATTTACAATGATTGTGATGGCCTTGGCCACTGTCCTCACCTATGCTCAGACAGAGATACAGGTGCAGGTACATAATGTGGTGGCTGAGGATGAGCAGTTCAATGTTACATTCGTCATAGAGGGGGAGGCCAAGTCATCGGATTTCGCCTGGTCACCGGGAGATGACTTCCAGCTTCTTTGGGGCCCTCAGCAGGGACGTTCTACAAGCGTCCAGATAGTGAACGGCAAGACTACCAAGTCTGTTCAGACTACATATTCATATGTACTTCGTCCTGTCAAGGCCGGAAAGTTCACTATTGCCAGGGCGGTAGCAAAAGTCAAGGGACAGGAAATCCATTCCGACCCGGTGACAATTGAAGTCGTAGCTTCAGGATCTGCAAGATCATCTTCAAGACAGTCACAGTCTTCAGCCCAGCCTTCGCAGTCAAGACAGTCGCAGGCAGGTGCTGTTCAGGATGATGATATATTCCTGACAATGAGTCTGAGCAGGAGTAATGTGGTCGTAGGTGAGCCTATTACTGCTGTAATCAAACTTTACCAGAGGGTGAATGTCGCAGGATTCGAGAGCGCTGTCTTCCCTACATTCAACGGATTCTGGAGCCAGGAGCTCGAAGCCCCGTCAAATATTGAATTCACACGCGAGACATATAACGGACAGATCTATAATTCTGCCCTTCTTAGAAAATTCGTCCTCATTCCTCAGCAGCAGGGACAGATCAAGATAGATCCAGCAGAACTTGTATGTCTTGTCAATGTACGTGTGTCTTCGGGAGGAGCAAGCATATTCGACGGCTTCTTCGATGATTATAGGACAATAAGAAAGAAAGTTGCGTCCAAGTCCTTGACAGTCAATGTCTCTCCACTTCCGTCAGGTGCTCCGGCATCATTCTCTGGTGGAGTGGGAGAGTTCACTGTTTCTGCCAAGGTCAGCAAGGATACACTCAAGACTCATGAAGCAGCTTCGCTGATCGTGACTGTTTCAGGAAACGGCAATGTATCTCTGCTTTCGGCACCGAAGGTCAGCTTCCCTCCTGATATGGAAGTCTATGACACTAAGGTTTCAGACAGGATCGATGCAGGAGGTCTTTCGGGAAGCAAGAGGTACGAATATCCTTTCATTCCGCGCAGCCATGGAGATTTTGTGATCGAACCGATAAAGTATTCTTATTACGATGTAAATAAGAAGCAGTATGTGACATTGGAGACTCCGGCTATTCCTCTATATGTGGAGCGAGGCAATGAAACTGAGGCTGTGACCATAGCAGGCGGTGGATCTGTACCTAAGGATGTGCGTAATCTCGGCAGCGACATACGATTCATCAGCACCAAGGCTCCTGGACTTGCACCTAAGGGTGATTATCTGCTCGGATCTGGATTGTTCTGGATGCTTATTGCCTTGCTTGTGGCAGTGGCAGTGGTCTGCTGGGCGGCTCTTCGTCATATTGCAGTGAGAAGGGCGGATGTTGTCGGTACAAGGAACAGAAAGGCTACCAAGATGGCTCTGAAGAGACTCAATCTTGCCGGTACATTCCTCAAGCAGAATCTTTATACCGCTTTCTACGAGGAACTTCACAAGGCATTGCTTGGCTTTATTTCAGATAAGCTGAATATACCGGTGGCAGAGCTTTCACGCGAGCGCATTACCGAGTCGCTCAAGGAAGGCAATGTGGCTGATAAATATATTGAAACATTCATCAGTATTCTTGATGCCTGCGAATTTGCGCGTTATGCTCCTGATGCGGGACACGATGCCATGGCAGCGCATTATGATGCGGCACTGGATGTGATTTCTTCAATTGATTCGGATATGAAAGCTGGAAAGTCTGCTCCTAAGGGAGCAATGATGGCACTCCTTATACTTCTTCTCTGGCCGGCTGCCATGCATGCACAGCAGACCGATTATGCTGATTCTCTGTGGAATACAGCTAATCAGGCATACGCGGAAGGCAGATGGACAGATGCCGTGAAGGGATATGAAATGATATCCGGAATGGGACTGGAGTCTGCTGCACTTTATTGCAATACGGGTGACGCATATTTCAAGGATGGAAATCCAGCCAAGGCCATCCTGTATTATGAGCGTGCATTGAAACTGGATCCTTCTTATTCTGATGCAAGGTTCAATCTTGCCCTTCTGAACAATGGTATCCAGGACAGGATCGATGCTGTGCCTGAATTTGTCTTTAAGACCTGGTTCCGTAACTTCAGCTATATTATGGATTCCAACGGCTGGGCAGTATGCTTCATCATATTCCTGGCATTGACATTGGCTATGGCATTGATGTACATATTGTCTCCTTCTGTCGGTGGCAGAAGAACCGGATTCTTTGTCGGAATCGTAATGCTTCTGGCAGCAGCTATGTCGCTGACTTTCTCAGTATGGCAGAAAAACGATGCCATGAGAGCCGATAAGGCCATTATCATGAGACCTGTGACATCGGTGAAAAGCTCACCATCCGCCGAAGCTTCGACAGACCTTTTCATTCTTCACGAGGGAACCAAGGTAAAGATTCTTGATGAGGTAGGATCCTGGAAGAATATTGAGCTGGCAGACGGAAGACAGGGGTGGATTCCGTCTGCAGACCTGGAAGTAATCTGATAAACACTAACTAATACCTTAATTATTATGAAGAGATTGATGACAGCTGTTCTCTGCGTTATGGCGCTGGGAGTGGCTGCCGTTGCTTCAGGAGCAACGAAAGAGCAGGTTCTACCTGACTGGCAGAATCCGCAGGTGGTTCAGAGAAACCGTATTCCGATGACTTCTCATTTTGAGACTGACGGACTCAAGCTTATGCTGAACGGTATCTGGAACTTCAATTGGAACGAGGATATGAATGCCCGTCCTGCAGATTTCCATACATTGGCCTTTGATGACAGTGGCTGGGATACCATTCCAGTTCCGGGAATGTGGGAACTTAACGGTTATGGTGATCCTGTCTATCTGAATGTCGGTTACGCCTGGAGAGGTCATTATGCGAACAATCCTCCTATTCCTGCCGACTGGCATAATTATGTAGGCCAGTACAGAAAGACATTCACCCTCGATGAGACATGGAAGGGAAAGGATATCTTCCTTCATATCGGTTCTGCGACATCGAATGTGCGTGTATGGATCAATGGCAAGGAAGTCGGATACAGTGAAGACAGCAAGCTGGAGGCACGGTTCGATATCACCAAGTTTGTCAAGACCGGTGAGAACCTTATAGCTCTGGAGATTTTCCGCTGGTGCGACGGTACCTATCTGGAGGACCAGGACTTCTGGAGACTGTCAGGAATCTCTCGTGATGTATATGTGTACTCTCGTGAAAAGAAGAGAATCGAGGATATAAAGGTTCTTGCATCAGCTTCCGGAAAGGCCGAACTTCGTTTCGAGGTATCAGACGGAGTCAAGGCTGTCATGTATGAGATAGTTGATCCTGATGGCAATACGATCCTCAAGGTCAAGACTCCGGTCATTTCCAATGTGGCAGGAGATGTTGCGAATATCGCAGATGTGAGACCTTGGAGCGCGGAAACTCCTTGGCTTTACACTCTTAATGTCGCTGCTTATGACAGAACACATGATCCGGATTCTTTCGATGGCAAAGGTCTGACAGAAACAGCTTCTCTGCAGTTCGGATTCAGGGATGTCGCTATCCAGGGCGGTCAGCTTCTGGTGAACGGCCAGCCTGTACTCATCAAGGGTGCAAACAGGCACGAGATGAATCCTTATAAGGGATATGTGGTTTCTGAAGCAGATATGATTCAGGATATCCAGATGATGAAGCGACTTAATATCAATGCAGTACGTACCTGTCACTATCCGGATGACCCTATGTGGTACACTCTCTGTGACCGTTATGGACTTTATGTAGTGGATGAGGCGAACATCGAGTCTCACGGTATGGGATACGGAAAGGAATCCCTCGCTAATGATCCTGCTTTCGAACTTGCTCATCTGGAGCGTATCCGCAGAGTTGTTCAGAGAGACTTCAACCATCCTTCAGTAATCATCTGGAGTATGGGTAACGAGGCAGGTAACGGTCCTAACTTCTTTAAGGGATACGATCTTATCAAGTCAATGGATACAAGCCGTCCTGTCCAGTATGAACGTGCTGAGGGAGCTTCCAACACTGATATCATGTGTCCTATGTATTGGGATCATAACTGGTGCGAAAAGTATTCTGCTTCAAATCCGGCCCGCCCTCTCATCCAGTGCGAGTATGCTCATGCAATGGGTAACTCGATGGGTGGCCTGAAGGAATACTGGGATCTTGTCCGCAAATATCCTTCTTATCAGGGTGGATTCATCTGGGACTTCGTGGATCAGGCTCTCTGGTGGCCTGCAGATGCGGAGAAATATGGTACTGACCATATATTCGTTTATGGCGGTGACTTCAATGACTACGATCCTTCGGACAATTCATTCTGCTGCAACGGTATCATCGCAGCCGACCGTACCCTCCACCCTCACGCATATGAGGTGGCATATCAGTACAGGTCTATCCTTACAACCGCTACTGCAGAAGAGGCTCTTTCTGGAAAGGTGAATGTATATAACGAGAACTTCTTCATCGATCTTTCGAGATATATGCTCCAGTGGAATGTCAGCGTGGATGGTGTTCAGGTTCTTGCAGGTGTGCTTCCTGCGATCCAGGCCGGTCCACAGCAGACAGTGACAGTAGATCTCGGCTATGATGCAGAAGCTGTCAAGGCAGCTGCAGGTATGACAGATCTTTCTTCTTGCGATGTCTATCTGGATGTGCACTATGTCCTCAAGCGTGCTGACGGCCTTCTTCAGGCTGGTTCGGAAGTAGCATATGATCAGATTCTTATCAATGAGGCAGCACTCCCTGTATTTGCAAATTCTTCAGGAATTCCTGAGTATGGATACGAGTCGGACCTTCACACCTTCTCAGGCTGGATGGACTTTGAGGGTGCGGAGAACAGAAGAATCTCTCCTTGGAAGGCTGTTTTCGATGCGGCTTCAGGCTCGCTCGTAAGCTATACCCTCGGCGAGAAGGCGCTTGTGGAGACTCCGCTTGCTCCTTGCTTCAGCAGGGCAGTTACAGAAAATGACCTTGGAGCAGGACTCGACCGCCGTCAGAATCTCTGGCGTTCGGCTGAATTCAAGGTGGCTTCATTCAATGTGGAAAAGACAGATTTCAGCTATAGGGTGAATGTGGAATATGCTCCGATAGGGGAGGTCGCTTTGGTCAAGATGGTATATGATATCTATGCTGACGGAACGATCGCTGCCAAGGAGGAAATGACTGATGCCGGCAAGCTTGCAGAGGCGTTCATGCTGCCTCGCTTCGGAATGCAGATGGCAATGCCTGGTAATTTCTCTACATTCGAGTTCTTCGGTCTCGGACCTCACGAGAATTATATCGACCGTGCATCATCTGCCCTTATGGGACATTATGTCCAGCATGTCAATGATCAGTATCACTATGGCTATGTACGTCCGCAGGAGTCAGGTACAAAGACTCAGATCAAGTGGATGAAGGTTCTGGATGACAACGGAGCCGGTTTCGAGATTACCTCAGATATGAAGTTCTCGGCTTCTGTTCTTCCGTTCAGCTGGGAGGAAATGGATGTGAGGAAGATGGGCAACAATCAGGCTCACTCGCTCGAACTCAAGGCAAAGGCACATGAAAACGACCGCTCATACGGCAAGACATGGGTCAATTTCGATCTCGCACAACAGGGACTCGCCTGCATCAACTCATGGGGTGCATGGCCGCTCGAGCAGCATCGCGTCAAGGCTCAGCCATATCAGTTCAATTTCGTTCTCCGTCCGGTGAATAATTAGCAGATTAAAATACAGCGGCAGGCATATCTGTGACCCCCGCCTCCTTGACAGGAGGCACCCCCTAGCCGGGGGTGGCATGTCACTGATATGCCTTCCGCTGTATTTTGATAAGATGTTTGTTCGAATAGTAGCGAAGAATCTGTCTATTGCTTGTCAAGAATTTCTGAAACGTGTTTCCAGATAGCTTCGTCATCTGCTATTGTATCCTGCAAGGCACTCAGGCGTGCAGCGTTGTCACTCCATGGGATCCAGAGCTTGAGATAGCCTCCGCGTCCGTATTTCTCTTTCAGGTGAGCGACAGCCCTTTCGATATGCCCTTCGCGTCCGAGGTCGGGATAGTGTGTGAATCCGAACTGTACAGTGCGGAGGATAATCGTTTCGCCGTCGATCACGCGGTCTGCTTCAGCTACGATCTTGCCGTAAATGCTGCGTGGGGCAGATTTGCCTGATGCACGATGATCTTCGGCTGCCTGAGCTATGATTTCTATCTGCTGCAGGGTGAACCATTCCTTCAGACGATCATCGCTGCGGATGATGATTCCGGAGTCGGTGTGATGGTTTTCGCGGCCGTTCACCAGCCCGAGGTCATGGCAGGCGGCAGCTACAAAAAGTATTTCACGGTCAATCTCTTCAGACCATTGGCATGCAGTTTCTGCCGGTTGCCCTTCCAGCCAGGCAGCCCTTGAATCCAGCAGGTGCATTGCCTGCTCTATGACCGTCAAAGCATGATTTTCCCGGTGTGCTGGATCGAATCCAGCATACCGGGAAACTATTTCGTCAAAGACATATCTTACGATGTCTTCTCTTATTCCGAAGTATTTGTCCATTAATAAAGTACAATATAAGTCAATGCGGCAAGAGCAGCTCCAACGATTGGACCGGCAACAGGTACCCAGCTGTATCCCCAACCGCTGTCTCTCTTGTTCTTCATCGGGAGTACGGCGTGAGCGATACGAGGTGCAAGGTCACGGGCAGGGTTGATAGCATAACCTGTCGCTCCACCAAGGGACATACCGATAGCCATGATGAGGAATGTGACAGGAAGTGCTCCGAGCTCTCCCATACCGATGTGCAGGTGCTGTCCGTCAGGATCAAGATGTGCGATGTTCGCATCCACTCCGAATACTAGGATCACGAATACGAGAAGCCAGCTGGCAAGGGCCTCGCAGAAGAAGTTGCGGACCTTGTGGCCTTCGATTGCAGGCATCGTGCAGAATGTACCGAGCTTTGTATCAGGATCTTCTGTTGCGTCATAGTGATCTTTGTAGAAAAGCCATACGAGGGCAGCTCCTGTGAAACCGCCGAGCATCTGAGCTATTACATATCCCGGAACAGCACTCCAAGCCATTGTTCCTGCAAGAGCGCAACCGATGCTGACTGCAGGGTTGAGGTGTGCTCCTGAAACAGAGCCGGAGATGAATACTCCGACCATTACGGCGAATCCCCATCCCATTGTGATTACTACCCAGCCGGCACCTTTTGCCTTGCTTTTGTTAAGACTTGTAGCGGCGCACACTCCGTCGCCAAGGAGGATCAGCACCATTGTGCCGATGAACTCGAACAGATATTTTTCGAACATAGTTGTAGGTGTTTGTATCCCTTGTCAAACTTGGGATAAGGATTGGTTATTTTCCGGTTAACGTTCTGCTGATGGCATCTGCCCAGCCAGCCTTGAGCTCGGCTACGGTATCCTTCGAAGCTTCTGGCTTGAATTCCATTTCCACGCCCCACTGGCTCTTGATATGGTCGATGCTTTCCCAGTATCCGACTGCAAGTCCGGCAAGATATGCTGCACCAAGGGCTGTTGTTTCGGTAACGATCGGTCTGATGACTGAAGTCCCGAGTATATCTGCCTGGAACTGCATGAGGAGATTGTTTCTTGATGCTCCGCCATCGACCTTGAGTTCCTTGAGGGTTACTCCAGCGTCTCTCTGCATTGCATTGACGATGTCCATTGTCTGGAAGGCGATTCCTTCGAGAGCGGCGCGTGCGATGTGGGCTGCTGTGGATCCTCTGCTGAGGCCATAGATGCTGCCTTTTGCATACTGATCCCAATGCGGTGCTCCAAGTCCAGTGAGCGCAGGTACGAAATATACTCCTCCATTGTCTGGAACGCTGGCCGCGAGAGCCTCCACTTCTGCTGAAGAACGGATGATTCCGAGACCGTCACGGAGCCACTGAACCACAGATCCTGCTACGAAGATACTTCCCTCGAGGGCATAATTGACAGTGTCGCCGATCTTCCATGCGATTGTCGTGAGGAGGTTGTTTGAGGACATTATCGGTCTTTCGCCACTGTTCATAAGCATGAAGCAGCCAGTGCCGTAAGTGTTCTTCACCGATCCCGGTTCTGTGCACATCTGTCCGAAGAGGGCGGCCTGCTGGTCTCCTGCGATACCTGCGATAGGAACTTCGTGAGCGAAGAGGGTAGTCTTGGTGTATCCATATACCTCGCTTGAAGACTTGACCTCAGGCATCATTGATTCAGGAATGCCGAAAAGAGTGAGCAGTTCCTTGTCCCACTCGAGAGTATGGATGTTGAAAAGCATTGTACGTGAGGCGTTTGTCACGTCAGTCACGTGCACTTCTCCACGAGTGAGCATCCAGATGAGCCAGGTGTCCACTGTACCGAATCTGAGCTTTCCTTCATCTGCTCTCTTTCGTGCTCCCGGCACGTTTTCAAGTATCCAGAGAATCTTTGTCGCACTGAAGTATGCGTCGATGATCAGACCTGTCTTGCTTCTGATAAGGTCGGTGCGCCCGTCTCTTTTCAGGCAGTCGCAGAATTCTGATGTACGTCTGTCCTGCCATACGATGGCATTATATACCGGTTCTCCGGTCTCTGCATCCCATACGATGGTAGTCTCACGCTGGTTGGTGATACCGATAGCTGCGATGTTGAGTCCATTGATATCAATGGAAGTGATGGCCTCCGCGATGACCGAAGCCTGCGATGACCAGATTTCCATAGGGTTATGCTCCACCCAGCCCGGTTTAGGGAATATCTGGGTGAACTCCTTCTGTGATACGGCCTTTGTCTGACCGTATTTGTCAAATACTATTGCCCTTGAGCTGCTGGTTCCCTGATCAAGGGCGAGAATGTACTTCTCCATAAATTATGTGGTTATTGGTCTTTGCTTAGTCGAGTCTCGTGCAGACGAGGGTCGCAGATGTCACGGAAGCCACCTTGACCTCGCAGTATTCTCCGGCCTTCTCTCCGCGTGAAGGGAATACGCACATCTTGTTGTTGCTTGCTCTTCCGCAGAGTTCCTGAGGATTCTTCTTCGACGGACCTTCTACGAGAACCTTCAGTACTTTGCCGATCTCTTTTTCATTACTCTTCAGACTCATCCTTCCCTGAAGCGCGATGATCTCGTTAAGTCTCTGAGTCTTGAGCTCGTACGGTATATCGTCAGGATACTTCCTTGAAGCGAGAGTGCCAGGGCGCTCTGAATATGCAAACATGAATGCGGAGTCGAATACCACTTCCTCCATAAGGCTGAGGGTGTCCTTGTGGTCTTGCTCGGTTTCACCGCAGAATCCTGCGATCACATCAGTGGAAAGTCCGCAGTCCGGAATCACGCTTCTGATCTTGCGTACTCTTTCCAGGTACCACTCACGGTCATATTTACGTCTCATCTTTTCCAGCATGATGCTGCTGCCGGATTGTACAGGGAGATGGATGTAATTGCAGATGTTCTCGTACATTGCCATTGTATAGATGACCTCATCGCTGATGTCCTTAGGATGTGATGTCGAGAATCTGACTCTCAGTTCAGGACTTACCTTGGCCACCATCTCCAGGAGCTGGGCGAAATTGACATTTCTGTCGGCATTGTCCTTGTCCTTCCAGAAATATGAATCCACATTCTGGCCGAGCAAAGTGACCTCCTTGTAGCCGTTCTCGAAAAGTTCCTCAGCTTCGCGTACGATGGTATAAGGGTCGCGGCTGCGCTCAGCTCCGCGGGTATAAGGTACCACGCAGTAAGAACATACATTGTTGCAGCCTCTCATTATCGAGATGAATGCAGAAACTCCGTTCTTGTCCAGACGGACCGGAGAAATCTCTGCGTAAGTTTCTTCATGTGAGAGCAATACATTGATCTGAGGCTTGTCAGGTCTGATGGCTGAAAGAAGGTCCGGAAGTGTCCTGTATGAGTCTGGACCGGCCACAAGGTCTACAGCTTCGAGAAGCTTGTCCTTGAGTCTTTCTGCCATACAGCCTACGATACCGATAATGACATTGTCCCTTTTCTTCTTCTGTATCTTGAACTGGTCGATACGGCCCCAGATTCTCTGCTCCGCATTGTCTCTGATGGAACAGGTGTTGGCCAGGATGATATCAGCCTGCTCGATGTCTTCTGTAAGAACGTATCCGGCTTCCTGGAGGATGGAAAGTATCACCTCGCTGTCGTTCACATTCATCTGACATCCGTATGTCTCGATATATACCTTCGGCTTTGAAGGATCTGTTATCGGTCTTATGTTTCGCATATTCTCTGTGTCTTTTGCTATAGATTACAAAGATAGGATTTTTCGTCGAATATAGTTATCTTTGCGAAGATGTAAAATGAATCTATATGAAGATAAAATCAATGATCCTGGCCTTTGCAGCCTTGTCTGTGCTGGCAGGATGCGCTGATATAAAGAGACTTAAGGATCTGGAAGTGGAATCCGTGGCTTTGGAGAACTTCACGCCGCGAGGATTCAGAGGAGCGACTGTGACCCTGCTTGTGGAAGTGGACAATCCTGGCTCCCAGCTCTCTCTCTCTGAAATTTCAGGTGAAATCGAGCATTCTGGCAAGGTTCTTGGTAAGGTGGCTGTCGATCCGTTCACTTTACAAGGAAAAACAGCTGATACATACCGTCTGGACGTCGAACTCAGTCTTGCTGAAGGCGTGAGTATCCTCGATCTGGGTGTGCTTCTTGAAAAGAAGTCTCTGGAAAAGATGACTGTCGATGTCTCAGCCGATGTCCGGATCAAGAAAGGCAAGGCAAGGACAATGAAAATCAATGATCTACCTTTGAAGAAACTAATAGACTCCGTAAAATGAAAAAAACAATTATTCTCCTGATATCTTTTCTGGCCTGCGTTTTTTCGCCGGCTCTTTCAGCTCAGAACATCCCTGATGGATACGAGCTTGTGGATTCTGTCGTTTACAGACCGGTTTCGGCTGTCGATACCACTCTTGCAGGCAAGGATATTTTTCTTCTCATGCCTTCGGCTCAGGCGGGAGATGATACAGATGTCAATGTGAATCAGTCAGGCAATATCCTCTCTTCAATGAAGGAGCATATCTCAGCTAATTCGAAGAGGACAATCGCAGGCTATCGCGTAAGAATATTTTTTGACAATAAGCAGACTGCCCGTACAGAATCAGAGAACACTCTGAAGAAATTCAACGGACTTTTCCCTGATGTTATGGCCTACCGTATATATGCCAATCCTTATTTCAAGGTCACAGTGGGAGATTTCAGGACAAAGTCTGAGGCAATGGCCCTTCTGACGCGTATCAAGGGTGACTTTCCGAGTGCTTTCGTTGTAAAGGAGAATATCGAGTATCCTGTAGTGGACACTGAAAATGCAGTGGTGGTGGATACCGTGAAGGTTTTGAGACCGGTCGGGAATTAAGTGAAGATTTGTTGTATTATATAACAAGTATAACTTGAATAAAAAGTAGTAGTGTTATGTTGAAGCAAGGACTGGAACTGAAACAGCAGCAGAAACTCTCTCCGCTGCAGATTCAGACAATCAAGCTCATCGAACTGCCTGTGCAGGAACTGGAGCAGAGGATACGCAAGGAACTGGAGGAGAATCCGGTTCTGGATGAGGATATTTCCAGTGAAAAGGAAGAAGATGAGGCTCCAAGAGAAGTCTCGCTGTCAGAGTATAAGGATGATGATCCTATTCCTAGTTACAGACTCAGGGCTGATAATTATTCCAAGGACGAGCGCCCTCAGTACAGTACCTTCTCAGTGAAGGAGAGTTTTACACAGAGCCTTCAGGAGCAGCTTGGATACAGGAATCTGACCGAGCATCAGTATGCCGTGGCGTCATTCATTATCGGAAGTCTTGATGATGATGGCTATCTGCGCAGAAGTATAGAAAGCCTTGTGGATGATCTTTCGTTCAGGGCCAATGTCGAAACCACTGAAGAAGAAGTGCTTGAGATGCTCAATGTGATCCAGGAGTTCGAACCGGCCGGAGTGGGAGCGCGTGATCTGCGCGAATGTCTTTTGCTTCAGATTAAATTATGCAAGAAGACTCCTGCTGTGCAGAATGCGGTGAAGATCCTGACTAATTATTTCAGTGATTTCACCAGCAAGCACTATCAGAAGATAATGACCCGAATGAATATATCGGAGGATGAACTCAAGGCTGCCATAGCCAAGATCTTGAAGCTCAATCCGTCACCTGGAGGCCAGATCGATGATTCATATACGGATCAGGCGCAGCAGATCGTTCCGGATTTCGTTCTGGAATACAAGGATGGGAAGCTTCATCTGTCGATGCCGCGTTTCTCTCTTCCTGAACTGAAGGTCAACAAGAAGTATGCTGACATTCTTATGGAGGCTGCCAATACTTCCGAAAGGGAAAAGAAAGAAGCAGCTGCGTTTGTCAAGAAGAAACTTGATTCGGCTAAATGGTTTGTAGAGGCAATCAAGCAGCGTCACAATACTTTGTCAAGTACAATGCAGGCAATCGTGGACTATCAGCATGAGTATTTCATCGATGGTGATGAGGCCAATCTCAAGCCGATGGTGCTCAAGGATATAGCGGAAAAGACAGGCTTCGATATATCTACTATTTCACGAGTTGTCAACAGCAAGTACATCGAGACACATTTCGGTATTTATTCTTTGAAGTATTTCTTCTCGGAAGGTCTTGAGAATCAGGAGGGAGAGGAGGTTTCTACCCGTGAGCTCAAGAAGGCTCTTCAGGAATGTGTCGATGGTGAGAACAAGCGAAAGCCTCTTACTGATGACGAACTAGTAGAGAAGATGACTGAGAAAGGATATAAGGTGGCGCGCCGTACTATTGCGAAGTATCGCGATCAGCTGGGTATCCCTAAGGCAAGGTTGAGAAAAGAATTGTAATTCTTGGTTTGTAGTAATATCTTAATAATCAGACAGTGTAATTACGAGGACCCCCGCCTCCTTTTCAGGAGGCACCCCCTAGCCGGGGGGCATGTCCTCTCCATTACACTGTCTGATTATTATGGTTCTGAATGATAACCTTTATTTTTTGACTCCGTAGGCGAGGTCACCGGCATCTCCGAGGCCAGGAACAATGTATGAGTGACTTGTGAGCTCTTCGTCGATGGTGGCTACCCAGAGAGTCACATCTTCAGCAGGAAGATGCTTCTGAAGATATTCCACTGCATAGGCACTGGCGATAGGGCATACCAGATGAGTGTGAGCCGGCTGTCCTTCTTCGCAGAGTCTCTTGTATGCGATTTCAAGTGAAGCTCCTGTAGCGAGCATCGTATCTGCGAGAATCAATGTCTTTCCGGTAAGGTCAGGAGTGCTGCAGTATTCGATATTGATGTGGAAATCTTCTCCCTTGTCGTATTTTCTGTATGCTGCAACGAAAGCGTTCTGAGCGTCGTCGAAATAGTTGAGGATACCCTGGTGTAGAGGTAACCCTGCACGTAAGATGGTGGAAACCACCACTTTGCTATCTGGTGTAGGCACGTTGGCGATACCCAGAGGTGTCACTACTTCCTTAGTGCTGTAGTCAAGGAAGTGGCTGATTTCATAAGCGAAGATCTCGCCGAGTCTTTCCAGGTTTCTGCGGAAACGCATACTGTCCTTCTGTACACCCTTATCGCGCATCTGTGCGACGAATTTATTGAGAACGGTGTTCTTCTCTCCAAGGTTGATGACTTTCATTTGTTTGATAATTGATTTCTTAGACACAAATATATCTTTATTTGCCCACAACTCAAAATTTTTCCCTGTCAGCATTTCACCAATTCCTCGTCTGCGAAGCTGTAGTAGCTGTCCTGCGCAATGACAACATGATCCAGCAATGAGATCTCACATGCTTTTAAAGCTCTTTCAAGCTGCCTGGTGGACTGGATGTCAGCAGTTCCAGGTAAAGCACTGCCGGAAGGATGGTTATGTACCACAATCAGTCCGCAGGCTTTCTTTTCCAATGCCTTCTTCAATATCTGTCTGCAGTCAAGGGTGGTGGAATCCAGACCTCCGCTGCTGAGTCTTTCTTTCGATATCAGGAAATTGGCTCTGTTCAGGAACAGTATCCAGCATTCTTCGTGGTCCAGCCCTCTGAGAAGTGGCAGCATCATCCTGAATACTGTCTTGGGCGATGAAATCGCTGTGCGGGTGTCTATTGCGGTTTCGGCAGCGCATCGCCTTCCCAGTTCGAAGGCTGCTGCCACAGTGACTGCCTTGCTCGGCCCGATTCCGTCTGCTCTGCACAGCATGTCCACAGACATTGTCGCGATCTCGTTCAATTTCCCGTCTCCGCTTTTAAGTACTTCCCTTGCTACATCGATCACATTCATCTTTTCTGTCCCGGTACGCAGCAATATCGCCAGCAGTTCCGCATTGCTCAAGGCGGCTGCTCCTTTGCCGATCATCTTTTCCCGAGGCCTTTCGTCTTCACATAAATCCTTGATCTTCATGCCGTTTTTTTGCACCAAATCTATTGGATTCTGTCTGCATATGCAGATAAATGTGGCGAACTCCGGAAAGTTTTTCTTTTTCTTATGTTTTTGTAACTTTTTTTATGGGACAATATATGTGATTACACGATATTGTCATATCGACGAGGGAAAGGAATGAAGATATCTGCATAAAGATAGTCCTAAAGCATAAAACTGCCTTTGTATGTCTTTGGGATACGAAAATACGGTTTGAAAGCACAAAAACTGCTCATTTTGTACTTTCGAACCGTATCAATATGACTATTTGATGCTGCATGCAAATGCACTATCCAGCTGCTCAAAGTCAGCTGTGCTAGCTCGTCTTGAAGGCTCGCACCACTTTCTTTGTATCCCGTATGCAAGCCTTCAGGCTGAGCTTGTACACACGTGATGAAGTGGTCTGCGGGCGTATTTGCCGACCACGGAGCTTTCTGGAATAATTTGCATACAGTCCGCGCGAGTTTGCCCTGATTTCTCGCTCGTAGGCATCTTTTAGGCAGTTTCGTCACATAGGCACCAACGCTGGCTGATTAACCTGATTCCAATCTCACAAGATGGGAGTTTTTGTTGACCATCATGTGAAGCAATGTGGCATATATCGCATATAGAGGCAGACGTTTCATATGATGGCTACGAGGTTTGACCGTCATGTGAATAAGCAGACATCCAGCTGGTCACGATGCTTTAGAAAACCGTTCATCAAACTATGTGTAAACCGCAGATGATTTCATCCAAGCCGATGAGCAGGTGGTATCGCCACCATGAGCATATATGAAGGATAAAGCTGCTCATCGGGTGTAACTGATCTGCCGATAAGCAGGAAGAAGTGGCTTATAATCTCTATGAGAAGGATTAGCATGCTCATCGGCTTGGATGAACATGCTTAAGGAACTTGGGATCAACTGAAAAAGTAGGTTGGTAAATTTAGTCTTGTTACCTTTGTGGTATGGTAACAAAGACATTATTAGAGACGATATTTCCGAGTGTCATCGTTGATAACTTTGACATCGTGTCAATCCAGCATTATCCCAAGGA
>JAZLCW010000085.1:0-17109 GCA_045614445.1 Candidatus Cryptobacteroides sp. | reverse complement strand
GATATTCGCTTCCAATGACACTTGCAGCAGTAATAAAACCAAAGATAGTTGTTCTCAGAAAGCCAATTGCAGATGGAATTCATCCACTTCCAAATGTGAACGTGGCGTCCTTAAATTGAAACTATAATCAATGACAATTATCGGTATCTAACCCACAGCATTATCTGATGACGAACTGAAGGAAGTGTCAGCTATTTCTCCAATTCTATCTTTGCCCAGAAAATGCTCCTGTCTATCTCATGACCGTTCAGCAGCATATACGGTAGCCCTTTTATATTCATCGGCCTTACCACGCTGCTCATATCAGCCAGGATTTCGCTGACTCCCTCCATCTTCAGACCCTGACCCACCGAACTAAGGAATGCCTTATGCTTCCTCTCGTCATACCATCTGGCCAAAAGCTCAAATGCTTTGGCCGGATTTTCGTTTAATGCCACAGATGCAAGCACATCTATCACCTTCTTATCCTCCGGTTTCTGACTGATCACCAGCTTGATACGGTAATCCTTCAGCTCTCCCCTGCTGTATGCCCTATAAATCTTGCTGAATTCCTCCTTGCAATGACCACAGCTCAGGCTCAATGCCATGAACAACTCATTTTCCGCATCCGGATTGACCACCCAAAGATCAGGTATCGCGCTCGTATCCACATAATCTCCCATTGTCAGGATTTCCTTTCTCACGGCAGGATCATGCATAAGCTTCAATATCGCCTTGTCCATCGGTGGATCCTTCACTATCTTATACAGCTCAAATGCCATCTTGAGCAGATAGGCTGACAAAAGGTATAGAGTCGGCAATGCGACCAATGATCGTGCAGAAAGGGACTCCATAGAGAAATCTCCCCTTATAAATACTATCAAAGCCGAAAGCACCACCATCAACTGCACGATAAGGCAGTTCCTGCACCATGCATGCAGGACAAAAGCCTGATGCGATATGCTCCACACCGGCATTATAAGTGCCGCAGCTGCTATCCAGTTCCATGCAGGCATCCATGATGGAACGAACAGGGTCGGAATCAGAGAGATACCGAAATAAGCGATACCTATCACGCTGAGGCTATATCCCATGATCTTGCTTGAAGGAGATTCCGTCACGACACTGCAGGTGCCGGAGCATTCATTGACAGCCGATCTGTAACTGAAATAAAGTCCCAAGGAGTTGAATAATACAAGCAGAGTCTTCCATATGCTGAATGGCTTGAATATGAACAATGCCACTGTAAGAACGAGTACTGCCACAAGCACCTTCGGGATACTGTCACTAACCTTGTCCCTGAGCTTATGCCATTTATAATGAGGCTCCTTCGCCTGGGAAGCATCACAAAGCAGGGCATATCCGTTCCAATCCTTCTCAAAAGCCTTCGGATCCTCCATTTCCTTGGTGATCGCCACGAAGCCCTCAGAACCCAGGCACACGAAAGGATATTGCATGTCACTGAGAGACTTTCCCTCAGATTTAACACCAGTGACCTTTACGCCATAGTGTTCCAGAACCTTCTTGATTCCCCACAAGGTATTGACCTTATCCTGGTTCCTTATCACCTCTGATGCATAGTTATATGTCCACTTTATGCCTAAAGCATTGAGTATTCCATACAAGCTGTCCATAACACCGCAAACTTTGATTTTCGTACAGACTATAAAGATACAAAAAAAGCGAGTACTATCATCTACCCTCTAAGATCACATAATCACAACGCGCACAAAATCGACTTAAATATGCTCAAAACACATAAAAAATGAGCACGATTTTCTGATTTTCGTGCTCACTTATATTTATACCTGAATGTATTATGCAAGCTTACGCGCTCCGTCGCTGATCACAACCGGAATCTCCACCGGCTCATGTCCGTATTTCTCTGCAAAGGCAACCTTTGCCTTGGTGATGAATGCATCGTAAAGTTCAGCCTTGACGAGGTTGATGGTACAGCCTCCGAATCCGCCACCCATGATGCGGGAACCTGTCACGCCGCATTCCTGAGCCACTGTTGCAAGGAAATCGAGCTCCTCACAAGACACCTCGTAATCCTTTGACATTCCCCAGTGAGTCTCATACATGCGTGCTCCCACCGTTTCATAATCACCCTTTCCGAGTGCCTCACAGACATCAAGAACTCTCTGCTCCTCACCGATGACATAGCGTGCACGGAGATAGTCTTCCTCAGAAATATGATCCTTCACGGACTCAAGCTGCTCCATTGTAGCTCCGCGGAGGAACTCCTGACCGAGAACCTTGGCTACACGTTCGCATGAAGCACGACGGTCATTATAAGGTGAACCTACAAGCTCATGCTTTACAAGTGAATTCAGAAGTACAAGTTTATAACCATGCTGCTCAGGATCGAACGGAAAGTACTCGAACTCCATCGAACGGCAGTCAAGACGCATAAGATTTCCCGCCTTGCCGAATACTGAAGCGAACTGGTCCATGATACCGCACTTCACTCCGCAATAGTTATGCTCTGTACTCTGACCTATGCGGGCAAGCTCGAATTTATCGATTCCGAGACCGAAAAGTTCGTTGAGTGCAAAGGCAAATGTACTCTCAAGGGCAGCTGAAGATGACATTCCTGCTCCAAGAGGAACATCACCAGCAAATACTGTATCGAAACCACCTATCTTTCCACCTCTTTTCTGAATCTCACGGCATACACCGAAGATATATCTTGCCCAGCTCTGTGCAGGAAGATTTTCCTCTTCAAGACCGAACTCACAGTATTCATCCAGATCAAGTGCGAATGCACGGACTCTGTCCATACCGTTGAGCTTTATTTCAGCGATCATACCTTTGTCAATAGCACCCGGAAATACGAATCCACCGTTATAATCGGTATGTTCACCGATAAGATTGATTCGTCCTGCAGACGCAAAGAACTCACCCTCAGTAAGAAAGAGAGTCTGGAATTTTTCAGCAATTCTGGTTTTCATATTAATTGTCTTATGTTAGATTCTTTATTAAATCTTTCAAATATAGTGATAATCGGCAATAAAACAATGAGATATTCAATGGAAGATTTTCAGGACAATAGGAAAATGATCGCTTATTCCACCTATATATCTCGGTCCGGAATAAGTCCTGAAAGGTTTATCCCCAGGATGCTTTCTCTCCCGGACAATATGGAACGGCATTCTGCAGATTTCCATTTCAGCATCCATATCCGGACCCGTCAGGAACATATCGATCAGTTCCCATTTACCTTCATATCTTATTGTCCCCTCACCTTTGCGATGCAGTTCCATGGCCTCATTGACAAGACAACCGTCCATCAATTCAAATGCAACAGCATCCGGGGTATCATTGAAATCGCCCATTGCCACGATATTGACACTTCCAATCGAATCGCAGAGTTCCCTCAGAGCCTTCATAGCCGCATTCCTTCTTCCCTCCGAAGCACCTTCCCCACCGAATTTGGAAGGATGATGATTCACGATAAAGTCAATATTGCGACCGTCGCGAAGCAGCATACGACTGTGCAGGATATCACGCGTGGAAAGTTTCCGACCATCATATTCAGGGGTCTTCAATGTGATATTGACCGGACTCATTACGGATTCCCTATACAAAAGAGCGACATCGATCCCTCTCCTGTCACCGGAATCATAATGAATCACCTTATAATCATACTTACGTAATATAGTGTGTTTCAGTAGTTTGATAAGCACTCCCCTATTTTCTATTTCAGCAAGCCCTATCATATCCGGCATCCTGCCATACCTGTCTCCCATCCACATGAAGCTCTTTGCCACAGCATCGCACTTGGCATAGAATCTACTGCTGGTCCAACGTCTGCTTCCTCCAGAAGAAAATTCCCTATCAGCCTCTCCCCCTCCCTCATCCTTATAATCAAAGAAATTCTCCATATTCCAGAACACCACTACCAACGAATCCCCGGCCGCACAATAAGTCTGCACATCCAGCATTAAAATCAATATAATACAGAGGCTTTTCATATTAATAATCAATAGTACAGACTAAGGTGATGGAAAAAACCTCAAAAGGGCATAAAAAAGAGAAAAATATGACCTAAAAAAGATAAATAAATTAAAGAAAAAGAAAAAGTTGGAGTAAATTTGCCGCCTGAATTGAAATTGAAATAAAGAATAGAAGAATATGGCACTTAAATGCGGTATCGTAGGACTTCCTAATGTAGGAAAATCAACATTGTTCAACTGCGTAAGCTCGGGAAAGGCCCAGAGCGCAAACTTCCCTTTCTGTACAATTGAACCTAACATCGGTTCGACCATCGTACCGGACAAGAGACTGGAAGTACTTGAAAGCCTCTGTAATCCTAAGAGAGTGATTCCTGCCACTGTGGAAATTGTGGACATCGCAGGCCTTGTGAAGGGAGCAAGCAAGGGAGAGGGACTTGGAAACCAGTTCCTCGCAAACATCAGAGAGACAGACGCTATCCTTCATGTCCTCCGCTGCTTCGACGATCCTAACATCGTTCATGTGGATGGAACAGTGGATCCTGTACGCGATAAGGAAGTAATCGACCTGGAGCTTCAGCTCAAGGACCTTGAAACCGTGGAAAACCGTCTTGCCAAGGTGCAGAAGCAGGCACAGACAGGTGGAGACAAGAATGCAAAGAAACTTTTCGATCTTCTTACAAGATATAAGGCAGCACTTGAGCAGGGTAAGTCATGCCGTACAGTAAAACCTGAAAATGCTGATGAAGAGCAGCTTGCAAAGGAACTTTTCCTTCTTACAAACAAGCCTGTAATGTATGTCTGCAATGTGGATGAAGCATCAGCAAAGACAGGAAACCAGTTCGTAGAACAGGTTCGCGAAGCCGTAAAGGACGAAGATGCTGAAATCCTTGTAATTGCTGCCAAGATCGAGTCTGATATAGCTGAACTTGAAAGCTATGAAGAGCGCCAGATGTTCCTTGAAGAAATGGGACTCGAGGAATCAGGAGTAGTAAGACTTATCCAGAGTGCATATTCTCTTCTGAATCTCCGTACATATTTCACAGCTGGAGCAGACGAATGCCGCGCATGGACCATCAATGTAGGAGACAAGGCACCTAAGGCAGCCGGAGTGATCCATACAGATTTTGAAAAGGGATTCATCCGTGCAGAGGTCATCAAATACGAAGACTTCGTGACATTGAAATCAGAGGCAGCCTGCAGAGCAGCTGGTAAGCTCGGAGTAGAAGGAAAGGAATATGTCGTTCAGGACGGCGACATCATGCACTTCCTTTTCAACGTATAATCTCCTCAAGGGAAATTTTCAACTGATCATATGAAGGGACGGGATCGTCGGTAAATATATACCTGATGATTCCGCCCTTTTCACACATATATATGCGCGGAATCCTGGTCTGCGCGAATTTCTCATACACCCTTCTGTCACTCTGGGCAGAATAAGGCAATTTCAGCCCCTTTCTATTAAAATAATCCTCTATATCAATAGAACTTTCTTCCCTGCTCACAAGGGCAAAGATTATCCCTTTTGAGGCATATTCATCATATATCTGCTGCATACGAGGTAAAGCCTGCTGACAATCAGGACAAGATGTGTGAAAAAACATCACCACCGAGATTCCCTCAGCGAGAATATCATCATCAATGATACTTCCATCATTCATCACCACCTCGAAATCCGGCAGTCTGTCCCCTACCACCAGTTCTTCTCCCTGCTTCTCCTTTATACACGACGAAAGGATCAATCCTATAACAACTATCCAGATATTCTTCATAATAAAACCAATATACTAGCTTCAAATATAAATAAAAAAAGAGCAACTGAACGAATCAATTGCTCTTTATTATTGTATAAGTATTTCTATCTATTAATAGAAGCGTGCTCTGTTATCCTTAACCTCTGCGTCGTCCATCATTACCGGAACAACCATCTGAGTATTGTACTGGTTCATCTGAGCGTCCTGTGCCTTAGCGTCATCCTCTGTAAAGAAAGCACCAGTGTCACGGCCTGTAACCTTGTAAACATATACTGCAACGCTTCCTGCGAGAGGACCATTGATCTTGCCATCCTCAGCTACAGATGCTGCACCGATGAAGAGCGGGTCAAGACCCTGAGCACCCATTGCAGAGAAAGCAACGCCTTCCTTAGTGCTTACAGTTGTCTCGAGTGCCTGAGCTATTGCCTCCATATCAGTAAGACCTGCGATCTTCTCAGCAACCTCAGCAGCCTTCTTCTCACCGAGCTTCTCAGTGTAAAGAATATTGCTGATAGAAGTTGAAACCTCCTCTACAGGAGTGTAACCTTCCTTGTGGATACCCTTGAGAGCTGCTACGATGAAGTAGTTGTTGTCAACTGTAATGATATTTGAAACATCACCTACCTTAGCCTCGAAAGCCCAACGTGTAACCTCTCTTGTATTCTCGATAGAACCGAGACGGTTTGCACCCTCAGCCATCTTGTTAACAGGATGTGCATATACACCTTCCTCCTCGAGAGCCTTCTGGAAGTTTGCATACTTGCCAGCAGACTTGGTTGCGAATGTATTAGCCTGTGCATAGAATCCGCTCTTTGTTTTCTCGCTTGCTACAGCCTTCTTCTCAAGAATTGCCACTCTCTTCATAGGAGCTTCGTCCTTAGTGTCGAGTACCTCGAATACGAGACCGTTAACTGTAACCTGAGTACCCTTCTTTGCAGTCATTACATCCTCGAAACCAGGAGTCTGTGGAATCCACTGAGCCTCAGCCTCAGCAAGAGCAGCAGCTACATCCTCTGAATTTGCAGCAGCATACTTTACATAAACCTGCTCAGGAACCATAGCTGACTCCATAACGCGTACAGCATAGAAAGTATTTCCGTTAGCGATAACCTCAGAAACAGAAGCATTGTCAGAGAATACATATTCGTTCACTGCGCTTGCTACAGTATTGAGCTCACCAGCCTTATACCAGTGGTTATCGATTGTTCTGTCAGAGTTAGCAAGAAGGAATGCCTTCATGTTGTCAGTAGTTGCAAAGTCGTCATATACATCGATCATAGCCTGATTAGCAGCAGCTACATCCTCTGCAGATGGCTTAACCTCGAATACTACATACTCGATGTCTCTGCTTGCATTCTGACGATAGAACTTCTTGTGAGCATTGTAATATGCCTTGATCTCGCTGTCAGAAACTACCACTGTAGTGTCCTTTGCATATCCGTAAGGAAGCATGACGAACTCTACATCGAAAGTATTGTTGTTACCTGCTACAAGCTCAGAAAGCATAAGTGGGTTAGTGAAGTTGCTCTGAGTGAAGAGAGACATATACTTTGAATAATACTCCTGAGTCTTTGCTGTCTCGATAAGATAATTCCAGTAAAGCTGGAGACGACCAGACTGGTCAGTATCCTTGTATGCAAGGAAATCGCTTACTGCTGCTGGAGAGAAGTTACCGTTTGCATCGAGGAACATAGGATTCTGAGAAAATACAGGTGAATCGATATTTCCTGCAACGATATCACTCATCTCTTCATTTCCAACGAAGATACCTGCCTTCTCAGCATTCTTGATCACGAGATACTTATCAACAAGCGCCTGCCAAGCTGCATTTCTGATAGAAGCCTGCTGCTCCTCAGTGTTAGCTGAAGCGCCAGTCATAATCTCGTTGATTGTAGTGAATTTCTCTACATCTGTCTGGTAATCTACATAAGATACAGATTTACCATTGATTTCTCCAGCGTCATACTTAGATGACATTGAAGATGTTACCTGCTGAAGTGTATTCGGGTCAATAATGAAAGACAACAGTGCCACAGCAATAAGCACTGTTATCACGACTCCGAACTTGACACGAATTGTTTCAAGTGCTGCCATTTTATTTATTGTTTTAGATTATTATCGTTTAAAATACAATATTGGGGTGCGAAGATAACAATTTTATCTCAATCTGACGCTATTTTTTTTGAAATGGGCCTATAAAATTGACCGAATCAATCAAAACCTGCGTACTATCCTTGACCACAATCGCATAATTATTGAATGGCTTGAACAATATTGTACTTCTTGCTCTCTGGTCCGACTCCATTCCATAACCTTGCATAAAGCCGTCCGGAGAATACATCCTCACATAACAGTGGGTATATATCTTTTCATTCTTCTGATCCCAGTACAGGGTATCAGTCTCCATAACTTCCTGGTTTATAAGATTCTTGACAACGACATTTCCAAAGGCTTCCCAGCTTTCCCTTCCATCCTTGAATTTCTGATGTCTGGCATTATCAGCCACAATCTCTGTCTCAAGCTTTCCAGACTCGTCGAATCCATACACAAAGAAGCCATCAGGAAACAATTCATAATCCAGACTATCCTTCTCGTATTTCTCCATTCTCGGAGCCTCAGCCCTCATCTTCACCATTCCGTTCTCTGTCTGCTGCATAAACATATCATCGACTATCTGGACAGGAGTTTCCGCCAGATCAAGCTGTTCTGCTTCAGCCAGTTTTCCTTTACAAGAATAAACGACGAAAGCAACCGCCGCAGCGGTTGCAATCATCTTAATCATATTTATGATATTCTTCAATATCCTTAGTTCTGAGTTCTTACAGTAGTAACAGCTCTCATACCACCGCAAGATACAGTGTATGACTGACCGTTAGTGATATCATACATGAACGCCCCTGCTGGCTGAGGATAGTATGCAGCATACTGTCTGATATGCTCTGTTGCATCCTCTGCAAGAGTCTCGTCAGCAGCCTTAGCCTTGTTCATGTAATCAACAGCTACCCAGTACTTAGCTCTCTGCTCGATGTCGTTTCCACCACATACAACGCTGCCCCAGATAGTTCCGATAAGCATGTAAGCCTTACCTGCAAGTGAAGGATCAAGATCAGCAACCTTCTGAGCTGCCTCGTATGCCATAGCATTCTTTCCGTTCTTATAGCAGAATGCAGCAAGCTCATAGTAGTAACCACCATCAGCAACTGCATCAGACTCCTCAGCCTTGATAGCCTCGTTCATATACAATACTGCATTGTCAACATCTCCTCTTCCAGCATAAAGCTTGTAAAGATAATATGCAGAAGTATATGAAGGCTCCATCTTATGCATTGTAGTAACGGACTTGAGGAAGAGATCGTTATCTGTACATCCCTCAGTCATACCCATCATTCTTACAATATTCTTTGCAAGATCGAGATTCTCAGGATCAGCCTCATATCTTGGACCGAAGAGAGCGATGAGGTTGTCGCAGCTTGCTACCTGGCTTGTGATAAAGAGAGTCTCCACATCCTCGATAGTCTTCTCGATGCTTCTCTTTTCAGTATCGTTCTTAGGAGTCATCATACCGAGATACTTGACAGCATTCTCGTAAACGTTGATTACTGACTCAGGATCAAGAGAACCTTCCTTGTAAAGATCTACAGCAGTGTTAAGCTGGAAAAGGAAGATATTTGCTCTTGTCTGCTCCTTTGTCTGATTAACGATCTGAGTAAGACCTGCATAAAGCTTCTCAGAATCATTCTTCATATAATTATACATATCAAGAGCCTTGTTGTTCAATGAACTTATGGCATATTTTGGCCAGAACTCAACTCTCTGGTCGTAGATAGTCATGAGAGAGTCAACAAGCTTCATTCTATACACAGCATCCTTACTGTTAGCCTGGATAACTCGGCGAAGAAGGGTAGTACCGTCAGAAAGCATAGAATATCTTGCTGTAGGAGGACAAAGACTATAAGCCTTTCTCCAGCTTGGGAGAGCAGCATCATAATTCTTCTGTTTGTAGTACTCTGTGTAGTAAGACAGATACTTGATACACTCCGCGCTGTCAGGACCGAACTTACCCTGAGCGGAAACCTTGCTGCTTGCGATAAGAGCCAAAGCAGCTACTGAAATCAGCAGTACAATTCTTTTCATAGTATTATTATGTGTTTTTATTTATTTTCAATTAGTTATACTGTATCTTCCTGAACCACAGGTCATGTATGTTGAATCCTATGAAGAAGGTAGCATATCTCTCACGGATCATATTGTTTCTGTTACTTGATCTCTGTCCGATGTCCACTCCGAGACTTATACCGTTATACAACTGGAACACAGGCAGAGTCATACCGAAGGTAATACCTATCGAATTCACATTATTGCCGTCAAGCTTATAATATGCCTGATCATAATATGCTCCGACTCTATAAGAACAGGTCTTGAGATATGACCTCATGTCATTTCTGTTCGGCACGATTTCAAATCCGGCTCTGAAAGACTGCGATATGGTAGATGAAAATACAGATCCTCCAGAAACTGCAAATCCTGGTGCAGAATCAAATCCCGACTTTCTCCAGTCCGATCTGAGATAATTGAACTCAGCACTCCATTTTTCTCCACCGCTTACTGCGATTCCGACTCCAATTTCATTACCGAATCTCATACCTCTGGCTCCGAGAGTATCTACAGAATGTCTGAGGGAGTCTGTAACGCTTGACTGGGTAGCATAACGGAAATTGGTAGAATATCCTTTCATATTCGTTCCCATCCTGTAAGTGGCACCGATTGTCATGGATACATCACCTCCAAGCTCCTGCTCATACTGAAGACCGAATTTACCTGTCACTCCCCTTACAGTAAGCTCACTACCGCTGTTAAGAGATCTGTAAGACTGGTCTGTATAATCCATTTTGGTGATCTTGTCCAGATTACCAAAATAATATATAGCTTCAGCTCCGAGTGAAAGTTTCTTCCAGAATGTTACACCTGCTCCGAAAAATGCCTGATACACACTTCCGTTTCCGTAAGAATCATATGCGATGTTTCCGGTATTTCCTATAATTTCAGGATCAGTCTCGATAGACGAGAAATCATATCCTACATCACTGTAAGGAGTGATTCCCACCATGAATGCAGAAGATCTGTAGATAGGGAAACTCAGTACGAAATCATAGATATTGAATGTATTGTGTCCCGACTTCAAATCTCCCTGTTTAAATACTGTATTATTCTGCACAAGACCGAAATCAGCCATGAACGAAAGAGAATCTCTTGCAGTAACTGCAGCAGGATTGAGATAATTTATGAATCTCCTGTTTCTTGTAGCTATTCCTGTGCCTCCCTTGCTCTTGTTGTACGCTGTACCCTCCTTCGAAATATCTCCTATACCATATACAGAATATGGAGAGTAAGCACCGTAAGTACCATCCTGTGCAGACACACAAATACTTACGACGAGAAACACTGCCAGTATAATTAACTTTTCAATCTTTCTTATCATATTCAACAGCCATTAAAGCCAATCCCATAAGTACGAGATTACAAACTACAAAGATGGAGTTTTTCATTCTTTTTGCAAAATAAATTGCGTCTCCACCGGTAAAAACGGTAATATTTTCAGGATATTTGGACATATATCCCTCTATTTCAGATATCATACCTGAAATTACACCCGAATAAACAGCACTTACAACATCCGTGCCCCTTTCCGAAATTTCATCAGGTGCTCCCAAAAGAGGCAGCGTTCTCGAATATCTGTTCAATGCCTTGAATCTTGTACGGCATCCTAAAGATATATTGCCTCCAAGAAAATTACCATCTGAATCGAGGAAATCTACTGTAAGTGACGTACCGAAATCAAATATTGTACAGTTTCTGTTTTTAAAAAGGAAACGTGAAGCCACGATAGAGGCCACCCTGTCAGGAGTAAGCCAGGAAGGAAGGCCATACGAAGAAACGACGGACTCATTGACAACGACAAGTCTTCCACATTCATTCTCAAGCATCTTCAAAGACTGAGAAGAGAAATTCCTGACGCTGCTCATCATGATGAGTTCGGGTTTTTCCTTTGCAGTCAGAGAAAGTATGAAATCAAGCATTCTCTCTCCCTGATATCTGAAAGTCTTGCCGAGAGTCATCCCGTCAGCCCAGGCCGCCTTAAGAGCCGTATTACCTATATCTACAATAAGATTAGCCACTTACATTATTTTTTGAGCGCCGCAAATTTACGACAATTTATTAAAAATTGCATATGCCTTGGCGATTCCGTCCACATTCCTGACAAAAACCCTCAGTTTATTGTCATTCTGCTTCAATTCGAAAAGCTTAGGATGCTGACTGACCTTTTCCAATATGCCGGCAAATCTGTCGCTTCTGTAATATTGAGAAAGAGGGTTGGATATGAAGAAAGCTATGATCACGCCATTCTTGATTATTATCTTCTCGAATCCGAGTTTCAGTCCCAACTGTCTGATCCTTACGATATCGAACAATCTGACGAGTTCCTCCGGCATCTTTCCGAAACGGTCTTCAAGTCTTTTCCTCATATTTTCCAGATCCTTGTCCGATGTAAGAGAATCCAGTTCCTTATATATTCTGATTTTCTCGGCAGTAACATCTATATAAGTATCTGGAATGAGAGCAATCTGATCTGTCTCGATGGTACAATCTGAAACATAACTGTCATTGGAACTTTTAGTCATTATGCCTGTCTCCACTCCAAGTTCCTCCATAGCTTCAGCCAGAATCTTCTGATAAGTCTCGAATCCCATATCAGTGATGAATCCGCTCTGCTCAGCACCAAGAAGATTTCCGGCACCTCGGATATCAAGGTCCTGCATGGCAATATTGAATCCGCTTCCAAGGTCGGAGAATGATTCGATTGCCTTCAGTCTGCGACGGGCATCCTCGGTAATGGAAAGAAGCGGAGGTACGATAAGATAACAGAAGGCTCTTCTGTTCGATCGTCCGACACGTCCGCGGAGCTGATGAAGATCACTGAGGCCGATGTTCTGTGCCTGATTGATGATAATGGTATTGGCATTAGGAACATCCAGTCCGTTCTCGATTATGGTAGTGCACAGAAGCATATCATAATCACCGGCCATAAAGTCCAATATCTTGTTTTCCAATACCTTCGCTTCCATCTGTCCGTGCGCCACACATATCTTCATATCAGGTACGAGTCTGTGAAGAATGTCATGGATGGACTGGAGTTCTTCCACTCTGTTATGAAGGAAGAATATCTGACCTCCCCTGCTCAGCTCATAATTTATGATTTTCTTTATTTCATCTGAGTCGAAAAGCATTATCTCCGTCTGCACAGGGATCCTGTTAGGCGGAGGAGTACTGATGATAGAAAGGTCTCTGGCACCAAGAAGCGAGAATTGCAAGGTTCGAGGAATAGGAGTAGCAGTAAGGGTCAATGTATCCACTGAAGCCTTCAGCTGTCGGAGTCTTTCCTTGGCAGTCACTCCGAATTTCTGTTCCTCATCGATTATAAGCAATCCAAGATCCTTGAATTCAAAGCCTTTTCCGATAAGTTTATGTGTACCTATGACAATATCAAGTGTACCAGCCTTAAGTCTTTTCTGTATATCAGAAACTTCCTTGGCAGTTCTCAGACGGCTAACATAATCTATATTGCAAGGAAAATCCTTCAGACGGTTTTTGAATGTATTGTAATGCTGAAGAGCAAGAATCGTGGTAGGTACGAGTACGGCCACCTGCTTGCTGTCGGTGACAGCTTTGAATGCCGCACGTACAGCCACCTCGGTCTTTCCGAATCCGACATCTCCACACACAAGTCTGTCCATAGGACAATCATCCTCCATATCCCTCTTGACAGCCTGTACTGCCTTTTCCTGATCCGGAGTATCCTCATACATGAATGAAGACTCGAGTTCCTGCTGCAGATAAGTATCAGGTGAAAATGCAAATCCTTTGGCTCCTTTACGCTTTGCATAGAGCTGAATCAGATCCTTGGCGATATCCTTGACCTTGGATTTTGTGCTGGCCTTAAGATTCTGCCATACCTTGGATCCCAGTTTATGAATTTTAGGAGGCTCCGAATCCTTCGATTTATAACGTGATATCTTATGCAAGGCGTGAACAGAAACGAAAACGACATCATTATCCTTATACATCAGCTTCACCACCTCGTGCATTCTTCCCTTGTCATCCTTCATTCTGACAAGACCTCCGAAGATACCCACTCCGTAATCTATATGGACAATATAATCCCCTATTGCAAATGAAGTCAGGTCATTGATAGTAAGCTGTTCACTCTTCTCCACGGTTCTTCGGATGCTGACGCGGTGGAAACGGTCGAATATCTCATGATCACTGTAGCAACAGACTTTATTTTCATTATCGATAAAGCCATTGTGTATATTCTTACCAGCCACGAACTCAGGCATAATACCTCCGTTCTGAGACAGAATGGACTGCAATCGCTCCAATTGAGACTTCTTCTCACCGTATATACGCACTCTGTAGCCTTCCTCAAGACGCTTTCTTATGTCTTCTGTAAGAAGTTCGAAATTCTTGTTGAACACAGGCTGAGGAGCAATGGAAAACTTTACAGCATCTTCATTCTGACGCGAAAGCGGAAGTTCCAGATACACTCTTCTGAAGCGTTCGAGCTCAAGGAAGAAGTCCTTGTTCTTATACATATCCGACGAATCCAGCCAGACCAATGTATCCTCAGGAAGCATATCAGTAATCTGCATCAGAGACTCCCCTTCTTCAGATGCGGCGATATCAGGATATACCTCAGCCAGTTCCACATTCTCCTTTGAAAGCTGCGAGTTGCAGTCAAACACATTGATGGTATCAATCTCATCACCGAAGAAGGAGATTCTGAACGGATCATTATAAGAATATGAAAATATGTCCACTATCGCTCCTCTTATAGCGAACTGTCCGGGCTCCCCCACAAAATCAACTCTCTGGAAACCGGAATCAAAAAGAGAATGTATGATTTCTTCATGACTGATCTCATCTCCGACCTTCAGTCTCATTACAGACTGTCTGATCTTGTCTTCCTGAGGAATCCCCTCCTCGAGAGCAGAAGGATAGGATACGATCACAAGCTGCCCTTCCTTATGATCAAGGATACGTCCTACCGCAGAAGTTCTCTGAACCCCGAGAGAAGACTTGTAATTACTCTTCTCCAGACTCTTTCCCGAATCCGGAAGGAAGAATACATTGTCACCTTCGATAAGATTGTAAAGATCGGCCGCACAATACTCTGCAGACTCCTTGTCAGGAAGGACGACAAGCTGGATGCCGTCATGATCGAGCTGAGATACGACAAACCATCGGGCAGAAAGAAAAAGCCCGCTGCAGAACACCTCACCCGAGGAAGAAATTTTTTCCGCAAGTCTGTTTACGGATTCTGAACTTATTAACATTTTATACTCAAAACCTGTTGATAACCCGTTGAAAACCCTGTTAAAAACGATTGAAAACTAAATTAGTAAATGAAGATTATCCGTATATTACGGCCGGATTTACAAAAGTCCAAATTATTAATCCACATTTTCCCAAGAACTTCACATCAGGGTTACTAACACAATTATACAGTCACAATTATTTGATCATCAGTCAGATAAAACGGTTATTAACATTTCAACAACAAAATAAACATCATCAAATCAATAAATATATCTATATTTGTATATAATAATTTTGTTGTTGGCGATGGCAGATTTCGATCCCCGTAATATCAATGAGGGCAAAGATAAGGAATTGGACGGAATAATCCGCCCCCAGGATCTGGCTGATTTTACCGGTCAGGACAAGATCGTGGCGAACCTGAAAATCTTCGTGGCAGCGGCCAAAATGAGAGGGGAGTCTCTCGATCATGTCCTGTTTCATGGCCCTCCAGGCTTGGGAAAAACCACCCTTGCACATATCATAGCGAACGAGCTCGGAGTGAATATGAAGGTCACTTCCGGACCTATATTGGACAAACCCGGCGATCTGGCCGGACTTCTGACTTCACTTGAAGAGGGAGATGTGCTTTTTATTGATGAAATCCATAGACTTTCTCCTGTGGTTGAGGAATATCTGTACTCCGCCATGGAGGATTTTGTCATAGATATCATGATAGACAAGGGACCTGGAGCACGTTCTGTACGAATATCTCTGAATCCTTTCACGCTTGTAGGAGCTACCACACGCAGCGGTCTTCTTACTTCGCCTCTGAGGGCACGTTTCGGCATTACCTGCGCTATGGAATATTACGATACCCTGACACTGGTCAATATTGTAAAGAGAAGCGCCTCTATATTAAAGGTCAGCATCGACCAGGATGCGGCGTACGAAATAGCTCTCCGAAGCCGAGGTACTCCACGTATCGCCAATTCGCTCCTCCGAAGGGTGCGCGACTTCGCTCAGGTCATGGGCAACGGCAATGTCGATCTGCAGATCGCCCGTTATGCTCTTGACGCTCTCAATATTGACAAGAGAGGACTGGATGCCATTGACAATAAGATACTTAAGACTATCATTACCAAGTTCAAGGGAGGTCCTGTCGGAGCCAATACAATTGCTACAGCAGTAGGTGAGGACCAGGGTACATTGGAAGAGGTCTATGAACCGTTTCTTATCAAGGAAGGCTTCATAATGAGGACCCCGCGAGGCAGGGAAGCGACTGAACTTGCGTACAGGCATCTCGGCCTGGAAAAAGGCAATATAAATCTTGACGATCCTACATTGTTTTAGAGATCCTTCACTGAGTTCATATAGTAAGTAAAGAATCTATATATTGACTACCTATTATTTATGATAGGTAGTTATTGTTTTATACCATTAAAATGAGTAGCTTCGTGCCGAAATTTCACAAACACACTATAAAAATGGCCGAAAAACTTATTTCTAAGATTCCTGAGGGTCCTTTGGCCGAGAAATGGACAAAGCACAAATCTCAGATCCGTGTTGTCAGCCCTGGCAACAAAAGAAAAATGGAAGTCATTGTAGTTGGTACAGGTCTCGGTGGAGCATCTGCAGCTGCTTCACTCGGAGAGCTTGGCTACAACGTGAAGGTATTCTGCATCAGCGATTCACCTCGTCGTGCTCACTCTATCGCAGCACAGGGTGGTATCAATGCAGCAAAGAACTACCAGAACGACAACGACTCGATCTACCGTCTCTTCTATGACACAATCAAGGGAGGAGACTATCGTGCACGCGAGGCTAACGTATATCGTCTTGCCGAGGTCAGCAACAACATCATTGACCAGTGCGTTGCACAGGGTGTTCCTTTTGCAAGGGAATACGGCGGACTTCTCGCCAACCGCTCTTTCGGAGGTGCGCAGGTTAGCCGTACCTTCTATGCCCGCGGACAAACCGGTCAGCAGCTCCTTCTCGGTGCTTATGCTGCCCTTAACCGTCAGATCGCAGCTGGTACAGTAAAGAGCTACCCACGCTATGAGATG
>JAZLCW010000084.1:0-20308 GCA_045614445.1 Candidatus Cryptobacteroides sp. | reverse complement strand
GACAGGCCGGGCAAGGAAAGCGTGCTGCTCTTCTCAAGTGACATCTATGCAAGCTCTACTCCGGATGTGCGTCGTCTGCGTGCCTTCGATAAGGTGGAACTTGCTCCGGGTGAGACAAAGACTGTCGAGCTTGAGGTCTCTGCAAAGGATCTCGCGTTTGTCAACTATTATGGAAAATGGACTCTTGAAGCAGGTGAATTCGCACTTTCAGTAGGAGACCAGAACCAGAGCCTCAAGTGCGTCGAGACAATCGTCTGGGACGAGCCAAATATTGACTAAGTTTCCAGTCCTTTATCAGCCTTGCATCTGATGATAAAGATTTCGTATGTAGATGCTGATATTGGTATCGTGGGTGCTTAATCCAAGCTTTTTGCGGACGTCACTGCCTAAATGGTAGTGACGTTTTGCATTGGTGAAGGTGGTGACCATCTTGCCGTTCATTCCTATTGCGTAGAGGCAGCAGTGATCTATTTCAATTTCTGTCAATCCCTTCTCTGTAAGATGATTTATGAATGTCGAGGCTGACTGATTGAATATCAGACGGTTCTGTCTGACAAATTCAGTCCTGTCGCTGATGATAGCCTTAAGCGTTTCTGATGCTTTGGCTCCGAATATGCTGTCATTGAATGCATCGCTCATTACAAACTGGTCTATGATGCGGAGTCTTTCTGAGATGATCTTGCGTCCCTCCTGATTCCTGTCCTCGAGTGATGCAAGTTCTTCCCGTTCCAGCATCAGACCGTCGATCATGTTTTGCAGACGATCTTCTTCAAATTTACGGATTTTAAGTTCTTTATGGATGTTTACGATGATTGCTATTGCAAGAATAAGTCCCAGCAGGACGATCGCGGCAACCAATGAAAGAATACTCCTGCGGTTCTTTTCCTTTACCAGGAGACTCAGATGTCTGAACCGTTCTTCTACGAATCTGGTGTCCTGAGACAGAATGTCCTTTCCTATATTGCCGCTCAGGCGGTCATATTTCTTGAATTCTTCCAGACTTTCCTTATATCTTGAATCCGACTCCAGGGCCTGGCCCAACCAGTAATGGTATCCGGCACTTATTCCATCATACAGCCTGTGCATTTCCAGAGCCAGATAGGCTTCCTTGACTTTCTTCTTTCCGATATATATTCTGGCAGCATAAAGCCAATCTATAGCTGCTTTGTCCGTGATATATCCAAGATAATCCTCAAGAATGTTTTCCGTCATATCCGGATTCTGAATCTCGCTTTCCCGGAGCTTGAGAAGGTAGAACCTGTTCAGATTGCTCTGACTGAGGTCATCCCTGAATGCTTCTATCTCCTCTATTATTCCGCATACCTGATCCATTTCTCCGTACATAAGCAGGCAGTCTGCCGCACGGAGACGGTTCGCTATATATCTGTTTTCATTCTTCAGCGCTCTGTATTCAGTGGCCGCTTTGTTGAAATTCTGACTTGCCTGATCATAGTCGAACATCCGATTGTATATTCTTCCCTTTGTGGCGTATATCAATGCTGCAATGCTCCTGTCCCTGGCTTTATCAAGCATAGTTTCTGCCTTGGCCAGATATTCCATCGCCGCAGAGTGGTCTTCATTATTCTCATACACCCTGGCGGTGTAATAGAATGTCTGTAGCTTGTGGTGCGAGGGCCTTCTATACGAATAGTATTTCAGTGCAGGGGATATGAGACTGTCATTTCTTATGTCGACCCCTATCTTGTCCAATGCGATTGAATGCAGCAGAGCAACGCGTGCTTTTGTCTTCTTGCCTTTGATCTCGGTAGGAACTATGGCATTCAGGATGCTGAGAACACTGTCCGGTGATTCATTCAGGACAGACTCCATTTCATCAAGTTTTCGCAAATTCAGATCGGTCCTTCTCGTGCAGGATGAGCAGTACAGCACGGATAAGACCGCCAAAATAAGGTTCAGGCCAAGTCTCATCAGGTTTGCAATTTGTTCTATAGAATCAGATATGGCGCAGGGTTACCTTGGTCTGCTCATCAAGTGGTCGAATACTTTATTGGTACCGAGGATCCTGCGCCATTTTATTATTCTATCATTATGATTCCTTCACCGTAGTATCTCTCGGAATTCAGAACCAGATAGTATGTGCCAGGTGTTTCCGGCTTATCTAATGTAATGACAGGTGTGATGGCCGGATCAATTGCGACATATTGCAATACACATCCATTATCGTCGGTCAGAAAGAATTCAGTCGCGCTGCCTGTTCCGAAGCAGGAAATCTCTATGGCTTCCTGGAGCAAGGTATATCCGCAAGTGGCGATACTTCGGTCAATGTCGTACATTCCCTTAGGAACAAGGACAATCTGTTCGGCTGCAGGCTTGATCAGAGGCGGGTCTTCATTGAGTGTTCCGGCGTAAGCTGTCAGTGTCATCAGCATTGCTGCAAAGATAAAAAATCGTTTCATAATGATAAGTGTTTTGTGGTTAATAATTAAAAGACATGTCTATCAAAGTTATGATAAAGATAGTCGGAAGTCAAGGGAAAAAGTTTGACATTCTGCCTTTATACTGTTTGTAATATCTTGATTATCAGTGTGGTTGTTTCTGACGCATTGTCAAAGTTTGCAGACACGGGTATTGCATGTTTATTGTGTCGAAAATCCGGACTTTTCATTGCTTTCTGAGATTATCTCCTTATATTTGCATAACAAGGTTTTGAAAAAAACGACATACAATATTTCTTCCTGTCTTCACCACCGGAAATTCGACACTTTTAATGATGAGCAGGAAAACGCAGGAAGGCGCGTGCGAGGCACGGGCTTGTTTCTGTTTGCTCTTAAGTGGTCGAATACTTCAGGTGGTGCAGTTGCAGGTCTGTGCCTTTTGTAGTAAATTTGCGAGATACTCAAATTCAGATAGTATGAAAGTACAGATTGTAAACAAATCAGCATATCCGACTCCTGCCTATGCTACTGAAAAGTCAGCAGGAATGGATCTCAAGGCCAATATCACCGAGCCTATGACATTGAATCCCCTCGAGAGAGCTATGGTACCTACCGGCCTTTATATCGCCCTCCCGGACGGCACTGAGGCCCAGGTAAGGCCACGTAGCGGCCTTGCTGCCAAATTCGGCATATCGGTACTCAACTCTCCAGGAACAATCGATGCGGACTACCGTGGCGAGATCAAGGTCATTCTCGTGAATCTTTCCAACGAGCCTTTCGTTGTGAATCCAGGTGAGAGAATCGCTCAGATGGTAGTGGCGAGATATGAGAAGGTAGAATGGGATCAGGTAGAAGTCCTTGACGAGACCGAGAGGGGAGAAGGAGGATTCGGAAGCACAGGCAGATAATATGGAAGTAATAGGAATATATAAGAAGTTCAAGGAGTGCTCCGGTGTTTCCACTGACACCAGGTCTCTCAAAGGTGGTGAAATGTTCTTTGCCCTGAAAGGTGAGAATTTCGATGGTAATGAATATGCGTTGAAGGCTCTTGAAGCCGGTGCAGCATATGCTGTGGTCAATAAGGATTCTGCAGCAGGGGCTTCGGACGATCCTCGTCTGGTAAAGGTGGATGATACGTTGAAGACCCTTCAGGAACTCGCCAGATGGCATCGTTCAATGACCATCGTAAATGGTAAGCCCCTTACTGTTATCGCATTGACAGGAACCAACGGCAAGACGACCACTAAGGAACTTATCCGTGAGGTCCTTTCTGTGAAATATAAGGTGACAGCCACTGAGGGTAATCTGAACAACAGCATCGGCGTGCCTCTCACCCTTCTGAAAATAAATGCAGAAACAGAGCTTGCTGTAGTCGAGATGGGGGCAAGCCATCCTGGAGACATCAAGGAACTGGTGGACATAGCCCTTCCTAACTATGGACTCGTTACTAATGTCGGCAAGGCACATCTGCTGGGATTCGGTAGCTTTGAGGGAGTGAAGAAGACTAAGGGAGAACTCTATGATTATCTTCGCAGGACTTCTGATAAGGTGTTCATAAATGCAGATAATCCTCATCTGTGCCAGATGGCATCGGAAAGGAATCTTCAGAGCGATCCGGAAAGACCATATTCTCTTCTTATCCCGTATGGACTTGGATATCAGCGTGCGTCTGTTCTTCCATCTTCACCGCAGCAGCCTTTCCTCAGAATCAATTTCCCAGCTGAGAACAAAGTGGTGGAAACCAATCTGGTCGGTGCATATAATGCGGACAATGTGATGGCAGCCATAGCAGTCGGAGCGCAGTTCGGAATATCCTTTGATGAGGCTGCAGCTGCGATTGCTGCTTATGTGCCTTCAAACAACCGTTCCCAGATGGTCCGTACCGAACGCAATACCCTCATCGTGGATGCATATAACGCAAATCCTTCCAGCATGGAGGTCGCCCTTAAGAATTTCTCTGTTCTTCAGGCAGACCGGAAGGCAGTCCTCCTTGGTGATATGCTCGAGCTTGGAGATGATTCATTGAATGAACATATCAGGATAGCTTCAATGGCCCTCGAGTCCGGATTTACGACACTATGTTTCGTGGGAGCTGAATTCCGCAAGGCGCTGGCCCAGCTGCCCGACAATTCCGCGACAGTCTTTGATACATCTGCAGACCTGGCCCAATGGCTTTCAGATAACCGACTCACTGGCTTCTCCTGCCTGATCAAAGGCTCACGAGGTACCAGAATGGAAAAAGTGATCGAGATGCTTTAGCGTCCCGATCACTTTTTTATATGGGATATCATTCCCTTATTCATGTAGTTTGTAGTAGCAGTATAGAATCCAGGCATGCGGATGAGCGCAATATACAGGAATCTCCCAATAATCAAAACTCTGGTCAGGTAGTCCTGCCTGTTCTCCCATAAGAGAAGATTCGAAATTATCTGCCGCGCTCCACCATGAAGTCCAGAATTCAGGGAACTGCTTTGAGAAGTTGGTCATAGACAGCATTTTGAGCAATCTTTCTGCCTCTGCTTTATCAAAGGTTGATACTCCGCTGATGACAGGACCATTAAGGGCCCACCATACGCCTCCGTTCTCTCTTGAACCCGGTTCAAGGCCCGGACCACTTCCTGTTGGCGCTTCCTGCTGTCGAGCTCCTATCCTCTCTCCATTGTATACTCGTTTCTTCATTTCGTCCAGAAGGATTTTCTTTCTCTCAACAGGAAATCTTTCACACTGAAGAAGATATCCCTGAGGCTCGAGCCACATGTTGTCGTGTCCGATCGACTCTCCATCAAAATACATTCGACGTGAGAAGGTACGCTCACCGAGATCCTTCATAAACGATGTATATTGGGCTTCGTAATACATGGACATTCCCTCAGCAAGACGATGCGCCTTTACACGCTGCTCTCCGTCATATGAACGAAGAGTGCGGATAAGTTCCGGGAAGACAGCTAGAACCATTGCTGAGTTCATATGAGACTCTCCGCTACCGATGACATGGTTGTAAATGACTTTATTCAGAACATAGATATTGTCATTCCAGTCTGAATTAAGGAGCTTTACGAGTCCATGACTTCCATTTCCGATAAAACTACGAAGATAGTCAAAGCAGACTTCGACTACATCCAGAATACTTGCATCTCCTACTTTAGGGTAGAACTGTACCTTTGTATCAAGCAAGCCGAGATCACCAGTTACGCGCAGATACTCGGAAAGCATCTGGAAGAAGAAAAGCTGCTGGTCTGATGTTATATAGAAACTATGGTCAGCTGTACCGTTTCCATATTCTACAAGTCTGACTTCACCCCAAGGTGTCACACGTGCTGACATGTATCGAAGGATACTTGCAGCAAGCGAAGGATTGTAGTAAATAGGAGCAAGACCGTGCTGGTAATTGTCACGAGAACTCGCATGCTGTCCCCAATAATAGTCATAAATTGTTCCCTGAGGGATCTTAGTTTCACCATAATACTCGCTATAAGTTGCCATAGCCTCGAGGGTATATGCATGCCAAACCAGCTCACGCGCAAACTCAGCGTCTGTCTCTGCAGGGAATGACGGGAGCACTTTCTTCCAATCAGCATCCTTGCCAGCCTTGACACGAGATGCTGCAGCAAGAATCTGCTCAGAAGTTGCATCAAGCATCCAACCTACAACAGATTCTACAGCAACTGTCTTTCCGGCCTTAAGAACGAGTTCTGCACGCGTCGTCAAATTGCCATCTTCAGTCGCAGTAACTGCATCACCACAGAGATAAAGTGAAGGAGCATATGCGTCAATATCTGAACGAGCTTCTCTTGCAGGAATATTATAAGGATCATTCGAGTATGCCTTGAAGTCAGCTACAGCTACTCCCGGCGCTGTTGAGATAGTTCTATCGAACTGAACCTTATTACCACCTCTCTGGAACTGGGTCTGGACATAGTTGGCAAGAACAGATTCCTCATAGACAGCCTTCACTGTACTGCTACGCAAGTTCTTGATCTCCAAAGTAATAAGAATAGCGGCGTCACCCGTATTTATCTCAAGTGAAGGATTGATTCTCATGGTACGGATAATCTCCAATCCATCAACATTGAAGGTCCATCTAGCATAACCGCAGCCGAAGACGCGCTGACAGACCGTAGGATCTTCAGCCAATGAACCGGAACCCGCAAGACGGTATGTCTTCTTTCCGACAGTCAAGGTCGCAGCATTCTCACCACTATCGATCCTCTTTCCCTGGTTCATGCGGGCCCATGCACGTTCACCGGTAATAAGTTCATATTCTCCGTTCACATGGACAAAGACGGTAGCTCTGTAGTTTCCAAGAAGAAACCAAGGGCTATCGCTTACATTTACAGGACGTCCATCCGAAAGTACTGCGCTGAACGGAAGTTTTCCATCATAGCTGAAAGCCGGAAGGCCGTTGTAATCATCCAGCCAATGTCCGAGAGGCTGGGCCATAGCTGCATAGCTGACAACAGCTGCAGTAATAATAAGAAGAAGTCTTTTCATGATTTTAGTGTTTTGCTCTTTCAGCCTCTCTCCAGTTGTCCTGGTAGCCACCAAGAAGGTCAACAAAGCGTTTAGTGATCAAGTGCGGGCGGGTGATTGCGCTACCTACTACGACAGAGTGCGCACCGAGATAAAGAACCTTCATGGCATCCTCAGGAGTATAGATATGTCCCTCCATCATGACGCATGCCTTATCCTTGAAGTCACGACACATTCTTGCAAATTCGCGGAAATCCGGCTCTGAGATATCTTTTGTTGCCTCTGTGTACCCATATAAAGTAGGAGCTACGATATCAGCACCAAGCTCAATTGCGCGTAGAGCTTCATCATAGTTTGATACATCAGCAAATATCGGAGCCTCAGGGATTGCCTTCTTAAGGATAGGGAGAAGCTCCCATGCAGGGCGTCCTTCGTGTGTAATCTGATCAGTACAGTCGATTGCTATGATATCTGCTCCAGCCTCCCATACAGCCTTTGCTGCCTCAAGAGTAGGGGTGATGAAAACGTCAGTGTCGTCGTGCCAGATCTTCCATAGACCGATCAGCGGAAGGTCTACTTCCTTCTTGATTGCAGCAATCTGGTCTGGAGAGTTTGCGCGCAGACCTACAGCTCCTCCCCACTTGGCAGCTTTTGCCATCTTTACAACAAAATCAATTGAATACACCGGGTCATCAGGCTGTACCTGGCATGAGACGATAAGTCCACCCTTCAAAGCATCTTTAAGTTCCTGTTTCATAATATAAATATTAGTAATCAAACATTTAAAATAAAAAGGCTGCTCCTACAAGTCCGGCATCATTACCAAGATCTGCAGGCACAACAGGAGGAAGTCCGATTTCCTCTGCACCGAAGGTACACTCCTTCATCTTTTCACGAAGCGGTACAAAAAGACGGTCTCCGGCTGCTGCAACTCCGCCTCCAAGAATAATCATTTCAGGTCTGAAGATAGTGATGAATGTAGAAAGACCAGCTGCGAGATATGCAATATAATCATCTACTAGCTTTACTGCAACAGAATCTCCTGCCTTGGCTGCATTAAAAATTGCTCTGGCATCACCGTCAAATCCTGCACGTGCAGCATCGCGGCAAAGTGCTGTAGCGGAACAGTATGCCTCGAGACAGCCCTTCTGACCGCATGTACACTGCTCGCCATTGAAGATAAGTTTCGAGTGGCCAAGTTCCGCACCCATTCCGTCAGCACCGGCGTAGATCTTTCCGTCGAGGATGATACCGCCTCCGACGCCTGTACCGAGAGTCAGCATAAGCACGTTCGAATGGCCCTTTGCTGCTCCTGCCAATGCTTCTCCAAGGGCAGCACAATTTGCATCATTGTCGATCTTCACATCAAGCGGAAGCTTTCCACGAAGATAGTCATAAATAGGTACATTATGCCATCCGAAACAGTTGGCATGGACAAGAAGGTTAGTGTGGGAATTTACGCAGCTTGGCATTCCGATGCCCCAGCCAGCGATTTCGTTCATTGAAACTCCGGCGTTATCGACTGCCATCCTGCTGACTGTCGCCATATCGTCTGTAATTTCTTCGATACTTCTTCCTGCGCCCGCGGGGATAGATACGCGGGATAGGATATTGTACTGATTGTCAATAACGGCAGCGGCCAGATTTGTTCCGCCGACGTCTAATCCGAGGTGATAAGGTTTACTCATAATATTCTAGTATCAATTCCATTGGTTAATCCGAGGTCTTTGAATGGTTCAAGGGCTTTCTTATCCAATGCCGGTACGCCTGCATATGGGTATCCCTTTCCCATACGACGATATTTCTCCGCGCCGAGGGTATGGAAAGGAATAAGGTCCATACGACGTATGCCCTTGTTCAATGCGAAGTTGAAGGCATCTTCAAATTGTTTCGTCTCCATATTGAAGCCCGGTATACAAGGTCTACGAAGTACTATCTTCTCAGGATCGATGAGGTCTATATTTCTTGAATAGAACTCAATGTCGAGACCAGTGGTCTTCTTAAGAGATTCTGCATCAGTGTGTTTGATGTCGATAAGCCATAAGTCAACATATGGCAGTAGCTTAAGGATAGTATCTTGTGATGCAGAGACAGTAGTTTCAAGAGCGGTCTGTATCCCTCTGCTCTTAGCTTCCTTTACCAGCGCCAGCAGCGCTTGAGGTTGGGCGAGACACTCTCCTCCTGAGAAAGTCACTCCTCCTCCCGAGGCATCATAATATCCCTTATCTCTCTCGACCTCATCCATAATGTCGGATACACTGCGCATATATCCTCCGCCAAAAGGCTGAGATTCCGGATTGGAACACCAAGGACAATGCAGAGGACAGCCTTGAAGAAAGACGATAGTTCTGATTCCAGGACCATCATCGAGAGCAAAACGCTCCAAGTTGAATATTCTAGCTTCAATCATACAATACACGACTTATAAGTTCTTCCTGTACGGAGCGAGGAAGTTCCACAAACTTGGCGCTGAAACCTGCCACACGCACGATCAGGTCAGGATATTTTTCAGGATGGAGCATTGCATCTTCCAGTTCGCCGCGGTCCACAATAGTCACCATCAGATGGCATCCTCCTCTCTTGAAGTATGTACGGAACAGAGCTTTGATTATCTCTCGTCTATTATTGAAAAGTGAACGTCCGAACTTGATATTCTGGACAGATCCAGCATGATACTTCGCATCGAATCTGCTGAGAGAGTTCAGCAAGGCTGTGGGGCCGCTAACATTAGCTCCGCCCTGAGGATTGTTTGCCGGATTCATATACATGCCTTTAAGACGACCATCTACAGAAGCTGCAGTCTCAAGCCCCCAGTCCGTGTTGAGCTGGTTATTACTGATCACTATCATGAAATACTGCATTCCGGCAGCTATACCGCGATTTCTTACCCCCTGAGAGACAAACTCATAAAGATCATTTGCCATACCATCTGCAGTGTCCAGGTCATTGCCGTACTTATCACAAGCAAGACAGTCCTTTCTGACCTCATCATAACCTTCAAAGTTTGCTAAAGATGCCTCGCAAAGCTCTCTAAGGCTATATTTCTTTTGTTCAAAAACGAGTTCGCGCACTGCCTCCAAAGAATCAGAAACATTGATGTTTCCATAAGTTTCATTTGTTCCTCCCAGGTATCTCACTCCTCCATCCAGAAGGGCACGCCCACGCTCAATGCAGTCGTCCATCAGAAGACTGACAAACAAGAAACTGACCTGCGAGTTCATGACCTCATACGAACGGTATTGTGCCTTGATCGAAAGGTCCATATACCAGTCGAGCAGGTCCTTATAACCTTGGTAGAATTCCTCGAAAGTTTCATATTCCTCCAGAGGACGTATTATAACTCCACCGTCCTTGCGTACTCCGTCCATCGGATCGACACCTCCGTTCATATATATGGTCAGAATCTTCAGCAGGTTGATGCAAATGTTCGGTGTGCCGGTACTCTGACCGGCAATAACAAATTCTGTACATCCGAACGGCACATACTGTTCGGCTGTCTTTTCGTCCACGCGCATACCGTACGAGATTGCCGGTACTTCGACCTGGTCGTTGTATATTGTAGGATAGGTCGTTCCTGCTCCAAGGGCATCCATAGCCGCATCCCATACTGATTCCGGCGTCGTCTCATCCAAGCGAAGGGTAAACTGTGGCTCGACGTATTTGGTATCACGGCATACCTTCATGGCAATATGCAGGAATACATCTGCCTCTTTCGGGTGTTTTCGGCCTCGACCTCCGACGATTACGCGTCCATTGACAGTTGTACGACGGTTCTCGATCATGGTCCACAGCGACTTGATGTAATCATAAGCCTCTTGCTCATCCATTCGTCCCGCTTCAATATCAGCTGCAAGATATGGCCCGAGGAGGTCGTCAAGACGTCCATAGTTGATACATCCTGCTAGAAGAGCATACAGCCAGAAGAGCTGTAGCGCTTGTGGAAAGGTGTCTGGTTTGGAGTGCCTGATGTGTTCCAAGTCGTCAGCCATACGTTTGAGCTGTTTTTTTCTTTCTTCAGATGCACTGATCATCTGGCTTAAGGCATTCTCCTTCAGATGCAGAGCTGATACGTTGAAGATGTCGAGACAATCAAGACCGGCAGAGAGGAACTCCACAGCATTCGGATCACCCGAGGCAAGCGCACGCTCGATGCGGGAATTTATCAACGCTCTCAATCCGTCAACACCCAGATCCAGCAGTTTTCCGTAATCCAACATCATTCCGGACAGACGGGCTGTGGCGATAATCGGATACTTGGTATCGATGAACATTCCAAGTTCATCACCTGTCATCATCTCACGGTTATAGCTTGTCTTCAGATCGTGGTCAAGCCAATATGTGTAAAGAACATCCACTCTCGGGCGGTCCTGCTCAGGAAGCTGTGACTGAAATTCACGAAGCTTTCTGAATACACAATAATGTCCTACACCTCCGAGGGATGTCACACAACCGAAGCCGATAGGAAGAAAGTCCAGTCTACCTGCTATAAGGTCTCCATCCTCAATGCTGCGGAACATCTTAGGGTACAGGACCTTAAGACACTCTACCTCTCTTCTCTCACGGGAGTTTTCAAGGTTTGAACGGTGTACAGCAGTGTAGCACTCCATTATCTCGAGCTGCTGTGGTAAAGTCTTCTCAGAAGGAATCTTCTTGCTCTGCTCCACATTTTGTACAGTTTCTACATTAAAACCAGCCATTTATATTAGAATTTATATTTACGTATATCTTCATCGACCACAGAGGATTTTATGATTGTAGTCATCTTACGGTGCCACTCTATATCATCCCACATACCTTTGAACTGAGGTGCACAGAAATTGCTTGTAGCAATACCTGTCCATCTGCCTGTTGAAGCAGAAGTGCGGACCCCTAGTTCGCACAGGTCCTTGATCCAATCCCAGTTCAGGCCTTCAAGATCTTTGTAATCAATCAGCCCCCAGCATTCAGTAGTCATCACAGGCATAGAGTGGTAACGGCTGATCTCAGCCATTCTAAGAATCTGACTTTCAAGCAGAGAGTTCCAATATTGAGGGTTTGAACGATATTCCTTTTCCGCATTGGCAACGAGATTGTTGTAACCTGCTGGAGAGAACTTTTCAAAATTATAACCGACCTTGTTGTTGAATTCATTACCATTCTGTTGAGCCATCCAGATATGATGTTCAAAGAGGTTCATAAAGCTCATATCAGCTGCTTCCAGCTTATCCATATCTTGAGAGTCGAGCGAGAACAGAAGAGGAAGGCCCGGATAGCTTTCTCTTATGCAACCAATAGCCTCCTGCATCCATTTTATAGATGCCGGTGCCTCCCAGTTACCCCAATATATCTCAGGGTGCTGTTCATGGAAGTATGGAGCCCATGTATCGCCAGGCCATTCATTACAAAGATCTACAAATAGTATATTGTCCATCAGACCGGCCTCTTCGATAGTCTTTAGGGTAGTGATCCAGCAGTCTGCCATATCTTCCGGAGTACGGATTGTCATTTCTCTGTGAGTAGTATCTCTTCTATACCATGAAGAGAGTCCTACCTTTACTCCATGTTTCTTACATACTGCAATAAACTCATTTAATTCAGGCTGGACGCGTACTGTAATAGTATCAGGCCAGCCCCATACCTGTGTATTCCATACTGGCTCTAAAGTCCAGTATGCATCAGGATCAGAAGCGACAAGATGAGGATAGGCATCAATACGTACTGCATCATAGCCCCTCTCTACAAATCCTTCCAAAACTGCATCCCAGTCTTCAAATCCAGAGCCATCACTCCTTCTTTCCAGCCATGAGAAATCCCACATGGCAATTGCATACGGATGCTTGATCTCTTCATTGGCCGAATTGCAGCAACATACCGCAAAAGGCAAGAGAAACAATATGACAATGAGTGTCTTCTTCATTTGTATTATTCGTTAATCCTGTAATAGCAATATAATGTCCAAGCATGTGGGTGGGCGCAATATACCGGGATTTCGAAATAGTCCCACGTCTGGTCAGGAAGTCCTTCGATAAGACCACCGATTGCTGGGACTACATTGTCAGAAGCACTCCACCATGATGTCCAGTAATCAGGGAAACAGCGGGCATAGTTTGCGAAGGTCATCTGCTTCAGAAGTCTCATAGCTTCTTCCTTATCGAAAGTCGCAACTCCGCAGATTGCAGGACCATTGAGCGAGTACCAGAAACCTCCATTATCTCTTGCTCCTGCTGGAAGAATCTCATATCCCTCAACAGGATTCTCACATTGAGCCGCTCCAAGAGCTTCACCTTCATAAAGGCGTTTCTGCATTTCGGCATAAAGGACTTTCTTGCGTTCTAAAGGAAAATCTTCTGCCATCAAAGCATAAGCCTGCGGCTCAAGGCACATATCTTCGTCGCCAACAACCATGCTTCCATAATACATACGTCTTGAGAAAGTTCTATCCCCGAGGTCGTTCATAAATGCACGGAACATGTTGTCGTAATAAATCTTCATTCCGTCTGAAAGCTCAGAAGCAAGTTTCTCCTGAGGGCCTGAATACTGCTTGAGCGAACGTACAAGGTCAGGGAAGATAGCCATCACCATAGCAGAATTCATATGTGATTCACTTCCGTAGATAACCTCGTTATATCGTACTTCATAAAGTCCATACACATTGTCAAGCCAGTCTGAATTAAGAAGACGTACAAGACCATGAGCACCAGTCGATACAAAATGTCTCAGATACTCGAAACAAGCGATAGTCACGTCAAGCATGGTTGCTGTATTTGACTTCGGATAATATTGTATCTGGGTATCAAGGAAAGCGTAATCCTTTGTAACTCTAAGGTATTCAGATAAGAGAAGAAAGTAAAATATTTGCTGGTCTGAAGTTATGTATACGCTTGCGTCAGCGTTGCCGTATCCGGTCTCAATAAGGCGGACTTCTCCCCACTCTGTAGTCTTCTTTGCCATATAGCGAAGAATGCTGCGGGCAAGTTCTGGGTTGTAATAGACCGCAGCAAGACCATGCTGAAAATGATCACGGGCACTTGCATGCTGTCCCCAATAATAATCATATACAGTTCCCTGAGGAATCTTTGTTTCCTTGTAATACTCGCTATAAGTCGCCATCGCCTCTAGAACATATGCATCCCAGATAAGTTCTCTGGCCAGCTCGCTATCCTTCTCAGAAGGAAATGACGGAAGGACCTTAGTCCACTGGGATGGATCTCCGGCGAGCATGCGCAGTGCAACATCTCCGATCTTTGCGGCGTCAGCATCGAACATACATCCCACAGTAGCTTGAAAAGTTATAGAGCGATTCCGACCTAACTTTAATGAGTGAAGTGCTGAAATTGAACCATCTTCAGTCACGTAAGTATCATCAGCATAAATATAAAGAGATGGGGCATATGCATCCACCATTGAAAGCTGCTCCCTAGAAGGAATGTTCATCGGGTTCTCAGAAACAGCCGTAAAGTCAATTCGTGCTGTATTGTTATCCTTGACCGGGGTCATCTGGAAACGTACAGGACAGCTGTTGTATCTCTGATGCTGAGCCTGCTGGAAACCAGCCTTGATACCTTCATTGAGCGTTATCTTGGCCTCACGTCCATTATTTGTGACTTTCACAGAGATCTGCACTGCAGAATCTCCGCCATCAATTGTCTCTGACGGCAACACATACATAATCCTCTCTACCTCTACCGTTCCGATTTTATATGTCCACTTGGCGTAGCCGCAGCCGAATACTCTGCTGCATACTGACGGGTCTTCCGCTAATGATCCTGGACCGACAAGGGAATATTTCTTACCATCTATAGTCAATATGCTGGAATTAACTCCAGAATTTACCCTTTCCCCCTGATTCATTCTCGCCCATGAACGTTCTCCTGTAATCAGCTCGTAGGTTCCGTCAATATGGGCAAAGACTGTAATACGATAATTTCCAAGCAGAAACCAAGGGTCATTCCTCATTTTGGGCTCACTACCATCGGTAAGAGTGACATGATAAGGAAGTCTTGCATCGTAGCTGAAGGCTGGGAGGCCATTGTCATCTTCAAGCCAATGACCCAGCGGTTGGCCTGACACCATACTGCACATTAAAGCGAATATTCCCAAAATGGCTAATCTTTTCATTTTGATATAGCATTGGCTATTTATCACCTTAATTTTCTCAATTGTGGTAGTTAAGTTCATAAAAATATTTTTTGCAAAGGTATTCGTTTTGGGTATTAGTGTTTTGGATGGATTTATCCAATATGATGGACAATCCTGCTCTTTTTCTTGTTTGATCTCTAAAGAATCATTATTTTTGGACGTGACCACAAATTAACGACCAATGCTTAAGATACGTCAAGGATTTACTGGAGAGAGGATTACAGCTTGTCCGTTCTATCTCATAGACTCACTCATCAATGACCCGCTGAATCCCGGCATCACAATTCAGTCTATGGGTCATTTCCCAAATGCTGTCGGCCATTATATTGATCGTCCAGGAGGTCGTGCCGAATATATCTTCATATATTGCACAAACGGAAGAGGATGGTACACTTTCGGTGGAATAAAGCATAAAATCAAGGCCGGACAATATTTTATTCTTCCGGCTGGCATACCGCACAGCTACGGCTCATCTGATGGAGAACCTTGGCATATATATTGGGCCCATTTCATTGGCCCTAAAGCCAAATCTATATATGACTGCATAAAAGGTACGCAGACACTGACGGTAGATGAAAAAACTCGAATCTCTGACCGTATGAAGATGTTCGACGAACTTCTGAATCTGATGGAACGCAGGACTGATCATGACAGTATGTTATATGCATGCATCGGATTCTATAGGATTATTTCCACACTGTTGTTTGTGGATTCCTTCCGCGAAGCTAAGTACCCGTCAGCGCCGTCCAAGAATATCAGTTTTCTCAACCGCATAACCCATTTTCTCATGGAAAATATAGATCGAAACCTCACTGTCAGAGAAATGGCAGATTATATAGGGTGTTCTGAGTCTCATTTCCATAGAAAATTCCAGAAGGAAACAAATATGTCTCCTTTAGCATACTTCTCACAGGCAAAGGTGGATGCTGCCGTCACCCTACTCAGAGATACAACTTTGAACATCAACCAGATATCTCTGAAACTAGGCTTTCATGATCCTTATTATTTCAGTCGTTTCTTCAAAAAGAATACAGGACTCTCACCGACAGCCTGGAAGGTTGCTCAAAAGAGATTGGATTAAATGGAAAATGCACATCCGGATTTCTCAATTACAATATAACCTTCCTGAAGAGCTCGGCTAGCGAGTGACTTCTCGGAAATGTATCTGAGCGGAATATTGGTATATTCTGAGTTGTAAATTGGAACAATGTCAGCTCCTCTGATGCAGGATACCGGACATGACGCATCTTCTGTAGGTTCGTCATTGCCCCAGTCTCCTGAAATGTATGTTTCAATGATGTCGCAGAGTCTCATTATTCATCCTCCATTTGTTTTTCTATTTCCTCAATCTGCGGCAGAGCAAACGCCACATCTTCAAACAGTTTTTCTGTTTCGTATTGTGCTATGCCAAGCGGTTGTGTTATACCTCGTAAGGCGAAACGAGCTTTCTTGTCACTCTTTGTCCGGCATAGCAACAATCCTATAGTAGGTTTATCCTCAGGCGCCTTTACATATTCATCTACGGCAGATATGTAGAAATTCAGTTTGCTGACGAATTCCGGGATAAACTCCACGGCTTTAAGCTCAATAACCACATAACAATCCTTGAAAAGTATAAGGATTATGAAGGTCCAAAACTTCTTCCCTGCATCACTCAGCCAAAGTACAATGATGCTATCAAGGAGATCTTCACGAGAGCGGGCATCGCAAGAAATGTGACTTATCTAAATCCTCTGACTGAAAAGGAAGAAAAAGTTCCTATCAATACAATTGCATCCAGCCATATGGCCTGAAGAACATTCGTGGGCAATCTTTACAAGCAGGTACAGGACCCGAACATCGTCGCATCAATGTCCGGACACGCCGAAGGCAGCCGTGCCTTCAGCCGCTATCGTGAGATTGACAAAGACATCAAGACCAATGCAGTGAATATGTTGGATTAGTAAAACGTGTGGGTATTTTAGGGTGGTTCTATGGTCTGAGGAAAGAATTTTGTTGATATAATGTTGCCCCAAAGTTGTAAATAAATAGAAACTTTGGGGCATAATTTAATTAATTTGCTATATTTGCAAAAATGCTAATACTCTATGGATAAGATTATTGGACGAGAGTCGGAACTTGAATTGTTGGACAAATATAATAAGAGTGGCAAGAGCGAGTTTGTAGCCCTTTATGGAAGGAGGCGTGTTGGAAAGACCTCCCTTGTCAGGTATTATTTCAAAGATAAGTTTGACTTTTATGTCACAGGGGTTTTGGATGGAACTAAGGCGGATCAAGAAGATGCTTTTTACGACGCTTTGCTAAAGCATGGATATGCTGGAAATAAGCCAAAGAATTGGAAGGAGGCCTTGAATGCTCTAGGAACCATACTGGAGAAGAAAAAGAGGAAGAAGAGATGTGTGGTGTTCATAGATGAGCTACCGTGTTTCGACACAGAATATTCCGGATTTGTTAAGGAGTTTGCGGATTTCTGGAATAGAATGGCCTCTTGGTATGACAATATATTCTTGATGATATGCGGTTCTGCTACAGCTTGGATGATACGCAATGTAATTGATGCAAAAGGCGGCCTGCACAATAGGGTTACCCATGAAATGCATCTTCGTCCATTCGACCTCTACCAGACAGAAAAATACATGAAGGCAAGAAAAGGAAAGTGGGATAGACTTTCTATACTTCAGATGTATATGGCATTAGGTGGCATACCGTATTATTTCTCATTGGTGGATTTCAGTAAAAGTGCGGCAGAGAATATAGATGCCCTATTTTTCTCTCAGGATGCTGAGTTGAGAAAAGAATTTCGCAGATTGTATACCTCCTTATATAAGAATCCCGAACAATACCTAGATATAATCAAAGCGCTTGCCACAAGTCGCGAGGGTATGACGCGAGACGAAATTCTAAAAAAGCTGAAGCTGTCTTCAGGCAAGAACGTGACCGAACGTCTTGAAGATTTGGTGCTTTGTGATTTTGTCTCGCATCAAAGCAATGGTGGAAAGGTAAATTCGGGTATATATCGTTTGGTTGACTTCTATACTTTGTTCTATCTTACTTTCTGTAAAAGCGAAATAACAGACAGGGCGTATTGGAGACATACTATAAATACTCCTCCTCAGAATACTTGGTATGGGCTTGCGTTTGAAAGAGTTTGTATGTGCCATATATGGCAGATTATCCAATCCTTGCATTTAGACTCTATGCTGACTAAGTGTTATTCATGGAGAAGTAAAGAGTCTGTGCCGGGTGCTCAAATTGACATGATTATAGAGCGGGCGGACGGCATAATCAATATTTGCGAGATGAAGTATTCGAGAGCAGATTATAAGCAGGACGTGAAAGATAGTAGAGTTCTTATAAATAAGATAGATGACTATGTATCGGAAACTAAAACAAAGAAATCAGTTCAGACAGTTTTGGTTACTACATATGGGCTAAAAAAAGGAAATCATGCAGATGATTTTCAGAAGGTTCTCACTATGGATCATTTGTTTACAGAGAATATGGAGCTATAAATGTTGCGCCAAAGTTGTCAAGAAACACTGACTTTGGGGCAGCTCTTATATCGGAATCTCTGTTTTTAGTGCATTCCAACTCAGTATCACGATGTTTAGACGAAATAAAGGAAATTGAACAAAACTATTATGATGGATATACTGTGAACCATTTTGCTGATCCGCTGTTCTCTCTGGCATTTTTTTCTGTCATGTTAATAGTGATGATCCCGATAATATGGCTAATATCAAACCAAATGAAGGCCTTGCTCTGCTTCGATCAATAATTGCAAAGAATGAAGATAAAGTGGTCTATGTCAACATCGGAGCAACATGGTGTCCGGGCACCAAGCAAGAGCTTCCATATCTTCAGGAACTTGCAGCTGACTATCAGTGCAAGCCTTTACGTATCGTGAACTTCTATATCGACCATGGAACAGATGGACTCAATTCGCTTGACATTGAAACATATCATCTGACTGATGAGCAGAGATTAGGACTCGATCCTCTCCTTCACCTCGGCGCAGGAATTCCGTTCTATATCCTGATCGACAAGGACGGAGTAATAGTGGATTTCGGAGAGCATCTACGTCCGTCGATACCGGAAACGAGGGACATTATAGATAAGTACATTCAAAACTAATCATCCTGATGACTTCCTCCCGGTTCTTTCTTGAGATCGGGAGTTTTTGTTCATTCACAGTTACGGATTCGTTGTCGTATGATGTTATGAATGAACCATTGGCGAGGTATGATCGGTGAATTCTGATGAAGCCGCTTTCCAGGATATTCTGCCATTGGGTGATCGGAGTCTTGTTGCGGAAACTGCGACCCTCAGCTGTATGAATCCATACCTCTGTGTCGCGGGATTCGATATAGGCTATTTCAGCTACCTTGAGAGTCACCTTCTTATAATCAGATGTAAAGGTTATGTTCCTGTCTTCATCTTTATATTTACATGTGATAAAATCTGACAAAAGGTAGTCACAATATGCAAATACAGCCATGATAATACCAAGAAATATCGGATTCAACAGCATGGGGGAGAGGTCGTCCGATGCCTGCCACATTGCATTATTCACCCTGAAAAGATGATACCATATTACAAGAAGGATATCTGTAAACATTATAGCGGCTATGACGCATATAGTATTTATTACTCTTATATGCTTCTTGTCTGATCTGATCTTAGGGATGAGCCATCTGCAGGCAAGACAACCTGGCACAAGCAGGATACCGAGAAACAATGCATCACCAAATGAATAATCCAGTCCCATCAGCATCAACGATACTACAAGAACAGCAAGAATCCAATAGGATGTCATTATGCAGAAATGCTTCATCTTTCTCTTTGATTACAACACAAATTTAGAAATTATAATCAAGAATTCTGCACTAGAATAGACTGCAAATGGGGTTTGAGGGGATATAGCAAGAGGTCAGGGGGATATTGCACTTGCCTTTTTGCGACTTCATGATACCTTTGCCAATGTCATTTTTGTCAAACACTAAAACATAAAATCATGTATCCGTTAAACATTATTTCAGAGACAGTCGACACTATGGTTTGTGACCTGTCCGGTGCTGTTGAGATGGCACCACCTCCTCATGTTCCTCTTACAGACTATTTCGTTAACGGTGGCCCTGTCTTGATGAGCATCATTACGGTCTTGCTGATAGCTGTGCTCTTTGCCGCATGGAAAGCCCCTGCATGGGTCAAGGAACTTGGAATTCTGGCTCTTGCTGCATCAGTATTCATGACCGTCATGGGTTTGTATCAAATCTTCGATACGATAATGCTCTATGGAGAAGCGTCCTTCAGGGTTTATTGCA
>JAZLCW010000083.1:0-24428 GCA_045614445.1 Candidatus Cryptobacteroides sp. | reverse complement strand
CAGAACTATGTCAAATGGTATTTATACTTTAGGAACATGGACAATAAAAAGAAAGGAAAATAGTCCGAACTACGTGTGGCGGTTCTACCTATTTTCCTTTCTTTTTATCCAATGTCACCAACTGTTTTTGGCAACATTACCCTAAATTTTATTCTGCTCTTTTCTCCTTTTCCTTTACAAGTTTTTCCTTGAGAATGTCTGCGCAGTCAACAACTGCATCTTCGAAGGTCTTTGCATTCTTCTCTACCACAATAGTGCGGCCAGGAATAGCAACCTGAACTTTCACACATTTGTTCTCGTGGTCTGGAAGCAATGAAAGCGCTACATCCACTCCTGTTACTGCATCGTAGAACTTCTCGATACGTGAGAATTTCTTGTCAATAAAGTCCAACAGCTTCTGATCTGCATTGAACTTGAGACTCTGCACTCTAATCTCCATTTTTACCTCCGTTTTTTGCCCTTGGGTGGGCTGATTTATAAATATTCTTCAGCCGGGCGATATCCGTGTGGGTATAAACCTGAGTTGCCGCCAATGAGGAGTGACCAAGCAGTTCCTTTATGGAATTGATATTCGTATCCTCGTTCAGCAGTTCAGTGGCGAGAGAATGACGGAGGACGTGCGGAGACTTTCTTCCCGTTATGCCCTTGACATCACTCAGTTCGCTCTTCACTACCCTGTCCACATACGCAGGATAAAGGGATCTACCTTTATATGTGATCAGAAGCGGCTCTTTCAAAGACCTTTTCCCACCGCACACCGTCTCAACTGCATCCAAATATAAGGAAATTTCTTTACATAATGAAGCAATCAGCGGAATTTCTCGCATTTTATCGCCTTTACCTGTCACTTTGACAATATTTCTGCCAAAATCAATACTTCCTATTGTGAGTGATATGAGTTCTGCACGACGAAGGCCCAGATTATATAAAAGAGAGATTATCAGCCTGGCTAGACGGTCTTCATATAGCTTTTTACCGCTCTTGGTATCCCAGTCTGTCTTGAAGTACTCCAGTTCCTGCTGATCATCTTTTTCTGAGATACGGCTGAAATATTCCGTCATCGCCTGCTTCCTGAAATACACCGGCAGACGCTTCTCTACCTTTGGTTTTGTAACCATGCGGACAGGATTCGATTTCAATTGTCCTTCCTTCATCAGGTAACGGCAGAAACTGCTGAGGGTGGAAAGATGCAGGCTCACAGTCTTGGCAGAAAGTCCTCCTTCCATAAGTGCGACTTCGTATTGCCTTATCTCCGAGCGGTTCAATGACGCAATCAAGGCCGCATCATCTACAGATTCCTCCTTATGTATAACACGCAGAAAGTTCTTCAGGACATCACTATAGATATTGACTGTCCTTGAGGAATAGCGGCGGATATTGGTTATATAGCCGAGATATTTGTCTATAAGAGTCATTTAACCGGGAACATTCCGAGCTCAGCGGCCTTCTCACGCATCAAGGCGTCTGCAGCCTCGAAAGTATTCTCGATCTGACCGTCGAGAATAGCATTCTTCACATATTCCTTGAGCTGACCGATGGTATTGCAAGGTTCTATACCGAAGAGTTCCATGACATAATCTCCGGTTATAGGATTCTTGAAATTTCTGATGGCATCCTTGGCTTCGACCTCGACGAGCTTGATCTTTACCAGTTCGAAATTGGCATGCAGACGAGCCACCTTTCGAGGATTCTTTGATGTGATATCTGCATTGCAAAGAAGCATAAGGTCATCGATATCATTGCCGGCATCGAAGAGAAGTCTGCGGACAGCAGAATCAGTAACTTCCTCAGTAACAAGGGCAATCGGTCTCAGATGAAGACCTACAAGTTTCTGAACAAATTTCATCTTCTCGTTCAGAGGCATCTTCAGTCCCTGGAAAATCTTCGGAATCCACCTGGCTCCCAGTACTTCATGACCGTGGAAAGTCCATCCCAGTGTCTGATCATATCTCTTGGTGGCCGGCTTTGCAATATCGTGAAGCAGAGCGGCCCAGCGAAGCCATACATTAGGCTCTGTACGCACCTTCTCGACCTCGACTCCATCTTCAAAGATATAATCCTTCAGGCGACCTTCAGCGATTGCCTGAATCTCAAGTGCAGCGACATTGTCCAGGACCTCGAGGGTATGTGAGAAATTCTCCTTATGTCCCTTTCCTTCGACACTCTCCACGCCTTTGAGCTTGGACAGCTGCGGAAGCACATAATCCAGAAGTCCTGTCTGGTCAAGGAGACGGAAACCGATGGAAGGCTTCGGAGTCACGAGAATCTTGTTTAGTTCCTCCACAATCCTCTCCTTTGACAGGATCTCCATACGTTCACGATTACGGCGTATAGACTCAAGGGATTCAGGAACTATATTGAACTGCTGGTTTTCATTGGAAAGCTTGGTAGCGAATCTTATTGCCCTTACCATTCTGAGCGGGTCATCGCTATAAGTCGTGTCCGGATCAAGCGGAGTACGGATGATGCCGGCCGCAAGATCGCGGATACCGCCGAACGGATCCACCAATGCTCCGAAATCATCCTTCTGGAGGCTGAATGCCATCGCATTGATGGTAAAATCTCTTCTGAGCTGATCGTCTTCCAATGTACCGTCCTCAACAATTGGCTTACGGGAGTCGCGACGATATGATTCCTTGCGAGCTCCGACAAACTCGACTTCGATGCCCTTGTAACGAAGCATCGCCGTACCGAAATTCTTGAATACCGATACGTTGCTGCGCACCTTCTCTCCTACCGCCTGGGCAAGTTCGATACCGCTGCCTTCGACAACAATATCAATATCTTTGCTCGGACGACCGAGGAAGCAGTCACGGACATAGCCTCCGATGACGAAGGCACGCACGCCCATTTCTGCTGCGACTTCAGAAACTATTGAAAAGATCTTGTGATCGAGAAAGCCTTGTGTTATTGTTGATGACATAGCATATCGTTATATACCGGTACCGTATTGATGAATTCAAATCCATCGCCTCGTCTTTGGCAGATGAATGTCCTGGTCCCGTTTGTTATAATCATATATTTTACCTCCAGAACTAGATTGTATCTTATCGCCTGATCGAGAACTTCCTGTGTCAGAGCAACTTCCGGTCTTTTGCATTCCACGACCATCAATGGTCTGGCATTGCGGTCATAGACAAGGATATCGGCTCTCAGATGCTTTCCGGCAAGACGGAAACCCACCTCGCTCATCATCATATGCATCGGTACCTGCATCTGCTCGGCAAGGACACGGATGCACCATTGCCTCACCTGTTCTTCGGGAGTGAGTGCGACCTCTTTCTTACGCAGAGGGTCCCATATCGTACGTCCTTTATCCATAAGATTACATTCTAGTAACTTGCAAATATAGTCAAAAGTTTAGAGATTCTCGCGTCGCTACGGCCCTGCGAATGACAATTGTTATTAACTTTGCAGTTCGGAAACCGTTCAGATCTTTATCATCTGAAGTGTCATGATGTATTTTCGTACAGATCTGCCTTAACTCTTGAGGAGGATTGAAGGCTATCTGAAGAAAGATATCGGGAAAAGAAGAGGATCGGGCAGTTTCATACTTATAATTTTTCAGTTTCAGAAAACGAAGTCTATGGCAAAAGGAAGAAAAAGAAATGACGATCTGGAGATCGTATATGAGGATCAGTGGCTGATCATCGTGAACAAGCCGAGCGGCCTGCTGAGTATGTCCACAGGCAAGCAGGGTGAGGACACTGCATACGCCAGAGTCTTTGACTATGCCGGGAAGATATTCATCGTCCATAGACTTGACAGAGACACTTCCGGTCTGCTGGTTTTCGCAAAAGACGAGGAGACCAAGATATCTTTGCAGAGCAATTGGGAGGAAGCCGTACAGGAAAGAGGCTATGTAGCTCTACTTGAGGGCGAGATTGAGGATGAGGAAGGATGGATCGAGAGCTGGCTGTACGAATGCAAGAAATCCCTTAAAGTATATTGCTACGAACTTGGCCCTAAGGACACGCCGGAAAAGCCGCCGCGCAAAGACTGGCAGTTTGCAGCTACACATTGCAAAAGACTGGGATACAGGGAAATAGAGGAGATGCCTTATACCCTGGTTCAATTCCAATTGGAGACAGGCAGGAAGAATCAGATCCGTACGCACTGCCAGTGGATCGGACATCCGGTAGCAGGCGACAGGAAATACGGTGCCCAGACCAATCCGATCGGTCGTCTGGCTCTGCACGCAGAAGTATTGAGTTTCATCCATCCTTGGACAGGAAAGACTATGAGATTCGTGGCAAGGCCACCGAAATCCTTCAGATTATAGGATTTCCTTGATAAGAGAAAGTTCCTTTGATGCAGTGGAAGTCCAGTCGAGTTCTGACGGAAGTGACTGCTCCATAGGCTCATGCAGCATCTGTACTACTTTATCAGAGAGTCCGGCAACAAAGCCATCCCCCAGAGGAACTACATTTTCACGACCTATCACTTCGGAGATACCTCCTGCGTCCGAGCCTGCTACTGAAGCGCCACAACGGATAGCTTCGGCACAGATCATCCCCAGACCTTCATTCTTACTTGGAAGCAACAAGACATCCACGCAATTGAGCAGCAAAGGCATTTCTTCTGCAGGTATATTTCCCCAGAAACGGACATCTATGCTTGAGTCCTCCGTCATAGCCTGCTGGACCTGCGAACGCAGCTTTCCATCGCCTATCATCCAGAACTTCAAGCGGGAAGCATAGCCTGCCTGAATGGAATGAAATATCGGCTGAAGCAGCATCACATTCTTCACCGCTACAATGCTTCCGGCATATGCAACGACCTTTTCTCCCTCCGGGATTCCGTATCTGGTTCTAAGGCCCTCACGTATTTCTGCACTGAAGCGTGTGAAGGCTGAAGATACTCCATTGTACAGAACCTCTTTCCTGACTGATGAGGTAATACGGTCAGAATCTTTCAGAAGTGCATTGCTGACAAAGACATTGGAGGCAGCTCCTTCCATCAGGGAACGTGTATCCCTGAGAATCATCTGATTACGCCAAGGATGAGTATGAATTTCAGAGCCGTGCCAGGTCACGATATAAGGAATCCCGAATCTGGATGAAGCCTTGGATGCTATGAATGCACCGGTAAATGAATGGGCCGATATACAGTCGTAACCTTTGAGAAGATCCACGCATCGGGACATAAAGCTTGAAAAGAACAGAGGCTTGCGGTGAAGCTTATGGACAAGGATATGGTCAATGATGGAAAAGTCATACCATAACAGACGATATCTCACATCATCCACCACCGTATCTTCGACAAACGGAACTTCAGGATTATGTCTCACCCTGCGGGTAAAAGCATTGTCGCGGCTATGAATACAATAAGCGTCGACCTCACACTCCCCTGTCTGGCGCAGATGCCTGATACGATTATGTACGGCATTGAAAAGTCCTTTTCTGTCGAACGGACTACTCTCGAATATGACGGCAATCCTAAGCATAGAAAGAAGATAAGATCAATGAAAGAGACTTATATACAAAGCTGGCAAGGCGGACACTGCCCGACTTGTAAAGAATGGTATTGATGAACTGACCCGGCACACGGCGTTCGAACACGCGCAAACGGGAATCATGGTCAATCAACGAATAAAGATCAGAAAGAACATCTCCTGTCATGCGGGTAGTCCTGACCTTGAAGAATGTCCTTAATATCCTCATTATATCGCAGCAGACAATATCATTATGAAAGACCTTCATCAGGGCCTTGCTGGAAGGATATTTATTCATCAGAGCGATGAAAGCCTCTGCATACAACGGAACCACATCCAGAAGCTGATCCAGACGACGGGCAGTAGTCTTTCCTCCGCTGAGAGTACCAGGGCGTCTGAAATACTCATATACCGGAGCATCCACGGCCGCAGCAGAATTAACCTTATTCATGAATTGGTATACGAAGAGCTTGTCTTCTGCGTAAGAAAGCTTCTCATCGAAACGCAATGAATGCTTCTTGATGACAGACGAGCGATAAAGCTTAGCCCACGGACCTCGGAACAGTTCTCCGCAGCGATGCATTGTGGCACCGAAGAAGTCTGTCATGCCTGCGGACGGGAAGAATTCGGAATCGAATGGAATGATGGTTCCGTATGGAATTTCTCCTTGATAGATATTGAAGCCACCGACTACAATATCCGGACGTTCTGCCGTCAGTGAGGACAAGACAGAGAGAGCATCAGGAACAAGTGAATCGTCTGAATCCACGAACATCACATATTCACCCTGTGCGAGAGATATTCCTGCATTTCGGGCAGAACTGACACCTCCGTTAGGTTTATGCACAGTTCTGAAACGGGAGTCCGTCGCCGAATATCTTTCACAGATCAGCGGCGAGGAATCGGTACTTCCGTCATCCACGAGTATCACCTCATAGGAATGCATATCTTGCTCGAGGATGCTTGAGAGGCAGGCATCCAGATATTTTTCCGCATTATAGACCGGTATGACTATGCTTATCTTAACTTTATCCATATCACTTCAAGGCATTTCTCAGAAAATCGATTGACATGTCCTTCATCTGGGACAGACGTGCATCCACTGTGTCCCAGTCAATTCCCGAAAGATAATATTCTCCGTCATCATCCGGATCGAGACCTTGGACTATCCTGTCATCAAGTCCCAGCGACTCCAGAAGTGACAATATTCTCGACATACCTCTGCCGGGATTTGCAAGGGCGATGAAAGGCTTATGGAAAAGTACGGAAAGAACACATCCATGGAAAGAATCCGTCACCACAAACTCAGCATCGGCAAAGCATGAAAGCCACTGCCGGATTGAAGGAACCACACGCTTTTCAAGAGGTATATTGCGGTCACGGTCAGGAACATAAGCATTATGGCTTTCTGCTCCGAGCCATGCCTCCACTCTTTCCAGAATATACTTCTTAGATTTATCCGCATCCAGGACATATGACAGTATCTTCTCCTTGCAAGGACGGTCTGAAGACAATCCGGCAAGATGAGCATAATGGTCTGCATCCAACAACATCACCGGATCCAGGACATGAACTGCATCTTCGCGGTCAAACCATTCGTCACACATCTGCACAGCACTTGCCTCTCTCACTGACACAGCATCGAAAGAGGCCAGAAGTGACGAACATTTATACAATTGTTCGTACTCATATTCCAGATGATCCGTTCCAAAAGAAGCGGCATACGCTACTCTTCTGACATCCCATAATGAAGCAAAATCCAGAAATGCATCCTCGATCTTCCCGAAATATTTCGGTCTCCAGACCTGATCGCTTCCGACCACGAAGGCATCATATTCTTCAGAGCCGATTTCAGAATAGGAATCTATCAGACGCGGAGAAATATCGTCAGCGATAAAACCGGACAATTCAGCTGACACTATAGGAAATTCCCTGAGGATACGTCTCTCACGGAATATCTCAGGGCCACCCGGCTTCAAGTTAAGCAATGCCCTCTTCAGATAGACCAGAGGCATCTTCCACGATGGAGTCAGCACCATCTTGCACCTTCTGTCAATGACTTCAGCCGAGTGTCCCAAGGCTTCAATGCTCTTTTTCAATGCATAAGCCTGAAGGATACCGCCATAATTGGTATGAAGCGGCAATGTTATTATCGCTACTTTCATTTCACAATCCTCCTTTTTATCTTCGAAAGCATCGTATGAAGACTTCTGTAAATCTTTTTAAACAGAGACTCCCTTACAACAAAGCCCTTCATATATCTGATAAGGTCCTTTGCCGAGTGGAGTCCTTGGAAAAGCTCCTCCCTTCTCTGAGGGATCTGCATAGTCCGGGCAAAAGCTCCGTTTCTCTTGAATGCGAGCTGAGGATCTATCGGTTTCAATTCCAATCCGGTGGACAAGACAGCCTCCTTACCCTTCTGCGTATTGACCAATATCAAGGATACGCCTTTATCATCATCCATTTCAGGAGCTGCCTCTGCGACATTCCATAGATCCGCCAATGTAAGGTCACTGCCGCTGCCTCCTTTTCGGAACGGACACTGATAGCACGACGGTCGGAGAGTTATATCCTGCAGAAACAGAAGCATATACGGATCATTCTGATGTGGTGTGACCACACTTCTGTCTTCATTACTGATGACAAAATCATATTTTCTCCAGCTTCTGCCTTTCCCTCTGAAACGGATATCCTTTATCTGCATCCCGTACTTATCGGAAAGGGCTTTCACATATTTCTCCCAAAGTCCCGGACCTGGAGCTCCATGGCAGGCACAATCTACCAGAAGAAGATCAGGTTCATCCTTTCCAATATAGGATTTGAGACCGGCGATCTGACAAGGAGTACCGGTAAACATCACCTTACGGCCTTCTCCCAACTCATATTTCACATCCTCAAAAGAGGCATAAAGTTCGCTCTGAACATACTTGGAACCGCGCATACGCTCAATACCATGCATATCACAGGCATCTGTATGCGAAACGGTCAGATCCGGATTCATCACCGCTCCATATACGATTCCGGAGTCCTCGATAACCTTCTCCGCTAATACCGGGAACACACCTCCGGAAGAGCTTTCATCCATAAATTGCGGAGCTCTTGCCGCCAATGTCGACAACGGTCCTTCAGCATCTGCCGGATGAGACATCGGGCACACATCCTCACATTTCCCACAGGATATGCACATATCCGGATTGGCCACAGGGTAGTCAAAACCCTCCCTATCCCTGCGCATCACGATGCATTGCACGGGACATATGTTCATACAGGCCGTACAGCCACAGCATTTCGCCTTGTCCGAGATCCTTATCATCTTCCTATCCTGCCTGATATCATTGACAACATTTCTTTTCTTTCACCCCTGGTACATCCCACATAAAGTATTGAGATACCTGCACAAGCAATACAAAGCAGCACACTCAGACAGAAACCGGCAAACCCATCCGGCATCACATCTGAGAGCAGCAAAGGGATAAGAACAGCTGCAGCTGAAACCGCCAATACCTTTATATAAACTTGTGAAAAGAATTCCTTCGGAGAAAGTCCCACCATCTTCCGCAGCAGCATCAGACGGGCTACAAGGCAGATCTGCGATATGACAATCGAGACTGCTACCGTAGCCTGTGCAGGCGCTCCATATTTCAAGAGAGCATAAGATACCGGCAGATTAAACAGCTGGAGTCCTCCCACTATTATCTGGTAATTACGGATATTTCCTGTTGCCAGCTGTGCCGTAATCAGCGGGCTGGACAATGATTCACTAAGAGCAAAGATCAGAAACAGACGCACGAATGCGGCAGACTGGTCTGGAACTTCCTTCAGCCAGATTTCCAGAAGATATTCCGTATTGAAAAGCATCGGAAGCGCTATGATGAAAAGCAGGAAGAAAGCCATCCTTGAAGACTTCTTCACAAGCGAAAGCATATAGTCACGCTCTCCTGATGCATAAGACTTTGTGATCTGAGGATTGACAGCAGTCATGAAATTGGTTACAAAACCCTGGACTGCACCATTGAGCTGGACAGCAACTCCACGGGCGGCATTCATAGCTGTGGTGAAGAATACATTGACCAGGATATTGCCTCCCTGATCCCTGAGCACTCCGGATGTAACTCCTATGAAATTCCAACCTGCGAAAGAGAACATTTCTCTGATCAGCCCTTTTTCGAAGGTCAAGCGGAAACGGCATTCCGGAAAATGGCGCCTGCAATAGATTCCGTAAGTCATACGGACTATCATCACCGCCACAGCCATAAGGCCGGAATACCAGACCAGGCGGTCCGTCGGAGAATGAACGATCAGCAAGGCTACTCCAAGTCTGAGAAGTCCGTCCAATATGCCGATATATGCATATGCAGACATCTTTTCATGAGCAGTGATGGATGCCATCTGGGGCACACTCATCAGATTTACGACAAACGCAAGGAGTGAGAACTGAAGGACCCATAATGCTGCAGGTATCCTGTCCGGTGCAATTGTCATTTCATTTCTGATGAACCAGATTCCGACCGGCTCGCATATCGCCACGATGACGAAGGCAAGGACGATCTGTATCAGTACTGATGTGGAATAGACTTTATTGAGGTCGGCCTTTTCACCCTTACCCATCTCGAAGGTTATAAATCTGGAAACAGCGGAATTCAAGGCTCCGGAAATGATGGAGAACATCGCCACGACGCCACCTACGACTCCGTAGATTCCGTAATCGTCCTCTCCGAGCGAATCAAGAACGACCCTGGAAGTATAGAAACCGACAAGAAGAAGGAAGATCATCCTGACATAGAGCATCAGGGTGTTCTTCGCTATTATCCTTCCTTTATGAGAATTGCCCGCTTCCATATAGAATAGCAAATTTAATAAAATAAAGCTGAAATTCCGAACTTTGAAGAAAAAAGAAAATTTAAGACGATTTCTTTTGGTAATATCGCGGATAATGTCTAATTTAGTGCTCGATTATGAACACTAAACACTAGCAGATATGGTAAGATATTGTGTAATGTGGAAGTTCAAGCCATCAGATGGCAAGACTTCAAAAGAACTCGCCGAAGACGTCAAGGAAAAATATGAGTCCCTCCTGGGACTCGTGCCTGGTCTTAAAAGCATCGAAGTAGGTGTAAACCGTAACGAAGGTAAGACTTCATACGACGCTGTGATGCTTGCTGATTTTGAAAGCTGGGAAGCTCTCGCAGCTTACAAGGCCGACACCTTGAGGGGCAACGTTATAGAATACGTAAAGACCATTGCAGAAGTTCGTGCAAAAGTCGAGTACGAAAGATAGGATTCATAATCCTTAAAAAGGGTCTCCGTAACGGAGACCCTTTATTTTACGCCTTTATACCATTTACTATCAGACTCTTTATATCTTCACGCCTGTCATCCAGATAGGATTTCCTGAGTCCCGAATCACATTCTCCGATAGCAAACCCCTTAGGGGCCACAATGAAGGCAGATATAGTAAGGGACATTATGTTCAGGAGAAGATCGATCGCCTTTATCTTACGGATATGTCCTGAAGCGATTTCTTCCTCGACCATATTTTCAAAACGGTCGAAGGCACTGCTTCTGCTTTCGCTTCTCAGATACCGGTCACGGAATTTTGCCCAACGGCCCGGATTCATAATAAGTTCATTGACAATGAAAGGAGCAAGACGCTCGTCCAGTTCGAGCATACCGAAATAGAAATCCACCACATTACCTATTCTTTCCATAAAGCCGATGGAATCATCCAGCGGAGCATCCAGATACTCCACGACCTGCTCCACTTTAGGTGCGAACACATCCCAGAAGAGTTTCTCCTTCGTCCTAAAGTAGTAGTGGATGAGTGTCTGATTGCATCCTACACTCTTGGCTATCTCGGTAGTGGAGGTCCCATTGAAGCCTTTTTCGAGAAAAAGACGCTCTGCCACCCAGAGAATGCGTTTTTCTATATTCTGGTTTCTTTCCATTGTTTCCTGAGAATTACTGATAAGTACTTGCATCCGGCTTACAAAGATAGCATTTTTGAACGGGATTGGCTATATTTGCTTCCAAAATACATCAATATGATCATCAAAGAAAACGACATAGAAATTTCTCATCTGGAGAATTTCAAAGGAGGTGAAAAACATCTCGAAGCAAGAATGTACTTCGACGGAACAAACCGCATTCTGACCAGAGCCAGACTTGTTCCAGGAGCATCAATCGGTCTGCACACGCATGACGACAGCTGCGAAGTGATATTCATCCTTGAAGGCCGCGGCAGTCTGCTGGAGGAAGGTACAAAAAAAGCAGTACAGACCGGTGACTGCCTGTACTGCCCTAAAGGAGGATCTCATAGCCTGATAAACGATTCTGATGCAGACCTGATTTTCTGCGCAGTCGTTCCCAAGCAATAATTATCCCTGATATTTCTTTGTGTGCTCTGCAATGAGGTCGGCATCGTCAAAGTAGTCGATCTTCATTGCCTTACGCACATCTGCAAGAGTCCTGGCAGCCTCAGCACGTGCTGCTTCGGAACCTTTGCGAAGGATCTCATATACCTGAGGGATGTTCTGTTCGTAGTGTTTTCTCTTCTCGCGCATCGGCTGGAGGAACTCCTCCATGATATTGAAGAGGAATTTCTTGCATGTACCGTCACCAAGTCCTCCGCGACGATAATGATCCTTCATTTCGTCAAGGTTTGCATATTCAGGAAGATACTTTGCAAAATGCTCAGGAGTACTGAATGCATCGAGATATGTAAACACCACATTGCCCTCTACATGTCCCGGATCGGTGATCTGGAGATGTTCAGGATCGGTAAACATGCTGTTAACCTTTTTCTTGATTTCCTTGGATGTGTCTGAAAGATAGATACAGTTCCCGAGAGACTTGCTCATCTTAGCCTTTCCGTCAGTACCAGGGAGACGGCAGCATGTAGCATTCTCAGGAAGAACCATTTCCGGAATCACAAGTGTCTCTCCATAGACAGAATTGAACTTATGGACGATTTCACGGGTCTGTTCGATCATCGGAGCCTGATCCACACCGACAGGAACGGTAGTAGCTCTGAACGCTGTGATATCCGAAGCCTGGCTGATAGGATATGTGAAGAATCCTACAGGAGTTCCCTTCTTGTTCTGATCATCATCTCCCTCTGAAAATCCTCTCATCTGGATTTCCTGCTTCACGGTAGGGTTACGCTGAAGTCTCTGCACTGTAACGAGGTTCATATAATAGAACGCCAGCTCGCAGAGCTCCGGCACCTGTGACTGGATGAAGATCGTAACCTTCTCCGGATCGAGTCCGGCAGAAAGATAATCCAGTGCCACTTCGATGATATTCTGTCTGATCTTTTCAGGATTGTCAGCATTGTCGGTAAGCGCCTGCGCGTCGGCAATCATAATGAAAATCTTCTCATATTCTCCTGAGTTCTGCAGTTCTACCCTTCTCTTGAGAGATCCCACATAGTGTCCGAGATGAAGTTTTCCGGTCGGACGATCACCTGTCAAAATTACTTTTCCCATATATTGTCTGTGTTTTTGGCGTTATTATAAGTGATTTCACCACAAATATCTTACAAATATAACAATCTTTTCCAAAGAACCACCCGAAGCAGGATTAATATCAGTTAAATTGATACCTTTGTGCCGTTAACTAAAATCAAAACTGAGATGAAAAAGATTATTTTTTCCTTTATTTTAATGCTTATGCCTCTGGGTATGGCGTTCGCACAGGATGTGATCGGAAAGTGGAAACTTGAGGATGGAACTGCTATCGTGGAGGTATATAAGAGCGGAGACTCATTCAACGGAAAGATCGTATGGCTGGCAAATCCTACAGAAGCAGACGGATCACCTGCGGTAGATAAGAATAATCCTGACAAGTCACTCCGCAGTCGCAAGCTCATCGGTCTCAATATGCTCAGCGGACTCAAGGCCAGTGGCGGAGAGTACAGCGGAGGAAAGATCTACGATCCGGGTAACGGAAAGACTTACAACTGCTCTATGAAGGTAGAGGGCAAGGTCCTTAAGGTACGAGGTTCACTCGACAAGAAGGGACTTATCGGAAGAACAATGGACTGGTTCCGCGTAGAATAAGTGGCAAGCAAACCACTAACATTCAAACATTTACGATAAATGCCTGCTGTCAGATTACAGCAGGCATTTATCGTAAACAGTTACTAAACAAGGAGTTAGTCTCACCTTAGTCAGCATATTGATCTTTGGAGAGGACGATGCGGTAAAGATTACAGCCGATGAGGTTTCCAAGTACGATGCAGATGTAAACTGTCAGGATATCCAGGGCATTGGCCATCCAGAAATCTAACGGCACGCATAGATAGTAGAAGGCATCGGCGACACAGTGGGTAAATCCGCAGACAATGAAGAGCGGAACACCGAAAAGCAGGGGCAGATACTGCTTCTGACGGGCAAACTGCACTGCTGTGGTCATAATGAATCCGCATCCGATACCGAGAAGGCCGCATCTGATGGCTCCGGTACGGAGTCTGAGCTCAAGTATCTTCTGAGCAGCCTCCTGAATGGCCATAGGAGTGACACGAGCCAGAAGAGATGCGATGAAGCATCCTATGATATTCCCCAGAAGAATAAGGAAAAGGGTGCCCACCTCGTTCTTCTTTATGAATCCCGCTGTTCCAGTATAGAGTCTCAGCTTGTAGCCAACCACTGAAAGAAGTCCGAAGGAGAAGAGTACCGCTCCGACAAGCGAGCCATATGTCTCTGCCTGCACGCCTGAAGCCAGAAAACCGAAACCGGCAGCTCCGATCGCTACTCCTGCAAATATTGATGATCTTAACGTCTTTATCATAATCTGTCTTTTGGGGCGGCAAATATACATTAATTTACAATATCTTACAAAGGCTGGACATCCACTACTGTCAGCACAGCCCCGTTCACTTGGAATTTCACATTCAGCCCGGCAAAAGAAAGTCCATAAACTCTCTCAGGATCATCATGATATGAAGGGCGAGGATCCAGTCTTAGTGTCTCTACCAATGATGGTATGACTGATGTATCCTCTATCTTTTCAGAAAGCTCCGACGGGAAAACGACCTTAAGAGAGCGTTCCTCGAGACTATCTACATAGCCACAAACAGCCTGCTGACGGGAATCTGCATATCTTATATATGGCTTTAGGTCATAAATCGGAGTACCGTCCATCAGATCAGCTCCTTTGACCGTAATGACAGGACCGTCCTCGGTAAAAAGGTCAATGCTGTCGATCTCGACGCAGGAAAGCCCCAGAGGATTAGGTCTGAAAGGAGAGCGCGTGGCAAATACACCCAGATGGATATTCCCGCCCAGACGCGGAGGTCTGACTGTAGGCTGCCATTCACGGGTGGTACGATTGGCTGAAAACTCCCATATCAGCCAGATATGGGAAAACCCTTCCAGACCACGGAGAGCATCTGGATTACGGTATTGAGGCTCGAATATGATTCTGCCTCTGAGTCCTTTGGCAAGACCGCTCTGGCGTGGTACACCGAATTTTTCCGGGAATTCGGTCTGTATGCGGGCAATAGGTTTGATTTCCATACTTCAAAAATACAAAAGTTCAATCTGTTTGGAAGAATTTTGCAGTACAAACGCGACTTTCAAAGAAAAACCTGAAACTGATGCAATCGGCGATAATGAAATGGCTGTCCGGATGCAGGATATGTGCATGGAATATATGCCTGAGGATCATTTCCTCTGGATATTTCACTTTACAGATTCAACAACGAGCTGTATGTACGCTTTATGATAGAGGCATATTTCAGGGCAGGAGCACACGAAAAAGCAGCCGGCCTGGCTGAAAGATTTGCCTCGAATGTATTGAAATTCAATAAATTGTTTCAATAAGCCACTTTATCTTCCTTTTCAGCCCATTTACGGAAGGCCCTCAGGGCATCAGAGCGCATGAAATGTTCGCATTTTACCGAACGCTCATCGTAACTGAGTTCCAGCTGGTCATAGATGAAGGAATCATCGAAATCGATTGCCTTGGCGTCGTCCTTTGTATTACCGTAGCAGATACGGCTGACTCCGGCCCAATAGAGGGCGCTGAGGCACATAGGACATGGTTCACAGGAGCTGTAAACCGTACATCCTGTGAGCTGGAAAGTGCCGAGCTTTGCACAGGCGTTACGGATAGCCATCACTTCAGCGTGAGCAGTTGGGTCTGAATTCGGAACGACGCGGTTCGCACCGGTGGCTATCACTTCACCATCGCGTACGATAACGGCACCGAAAGGGCCACCTCCTGTATCTATGTTTTCCTCGGAAAGGCGGATAGCCATTTCCATGAATTTCGCATCCTCAGATGAAAACTGAGTGGTTTCTTCAAGGTATTTTCTTGTCGTGTTTTCCATTTTCAGTGTTATTTGGAGCAAAAATAGCAATTTCCGTGAAAGTTGAGCCTTCATTACAATTAATATACTTAACTTAGCCTTGATAAACCAACATTTTTATGAAACTGTATAAAACTGCAATCCTGGCTATGGCCGCAGCGATTACCTGTTCTTGCACGGAAGATCAGACATACAAGACGGACGAACTTGGAATCGATGTCACACCTTCCGAAAACCGCGAATATTCCTATACTGACAAGAAGGCCGGATACTGGTACGGCAATACCCATCAGGAAGAACTCCAATGGTATTCGGGATGGAATATGGCCAAGAAGCGCATCCTGGCTGACTATGTGATCTCCGTGGACGGAGCTGTCCTGGACAGAAGTAAAGCCGAATGTACTGTATATCCTGAAAGATTGGAACGAAAATGGAGCAATGCTCTGGAAACCTTCCGTATGGTGGATGACCTTCCGATCATACATATTGGCATAGAGACTGATGCAACCGAGACCTCATTGGCTCTGGACCGTTCGCTTATCGCAGATGCTTATACTTCGGATGGCAATGAGTTTTTCATACCTGCCGAGGCACCGGACAAACGCATAATGCTGGCCTGTGACGGAGCGAAAGGCTTCGTGCTCACATATGGATCAGAAGAGGAGTGTCGCTCGCTTCTGTCTGAATTCCTCGCCAATGGTGATGCTTTGATGAAGGCAAGAAAAGACAGGATCAATTCACTTGTGACCGAGTACAATCCTGTAAAATCCAATCTTCCTGAACTGGACAGGGCTCTGGACTGGATCACCATCACGATGGACGAGCTCATCACCGAGCAGCAAGGAAACGGAATCTATGCCGGCCTGCCGTGGTTCAATGAGTATTGGGGACGCGACATGTTCATCTCCATGCCGGGAGCCTGCCTCGTTACCGGTCAGTTCGATGTAGCAAAGCAGATTCTCAAGGACTTCGTGCAGCTTCAGGATACCGATCCGGCTTCTGAGACCTACGGACGCATTCCTAACAGGGCTAATCTCGAAGGTATCCTGTACAACACCACAGACGGTACTCCACGACTTGTAATCCAGGCACTTGAGCTGGCCGAATATTCTGGTGACACAGAATTCCTGAGCGAGCTTTATCCTGCCATCAAGATGAGCATCAATGCATCAATCGCAAATTACACAGACCTTCACGGCTACCTTACACACGCAGATGCAGACACCTGGATGGACGTGAAACGCAATGGAATACCAGGCTCTCCTCGCGGCAACAGGGCCAATGACATCCAGGCTCTCTGGTACAAGCAGCTGGTAGCGGGAAGCAAGATAGCGGCTATGATGGACGACACCGGTTCAGCCGAGGGGTGGAGCGGAATCGCACAGATTATGGCCAGCCATTTCGAGAAGGAGTTCTGCGACAAGGAAAACACATTGATATATGACCATCTGAACGCAGACGGAACTCCGGACCTTCAGTTCCGTCCGAACCAGCTCTACTGCTTCGAGCTTATCAGCGATTCTGATTTCAAGCAGAGGGTTACCCGCAGAGTATGGGAAGAACTCGTCTATCCATGGGGCGTGGCATCGCTTGCACAGTGGGATCCTCAGTTCCATCCTCAGCACGAGAACTGGCACTATTATCATAAGGATGACGCATACCATAACGGAACCATCTGGCTCTGGAACAATGGCGAGGCTATGCAGAGAATGATCGAATACGGGCAGAAAGAAGAAGCCTGGAAGCTATTCAAGAATATGAACCGTCAGGCCCTCCACGAAGGAGCAGTCGGAAGTCTCAGCGAAAATGCTGATGCACACCCACGCGAAGGTCAGAACTGGGTCAATCGCTCCGGCACCTTCCTCCAGGCATGGAGCAATGCCGAACATCTCCGTGTATGGTACCAGCATTTCCTCGGTATCCGTCCGGACATGCTGAACGGACAGATCATCATCCAGCCGAACCTTCCATCAGAGATCACTTCATTGGAGACATCTGTCAAGATCGGTGACGGCACATTGCATTACAGGTACTCAGACGGCAAGGTTGGAATCCGCCTTGAAGACATCGACGCAGAGGTCATTATAATTGAAAAGCCGGCAGAAGAGATTGACCCGTCGATCTTCGAGAGCGTACAATTCTGCCAGCCTGATCCGCTCGAGAGCTATCATTGCTTCGAGACATATTACGATACTGCTCTGACTTATTGATTTAGTCGATAGTCTTGTCGATAGAGAAGCGTGTGATCTTACGGGATGTATTCTTCTGGAATTCCACATCTCTGAGCTTCACACGCTTTACTGCTTTATATGAAGGCATACGGGCATTGAGAAGCTTTACCTGATCCTCGAAATAAGTCTGAGGATCGGTTATGCCCATATCCTTGAGCAGGTCAGCGTCAGGGAAAATTTCAGCGACTATGGTGATCTTGTCTTTCTGAACCTTACTTTCTCCTGCGTAAACCACGACCTCGCATACTCCGTTCACCTTCTGAAGGTCAGCCTCGATCTCTTCCGGATATACATTCTTGCCATTTGAAAGGATGATCAGATTCTTCTTGCGACCTGTGATATAAATCCAGCCTTCCTCATCAAGTTTTCCATAGTCTCCAGTGTGGAAGAATCCATCCTTATCGAATACCTCAGCAGTAGCTTCAGGATTGTTGTAATAACCGAGCATCACATTCGGTCCCTTTACGCAGATCTCTCCTTCACCGTTTTCATCCGGATTGTCGATTTTCACGCGGCAGGCAAGAATCGGAGTACCGACGCTGCCCGGTTTGCGATATTTGTTACGATTGGCCGAAATAAGAGGCGAGCATTCGGTGATGCCGTAGCCGTTGAGAATGGTGATGCCGAGAGAATCGAAGGTACGGATGATTTCTTCGTCGAGTTTCGCACCTCCGCAGATCACAAGTTCGAGTTTGCCGCCGAATGCGCTGAGTACGCTTGAGAAAAGCTGCTTTCTGAGATCGATACCGACTTTTCTGAGTGCATCGCTGACCTTCATCATCATTTTAAGAAGTCCCTCCTTACCGGTCTTGCGAGCTGTAGTCCATATCTTTCTGTTCATGACCTCAAGGAATGCTGGAACAAGGATCAGGTGAGTAGGCTGCTGCTCTCTGATCTCATCGCTGACGTGCTTCAGTCCGCTGGAAATATAGACCTCGCAGCCTTGTGAGAGATGTCCCACATAATTGACTGTAGAGCCGAAAGTGTGGTGCGGAGGAAGCACATGAAGGGTTTTTCTTGTGATATCGAAATTATACATTCCGAGGGTCATGTCCAGACCGATATTTGCCTGTGAAAGCATCACACCCTTACCTTTGCCAGTCGTTCCTGATGTGAAGACGATTGAAGCCAGCTTGGTGGTGTCGATCTTGTAGTCGTAGTAGGAGTTGTCGCCGTTTCGATAGAGTTCCTCTCCCCTGCTTTGAAGCTCAGCCAATGTTTTCAAGGCTTTACCTTCGGTCTGAAGGGTATTTTCCGGATCGATTGAAATCAGGGTTTCCACACACTTGAGAGCACCATTCGTCAGGAGTTCCTGAATCTTCGGCTCGGCTGTCTTTCCATAAATGACGGCCTTGCTGCTTGTAGCGGTGATGATTCCGTCAATATCTTCTATCGGAAGTTCCTTGTCAACCGGTACGGTAACCGAACCGATAGCCATAACTCCGAAGAAAGAGCAGCACCAGCCGTATGAGTTTTCACCTACAATCGCGATTTTCTCCTCTCTGAGTCCTTCTGCGACAAGGGCTGTACCAAGATTTCTGACATCGTCACGCCACTGTGTGAATGTGACTTTCTGTACTTCCTTGTCAGAATAATGGTTCTTGTATGAGATGGCTATGCTGTCAGGAAAATTTTGAGCTGCCTCCTCCACGAGCGAGCGGATGTCGTCAATGAAGGTGGTCTTGTAAATTGGATAATTCTTATTCATGTTCAGGTTTTAGCGCAATTAACCTTTAAAGATAGGCTATTTTCGTCAATAATCGGTGAAGTAAGTGAAATTTATGCTCCCCCATGGAGAGTTATGTAACAAAACCAGCTACTTATATATTGTATGAACTAAGGATATCAGACTGTAAATCATAGGATAAAACTAGTAATTCTGCTTAAAGCAGGCCATAAACATTCTTCATTTAGATGGCAGGAATAATCTCTTCACAAGACTTCTCACTATCATTTTTTCTATTCTATCACGATGACGAGAATAGAACTCTTCCTAAGCGACCAACTTGTTAATAGGGAATGATAAACCTGTTTACATCCAGAAATTAGATTCGTCTGGCTCAAAAATGCCTCTTTCAGGATACCGGAGCTGAACGCACCGTCCACAAGATCCGGTCAAAGGACAGATATGAATTTACATAGGCTTGGCTGAACATCATCTGCAGCTTATATATAGTTTGATGAACGGTTCCTAAAGCATCGTGACCAGCTGGACGTATGCTCATTCACATGACGGTCAAATCTCGTAACCATCATATGATCCGTCTGCCTCTATATGCGATATATGTCACATTGCTTCACATGATGGTCAACAAAAAACTATCATCATGTGAGATTGGAATCAGGTTAATCAGCCAGCGTTGGTGCCTATGTAACGAAACTGCCTAAAAGATGCTTACGAGCGAGAAATCAGGGAAAACTCACGCGGACTGTATGCAAATTATTCCAGAAAGCGCCGTGGTCGGCAAATACGCCCGCAGACCACTTCATCACGTGTGTACAAGGTCAGCCTGAAGGCTTGCATACGGGATACAAAGAAAGTGGTGCGAGCCTTCAAGACGAGCTAGCACAGCTGACTTTGAGCACCTACAAAGGCATTTTTATGCTTTCGAACTATCTTTATGCAGATATCTTCATTAGCATCCCAGAGCAGCAAGGTGGAAAGAGCTATGTGGGATATGGCATTCTAAGACAAGTTCACCTGGTCGTTAAATTCCAATTCTATGTAAACATCTTCCACGGTTTTCCTTGGAAAGTGTGAAAGATCTCGTCATAGACCGTGGCAGATCGGGGCATGGATACCAGAAACAGGTACACACGGGACCAGATAAAACGAAAAAGGAGTTCATCTCTGAACTCCTTTCGTGCTCCCTCTGGGGGGGGGGTAGTATACACTGACTATCAAGTAGTTACAAACTTTACCAACCGATTTACCCACTTGAATTCAAAAAAGTGTAAAAAAGTTAAATTATACTCATTTTGTGCCAAATATCTATTAAACGGTTTTCATACATACTCATTTCATGATAAAATATTCTTTTATTATTTTTGCAGAGTATATGAAAACTAAATTACAACATAGTTCAGATTTGCTAAAAGCTCGCTTTATTGACTATATACTATCTGTATATGGACAAGATGTCATTATTGGAAATGAAGTTATGTATGGAACTGCAAAAAAAGTTGTAGATCTCATACTGCTTATCAAAGGTAAGACTTATGCAATTGAAATAAAATCTGACGAAGACAATCTTAAAAGAATAGAGGGCCAGATAACAGAGTATCGTAAGACATTTGACTATGTTATCATTGTATCTGGGGAAAAGTATTCCAAGTCATTACAAGTATCTTTACCTTGCGATATTGGTTTATATCTTATTAGTAAAGACAGTCAAGTTAAACGTATCAGGAAACCTCATAAACAACACAAACTCCTCAAAAATGAAATGTTATGCTGCATAAGGTCTTCATACCTAAAGAAACTAGACAATACCAATTGCAGCAAACTGAACTCTGATGAAGTCCGCATTCATTACTCAAAAAAAAGAATCTCTTATATTCAAGAGATTCTCTATACATATTGGGAAGCACGCTTTAAACCAGGCTTCAATAACTTTTTAGCAGAACGGACTAATGACTTTACGCTTATTGACGATCTTTCGTCATTTTGTTCGCTTAGAGTAGTTTCAAACGTCTAAGTTGTGTTTCTATATGTACACACATACGTACAGAAATCCAAAAATTCGGTTGAGATGACGGACTTGTTCCTTCTGAACATTTCATAATTTGGTTTACTCCCCAATTTGCACTCAAATAATGAGGGAAACGACTATCCTTTACAACTAAATCTGCAACAGCAGAATATGTTTCAGCATAAGCTGTGACATTTTTAGGTCTTCTCAAACGATGGTAGAAAACTTCTTCTTCTAATGGCACATCAATTCTAGGTATCCATCCTCGCGCCATAACTATTGTGTCATTTCTGACTGGATTTATAGAACCATAATCAGAATAGATAATTTTACCATCTTTCAATGATTCATGCAATTTAACTTCGCATAAGGAAAAAGTATCTGACTTATCATCACCTATCTCTGAAATATTGTTAGGAAATGAAGTTCCAGTCACAACAATTTGCGTATCTCCTACTAATATTTTCTTCAAATTATCAATCCTAGCCTTCACCTTAGCCTCATAACTAATAACCGAAGATTGAATGATATAAGAGCAATCTATAACAATAACTAATCTTTTGCCGTTTAGGTTATTCTGGATTAACTCAATATCCTCATAACAAAAATCATCATATATATCACTACGATAAACCAATTCATCAAAGGCCTGTGATAAAGACCTCACTTCATTTGCTAAATTATCAGATAGATTCTCATCAGAAGCATCAATAATAACACAAGGAGAAATAGAATTGAATATGCCTTGACTTTGTATCTCTTTTAAGAATGTAACCCAATTCTTATATCCTTCACTTGGATTATACAATTCTTTGATCTGACCATTAATCAACCTTTCATCAGTAGTTATATCCAAAGCCACATCCATTCCTTTGAATAACTGCTTAACTAAATCTAATCTTTTGTCAAAAGGATACAACTCAACCGGATCTGGACGTCCTTTCCTTGAAGGCAATTTTCTTCCTCTAGTCAATTCAACCAAAGGAAAAATAGCTTTCATCACTTCTGAAGAAGAATGCTGAATTGCTCTCAATTCTGCATCACCGGTTTTTACTACTAAGCAATACTTCTTATTCATTATTGGAAACACTATAACCTAATGATACGACCCTATACCTAATAGCAGCTATTGAAACATCTAATTTCTCCGCCAAAGAACTTAAATCGTCAAATCCTTGTTCTATTAGAGCAGATATTCTCTGCTCTGGCATCAGCAATCTAGCAGCAAATTCATTTGCAGCATACTCAATAGAGGACGAATTATCTATTCTAAAAAAGACTTCATCAGCATATAGCGTATTTTTTTCTTTATGAAGAAAGAAATGCCCCAACTCATGAGCCAGTGTAAAACGGCGCCTGCGTTTATTATGTTGGGAATTCACACCAATCACACAAACACCATCTACACATCGGAAATAACCGGATTGAGATGGTTCCATAACCTCATATCTCACTTCAATATTATTATCATGAGCAACTTTATCCAAATCAATATTTTCATTGCTATCCAGATAACCTTTTATAGAAGCCTTTGACAATATGTCATCTACACCAGCTATCAAATCTGGTTCGCTGTATGTTGTATTAGGTTCTATCCTTGTTCTTCGTCCACGTACACCCATGCTATTGTTTTTTTACTATTTTCTTTACTTTTGACTTGGCACCCGAATTCTGCAATTCTAAAATATCTTTTTGAATATTCTTAATCACATCCTCATACTTTTCAAAATCATCTGATGTCACATATAGAGGATCAAAAATTCCTTGAAAGTCTTTTACTAATTCTTGCCTAAATTCCATTGAATCCTTAAGCAAATCACGTGCTTCATCTCTAATTTCTGCTTTTGACTGATTTCGTATATAGAAATAACTAACAAAAGTAAATATCACAAAAAATATTGCAAGAAATGCAATTAGAGCATTGTAGTATCCTACAAGGTTATTTGTATACTCAGCTGGAGTCAGCAACAACTCCTTATCCCTCATAGACTCCAATAACTGATATTCAGGTACACTAATCCTCGCGGTATCAAGCGAATCAACCTGAATTTTCTCAGGATTGACGAAGTATACCATCTTATAATCAAAGACGCGTGAAAGACTAAAAAAAACAATTATTGTTGCCCCAACAGCCACTCCTCCAATGAGTCCAGCCCAGACATAACTAAATTTATTTTTACCCATAGGATTTACATTAAGTGACAACAAAAATACCAATAATAATTAGACTAACAAAATTCAATAGAGTATAAACAAATAGCCTCTATCGATGTGACAGAGGCTGAATACTTTAATAGCAAGACACAGGTTACTCGCCGTCGGCTGGGGCGTCTTCGTCGAGTCTGACCATGGTGAGCATCTCGCCGGATTTTTCGCCGGTTTTGGTGTTCACGAAGAAGTACTTGATGAAGATCTTTGGAGCCGCGACGTTAGGAGCGCGGTGCTTGTTGTCGTAGTCTTCTTTGATGTCGTACTCCTCTGTTACTGCCTCGAGGACTCCACCGATCTGAACGGCTTTGCTGTAGGCGCGTGTCACACCGTTTGACTGAGGGGCTGAAGCCTGAATGATGAGTTTCAGATCCTGAACATTCTCGGGTTCGCTCTCGAGCTCGAAGGTGAATTTGGTTGGGGTGAGGGTTACGACGGCCTCGGTTGGAGCTTCAACGCCCTGAAGTGCTGGTGGGTTGGAGAGGGCTTCTCCACCGCAGAAGACAATCCAGTAGTTGAGGCGTGAGTAGAGGTTGGCTCCGGAGATCTTTGCG
>JAZLCW010000082.1:0-34081 GCA_045614445.1 Candidatus Cryptobacteroides sp. | reverse complement strand
GGTCATTATCGAAATAGTGATGGATATTACTGGTCTTCTGCACCTTACGGTACCAATGCCGGCACCCTGTACTTTTTTACAGATGGTGTAGATATGTATGGTCACGGCCGTGCTAACGGTCAGTATGTCCGTTGCGTTCAGGCAACCGACGAAGTCGCTGAGCTTTAGCGAAGAATAATAAGTCCCTGCGTTATTTATTTGCTTTCTACGAAGCTTTTCCCCACCCATTTGAAACTGTTCCAGCGGCGGAGGAAGATCAGACCGCGGATATTTTCGTCGAGGGCGAAAATCGCCCACATCGCGATAAGTCCCCAGCCGAGGGATATTCCCAGGATAAAGCTACCCACTACCTGTACTCCCCACATCACGATGATTCCGATTATGACAGGGAAATAGATGTCACCGGCGCTTCTGAGTGCATTGACACCGAAGAAATTGAGCGCACGGCCGTTTTCGAGCAACACTTCGATCCAGAGGATTGCTGCTCCGGTGGAGATGATCCAAGGGTCGGTGGTCAGCATTGAAAGGATGTGTGTGCCGAATATTGCAGTGATGGTGGCCAATACCACGGATGTGGTTGTTCCGAGTCTCATTATCCTTTTTCCGATGGTGTAGGCCGCATTGATCTTTTTCATTCCGACCAGATGTCCGATCAATATAGCTCCTCCCTGGGCGATGGCCAGTGCGAAAATATAAGTGAACATCACGATATTGACCACATAGCTTCTGGTAGCGAGGGCCTGGTTGCTGATCATATTGATGAAATAAGATATGACCACCTGTGAGAGGGCGTATGAAAAATGCTCGCCGGCCGACGGGATACCGATCTTCAGAAGGTTCTTCAGTTCTATCCAAGGGAATGGGGTGAAGAGTTCCTTCGGGAAAGAAGGAATGTGCTTCTTGAAGAGTACCACAAGAAGAATCACCACCGAGACAAAGCGGCATACCGATGTGGAAATGGCGGCACCTTCGACTCCGAGGGCCGGCATTCCGAACTTACCGAAGATGAGGGTATAATTACCGATAATGTTCAATATATTGACTACAATAGCCACATACATAGGATATTTGGCCTTGTCCGCACTTCGCAGAGATGCCGACAGCGACAGAGAAATGGCCTGCAGGAATGCAAATCCTCCCACAATCCTCATATATGGAAATCCTTCCGACATAAGGTCCGGCCTGAGCCCCATGATATTCAACATGTCATCCGCGAACAATGAGAGGCAGGCGCTTATGGCCAGTCCGGCCATAAGATTGAACATCAGCGATATTCCCACTACCTGTATCACCTTGTCCCTTCTTCCTGCTCCGATGTACTGGGAGCAAAGGATGGAGGTTCCGAGGGAGATAACCTCGAAAAGAAGGAATACCAGATTCATGAGCTGGTTCACCACTCCCACAGCCGCAACGCTATTGTCCGAATAGCGGCTGAGCATGAATGTGTCGACCGCACCCAGCATCATCACGAGCAGGGTTTCGACGAATATAGGGCCCGCCAGAGACGCCAGCTGACGGCTTAATTTACCATACCGCATATCTACACCACGAAGTTTTTCAAAACGGGCGCAAAGATAATCAAAATGAAAAAGTCTTTCGCATTTATGGCGATATTAACCGCTATAACCTCTTTTTCGTGCAATCTTGTCTGTAAATTGAGCCTGTTGACCGATAGTGCGCGTCAAAATAGGTACTCCATCCGTAAACGAGTTATTTTACGGATGGAATTTCAAGAACTGAGTTCAGTGCCTTATGCGGAGTGTAGTCTCTGTTCCAGAGAAGCGGATAATTGGTTCTTCCTGGTACCGGATATCCGTTCTTCCATGAAGAGTCGTCTGTGAGTCCCCAGAGAGTCACGCGGTCAATCTTATCGCTTTTTTCATAGAATATCCGGAAAAGCTCAGCATATCTGTCAGCCAGCTGCTGCTCGATTTCGGCTGGAAGTCCGTCCTTGTACGGATCCAGATATTCCTCGAATTCTTCGTGCTGATAAAGCGGATCTGTCAGAGACTGGCCGATGACCTGTCCCTCTCTTGTGATCGGAAGCACATCCACATCCAGCTCCGTGATCATCACCTTCACTCCCAGTGAATGCAAGGTGTCGATTGCGTGCTCTATGTACTCGGTCTTTGGATAATTCAGGCCCCAATGTGCCTGTATGCCCACTCCGTCGATCCTGATCCCCTCCGCCTGAAGCCTCTTCACCATAGTCACGATACCGTCCAGATGTGCGGGTCTCCAAACATTGAAATCGTTGTAATACAGTTCTGCATCCGGAGCATACCTGTCAGCAAATATGAAGGCGTTTCTGACGACCTCGTAGCCGTCACCTCCGAAAGCCTTCACCCATCCCTTTTCACGGTATTCACCGAATTCGCCGATGATCTCATTTACCACATCCCAGGCATCGATCCTGCCGGCATATCTTCCGGCTACTGTCTCGATATGAGCCCTCATTGTCTCTATCAGCTGCTCGCGTGACTTGGGACTTCCGTCCTCATTGTACCAATAGAACGACGGCGTCTGATTGTGCCATACGAGGGTGTGTCCGAGCATCCACATGTCGTGTTTTTCTCCGAACTCTACAAACTCGTCTGCCTCCTCGAAGGTCCATACTCCTTCTCTCGGCTGCACTGCCTCCGGCTTAAGGCAGTTCTCAGGAGAGATCGCATTGAAATGTTCCAATATCAATCCGTTTGCCTGTGCAAGCCGTCCGCCAGTGTGTGACGGATTTACTGCGCATCCTACCATAAAACTCTCTGAGTAAGCATCCTTGAGACTGCTTTGCTGGGGTGCGTCCGTGCACGCTGCCATTGACAGCAATGCTCCTGCCGCCAACAGACCTGAGATGAAGGTTTTCATATAGTTATAGTTGAAGATTATTTCAATATCTCTGCAAGTTTCTCTGCAAGACCGAGGAAGGCAAGGCCGTCCGGGCGTGATGAGAGTGCTGCCGGTTCGCCGTTGTCACCGCCTTCGCGGATACTCTGGACGATCGGAATCTGGCCGAGGAGAGGTATGCCATATTTGTCTGCCATACGCTGTCCGCCACCCTGTCCGAAGATGTAGTATTTTTCATCAGGATGTTCGGCCGGAGTAAACCATGCCATATTTTCCACGAGACCGAAGATCGGCTTGTTTACGCTCTCGTTACGGAACATATTGACTCCCTTTTCCACGTCGGCGAGAGCCACATCCTGAGGAGTGCTGACGATCACCGCTCCCTCCATAGGGATGTCGTGAACGAGGCTGATATGGATGTCGCCTGTTCCCGGAGGCATATCGATAAGAAGGAAGTCAAGTTCACCCCAACGTACCTGCAATATCATCTGCTTCAATGCATTGCAAGCCATAGGACCTCTCCAGATAAGTGCCTGTTCCGGCTTTGCGAAATAGCCGATTGACATCCATTTCACTCCGTATTTCTCCAGAGGCATGATAACTTCCTGCTCTCCATTGACGATAGCGTCCGGCATTTCTGCCTCTGTGGCTGTCATCTTAGGCACTGATGGTCCGTAAACGTCCGCATCAGCGAGTCCGACCTTGTAACCGAGTCGTGCAAGTGCTGTCGCGAGATTGACAGAAACTGTAGATTTTCCTACTCCACCCTTTCCGGAAGCGATTCCGATGATGTGCTTTACATTCGCAAGCTCCTCGAAACCGAGATCCAGTCCTGGCTTCTTCTTCGGTGCCTCCTCCTTGATGATGGTCTTTACCTCTACCTGAGTTCCAGCGGGAGCGTTTCTGATGATCGCCGCCTTTGCGCTGCCGATGAGATATTCCGCAAGAGGATCACGATGCTTGGCAAAGGCCAATGTCACTGTAATGCTATCCTCGCCGGCTTCGATATTCTCCACCATTCCCAGCTCCACTATATTCTTGTCGCCCTTTGCAGGGTGCTCCACTTCAAGGAGCCATTCTTTGATTTTGTTTTCCATTTTATATTGAGTTAGTAAATATTGGCAATGATGCGGAAGCGACATGCCACCCCCGGCTAGGGGGTGCCTCCCGCAGGGAGGCGGGGGTCGCTGGAGGATCGTGCCAATATTTACGATTTATTTTACAATATCCATTTCATCAATAAGCCATCCTGCTCCACCGAACTTATCCACGATGAAGAGCACATAGCGGATATCTACATTGATACATCTCTGGAGGTCAGGCTCGAACATCACGTCGCTGCTCATTGACTCCCAGTTACCGTCGAATGCAAGACCGATGAGCTCGCCACGAGCATTCATGATCGGACTTCCTGAATTTCCTCCGGTGATGTCATTATTGCTGAGGAAACAAGTTACCATCTCACCCTCAGGGGTACCGTACTGACCGAAATCCTTATTTTTCCAGAGTTCCTTAAGCTTCTCTGGAACAACGAATTCCCAATTGTCCGGATCTTCCTTCTCCATGACTCCGTCGAGAGTAGTGTAGTGCTTGTAAACCACAGCATCCTTCGGTGAATATCCGCCTACTTTACCATAAGTATATCGCATTGTGAAGTTTGCATCAGGATATGAAGGCTCGCCCTCCTTCCACTCAAGAAGACCTGCAGTATATACCTGACGTGCCTGTGCAAGATCCTCCGAAGACTTCATTGTCAGCATCTGCGCCTGGAGACATTCGTTATAGATGGAAGCTCCCACAGTGCATGCAGGATCTGCGAGTACCTCCTTGCCCTTCTCTTCGATTGCCTTCTTCAGACTTTCGGCTGAAGTGAATGCGCTGGTATTGAATAGATTGTCCACGAAGGCATCGATATCCATTGTCGCGAAATCCTCGCTCAGATTCTTCATGTAATTTGCTGGTTCCGCAATGTCGCGGTAGTGATGCATCATGGCCTTTGCCACCTTGCGGTCGGTGCCTACAGAGTAGTCTCCGTATTGAGGAGCGATCGCATCGTATGCTGCGTTGAGAGCAGCGAGAGTATCCATGCCGTTTCTGAGAGCACGTGCAGTCAGTCTGTTGAATGTGATTCCGAAGCTGGTGAGTTCGATCTTATATACAGTCTCGGTAGCCTTTGTGAATGCATTGTTTGCCTCTCTTCCGGCCTCGATAGCATTTGCAAGGTCCTTGACAGCAGTACCATACTTTTCTGTACGCTTCTTATTGGCATTCACCCATTTCTGGAATTCCGCCTCTTCCTGTTCGGCGCGTCCGATGATGTCGAGCTTATCGAAGGCCAGCTTCATTCCCTGCCATTTCTTCCAGCCGTTGGATGAACTTGAATACTTGCTTGCATACTGGATCTTCACCTTAGGGTCAGCGAGCATATCCTCCAGCATCTTGTCCTGACGGATGGTGCGGGCAGCGATGCGGATGTCGTTCAGTTCGATCTGAGACTTGAGTTCAGGGGATGTCTGGAAACGGGTAGTGCGTCCCGGATATCCCATGATCATGGTGTAGTCACCTTCCTGTACTCCTGCAAGAGAAATCTTCAGGTGATTCTTTGCCTTGAGCGGAACATTCTCAGGTGAGTATTCAGCAGGATTGTTGTCCTTGTCGGCATATACGCGGAACATTGAGAAGTCTCCGGTGTGACGAGGCCACATCCAGTTATCGGTATCAGCTCCGAACTTACCGATCGATGACGGTGGTGCTCCTACGAAACGGACGTCTGTATATACCTTATATACAATAAGATAATATACATTGCTGTTATAGAAAGACTCTACCTGTACAGAGCAGTGAGGATTATTGGCCTCAGCCTCTTCCACAAGAGCTTCCATCTTGGCTGTCACAGCTTCGATAACCTTCTCATCATCATCCTTGAACTGTTTGCGGGCCTTCTTTTCAGCTTTTTCGAGGATGCCTGTGATGTCCTGCATATATTCGAGGAAAGTCACGGTAAGGCCCTCACAAGGAAGTTCCTCGCCACGGTTCATTGCCCAATAGCCGTCTTTCAGATAATCATGCTCGACGCTGCTGAGCTTCTGGATATTGCCGTATCCGCAGTGATGATTGGTCACCAGGAGACCGTCCTTGGAAATGATCTCTCCTGTACATCCGCCTCCGAACTGCACGATAGCGTCCTTGAGTGAGGTGTTGTTGATGTCATAGATCTGCTTAGGAGTGAGCTCGCAGCCCAGCTCCTTCATTGCCTTGCCGTTCATTTTTTCAAGGAGCGGGAGAAGCCACATTCCTTCGTCTGCAATCGCACTGCCTGCAAAAACTGTCAGTGCGGTGATGATGCTTATTATTCTTTTCATATCAAATGTTGTTTTTGTTTCTTTCTTGAGGATACACGGTCAGGTCGGGATGACATCAGAACAATGTCGGTTCCAGCTGTTTCAGATGGAAACTCTTGCGGTGATGCGGGGTGTAGCCGTGCGCAATGATGGCATCGATGTGCTCTTTGGTAGGATATCCCATATTACGTTCCCATCCGTATTGAGGGTATTCCTGTGCGAGTTTTCTCATATACTCGTCCCTGTAGGTCTTGGCCAGGACGGATGCAGCTGCGATCGAGGCGAACTTCGCATCTCCCTTGACAATGCATTGGTAAGGATATCCATCGAATGGCTTGAATCTGTTTCCGTCAATCAGAAGATATTCCGGCTTTACGCTCAAGCGACGTACTGCCCTCTGCATTCCTGTGATGGATGCATTCAATATGTTTATCGTGTCGATTTCTTCTGCGCTGACTTCTTCCACAGCCCATGCGATGGCTTCCTGCTCGATTATCGGCCTGAGTGTCTCGCGGGCCTTTTCTGTCATCTTCTTGGAGTCATTCAGAAGAGGGTGATGGAAATCTTTCGGAAGGATGACGGCAGCCGCGAAAACCGGACCGGCCAGAGGGCCTCTTCCAGCTTCGTCGCAGCCAGCTTCCGTCAGGTCTGCGTTGAGATAGTTCAATAGATGTGTTTCATTGCGCATTCTGCAAATTTACGCAATCGCTCCAAGTTTCGCAAGAGCAGGATCAATTCTCTGTCAGACTGGATTTTTTCAGCAGTGCTATGATTTCATTCTTTGTCGCAATCGTCTCTTCGAGGGAACGGACCAATTTCTCCAGATCTGCTATCCGCTTTTCCATTGTTTCGATTTTCCCGCCGTATTCGCTGCGGACGTCTTCCAGCAGTTTGCCAGGTGCCTGTACCGGACGGTATCCCAGAACGAGTTCTTCAGCCGTGGTTTCGAGAAGTTCAGCAAGCCTGATGACATTGTTGTTGACGATATTGGTATTGCCTTTTTCCAGATCCCGGTACGCGGTAAGGGAAATCTCCAGTCTGTCAGCCAGTTCCTCCTGAGTGAGCTTCCTTGCTTTCCTGACCTTTCGGATATTGTCTTTGATAGAAGAATTGTCCATTTTCATAGTATTGATCACGGGCAAAATTATCGGTTATGCAGACGTACGTTAAACAAGAAAATCCGATGAATCGCAAGAAAATCCGACAAAAGAAAAGTTGAAAACGCATAAAAAAAAGAAAAATCTTTTGTTTTTTTCCGGCGATTTGGTGCCAAATGCTTGGAAAATTCGGTGCTTGCAGTCAGATTTGCAGGTAAAACTTGTGGTATGGAAAAATTGTATGAAGAAGTCTGCGCGATATTCACTGCTGATTACGGGCGGTTACGCAGGGCAGAAGAACTCTCTGAACTGTATGGACGCGTTCCAGGTGCCTCTGTAGCTCTTGACAATATGCTTTATGAGAGGCTCGGCCTTTCCTGCGAGGACTTGATTGATATGCTTCGTGAGGGAGAGTAAAAGATTTACTGATAAAAAGATGTGCTGATTTGTTGATATTGCGATAAAATTTTTTTAGATTTGCGAGGATGTGTCTTTAGTGACACTGAGAGAAACATAATTAACACACATAATAACACAAAAACTGATGAAGACTTATTCTACACAAAACATCCGTAATGTGGTTCTGCTTGGTAGCACCAAGGCAGGTAAGACCACATTATCTGAAGCTATGCTTTACGAAGGCAAGGTGATCGACAGAAGAGGTACTGTAGAAGGAAAGAATACAGTTTCTGACAATGCCGAAATCGAGCAGATGAACCAGAGATCCATTTATGCTACTCCGCTCTATGCAGAGTTCATGGATACAAAATTCAATATCATCGACACTCCGGGTGCTGACGACTTCGTAGGTGGAGCTGTTTCTGCATTCAAGGTGTGCGATACAGGTGTTCTTGTAGTGAACGCACAGCAGGGCGTTGAGGTAGGTACTCAGATCTACTCACGCTATGCAAGAGAATATGGCATTCCGCTTATCGTGGCTGTAAACCAGCTCGACGGCGAGAAGGCAGGATGGGAGACTACTCTTGAGTCTATGAAAGAGACATTCGGTAACAAGCCTGTAGTGGTTCAGTATCCGGTAAACGTTGGTCCTGGATTCGACGGCTTCATCGATGTTCTCAAGATGAAATATTATCGTTTTGAAGGAGATACAGGCAAGCGTCAGGACCTCGAGATTCCAGCTGATAAGATGGATGAGGCTGAGGAACTCAGAAATGAGCTCATCGAGCGTGCTGCTGAGTACGACGATACTCTGATGGAGACATTCTTCGAGCAGGGTTCGCTCTCAGAGGATGAGATCAGAAAGGGTCTTGGTATCGGTATCCGTGAAGGTGCTGTGATGCCTATCTTCTGTCTTTCTGCAAAGAAGGATATCGGCGTGAAGCGTCTTATGGAGTTCACAATCCGCGTAGCGGCTTCTCCAGCAGAGCGTCCTTGCGTCACTAAGGATGGACAGACATATGAGTGCAAGCAGGATGCTCCTGTATCACTCTTCATATATAAGACAGCTGTGGAGCAGCATCTCGGTGAGGTAGCTTACTTCAAGGTAATGTCAGGAAAGCTTACAGAAGGTGCTGACCTCGAGAACTGCGAGACAGGTGATAAGGAAAGAATCACAGCTCTCTATGCAGTAGCAGGTAAGAAGAAGGAGAAGGTTACTGAGCTCGTTGCCGGTGATATCGGATGTACAGTGAAGCTCCGCGCGGCAAAGACCAATGTAACTCTTTCTACACCAGGTTCTGAGATCGCTTACAAGGATATAGTATTCCCTCATTATAAATATCGTTGTGCTGTAAAGGCTAAGGATGCTAAGGACGAGGAGAAGGTAAGTGAGGCAATGGCTAAGATCGCAGCCGAGGACCCTACTTACATCATCGAGTACCACAAGGAGCAGAAGCAGACTATCCTCAAGGGTATGGGTGAGCAGCATGTGAACACTCTCAAGTGGAGACTCCAGAACGAGAACAAGCTCGAGATCGAGTTCTCAGCTCCTAAGATTTCTTACCGTGAGACTATCACTAAGGTAGCTACAGCTGACTATCGTCATAAGAAGCAGTCAGGTGGTGCAGGTCAGTTCGGAGAGGTTCACCTTCTCATCGCTCCTTATCAGGAAGGCGTTGACCCAGGTAACAGATTCAAGGTGGACGGCAAGGAAGTTGTCCTCAATATCAAGGGTAAGGAAGAGTATGACCTTCCTTGGGGCGGTAAGCTCGAGTACTACAACTGCGTTGTCGGTGGTGCTATCGATGCTCGCTTCATGCCAGCTATCCTCAAGGGTATCAACGAGAAGATGAGCGAAGGTCCTCTTACAGGTTCACTCGCACGTGATATCCGCGTTTACGTTTACGACGGTAAGATGCATCCGGTAGATTCAAATGAAATCTCATTCGTTCTCGCATCACGTAATGCTTTCAAGGAGGCATTCCGTGCAGCAGGTCCGAAGATCATGGAGCCAATCTACAATGTAGAGGTGCTTACACCATCTGAATACATGGGTGCTTGTATGTCAGATCTTCAGAACCGCCGTGCCCTCATCGAGGGAATGGGTTCAGAGAAGGGATTCGAAGTGATCAAGGCACGCGTTCCACTCGCAGAGCTTTATCGTTACTCGACTACTCTCAGCTCACTCTCATCAGGTAGCGCAACATTCACAATGGACTTCGCTGACTATCAGCCTGTTCCAGGTGATGTACAGGAGAAGCTCCTGAAGGCTTACCTCGAGGAAGAAAAAGAAGACTAAATTCCATTTTTGGAGGCGTCTGCTGCGTTACTCTCGCTTCCTAAATCCTCACAACCGGGAGGTTGCTCCGGTTTATGAAGCATCGAGTGTCTTGCAGCCACTCACCAAAAATGAAATTTATATAATAGAAGAGGCGATCCAAAACGGATCGCCTCTTGTTTTGTATTATGAGGAATCATTGGCACGAAAGAAAAGTTAAAAACACATAAAAAAAGAGAAAATGTTTATTTAAAAAACAGAAAAATAAGAACAAGTGTATTGATTGCTGTTATCTGAAGATGGAAATTTGATGGATAATATTCTAAAAACTTGAACTATGCATAGTAAAAGTGAGGCAGGTGAAATTGTGGTCTATCAGCCGGATGAGATAACGAGACTGGAAGTAAGAGTAGAAGATGAAACAGTATGGTTGACGCAGTCACAAATGGCAGATTTATTTGGTAGAGACAGGACGGTTATTACTAAACATATTCGAAATATATTTACGGAAAAAGAACTTGATGAGAATAGCAATGTGCATTTTTTGCACTTTGCAGATTCTGACAAACCCGTAAAATTGTTCAGTCTGGATGTCATTATTTCTGTAGGATATCGTGTGAAATCGATCCAAGGCACCAGATTCAGACAGTGGGCTAATCATATAATAAAAGAATACCTGCTAAAAGGATATTCAGTCCATTCTCGTATTGATGCGATAGAACGACGCCTTGATGAACATCAGAAACATATAGATTTCTTTATACGCACATCGTTACCGCCTGTGGAAGGAATCTTTTATGATGGCCAGATATTTGATGCATATGTATTTGTCAATGATTTGATCAAGTCGGCAAGAACTCGTCTAGTGCTTATCGATAACTATGTGGATGAAAATGTACTGCTTATGTTGTCCAAACGTGGATTTGGTGTGTCAGCTGAAATCCGTACAGGCAGGCACTCTAAATCTCTTCATCTTGATTTACAAAGACACAATAGTCAATACGAACCAATCAATATAATACAGATACAAAACATCCACGACCGTTTTCTGATCGTGGATGATGATGTGTATCATATAGGTGCATCACTCAAGGATCTTGGCAAGAAATTATTTGCTTTCTTTAAAATGAGATTGTCACCCGCATTGTTGCTTATCTGATGAAATTGGTCATGACCGGTTTTTCCTTGACAGGATCAGGGATGCCGGCAGCACGGCCTGCTTCGATACATTTGAGGAGCCATGCCATGTTACGGCCGAGCTCGCGCATTACCTGCATACCTTCTTCGTCCTGACGCACCTGGTCTGGAGTGTTGCCGTGAACCATATTCCAATATTTTGATGATATCACAGGCATTGACGAGATGGTGAAATATTTGTTGATCTGGTCGAATGCGGCAGTTGATCCGCCACGACGGCAGCTTACTATGCCTGCAGCCGGCTTGTAACGGAATACCTTTCCCTTGCCGTAGAATGCTCGGTCCATGAATGATGTGAGTGCTCCGGAAAGAGCTGCATAATGCACCGGGCTTCCGAAAACGAATCCGTCGGCTTCTTCAGCCTTATCCAGGAATTCGTTTACAGGGTCATTCATAAAGCAGCGCAATGAAGCTGGTTCGCCATTCGGACCTCTTCTGATGCACTGAGCGCATCCCAGACATCCCGATATAGGCTTTACTCCCAGCCATATAATTTCAGTTTCCACTCCGGCCGCGTTGAGTTCCTTCTCCACCTCTGTGAGAGCTGTGTATGTGCATCCCTCCTTGTGGGGACTTCCGTTTACAAGTAGTACCTTCATATTTTATAGCATTATTGTCAGATGTCAAAGATAGTGACTCGGTGGCGATATGCAAAATTTTCATATATTTACTGCAACATTTCCTGCCACCGGGCAGTCTAACATCCAGAACCGCACAAGAGGCGGCGGGAAAAGTTTAATTTTAATAAATTGTATTATGAACGCTATTGTTGACATCATTGAAACTCTCATTCCTATATGTGTGATGTGCGTCCTGCCGATTATGGTAGTATGGCTTATCACACGTGCAAGAGTCAAGAAGAACGATCAGAAGATGGCTGTGCTGGTGAAGGCTATCGAAAATGGTGTTGAGATCGATCCGGAACTCCTGATCAGTGAGACTGAAAGCAGCAGGAACACAAAGATGAAACTCATCCGCAAACTTACCACAGGTATCGTGTGCTTCATTATCGGTGTGGCATTGCTCATCTGTCCGTCGCTTGATACCTTTGAAGACGTGGCTGGACTTCAGATGCTTTATATCGGTGGTGGAGTTTTTATCGCTGTAGGAATCGCTTTCGCAGTGGTATTCTTCGTCGGAAAGAAGTATCTGGCACCAGAGATTGAGGCTGAGGAGAAGAAACTTCAGAAATAACAGTCATATTACGGTTTTGGTCAATGACTAAGCAGCAGTTCATAGAGCTGGCAGCAGCCGAGCAGGAGTCTTTGAGAAGATTCCTGCGCGGTCTGTGTGGAGGGGACGGTTTCCGTGCTGACGATATTGCCCAGGAAGCGCTGCTTAAGGCATATCTTTCTTTCGAACGTTTCCAGGGCCGATCGCGTTTCTCGACATGGCTCTTCAGGATCGCATACAATTGCTGGTACGATCAGCTGCAAAATTATCCTGACAATGAATCCGTTGATCTGCAAGAGGTTAGAAAGGTCGAGGATGAAGGTTCAACGGCCGACAAAAAATACGAATATCAGCAGCTATACGCTGCCATCGGGAGCCTGACCCGGCAGGAACAGGCGGTGATACTGCTCTTTTATATGGAGGAAAAGTCGGTCAAGGAGATAGAGGTGATTACAGGGATGCCGTCAGGGACAATAAGGTCGCATCTTTCGAGGGCGAGGGGACATTTGAAACAATATCTGGAAAGATTATGAAAACAGAAAAAGATATAAGGAAATTCTTTCAGGACAATAAGATTCCTGTGCCGAAGGACGATGCATTTATGGCCGACCTTGTCCGGCAGATTGACCTGTTGCCGGTTCCTGCATCCTTAAACGGTGTCGATGAGGAAAAGATACAGGAAAATATGAGGATATTGGCCCTTATCCGTGAGGCGCTTCGTAAGCGTTACCGTCGTCAGGCTGTCAAGACGCTGATTATTGATATTGTACTTTGTTCCGTTCTTTTCGTGGCGGTGTATTTCTTATTGCCTCGGCTTTCGGAAGGCTCTTCTGTCGTGCAGTTCGTCCTTGTCTGGAAAAACCTGATTTTCAGTGCGATGTGCCTGGGAGTCCTCGCCTTCTCATTTTCTCAGACCGGAATGATGAAAGTGTAGTCTATCAGTAACAAGTCCTTGCGATAGCGTGCTGCAAATGTCTTGAAACAATCATCTTTGCAGATGCCCCTTTATATCCATCTTTTCGTGCAGGATGCGGATGATGAAGATGTCGCTCTCGCTTATGGTTTTATAAAAGATGATGTGATGTCCGGATTTGACACTGAAGAGATCGGGTGCAATCTCTTGGTAACGTCTGCTCGATAGTAACGAGCTATCCATAAGATGATTACACGCTGTGATGAGGTTCTGGTAATATCGGTCGGCCTGCTTTTCGGACCATTTCCTGACCGTATATCTCCAGATTGACGATAAGTCTTCTACTGCTTTCTTTGAATATCGGACTTTAGACATTTTTAAGTGTTGTTAGATGAGCCTGTGGGTCAAAACCTTCAGCTTCGCCGCTGTCCAGACCATCCTGAATCGCGGCTTTCAATGCCATTACACGGCTTTCGTTATCTTCCAGAAGACGCAGCGCCGCTCTAATGACTTCGCTGGCATTATTGTACCGCCCTTTAGAAATCTGTGCTTTAATAAAGTCTTCGAAATATGGACCGAGTGCCACTGATGTAGTTTTCATACCAATTAAAATTTCCACAAAGTTACTAATATTTGGTAACAAAGCAAATTACGAGCTATTTATATCACTTCGTTGTCCGTAAAATCAAGCTAAAATACGGACAAAGCAGTTTAATGATGCGTTTATCCGTGATATAGTCCATCAGTACGGACAATGTGCGGTCTGCAAGCACAATCCGCAGTGCGAGAGCCTTCAGGCTGAGCTCGCGCGCGGCGTGATTGAGTGGCTGGCGGCCGTATTTGCCTGCCACGGTGCTTTCATAGCAGGCTTCAAGAAATCGCAAATAAACACGGAAAATCGGTCGTTTTTAGCAGGAAATATTATAAATTTGCATAAATGTAGTTTTCTGTGCCGCTGGCTGGATCGAAGAAAATCACCGTTCAGCCACCTCACTCGGCACTGTAATTTTTAACCTTTCCAAAGAGGGGCAGTAAATTCTATGGAAGAAAAACAGTATCTATCACCGGCCGTCGAAGTGCTGGAACTTTATTCTGAAGGAGTCCTGTGTTCCAGCTCAGGAACAGAAATTCTCGAAGAAAACGAAGGCATCTGGTAAATCATTGTCATCCCGAGCTTGTCGATGGATCTTTAATCACTAACCATTATGAAAAAGTCATTCATCTATATCGCGGCCCTTGCACTCATCGCCGCCTGCAACAAACCGGAATCACTTGTCCCATCCCAGGAATCTAATATCATCACCGCTCAGATCGAGCAGGAACCCGCCACCAAGACCTATATGGATGCCCATAACAACATCCGCTGGTCAGAGGGCGATCAGATCGTCGGCTTTATGAAATCCTCCCTCGGTCTGAAATACCAGATTCTGCCTTCAAGCGTCGGCAAGACCTCCGCTTCCTTCGAAAACGTCTCGGGCTCTAACGGCAATATCAACGCCGGCACCGAATGGGACCACAATATCGTATATTATCCATATTCAACTTCAATCGAGGCAGCTAAATCCGGCTCGAACTATACTCTCGACGTCACCCTCCCGTCCGAGCAGACCTATGCCGCTGAAAGTTTCGGCAACGGCTCAATGGCAATGGTAGCCGTCAGTGAAGACAATAACATCGTCTTTAAGAATGTCCTCGGCGGAATGAAGCTCCAGCTCAAGGGTACCCAGAAGGTAAAGTCAATCACCCTCCAGGGCAATAACAATGAGAAGCTCTCCGGTGCAGCTACCGTAACAGCCTACGCTGACGAAACCAAGCCGGCCATCACAATGGCTTCAGGTGCCTCAAATACCGTAACCCTTAATTGCGGCAATGGCGTCCAGCTCAACGAAAGCACAGCCACTGAATTCATCATCGCTCTTCCACCAGTGCTTTTCAGCAAGGGCTTCAAGGTAACCGTTACTGATGCCGACAGCAAGACCTATACAGTCGAGACTGATAAGGCCAATACTGTTATGAGATCATCTCTATTAATTATGCCCGAACAATATATAGAAAACAAATTGGATATAAGTTGGGGGGTGATAGGATTTCTTTATGGTAATTTCTGGGAAAAAGATATTCTTATGACCGAGGAAGGTGAATGGGTCGTAGCAAAGAATGTTCAGTTCTCAGAACTTACTTTCAAGATCCGTGAATACGGCTACTGGGGTGCTAATTATATCGGTTATGCTCCTGGTACCGAGAAGGGTCTGGTGAATACAAGACTTGCTGTCGTGACATCCGAGTATGCAAAGTCAAATCTTGGTGGTGACTGCGAAGACATCAAACTCAATGGTCCTGCAGGAACATATGATGTATATTTCAGCTTCGAGAACCTAGAGGTCTATGTGATGGAAGCAGGCTACAAACCGGGCGATGACGAGCTGATAATACCGGTTCAGTATGTAAACCTGAGCTCTACTTCGTTGAAGCTTTACGAGGGTGATATTGCTCAGCTTACTGCTACGGTAGGTCCGAAAGATGCGACAGATAAGACCACTGTATGGAGCTCTGATAATCCAGCAGTAGCATCGGTCGATCAGACAGGTCTTGTGACAGCTCATTCGGCAGGAACGGCAAAAATAACAGCTGCCGCAGGCGGAAAGTCAGGCACTTGTGCGGTTACAGTTTCAGCTTTTGCTGTTGCCATTGCAGATTATATCGATGAGTATAACGAGAATCACGGCAAGGGAATCGTCGTTGGAATGACCGTCTGGGCTCCTGTGAACTGCGGATATCACGCAGAAGACTTCAAATATGGCAAGCTGTATCAGTGGGGCAGGAAGTATGGTCAGGGATATGGTGGTGCCCTATATGATGGAGATGGATATTATATGGGAGAATATGCTGATTCAACAGTTCCAACAATCGAAGAAGGTGGTGTTTCAGCAATAACAGGCCAGCATAAGAGCAAGTCTGATGTATTCTTCACAAGCACCTCAGAATTTAATTATGATTGGTTATATCCTCAGGATAGTAAATTGTGGAATTCTGGAACAGAGTCTAATCCAGTGAAGACTGATTATGATCCATGCCCTGAAGGCTGGCGTGTTCCTACTTATGCAGAACTGAGTGAGTTGTATCAGAATTCTTCATGGGGTCAGAATGAATCCGGTCAGAATGGTCGTTGGTTCAGCGGTGCAAGTTCTTATACTGAGGATGTACCTCAGGTATTTTTCCCTGCTGCCGGCTTCCGCTACTACAATGGCGGCTTTACCTACGAACGAGGCGCCTTCGGCTTCTATTGGTCTTCGAAGCCGAGCAGCGATGGCGCCTACCGCCTCGGCTTCACCAGCAGCGGTGTCGGCATGAGCAGCTTCTACCGTGCGTACGGGTACTCTGTCCGTTGCGTCCAGGTAACCGACTAAGTCGCTGAGCTTTAGCGAAGAATAACAAGTCCTTGCGTCAGCCGACCGAATTTCTTAATTGTCAAATCCAGGCAGAGCATTTTACAGACAGTTCTTTCTATAGGCCTCTTTCTGCAGGATGCCGTCGAACGATTGTTCCACTGCGTACCACTCGGGCGACTTTTGCCTCAAACTTGAGCGAGCGCTATACTGTTTAGGAGTCGCATAAGAAAAGAAGGTTCTTTCCTTTTCTGAGGATCACCCAGAGGCAAGCCAGACACTCTTTCAGAACAATGCCAAAACAACCGAAAACTATGAAAAAATCAAAATATAAATGTAGTATTTTCATTGTCTTAAAACAATAAAATGCGTGCGTTATTTGTTTTTGTTGTCTGTAAGTGTTAAATTTGTTTCGTTTTAATGGAGACAGACATGGAGATTTTAACACGAAAACACTACGCCGACAAGGTAGATTCATGGATTGGCAAAGGCAATATCATTGTTCTTGTGGGGCCTCGCCGTGTGGGCAAGAGCTATATTCTTAAAGATTTCATTGAAAGACATTCTGAGGAAGAGGATATAAATGTAATCTATGTAGACAAGGAGAAGAAGGCATTTAAGAGCATCAAGACCAAAGATGATCTTGACACCTATATTGAGAGCCTTTTCAAGCCGGGCATGCATAACTGTATTCTCGTGGATGAAGTCCAGCAGATTGATAGGTTTGAGGAAAGCATCTGCAGCTGGTATACTGAAGATAACACTGACGTGATCATTACTGGAAGTAACTCTAAGATGCTGTCGGGCGACCTTTCTACCTTACTGTCAGGTAGATATGTGGAAATCAGGGTACATCCGTTGACCTATCCTGAGTTCCTGGAGTTCCATGGCCTTCAGGACAGCGACGATTCATTGATGAAGTATTTGAATTATGGCGGTCTCCCAGGCCTCCGTAAGATCGGATTGGACAGCGATGAACATGTGTGGGCTTATCTCTCAAGTGTTTTCAATACCATAATGCTCAAGGATATAATAGAGCGTCACGACATCCGTAATGTCCCTTTCTTGAACAACCTGATTGCATTCTATGCTGACACTACGGGCAAATTGACCTCGGCCAACAGCATTTCCAAATATATGAAGTCGCAGGGTGAGAGCATATCCAGCAATCTGGTGTTGCTCTACAGGAGCTTCTATGAGGAAGCGTATCTGCTGAATAATGCATCGCGTTACGACATACATGGAAAGAAGATTCTGGAATCCAATGAGAAGGTCTATTGGGATGATTTAGGACTACGTAATCTCAAGGCTGAAGGAGGTATGGATTCATATATTGAAAAGGTAATTGAGAATGCTGTATACAAGCATCTGTGCTTTTTAGGCTATAAGGTGCAGGTCGGTGTTCTTGGCGCAGGTGAGGTAGACTTCGTATGTACAAGGCCTGGCGAAACTCTATATGTCCAGGTGACCTATCTGATGGGTGAGCAGGCCACAAGGGATAGGGAGTTTGGTCCGTTGGAGAAGATCCGTGACAATCATCCAAAATATGTGATTAGCGCTACTCCGTTCTTGACTTCAAGGGATGGGAATGGTATAAGACACATTTCCTTGAGGGAGTTTCTCAATAAAGGCCTATCAGCTTCTCCCTGGCTTTAGCCGGAAGTATTCCCGCTTATCTTCATAACAATGGGAAGTGAATATATTTCTCCCGAAGTGGAGATCCTGGATGTAGGCCGAAGGTGTGCTTTGCGCCAGCAAATTGCCTGAAAATTCTTATGATCATGAAAAAAATATTTATTGCCGCAGCAGCGGCCTTGACAGCTTTAACAGCTTGTCAAAAGAAAGAGGTAGCAGCTCCTGCAGCTGATTCCGTACTCTATGCTACCATAGAAGAAACCGATGCGACTAAGACCTATATGGATAGCAATAACAACATCCGCTGGTCTGAAGGAGATCAGGTAATTGCGTTTATGAAGTCGTCCTACGGCCATAAATATCAGCTCATCAGTTCTTTTGCAGGTAAGACGTATGCCGATTTCAGCATTGTATCATCTGGCAGCGGAAATTTATCTGCCGGCACCGAATGGGATCACAATATTGTATATTATCCATATTCGGATGCAATCGAGGCTGAGAAATCAGGCAACAATTATGCACTGAATGTAGTTCTCCCCTCCGAACAGACATACGCTCCTGAAAGCTTCGGCAACGGTTCAATGGCGATGGTAGCCGTCAGCGAGAACAACAACATCACCTTCCGCAATGTCCTCGGCGGAATGAAGCTCCAGCTCAAGGGAACCCAGAAAGTCAAGGCAATCACCCTTCAGGGCAATAACAATGAAAAACTCTCCGGCGCTGCCGTCGTTACCGCTTATGCAGGTGAGACCAAGCCAGCCATCACAATGTCTCAGACAGCATCTACCTCAGTAACTCTCAACTGCGGCTCCGGTGTCCAGCTCAATCAAAGCACAGCTACCGAGTTCATCATTTCCCTTCCACCGGTTCTTTTCAGCAAGGGCTTTACCGTGACGGTTATCGACACTGAATCCAACACTTACACTGTAGGCACAGACAAGACCAACACCGTTATCAGGTCAAGTCTTCTTGTTATGCCAGCATTCAAGTTGGGTGAGGCTCCGGATCAGAGCGAACCTGACAATGCCGTTGATATGATATTGTTTGATTTTGATGATCTTACAGTAGTTCCAGGCCTGTCCTATACTTTATCCGTTGAATTTGAGCCTTATAATGCTCCTGACAAGACTCTTGTCTGGAATTCCAGCAATCCAGCGGTCGCTTCAGTGGCATCAGATGGAACGGTTACTGCTTTGTCAGAGGGAAGTGCGACAATAACTGCAGTGGCTGTGGGTGGTGCGACTGCCACTTGTGAGGTGACCGTGAAGTCTTGCGCATCTGCTACCGTGGATTATGAGGTGGACGGAATTAATTATGGCAAGGGGGTTCAGATAGGAAGCACCGTCTGGGCACCTGTGAACTGCGGTTACCATAAGACAGACTATCCTTATGGCAAGCTTTACCAGTGGGGCAGGAAATATGGCCAGGGATACGATTACAGTGATGCATCATATCCTTCTGGGGACAATCTTGTCGAAGGCCCAGTGATGCCGAGCGTAGGTCAGGCTGAGGAGAACCAGGATAAGTTCTATCTATCATCTCCGGATTGGTCAAAAGTAAAGAATGACCAGATGTGGAACAGTGGTACAGAGTCTTCTCCTATTAAGACATCCTACGATCCTTGTCCGGAAGGCTGGCGTGTTCCTACATGCGCTGAATTGGATCAGTTACGTCGCAATCGTTCTTCGTGGACTACGTCCGAGTCTCAGCAAGGATATTATTTCAGCGGAGAGTACGCAACGATAGACGGAAATCCTCGTGTATTTTTCCCTGCTGCCGGCCGCCGCTACTACTATGACGGTTATGCCAACGGTCGAGGCGACTACGGCTTCTATTTGTCATCAATACCTGGCAGTACCGGCGCCTACGACCTCTACTTCCTCAGCAGCTATGTCAGCATAAGCTGCAGCGACCGTGCGTACGGGTCCTCTGTCCGCTGCGTCCAGGACTAACAAATCTAGGCGCAGCGAGGATTTGATAGTCTTTCTGATTTTTCAGGCGCAGAGCCTTTCGGCTCACCGTCTGAAAAATCTTGTGTCGGCGTAAGCCGACCGAACGCCGGAGAGTATCTATAAATTACTGCCCATAGAGATGCGAAAAACATCTCTGTGGGCATATTCTATTGGTCTCATGACGGTAGTTTCTGCTGACCGTTGTGTGACCGGATATGCTGCTGATATCAGTCTGATAGGGGTTGCCTCTCATGACGGTACGCCTGAATTACCTTCGTATGAGAAGAAATCTCATATGAGTTTGCCACGGTCGGCTAAATTCATTATCTTTAGCGGAAATAAATACCGATACTATGAAAAGAATCCTTCTTTCAGCCGTCATGGCTATTGTCGCAACCATCTGTGCAGCAGCTGCAACTGTTGCAGAATCGGACCGAGTGGTGGTCGCTTATGTGACATCGTGGAGCAGTGTGATGCCCGATCCGTTCTGCATGACCCATCTCAATTATGCTTTCGGTCATGTGAACGATACCTTTGACGGAGTCAGAGTCGATAATCCTCAGAGACTCCATCAGATGGTTGCACTTAAAAAGACGAATCCAGACCTGAATGTGATGCTGTCCATCGGTGGCTGGGGAAGTGGTCGTTTCAGTGAGATGGCTGCAGATAAGAAGAATAGAAAGTCTTTTGCCAAGGATTGTATCAGGGTGGTCGAGGAATTCGGTCTGGATGGAATCGATATTGACTGGGAGTATCCTACCAGCTCTGCTGCAGATATATCATCTTCTCCGAAGGATACTGAAAATTTCACCAAGCTGATGAGAGAGCTGCGCATGGCTCTCGGTAAGGATAAACTTCTGACCCTCGCAAGTGCTGCATCTGCAGAATATATCGATTTCAAGGCTATTGAGCCGTATATGGATTTTGTGAATATTATGGCCTATGATATGGCCAATGCTCCGAAACACCATAGTGCTTTGTATGAGTCTGAGAATAGTGGAAGCATAACCTCCGACAAGGCTGTCAAGGCTCATATCGCTGCCGGAATGCCTGCTGAAAAACTCGTTCTCGGAATGCCGTTCTACGGTCGTGGAGGCCTGAAGATCTCAAGTTTCAATGATTATAAGGACCTTCATCGTCATACCGGTGTGGTGGAGAAATGGGATGAAAAGGCTATGGTACCATATCTTGAGGATGAGGAAGGAGTTCTTCAGCTCGGATATGAAAACCCACGTTCCCTGAAGATCAAATGCGAGTATGCATTGGAGAATGGACTCAAGGGTGCGATGTATTGGGATTATGATGGTGACAATGAGGCTGGAGACCTTCGCAATACCGTGGCAGAGTGCATTCTTGGAAGGTAATCTATTTCCTGGCTTCCTTTCTCTTTTTTCTCTGTTGGTCTGACAGCTCTCCGACTTTCGTCAGTCCTTCTGTGGTGAAGTCCCCGCAGAAGACCATTATCGTTTTGTCAGGATCTGTGGTATAAAGTATTATTTCGGAAAAACGGTTGCCATGCAGGGTGTCGATGTATATCAGCATCCTGTAGTCTTCGTCGTTGATTTCGTTCACTTTGGTATATCCTCCGAGCATAGTCTCCACTTTGTCGAGTTCGCTCTTGCCCGCCTTCTCCAGCGGACATACCATCAATGCATCGATATTGTCCATCAGGACGGACATCGGAGTCTTTTTCAGCACCGGCTTTGCAATCTTCAAGGTAGTTCCTTCCAATGTCTTGGCCTTCTTGTTCGAGCGTAGCATCTGTATCGCCACGCTCTCGTCAGCTTTCTTGCCCGAGGCTGGCGTACCTGTGCAGAGCATGGCCAGCACAGCAAATATGGTCAGGATGGTTCTCATGTCGTGATCCGGTGGATTAAGCCAATTTCAGAGTGAGACTGATGAAGTCTTCTACGCTGAGGCGTTCCGGACGAAGCTCGAATACCGGATCTGCAGTGAATTCTGCCAGCTGTTCTTCGCTCCATCCCTCGCGGTCGGCTTTAGCACGGATAAGCGGCTTGAGCGAGTTGCGGAGGGTCTTGCGGCGTTGGTTGAATCCGGTCTTTACGACGGTCTTGAACAGGGCCTCATCGCATCCTAATGAAGTGCGCTGGTTTCTCACGAGCCTGATTACGGCCGATTTTACTTTTGGTGGAGGGTTGAATGCACCTTCGCCTACGGTGAAGAGATATTCGATGTCGTACCATGCCTGAAGAAGGACAGAGAGGATGCCGTATGTCTTGGTTCCCGGCTTCTCGGCAATACGCTCAGCCACTTCCTTCTGGATCATGCAGACCACCTGCGGAACCTGCTCCTTGTAGTCAAGCACCTTGAAGAAAATCTGTGAAGAGATGTTGTACGGGAAGTTTCCGATGACGCAGAACTGGCCGGGGAAGAATGTCTCAAGTTTCAGTTTCAGGAAGTCTGCTTCGATGAGCTTTCCGTTAACCTGAGGGAAATGAACGAGAAGGTAATCCACTGATTCAGTATCGATTTCGACCATTCTCAGATCCACTTCCGGCCTCTGGAGCACGTACTGTGTGAGTACTCCCATACCTGGTCCCACTTCGAGTGCAGGCATCGGATTTTCCGCATTGTGAACAGTATCGAGACCCGGACAAGGTACGATAAGTGCATCTGCGATTCTCTGTGCGATTGACAGGTCTGTCAAAAAATGCTGGCCCAGGGCCTTCTTTGCTCTAACTTCCATAGTGACGTCTAAATTTGCACAAATTTAATCTCTTTCCACCTAAATTACTAAGAAGCCGTTTAAATTTTCTACGAATAATAATAAGACCTATCTCGCCGATATATCCCTTCGTATTCCTTAGTCTGGTGACTGTCAGTGACTTCCCATCCAGATGAATGCCATACCTATCAGAATCAGTGCCAGATCCACGAGCTTCGCCTTAATGTTTCTCTCCTTGAAAATCACCACTCCGCAGAGAAATGAAATTATCACAGAGCTGCGTCTGACAAGGGATACGACAGATATCATCGAATCCGGTTTACTGAGTGATGTGAAATATGCGAAATCACCGATGCAGATGAATACAGAAATCAATGGGATGGCCCAGCTCCAGCGGAAAGGAGTCGTCTTATGGCGGGACGGATACCAGATCAGACCGCAGATGACAGTCATTATGATCATCTGATAGAAATTGAACCAGCTCTGCACGAACATCGGACTGAGCGCCTTCATTATGAACTTGTCATAAAGTCCGCTGACCGCTCCCATCAGGGTCGCCGCCGCTACGCACCATATCCATCTGTTCTTCCTGAAATCAATGTCTTCCTTCTTTCCTGCACGGCTCATCAGAAAGATTGAGGCCAGGGCAAGCAGTACGCCAGTCCATTGGAGGATATTGAGCCTTTCTCCGAAGAGCAGCAAGGCTCCCAGCAGCACCAGCACCGGCCTTGTCGCATTGATCGGGCCGACGATAGTCAGCGGCAGATGCTTCAGCCCGAAATATCCGCAGATCCATGATGAAAGCACGATGAATGCCTTCAGAATCACCATCAGATGCGCCAGGAGGATCGGGTGGTGTCCCGGCAAACTATTGACAATCAGGTTGTTCTGTGATATGCCTGCTGTATCTGTGCAGCAGGCGTTTTGCGTAAGTGCCTGAGAGTCAATATAAACCGTGGACGGGTTCAGCCAATCTATTTCAGCGAACCATCCGAATCCGCCGAGATAGTCCAGCAGAAACGGTGAAAATATCACCGTCGAGAATATAGTATTCAGCAGCAGCACGGGAAGGACGGCATTGTCCTTTAGAGAGGCCTTTTTCGAGGCGTCGTAGAATCCGAGCATTGCTGCCGAGAAGAATGCAAGTATAAGCCACATATGCAGAAAGTCATTTTAGTGGTGCAAATGTATTACAATTATTATTTATTTAGTATTTTTGTCAGATTTTAATCGGGAGATCTCTCCACTCGCTTTGCTTGGTCGAGATGACAGGGGAGATGATAATTGGAAAAATATAAAAACAATACAATATGTACAGAACACATACCTGCGGAGAGCTCCGCATCGAAAATGCAGGCCAGACAGTTACATTGGCCGGATGGGTGCAGAAGTCAAGAAAGCTTGGCGGAATGACATTCGTAGATCTCAGAGACCGTTACGGCATCACTCAGCTCGTAGTGGATGCACATGCTGCGGCAGAACTTGTAGAGACTGCTTCAAGCCTTGGCCGTGAGTGGGTTATCCAGGTGACCGGTGAGGTCATCGAGCGTCAGAGCAAGAATCCTAAGATGCCTACAGGTGACATCGAAATCAGCCTCAGCGACATCAAGGTCCTCAACAAGGCCAATACTCCTCCTTTCACTATCGAGGAGGATAGCGACGGCGGTGAGGAACTCAGAGCAAAGTATCGTTATCTCGACCTCAGAAGAGGACCTCTCCAGAGAGCCCTCAAGATCCGTCACCAGATCGCTCATGAAGTACGCAACTACCTCGATGCTCAGAACTTCCTCGAGATCGAGACTCCATATCTCATCAAGTCGACTCCTGAGGGAGCTCGTGACTTCGTGGTTCCTTCACGTATGAATCCTGGTCAGTTCTATGCTCTTCCTCAGTCTCCTCAGACATTCAAGCAGCTCCTTATGGTGGCAGGTTACGACCGCTACTTCCAGATCGTGCGCTGCTTCCGTGACGAGGACCTCCGTGCTGACCGTCAGCCTGAGTTCACTCAGATCGACTGCGAAATGTCATTCGTAGAGCAGGAGGATGTTCTCAATACATTCGAGGGCATGATGAGAACTCTCTTCAAGAATGTTCTCAATGTGGAGATCGCTGAGCGTATCCCTCGTATGAGCTGGTATGACGCAATGGATTTCTACGGCTCAGACAAGCCGGATATCCGTTTCGATATGAAGATCCACGAGATTACAGACCTCGTGAAGGGATGCGGCTTCTCTGTATTCGACAGCGTGGACTATATCGGTGCAATCAATGTGGAGGGCACTGCAAACTATACCCGCAAGCAGATCGATGAGCTCACAGAGTGGGTGAAGAGACCTCAGGTAGGTGCCAAGGGACTCGTTTACATCAAGCTCAACGAGGACGGCAGCATCAAGTCTTCGATCGACAAGTTCTACACTCCTGAGCAGGTTCAGGCAGTGGCTGACCGTCTCGGCGCGAAGAAGGGTGACATGCTTCTCGTACTCTGCGGTGCAAAGAGAAAGACTCAGAACATGCTCGGAGTACTCCGTATCGAGATGGGTAACCGCCTCGGCCTCCGTGATCCGTTCAATTTCGCACCTCTTTGGGTGGTAGACTTCCCTCTCGTGGAATGGGACGACGAGACTCAGCGCTTCTATGCTATGCACCATCCTTTCACAGCTCCTAAGCCGGAGCACCTCGAACTTTTCTACAGCGACAAGAAGGAAGACCTCGAGAAGGTTTGTGCTAACGCTTATGACTTCGTGCTCAACGGTACAGAGCTCGGTGGCGGATCGATCCGTATCCATGAGGCTGCAATGCAGGAGCGTATGTTCGAGGTTCTCGGCATCAGCAAGGAGGACGCAGAATACAAGTTCGGCTTCATCATCAACGCATTCAAGTTCGGTGCACCTCCTCACGGTGGTCTCGCATTCGGATTTGACCGCGTCTGCTCACTCTTCGGAGGTCAGGAGACAATCCGTGACTACATCGCATTCCCTAAGAACAATCAGGGTCGCGACGTCATGATCGATTCTCCTTCATACATCGACCAGGAACAGATGGACGAGCTCTTCCTTGAATCTAAGGCAGAGCATAAAGAATAAATACCATGAAAAAGTTACTCTTCTTATTTGTTGCTGCATTTATGGCAGTGGCGGCTTCTGCACAGGATGAAATGCCTACAGTGAACTGGCCTTATCTTTATCCGGACTTCGTGCAGGGCGAGCTTATGCAGATCGGCGGAGGTACTTCCAAAGGACTTTATAACATTCATCTCGGACAGGGTGCTCTGCACCTTGTCGAGAATGGACAGATCGGTGAAATTTCTGTCCAGAAAGTCATGAAAGTCACTATGGGAGAGGATGTCTTCCGTAATGTCGGAGGCAAGATGTACAAGGTACTGGCTGAAGGAAAGGAGGGCTATGTCGTAATGGAAACCCTTGCTGACTATTCAGCCATCGTCAGGGATGATGGCGCTTACGGCGGCTCCCTCTCAAATGCTGCCAAAGGATTCTCTTATGATGAGAACTATGGAAATTACAGCTATCTTGTCACCAATAACTATTCAGACCTATTGAGCATCAAGAATGAGTCAGAGGAGCTCCCAGTTACTAAGAATACCTATCTTGTAATCGATAATCAGCTCCATCAGGCCAATAAGAAGAGTGTACTTGCCATTGACGGCGTTGACAAGAAGGCTTTCGCTGAATTCCTGAAGGCCAACGACATCAAGTGGAAAGAACCGGAAGACCTGGTGAAGATAATTGATTTTGTCACTGCTTCTAAATAACAAAATGAAAAAGTTTCTGTTCTTGTGTACCGGTATATTGGTGTCTGTGGCTGCTTTTGCGCAGGATCCCACGACCAATTGGCCATATCTGTACCCGGAATTCATGGAAGGTGAGCTGAATGTGCGCTCGAAGACTGAAAAGGCTTTGTTCAACATTCATCTTGATCTGGGTGCATTGCATTATGTCGAGGACGGCAAGATCAAGGAGGCCAATACTCTCAATGCCACAAGCCTTATCATCGGCAATGATGTATTCCGCAATGTGGGAGGCAGGATGCTTAAGATCCTGGCCAAAGCTGAGGGGGGCTATGTTGTGGAGGAAACACGGGCTACATATTCCTCTGTCATAAGAGACGATGGAGCTTATGGAACTACTGCACTGAACAGCACTACCACCAAGACTTTCCTGTATAACCAGAATGCCATAAACCAATACAACGGATACCTTATGACGGATGTCTATAAGGATCTTCTTGCGATGAGGGATGACGCCGAGAAGCTGCCGGTACGCAAGAATCTGTATATGATCATCGGAATGGAACAGATTCCGGCGGACAAGAGCAGTGTGACTTCTCTAAGTGGTCTGGACAAGAAAGCCCTGAAAGCTTTCTTGAAGTCTGAAAAAATCGATTGGAATGAACTTGGTGACCTTGTCAAGGTTATTGATTATATTATAGCCAATAGAAAATAACATCTATGAGCAATCTCAAGAAAATCTGTGGTTTCGGTTCGTTGATGGCTGCCGCAGCAGCTTGTACTCCGGCTCAGGAGCAGAAGCCTAATATTGTATTCTTCTTTGCCGACGACATTGGAGCGGAATGTTTCGGCTGCTACGGTGGAGCGGAGTACGAAACACCGAATGTCGATGCATTGGCGCAGCAGGGCATAATGTATTCCAATATGAATGCTCTTCCGCTCAGCAGTCCGAGCCGTGTACAGGTGATGACAGGAATGTACAGCGACCGCAATTATGTCTGCTTCGGATATATGAATGACGATGAAAGGACATTCGCACATCTGGCTCAGGATGCAGGATATTCTACAGCAATCGTAGGAAAATGGCAGATGGGACGCTCCCGTGAGATGGTTCCGAAACTCGGATGGGACGAGTCTTTCCTTGCTCAGGTGGAGCTTTACAAGGAATGTCGTGATGTTCATAAGACAGACCGTTTCGCTAACAGTTATTACGACAATAATGGAAAGACATACGAGTATTGCCCTTATGGCCCGGATGCCATGGAAGACTATGCTTTCGATTATATTGACCGAAAGGTGGCTGAAGGACAGCCGTTTATGCTCTACTTTACAGAGCCCCTCGTACATACTCCTCATGTGAGCACTCCTGATTCCTATGACTGGGACTGGAATTATGAAAGTCGTTTCACAGCTGGACAGGATACTTCGTATTTCCGCGATATGGTCAAGTATATGGACAAACAGGTCGGAAATATGGTGGCACACCTGAAAGAAAAGGGTGTCTGGGACAATACCATCTTCATCTTCTCAGCTGATAACGGAACATCTACCCGTATCGTTTCAAAGCAGAAGGACGGAAGCCGTATCAGAGGTGGTAAGGGAGCACCTAACTACAGAGGAACTCACGTGCCTCTGGTGATTGCATGGGGTGACAGGATAGGAGGAAAGACAAGCGACAGAATAGCAGACCTTACCGATATATTTCCTACAATTGCGGATATCTGCGGAATCGATATCCCTCAGGAATGGAATATCGATGGAGTCAGCCTCTTCCCTGAAATCAATGGCGAGGAACCTCTGGAGAAGGAGCTCAGCCTTGTTCATTTCAATCCTCTTTGGCCGACCACTCCGGCGCCATATGCTTCACGCTATGCGATGAATGATGATTATGCTTATTTCTGGGACGGAAGAATATATGAATATAAGAAGGATCCTGAATTCAAGAACCCTGTAATGTATGCCGATGCTTCTGATGACCTCAAGGCTGCAGTGGCAGATCTCAAGGCACGTGTCGAGCAGGTGGATTTCTACCCTGACATGCCGGGTAAGCCACGTCGAAGCGATTACGGTACATTCTACGATTTTGCACCTCCTCAGAATCCGTTCTGATGGCTGATCTGAAGGATACACTGACCCTTCAGGACGCCGTAAAGATTACGGGCCCGCAGGCTTTCAATATAATGATAAAGCCTGTGGGCTCGCTTTGCAATCTGAAGTGTCATTACTGCTATTATCTGGACAAGGCAGAGATATACGGTGGCAAAGAGCCGCGTATGTCCGAACAGATGCTGGAGCATTTCGTGAAGGAATATATCGCAGCCAATGATGTGCCGGAAGTTTTCTTCAACTGGCACGGTGGCGAACCTCTTCTGGCGGGTCTGGATTTCTACAGAAAGGCGATCGCTCTTCAGTGTAAATATGGGGCGGGAAAGAAGATTCACAATACTCTGCAGACTAATGCTACCCTCATTACCCGTGAATGGGCGGATTTCTTCCGTGCCAACGGCTTTCTTATAGGCGTCTCTTTGGACGGCCCTCAGAAGGTACATGACGCTTATCGTGGCGGGAAGGGGGGTGCCTCGGTCTTTGACCGTGTGATCCGGGGAATAATGGAGCTTTATAGAGCCGGAGTCCAATACAATGTAATGGCTACGGTCAACAAGCAATCGGAAGGAAAGGCATTGGAAATATATCAGTTTCTGAAATCTGCCGGTACCCGTTTCATCCAGTTCATGCCGGTTGTCGAACATGTGAAAAACGGTCTTATCGTGAGTCCTGAAACTCCTGGAGCCACCCTTGCACCATGGTCTGTAAGTGCTGCCGGTTTCGGACGGTTTTTATGCGATATTTTCGACCACTGGGTCCGCAATGATGTGGGAAAAGTCTTCGTAAATCAGTTTGATGCTGCTCTTGCCTGCTGGTGCGGGGTGCAACCTGGCATCTGTTCCATGGCGGAAACCTGTGGTGGTAATTCCATTATCGAACATAATGGAGATCTGTATCCGTGCGATCATTTCGTATATACGGATTATAAGATAGGTAATGTTCTTGACACAGATCTCCGTACTCTGATGAACTCTTCAAAGCAGGTGAAATTCGGTATTGACAAGAGATGCGGGCTTCCGCAGAAGTGCTTCAGTTGCCGTTGGTTCTTCGCCTGTCATGGTGAATGTCCGAAGCATAGATTCAATACTACAGATAAAGGTGAGACCGGCCTCAGCGCTCTCTGCGAAGGCTATGAGATGTTCTTTTCTCATATTGCACCTTATATGGAGGAAATGAAAAAACTCCTGATGTCAGGAAAACCGGCATCAGGAGTTCTGGATATGTTCAAGTAAGAATTATCTGTACTGAGCGAACTCGATATCCTTTGCAGCTCTTGCAGCAAGCTTCTCGCAAGCCTTTGCAGCCTCGAGGTTAGATGCTACAGCTGAAGCATTGCCCTGGCGTGCAGCAGCAATTGCGCGGAGGTAAGCAGCCTGTGGGCACTCGCACTTGAGAGCGGCAGCAGGAGCGTTGTTTCCGTTGAGGAGAGCTACGAGAGCAGCGTTGTAACCTGTCTTGCCTGCAAGCTTAGCAGCAGCGTCGCTGTACTTGCCGTTAAGAACGTCGATAACTGCGAGGTTCTCCTTTGCAGTCGCGTTGCCTGCAGCAGCGAAATATCTTGCAGCCTGAGCATAATCACCCTCACGGAGAGCGATAGCACCCATTGCGTTGTTCCAGTCTGCATCCTTCTCGCACTTGTCGAGTGCTCTCTTAGCCTTGCCGTTCTCATCCATATTGAGGTAAACTACAGCGAGGTTGTACTGTGCAGCGTTGCTGTTGAACTTGTCAGCAGCCTTCTTGTAGAGCTCGATCTTCTGGTCGTTCTCCTTCACGAGAGTAGCCGCGCGGAGAAGAGCAGTTTCGTCGAGAACGTCGATGTTCTCCTCGATAAGCTCGAGAAGTTCGTCGTTTGTATAGTTCTGATACTCTACGTTAGCGATGAATCTTGCGCGACGGAGCTCAGGAAGAACTTCCTTTGCAAGAGTCTTGAAGATAGATGACATGTTCTTGATCTCCTTCTCGCGGACAGCAGGATCGCTGTACATAGAAAGAACGCGGATGATAAGCTCCTTGTCCTCGATGTCTGAAGCAGCAACGAGTTCCTGGAAGCCTTCCCAGTCCTCAGCGATGCTTGAAACATTTACCGGACCATCTACAGGATGCTTCTTTGTAACCTTGCCGAATGCCTTCTCAGCTGAAGCAGAACGCTTGTCTGAAAGCTTTGCATTCTCAGCCTCCTTACCGTCTGGTGAAGCGTAAGCAACGATGTCAGTACCTGTGAGGGTCTTGCGCTCGTTAGCCTTGATCTCGTCGAGAGCAGCCTGGAAGTCCTTGATTGACTGTGAAGTAAGCTGGCTGTTTCTTACGTTTGAGCTGTTGATCTGATAGAGGATCTGTCCCTCAGCAGTCTGCTTGATGATCTCCTGGTATCCGTCAGCCTTGAAATCTACCTTGCCCTTCTGGCATACGAGCATGTAAGTAGTGTTTGCTCCGTCAGCAACCTTCTTTGTAGGGAGGTCAGCATACTTTGCCTTGTGGCTTACTGTACCGCGAAGCTCGAGGTAGCACTTCTCCATACCAGGTACATACTGGAACTTCACTTTCTTTGTAACGGTAGCTCCGTCAGATGGTACAACCTGGAAGTTGTCCTTCACCTTCTCGCCCTGGAACATAAATGATTCCATGGCAACTTCTCCACCTTCGTAAACGATCACCGGCACCACTTCAAGGATAGCCTTAGGGTGGAAATAATCTTCCGGATAAGTTACTGTTACATCAGCAACGATTTCTCCAGCTACAACCTCAAGAACTGCGGGGTTGCACTTTACGGTTACATTCTCTGCCATCTTGGCCATCTTCTCAGGTGAACCGCAGGCTACAGCTGCGATGCTGAGAGCAGCAACAGACAGCATTTTAGTGATTTTCTTCATTTTTTTATGGTTTTAATTTGGTTTGGTTTCCGCATCTGATGCCCTGTATTTCACAAGAGGGCATAATCAACGCAAAGATAGTATAAATTTTATATTATATTTAAATTATTTAAAGCCTTTTAGTAACTTTGCCCCGTTATGACGAATCAGGAACTACAGAGTATTAAGAATAGATACGATATAATCGGCAATAACCCCGCCTTGAACCGTGCACTCGAGGTGGCGGTGGCTGTCGCTCCTACAGATATAACCGTCCTTGTAACCGGCGAAAGTGGAGTCGGAAAGGAAAACATACCTAAGATCATACATCAGAACAGCCCCCGGAAAAGAGGCAAGTACTTCGCCATCAACTGCGGAGCCATACCGGAGGGAACAATGGATTCGGAACTCTTCGGCCATGAAAAGGGTTCCTTTACCGGTGCCCACGAGATGCGTAGGGGTTATTTCGAGGAGGCTGACGGTGGAACTATATTTCTGGATGAGATAGGTGAACTTCCGATGGCATCCCAGGCAAAGCTTCTTAGAGTTCTTCAGTCCGGAGAGTTCATCAGGGTGGGTTCTTCAAAGGTGCTCAAGACGGATGTCCGCGTGATTGCCGCGACCAATGTAGACCTTTTTCATGCCGTGTCGAAGGGAAAGTTCCGTGAGGACCTGTATTACAGGCTTTGCGCGGTCACTATTACAATGCCTGCGCTTCGCGAAAGAAAGGATGATATCAATCTTCTTTTCCGTAAATTCTCTTCTGATTTTTCAGCGAAATACGGTTATGCAAGAGTGACCCTGACCGAAGATGCTTCCATAATGCTCAGTAAATACAGATGGCCGGGCAATATCAGACAGTTGAAGAATGTCGCCGAGACCATTTCTGCTCTGGAGTCTGACAGATTGTTGCCGGGTTCCGACAAATGCCTGATCGATATGGACGTGCTGTCGCGTTATATTCCACGCGAGCAGCCTAATATGCTCCCTGCGATGAGTCCGTCCCATCAGGATACTCCTGAAAGTGCGGCAGAAAGGGAGGCCATAATCAGATCGATATTCCAGCTCAAGCAGGATGTGGAGTATCTCAAGAAAATAGTATTGGAAGCTGGACTTGCCAAGGGACAGACTCCGGCGATTGCTGCTCCTGAACACTCTCATCCTCAGGATATTGCAGAAGATGTATATGCTTATGATGATGATCCGGAGGATCAGGAATATGATGTCCGTGAGCCTGAAGATATGTCCATCAAGGCGTCAAATATGGAACTTATAGAGAAGGTTCTCCGCAAGCACGGCGGCAACAGAAAGGCTGCGGCGGCTGAACTCGGAATATCGGAAAGAACTCTCTATCGAAAGATCAAACAGTTTGGAAAATGAAAGTGAAAAGAACAATATGGGCAAGCCTTTGCGCGGCGCTTGCATTGGTGGCGGTATTGCCGCTGCTTCATTCCTGCGGTATTTATTCCTTTACAGGAACATCTATCGCTCCTGAGGTGAAGACCGTTACTGTGAATTATTTCGAGTATCTTGCTCCGAAGGTGAATCCTTCCCTGAGCAATATGCTCACCGAGCAGATGCAGGAGAAGTTCATCAAGCTTACCAAACTTGAACTGGTGGATATTGATGGAGACCTCGAAATCATAGGCGCAGTGACCGGATACGATGTGAAAGCCACAGCCATCACTGCCAATGAGCAGGCTGCTCAGAACCGTCTTACAGTAACAGTAAAGATAGAATTCATAAACAGGAAGTTCCCTGATGAGAGTCTTCAGAACAAGTCTTTCTCTGCATATCAGGATTTCGATGCTTCGCAGTCTCTCGATGCCGTGGAGGCTACTCTCTGCGAGGATATCGTGGAGCAGCTATGTGAGGATATATTCAATGGAACAGTAGCGAACTGGTAATATGAGCGGATATATTGACATAAAGAAACTTACCCTCGATGAGCTCACAGGTGTAGTGAACCTCTATCCGTGGTTTGGAGGCGCCAGAAAGGAGCTGTGCGAGAGAATGAGCCGTATGGGAGGTGACGGATGGGGTGAGGCCCAATATGCCGATGCCGCAATGTATATAGCGGAGAGAAGCAAGCTTTCCGATATGATGAGGGCGGCGCGCCACTCGGATTGGGGAGATGCTGATGTCGAGAAGCTTCTGAAATCATATATTGCAGAAAACAAGGAGGAGAGTGCACCTGCAGAGGTTTCCGGCAGAAAGGTATATGCCGGTGTCGGTGATTATTTCTCTCAGGACGAATATGATCAGGTCCGCAAGGCTGATGATAATGTATTCTCCCGTTATGCGGCCAAGGCGCGTCAAGGCAAGCCTTCGCCTGAAGAAGCTCATAACCTTCAGTTTGACCTTTATACGGAGACATTGGCTCGTATTTACCTTGAGCAGGGCTATCCGGAGCAGGCAAAAAGCATTTATTCAAAACTAATTTTGGCATATCCAGAAAAAAATGCTTACTTTGCAGCCCTTAT
>JAZLCW010000081.1:0-24043 GCA_045614445.1 Candidatus Cryptobacteroides sp. | reverse complement strand
GTAGTGCAGGGCACCGCAGCTGGCAGATACGCCAGCAAGCTGCTCAAAGCAAGCTGCGCGAGCTACGCCAAAGGGCTCGCTCCGCATGCTTTGTGCCGGTGATACGGAAAACTCAAAACAACCGGAATTTTACGTTGAGCCTTTTACGTTGAGCCGAAGCATCAGCGGTAATCAAGGAATTTGTCCGGCGGTATATACGAAAAAAGCCTCGGAGATATTCTCCAAGGCTTTCCAGGGTGCCCAGTGGGATTCGAACCCACGACATTCAGAACCACAATCTGACGCTCTAACCAACTGAACTATGGGCACCATATTCGTTTGGGATTGCAAAGATAGGTAAAAAAAATGAATCTGCAATATTTTTCATAAAAGATTTACAAAATGCGTCAATCTGAAGGTTTTTTGCATATATTTGCTAAATACAATACTATATAATATGGGACGCGAAATCAAGTTCTCCCTTGTCTATAGGGATATGTGGCAGTCATCAGGAAAATATGTTCCGACTGTGGCTCAGTTGAAGGAAGTGGCACCTGCTATCATTGACATGGGTTGTTTTGACCGTGTCGAGACCAATGGAGGTGCGTTTGAACAGGTCAATCTCCTTTTCGGTGAGAATCCGAACAATGCAGTCCGTGAATGGACAGCTCCGTTCCATAAGGCGGGCATTCAGACCCATATGTTGGAAAGAGGACTCAATGCTCTGAGAATGAATCCTGTGCCGGCTGATGTGCGTGAGCTTATGTATAAGGTCAAGAAGGCTCAGGGGACAGACATCTCCCGTTCTTTCTGCGGACTCAATGACCATAGGAATCTTCGCCTGAGTGTGGAATATGCGAAGAAGGCCGGAATGGTTTCACAGGTAGCACTGTCCATTACCAATTCTCCTGTTCATACAGTGGAATATTATATGGGAGTGGTGGACCACGTGGTGGAATACGGCTGCGATGAGATCTGTCTCAAGGATATGGCAGGAATCGGACGCCCGACATTCCTTGCAGAACTTACTTCTCAGATCAAGAAGAAATATCCTCACATAAAGGTCCAGTATCACGGGCACAGCGGTCCGGGCTTTTCTCCTGCATCTATGCTGGAAGTAGCTCGTGCCGGTGCTGACTATCTTGATGTAGCGGTCGAGCCTCTCTCATGGGGTAAGGTACATCCTGATGTGATTACCATACGTGAGATGCTCCGTGCCGATGGTTTCCAGGTAAAGGATCTGAATATGAATGCATATATGGATGTTCGAGCATTGACTCAGAAATTCATTGATGACTTCCTGGGATATTGGATAGATCCTAACAATTCTCATATGAGTTCACTTCTTGTAGGCTGTGGACTTCCAGGCGGTATGATGGGCTCGATGATGGCTGACCTGAAGGGTTTCCACGGAGCTATAAATGCTTCGTTGAGGGCTCAGGGCAAGGCGGAACTTACTCTTGATCAGCTTATGGTGATGCTTTTCCAGGAGGTGGAGTATGTATGGCCTCGTCTGGGCTATCCTCCTTTGGTGACACCTTTCAGCCAATATGTCAAGAATACTGCACTGATGAATCTGATGGCTCTCCTTAAGGGGCAGCCTCGATGGACCACCATTGATAAGGATACATGGAATATGATTTTGGGCAAGATGGGTAAGCTTCCTGGTGAACTTGCACCTGAGATAGTAGCTCTTGCAAAGGAAAAAGGCCTTGAATTCTATACCGGAAATCCTCAGGATGCCTTCCCGAACGAGCTCGACAAGTTCCGTGCAATGATGAAAGAAGAAGGTTGGGACTGCGGACAGGATGATGAGGAATTGTTTGAGCTGGCAATGCACGAGAGGCAGTACCGCGACTACAGAAGTGGAGTAGCCAAGGAGCGTTTCAATAAGGACCTGGAGGCTGCAAGGACTAAGGCCGGTGCGCCGATAGTAGTTACAAGACCGGTTGTAGAACTTCCTAAGTATGATGTCAATAAGCTGATGGAGCAATATCCTTCAGCAATAGCTGTACAGGCTCCTGTCAAGGGTCAGCTTATATGGCAATATGATGTGGATGACGATTCTACTGCTCCAGTTGTGGGAACAGAAACCGAGACAGGAAAGCCGGTTGCATATATCCAGACATATTATGGTATAGAGCCGGTTCCGTCTGCAATCGATGGACATATAATTGCAGTCACCTGCCGTCAGGGAGATATGGTGGCCAAAGGTGAAGTTCTGGCTTTGATCCAATAACCTTCAATACCATAAGTAGAATCACCTGGTCCAAATTTGGACCAGGTGATTCTACTTATGGTTCAATATGATAAGATCTTATTTTATTTCAAATGTCGAACGGCTGGCAACTGCTTCTGCAGGAGTCTGCTGATAGGCGTCCTTTGAATATAATACCTCTCTCTTGACTTCAGCGGTGTCTGTGAGTGAAATTGTATTGCCCATAATCTGGTGGCTGAGCCATTTGACTATGATTTTTGCATTGTCTTCCTTTATGATGGAAGCGACAGGGACGCTGGCGTAGGCATATGCAAGCTGTATCTTGCTCTCATTGCTTTCATTGAACTCTTCGCCGTTTTTGTCGTGGCGGATATTGATCGTGTATGTTCCTTCAGCCTGCTCTGTATCATCATACTCGAAATCGATCTTATGTCTTATCTTGCTGTCTGATACTACCGGCACAGCGAAATAGATGTTGAGGTAACCTCCTGCTACCCAGTAGCTCTGGAGTATGATCGGGTCGTTCGCAAGTTCCTGACTTAAGCTTGAAGTAAAGATCGCGTCCTTTGTCAGTACAGGTGAGATGTAGTTCATCCTTACTTCATATTCGTTTTCTGTTCCTGCCTTCTGGCTGAGGACATCACATATTACGAATGCTCTTTTCATCGTATCGAGTTTTCCAGAGCATGTCTGATCAACGATGGTGAATATGTTACCCTGGTCGCTTGTGAACTTTCCGTTTACTACATTACCCATTGTTGCATTGTTATAACGGATTGTGTCGTCCTTGGTGCAGGATGCTGCAGCGAGAGCTGTGATGACTGCTGCGATGGCGAGAATTGCTTTTGTGATTTTCTTCATTTATGATATCGTTTAGATTTAACCTGGCAATAGATGCAATTATACTCTTTTTCGTTGCATTTGCTGCCGAAACTTGGTACTTTTGTAGTGACTGCAAAAATAACCAAAAATGATAACTTTTCTGATTTCTATTCTATTGCTTGTTGTCGGATACTTTATCTATGGCAAGGTGGTAGAGCGTTTTATCGGGATTGACCCTGCCAGAAATACTCCTGCATACGACCGCGAGGACGGTATAGACTATATGCCGATGCCTACCTGGAAGGTATTCGTGATCCAGTTTCTTAATATTGCAGGTCTTGGACCGATATTCGGTGCGATAATGGGCGCAGCATATGGTCCTGCTGCATATCTCTGGATTGTCATAGGCTGTATCTTCATGGGTGCTGTCCATGATTTCTTTTCCGGAATGATGTCTATCAAAAACTCAGGGGCCAATATGCCTGACATCACAGGAAAGTATCTTGGAAAGACAATGAAGGGGGTGATGAGTCTTGTGGTAGTCTTTCTTCTCATGGCAGTCGGAGTATCTTTCGTTACAGGACCTTCTGATCTGATAGCTTCTCTCACCGGTGTCAACAAGGAAATATGGCTGTATGTCATATTTATCTATTATCTGATGGCTACAATGTTCCCGATAGATAAGATAATCGGTAATGTTTATCCTTATATGGGAGCAGCATTGCTATTTATGGCCATAGGTGTGGGAATTATGCTTGTGGTGGGAGATCTGAAAGGTACTCACGAGATTATGGAACTGACTCCGGCTACATTGAAGAATTGGCATTCTGCTCCTGAAAGCAATATCCTTGTGCCGATGCTGTTCATCGTGGTTTCTTGTGGCGCAATATCCGGATTCCATTCGACTCAGTCACCTCTTATGGCCAGATGTCTGAAGAATGAGAAATATGCCCGTCCTGTATTTTATGGAGCAATGATTGCTGAGGGTATAGTGGCAATGATATGGGCGACGGCTGCTATAGCTTATTTCGGTGGCCCAGAGGGACTTAATGAGGCAATGTCAGAGGGAGTCATGATTGACGGTGTTCTTACGAAGGTGACCCCGGCCATAGCCGTGGACATGATTTGCAAGAGCTGGCTGGGCAAGGTAGGAGCTGTAATTGCAGTGATCGGTGTAGTCGTTTGTCCGATCACCTCCGGAGATACCGCCTTCAGAAGTCTTCGCCTGACGATTGCTGATGCCTTCAATAGTGATCAGAAACCGGTATCACGCCGACTTATTGTCAGCATTCCTATTTTTTTTCGTTGCGTATTTATGCTGCAAATTGGACTTTTCAACAGTCTGGAACTATGTCGGTATCGCTAATCAGACCCTTGCAACCCTTGTTCTCTGGACCGCTGCGGCATATCTGATCTCCCGTGGCAAACCTCATTGGATGTGCTCTCTGCCGGCGACTTTCCTTTCGTTCGTATGCATAAGCTATTTCGTGATGGCGCCTCATAAGGCCGGAGGACTGCACCTTGATCCTGTCATAGGATATGTGGCGGGAGGAGCGGCAGCAATCGGACTTCTATTATTATGTGTATATAAATCAAGAAAATAAAAAAAGTACAGTGCCTAAACACTGTACTTTTTTCTTGAAGGTCGGCCGATCAGCTGTATGTCAAAACTTTCGACCTTGTAGCCTCTCACTCGTTTACGGCTAAGATGTGATTCTATAAGCTGTATAAGCTCATCGTCGATGACATCTCTGAACGTATGGTTGTCCTTGTCATAGAAATGGATGTGCTTGAATGTGTTTACATCGAAGTACATCTTGTTGTTGGCGCTCAGCCTGTAATGATATACCCCCAGCATCGCCATGTGAGTCAGGATGTTATATACGGAAGCAAGCGTTACCTTGGCTGTTCCTTTCTCCTTTATCGACTCTGTCACCATATCTGCACAGGCGTGTCCGAGAGATATCATTGCTTCGTGAACGGCAAGCCTTTGCGGCGTTGCTTTCAAAGAATGTTTCTTGAGGAGTGCCTTGAACTCCTCCATCGTTGGGCACTTGTGTGTATTCATAGTTTTTCAATAACATCGCAAATATATGGATTTAAAGGAAAAACACAAAATAAATTTGAAAAATTCCAAATTGTCCGGATAAATACATTGTATAAAATTGTTGTTTTCCGTTAAAAAGTGGTAATTTTGCGACCGTTTTCAAAAATAAAGGAATTGCACATATGAAGAAGATTTTCAGGGAATATAAGGCCTGGGCCTTGATTACCGGAGCAGCTTCCGGCATGGGAAGAGTCTATGCACAGAGACTTGCTGCAAAGGGATATAATCTGGTTCTGGTGGATATCAATCCTGTCGGACTGGAAGAGACAGAGTCAATCGTAAGAGAGGATGTCGCGCAGCTGGATGGGATGCCGGCTCAGTACAGGGACAATTTCAGTGTGTTGAGGATCACACAGGATCTCTCACAGATGAATGCTGCAGATCTGATATATGAGCAGACGGAAGCGGCAGGCTGTGAAGTGGAAGTGCTGGTGAACAATGCTGGAGTGATGTACTGTCAGGGCATCGCAGAGACAAGCGAAAGAATGCTTAAGATCATCATGATGGTGCATATGAACACACCGATGCTTCTGTGTCGCAAATACGTCGTACCGATGAAGGAGAGAGGATGCGGATATATCCTCAACATATCATCTTTGGCTGAATGTATGAGCTGGCCGGGAATCGGTATGTATGGTGCTACTAAGAGGTTTGTGAAGGATTATTCAAGAGAACTCCGTATAGAATGTCAGAAGACAGGCGTAAGTGTTACCAATGCATACTTCGGTGCAGTAGATACTCCGCTGATTCCTCTGAAGGAAAGTCTCAGGAAGCTTGCTCGTGGTCTGGCGGTGATGATCAGACCGGAAAAGGCCGTCGACAGGGCGCTGAGCGCTACTTTCAGAAGACGTAAAGGAGTGATGCCAGGAGTGCTCAACCATATCTTCAAACCGATCTGTCTGATCCTTCCTGACTGTCTTTTGGGATGGATTTACAGAAAGGCGAAGCCATATCTTATGAAAGTCTGAAAAAGTTTGTATATTTGCAGGTTACATATAATATAGACTTATGGAAAGAATTAAATGCCTTATCGTCGGTGGCGGCCCTGCTGGATACACTGCGGCTGTCTATGCTTCAAGAGCGGACATCGCTCCAGTCGTATATGAAGGAACCCAGCCTGGTGGTCAGCTGACTACTACTACAGATATTGAAAATTATCCGGGATTCGAGAATGGTATTTCAGGACAGCAGCTCGTGGATACTATGCGTGCTCAGGCAGTTCGTCTTGGAGCGGATGTGCGTACAGGCGCCATCACATCTGCAGACCTTTCACAGAGACCGTTCAAAGTGGTTGTGGACGGTGATAAGGAGATCGAGGCTGAGACACTTATCATTGCTACAGGTGCTACTGCGAAATATCTTGGACTCCCTTCTGAGATCAAGTATCGCGGTCTTGGAGTTTCAGCTTGTGCAACTTGTGACGGTTTCTTCTACAGGAAGAAGAATGTGGCTGTCGTAGGAGGTGGTGACACTGCTTGCGAGGAGGCTACATACCTTGCAGGACTTTGCAAGAAGGTATATATGATCGTCCGCAGAGATGTTCTTAGAGCATCTGAGGCAATGCAGGAGCGTGTGAGAAATACAGAGAATATCGAGATTCTTTGGAACTGTAACACTCAAGAAGTGCTTGGAGACGAGTATGGCGTGACAGGTGCAAGACTTATGCGCAAGGATGGCGAGGTTTTTGATATTGCCGTGGACGGATTTTTCCTTGCTATCGGACATCATCCTAATTCAGACATCTTCCGTGAATGGATCGAGGTGGATAAGGAAGGTTATATCGTGACTGACGGCAAGACATCCAAGACTAATGTGCCGGGTGTGTTCGCCGCTGGTGATGTGCAGGATCCTCTTTATCGACAGGCCATTACGGCTGCGGCTTCAGGTTGTCGTGCAGCTCTTGATGCAGAGAAGTTCCTGAAAATGCTTTAATTGATATTTAAAAGATGAAATTCAGAATTCTTATCGTGACTGCTGTAATGGCAGCGGTTCTTTCTTCTTGCAAGTCTCAGTATGAGATGCTCCTCAACAGCAATGACGCTGACCTTAAGTATGAGGCCGCCTTTGATTATTACAATGCAGGCAAGTACTCGAAGGCAGGTTCGTTGTTCGAATCTCTATCTGTACTCACAAATGGTACTCAGCGTGATGATACAGTAAGATTCTATTGGGGACTCAGCAACTATAAGTTCAAGGACTATTATACGGCAGAGACCAATTTCACAAACTTCCTTGAGACTTATCCGCGCAGTCCCTTCTCATCTGAAGCAAGATATCTCAGGCTTGACTGTCTGTATCGTTCGACACTCAGATGGGAACTTGACCAGAATCCTACATATAAGGCTATGACCGAGATTTCGGAATATATGATCGAATTCCCTGATACTCCTCATATGCAGGCTTGCCGCGATATGCTGCAGGAACTCAATGACCGTCTTGACAAGAAGGCTTATGAGGCTGCCAAGCTTTATTATAAGATGGAGTATTATATGTCATCACGCATCGCATTCCGCAATGTCCTTAAGGATGATTCGGAGAATATTTATAGAGAGGATATCCTCTACTATATCGCGATGTCTTCATATAAGTATGCTCAGATGAGTGTTCCGGCAAAGCAGAAGGAGAGATACCTGACTTTTGTGGACGATTATTACAACTTCATCGGCGAGATTCCTGAGTCCCACTATCGTAAGGAGCTTGACAATGTATATCGCAAGGCACAGAAGGCTCTCGGCCGTGATGTTGTGGCTGCTGACGAGGAGATGACCGAGAAAGATTATGCCAGGGAAAGAAGAAAACTCATAAAGGATCAGAAAAAGGCGGAAAAAAATTGAAACCCCCTGCGTCCGGTCGGAGTATAATAAAGTAGAAAACGAAAAGTAAACATAAAATGGCAAACAAGAAAACACCTACAAACACACTTACAAGAGACCTTTGTGATCTCGCTGCACCTACAGGAAACATTTATGAGACTGTCGTGATTCTTTCAAAGAGAGCAAACCAGATCGCTATCGCTGAGAAGAAGGAGCTTACTAAGAAGCTTGAGGATTTCAAGAGTGACAGCAATGCAATCGAAGAGGTATTCGAGAATCGTGAGCAGATCGAGATCTCTAAATATTATGAAAGACAGCCTAAGCCAAGCCTTGTAGCGATCGAGGAGTTCCAGGAAGGAGAAGTATCCTACAGAATGGCAAGACAGGACGAGGAGTAGTCTATGTTGACCGCGCTTCAGGTAAGGAATTATGTATTGATAGACTCTCTGGAAATCGATTTTCCGGAGGGTCTGATCATTATTACAGGACAGACCGGAGCCGGCAAATCAATTCTTTTAGGGGCCTTGTCTTTAGTAATGGGAGCCAAGGCTGACGCATCAATGGTTTCGGAAGGAGCTGACAACTGTGTTGTTGAGGCTGAGTTCGAAACTGCTGACAAATCATTACAGAATATCCTGGAAGAGAACGAGGTGGAATGGGAGGACGGACATATCACTATAAGAAGGGTGGTGAACCGTTCAGGCCGTTCAAGAGCCTTTGTCAATGATTGCCCAGTACCCGTAACTCTTCTTCAGGAGATCTCATCCGGACTCATAGATATACATTCCCAGCATCAGACTCTTCTTTTGTCTGACAAATCGTTCCAGCTGGATATATTGGATCATTATGCCGGTACAATGCCTCAGCGTGAGGAATGTACCTCTTTATGGAAAACTCTGGGCTCTCTTAAAACAGAACTCAGATCTGTCGAGGAACGTATTGCCCGTCAGATCAGCGAGAAGGAGTATAATGAGGCTCAGTACAGGCAGCTGGAAGCGGCTGCACTTCGTGAAGGCGAACTTGCAGAACTTGAAGAAGAGCAGAAGCAGCTTGCCAATGCTGAGGAAATCAAGACTTCACTTTCTGCGGTCGAGGAACTTTTTACTGCAGCGTCTTCTGGTGGAGAGATTCTGTCGATTGATGCCTCACTCAAGGAGGCTTCAAAGATGCTTTTCAAGGCAGGACGTTATGTGTCTTCTGCGTCTGAACTGGCTGAGAGAGTGGACTCATGCAGGCGTGAGCTTGATGATATCCTTTCGGATGCTGTTTCAATCAATGCAGGAATCGATCTTTCTGAATCTCGTCTTGAGGAAGTCGAGAACAGGATGTCCCTGATCTACAGCCTTATGCAGAAGCATGCGTGCTCTGATGTCTCTGAGCTGATAGCATTGCGTGACAGCCTGTCGGAGTCTCTTGCTGATACAGCTATTCTTGAAGAAAAACGAGAGACTATTCTCAATCAGATTACACGAGTTGAGGAAGATCTGAATACGGTAGCTGACTCCATTCATGCCTCACGAGTGTCAGCTTCAGGAGCATTTGCGGATACGATTTCAGCTTCTATCCATGATATGGAACTTCCATATGCCACATTCGAAGTGGAACTGAACGAAGGACCTGTTTCTGCGACCGGTCGTGACGTCGTCGTATTCAAATTCTCTTCTACAGGAAGGAATGCAGTCGATGTGGCTAAGTGTGCTTCTGGTGGTGAAATGTCCAGAATAATGCTTGCTCTGAAGGCAATGATGGCAAGATATGCCAATATGCCTACAATGATCTTTGATGAGATCGATACCGGTGTGTCAGGAAGTGTAGCTGACAGGATGGGATCCGTAATCTGTGAAATGGGCAGCTTTATGCAGGTGTTTGCGATAACCCATCTCCCTCAGGTGGCAGCAAAGGGTACTGCCCACTATCTGGTGTCCAAGGATATCGATCCTCAGACGTCCAAAGCTGTTTCTACAATTGTAAGGCTCTCTGATTCTGAGAGAGTCATGGAGGTCGCTCGTATGCTCAGCGGTTCAGTGCTGACCGATGCGGCCATCGCGAACGCAAAGTCTTTGCTGAATTCCTGATCTGATTTTATCGGACTCTTTTTACCATCCATTCATCTTCATAGATGATACGTCTGACTCCGGTATTCACATATCCTCCATTCTCATCCTTCCTGAACTTCAATGTGCTCTGAAGCATAGATGCATCCGAATCTTCAAGCTTGGATATCCATCTGTTTCCATATTTGCTGATGATACCTATGAAATAATGGGCCATATCGTACCCCTGGAATGCAAACTGGGTAGGCTCGGCGTTGTAAAGAGCTCTGTATTTGAGAAGGAATTCCTGAACTCTCGGATCGTTGTAGTCAATGTAATAACCTGTGCTCACGTGCAGTGATGTGTTGTGGAAATTCTCTACCTCGATAGTTTCATAATTCCTTATTCGTGAAGGAGCGTAAAGCACGACGTCGTACTTCTTGTAGATCATCAGGTTCAGATTTCTTACAACATCATTAACAAAAGCTTCACTGTCAGAAGCGATATAAACTCTGTTTGTGCCGCTTTCTGTCATAATGTATTCCAGTGAACTAGTCACATTTCTTCCTTCAAGAATGCTGTATGCCAGATGCTTATATTCCAGTCGGGACGAGTCGGCAGCAGCCTTCATCTGAACTGTAGCCTCTGTCTGGGTACCTCCCTTTTCAGTTATCACAATGAATCTGTCACTATACTCCATGTCTTCATCTATCCAGCTTATGAGGTCCTTATACTGAAGCTCAAGCGGAGTAGGCGCCTGGATCATATCACTGAAAGTCTTGGCAAGAGAAGCCGCTCTCTGGTCAAGTGGTGACACCACTGCCTTTGGCTCCATTTCAAGTACATTTCTCAATTCTGCAGGGGCCACCGGTCCTATAACGATATCACTGTTCTCAATGTTCTCTTTAGAAATGGTGTCGTTTGAAGAGTCATATACATTCAGATTGCATGAGGTTCCCTGATTTGCCATATCATAAACTGCAAGCAGTGCTCCACTGTAAAAGTCCATGTTTCCTGCGCTGCTGGATGTGCCGGTAGCCTTAAGCGGCATTATCAGACTGAGATTGACCTCTTTCTTATTGAACAGCAGTCCTTCGAATATACCTGGCTTTTTATCTGCTGTCGAATCAGATGTTTCTGTCGTATCTGCCTGCTCTGCTGGATTCATCGCTTCCGGTTTATCTGCCACTATGACCTCGTCGTTATATGGAATAACAAGCTTCTGCCTTCTGGTCAGCTTTCTTCCGCTGAGACCATTGGCTTTCATTATGGCATCCACACTCACGCCATATTTCCTCGATATCATGTCCAGATCCTCAAACCATTTTACGGTATGGAGCCTTTGAGGAACACTCTCGACTACTTCTTCCTCGATGGTATTCTCCTTTGTTACATTCTGTTCGATATTCTGCTCCTGAACTTCAGCTACTGCTTTAGGGGCGGCAGGCTCGTTCGCGATTTCTACTGCAGGAATAATCAGAATGGAATTTTTCTGCAGTCCTTTCTCTTTGACACTAGGGTTATATCTATAGATGTCATCTACAGTAACATTATATGCCTTGCTGATAGAGTACAGGGTCTGCCTTTCCAATACGATATGTGAGTAGCATACCTGACCGTTTATCTTTACCTTCTCTCCAGAGATGGTTACAGGTGTGCTTTCATATTCCTGTGCATATGTCTGCGATGTGATGCCTGTGGCAAGTAAAACCGCTGTCATCAGGCTGAGTATCATTCTTTGCATAAGTTTCAATATTATAGTGCCTCGATGAAGCTTTCGAGCTTACGGGCAAATGTATTCCAGGATAATCTTTCCTTCTCCTGACGTATGGCCGCAATGCATCCCTCCTTCACTGAAGGGTCCTCAAAGTATTTCAATATTTCGTCGCGGATCGCGTTCGGAGTTCCTTCTGAGGCCACAAGTCCTGTGCCTCTGTCACCGATTGTTTCTTTAAGTCCTCCGACGTCGGTGACGACCATCGGAACTTCGAAATGATATGATACGGAACTGATTCCGCTTTGGGTAGCGCTTCGGTATGGAAGCACAGCCAGGTCTGCGGCAGAGAAGTAATCCGTCACTTCTGAATCCTTGATGTATTTCAGATCCATGAAAATACGGTCCTTGCCAGGCAGCCTGTCGATAATCTCCTGATATTTGTCAAAAGATCCGTATGGCTCACCAGCAATGATGAGTTGATATTCATCTGAAAGCTTTCCGAATGCTTCCAGAAGTATGTCCAGGCCTTTGTAGGTCCTGATAAGTCCGAAGAACAGGAGGTTCTTTCTGCCCGGAGCAAGCCCCAGCTTTCTTTCCGCTTCCGCTCTGTCTTTCTTTACACCGAAATGTGAATAGAGGGGATGCTGGATTACAGTGTAACGGGCTTCCGGACGGATTTTCAATAAGTCTTTTGATACAGCCTCGCATAGAGTCACGGATCCCGTACTGCCTTTGAGGAAGTATCTGGTAAGCGGAGTGTCGAAGAAATGAGGCTCGTGAGGAATCACATTGTCAAGAATGGAAATGACCTTGCAATGCTTCTTCATCCTTCTGGTTATATAACCCAGGGAGGGAGCGAAATACGACATCCAGTATCTTACGATAAGCACATCGGGATTCCAGTCGCGGATTTCCCTGTATGTGCTGTGATATGTAAAAGGATTGGCCGTATCCAGCAGAGATGTGCTCTCCACCGGTACGGCCTCATCGTCATCTGTCACAAATTGTGTCTTTCCCGGAAAGAGGAATTCAGGATATTGTCTCTTGAAATTGAATGCTCTGACAATATGCGTTTTGCTCAGTTCACCATACAGACAAGCGTTAAACTGAGAGATTCCTCCTCGATAGGGGTAGAAACAGGACAGTATAGCTATTTTCAATTATTACTCGCTTTTCTGGTTCTTTGTCTTGATGTACTCTTCGTTGAGTCCTGCAAGTACGTCGTCAGTGATGTCAAGTGATGCGGCAGCTGTGATTACAGGAGCTCCACCTGAGTTTGTGAGAATCATAGCATACTGCTTCTCCTCATTATACTTGGTGATGTATGTCTGGATGGCGTCACCGAGCTGGTTCATCATAACTACCTGCTCCTCCTGGATCTCCTGCTGCTTCTGAGCTGCGTAGTTGTTGAAATCGAGTTCCTCCTGCTGGAGCTTCTGGCCCTGAACCTCAGCTACAGAGCGGGTCATAAGTCCCTTCTGGATCTTCTCCTGATACTCAGCTACCTGCTTCTCGAGCTTCTGGCCTCTTCTGTTGATCTCAGCCTGAATGTTCTGTACCTTAGTCTCCACTACAGATCTGAGGTCGTTAGCCATATCGTACTCCATAAGGATTCTGTCGAGGTCGATGTATACGATTTTGCCCTCGGTTGCAGCTACAGCTGCTGTCTCAGTCGCTGCAGCTGACTCTGTTGTAGCTGCATTCTTGCAAGAGATTGCACCCATCATAGCGAGGATGCAGAGAATAAGTGTTGTGTTTTTCATTATCTGTAAAATTATTTATTTGAATTCAAACCGACGTGCTATGCGCGGCACAAAACGCAAAGGTAATTAAAAAATCTTAATTTTTGACAGATATGCCTTTATTGTTGCCTCAAGTCCCATATACAGGGCATCGCTGATGATAGCGTGACCGATCGATACCTCGTCAGTCCAAGGAATGTTTCTGATGAAGAACTCAAGGTTCTCGAGATTAAGGTCATGTCCGGCATTGAGCCCCAGACCGCATTCTCTTGCTGCCTCTGCTGCTTTGATGAAAGGGGCAATTGCAGCATTCGGATCGGAAGGGAAGAGGTCTGCATAAGGCTCGGTATATAATTCCACCCTGTCACATCCGCATAATGCAGCTCCTTCTACCATTGCAGGATCAGCTCCGACGAATATCGATGTTCTGATTCCATGGCTTTTGAACTCAGCGCAGATTTCTGTCAGGAAATCACGATGGCGGACTGTATCCCAGCCAGCATTGGATGTTATTGCGTCTTCTGCATCCGGCACGAGTGTTACCTGATGCGGGAGGTTTTCTGTCACAAGCTTGATGAATGAAGGGATCGGATTGCCTTCAATATTGAATTCTGTGGTGATCAGAGGACGGATTTCCCTTACATCGGAGTATCTTATGTGTCTTTCATCCGGTCTCGGATGCACAGTGATTCCGTCGGCTCCGAATCTTTCGCAATCCACTGCTGCCTTTGCTACATCCGGCATTCTGCCACCTCTGGCGTTCCTGATCGTAGCGATCTTATTGATGTTGACGCTTAACTTTGTCATTTCTTTTCCACTGAGTTTCTTATAATCTACAAAAATAGGGAATAAACTTCAAATTTTGATATTAAAGTGCTATTTTTGAGGCCGGTTTTATAGAAAAGCGTATGAATATAGCTATATATATAGGTAAAAGAGAAGCATTGAAGGATCCTGCCTTGCTTTCGCTTTTGGAAAAGCTGCAGGAAGACGGTTGCTCGGTCGATATCCTCAACGATGGAGACGTGCTTGAAAACACTCCTGATATGCTTCTGAGTGTCGGTGGAGACGGAACTTTCCTGACTGCATCCAAGCTTGTCGCAGGAAGAGATATTCCTGTTATGGGAGTTAATACCGGACGTCTGGGATTCTTGTCTGAAAACAGGGCTCCGGATGTAGCAAAGGCCATATTGTCAGGTGATTACACTGTCGAGAATAGGGCTATGCTCAAGGCTGAAACAGTCACTGGTAATCCGGAAGTAGATGCCTGGCCATATGCCTTGAATGAGTTTACCGTTCACCGCAGCGGAGCGGCAATGCTAGGCGTTCAGGTGAGTGTGGATGGAGTAAGGCTTCCCACATATTGGGCAGATGGACTCATTGTTTCCACCAGTTCCGGTTCCACAGCATATTCTCTGAGTTCCGGTGGGCCCATTGTACTTCCCGAGTCTAAGGTGCTGATCATTACTCCGATTGCCCCTCATAATCTCAATGTGCGTCCATTAGTAGTGCCTGATACTGCTGAAATCAGGCTTAAGATGCATTCCCGTGATCCGGAGGTGATCTTTACAGCTGATAACAGGACTTCATCAGTATCTGCCGATACGGAGATAGGTATATGTGTGGCACAATTTTCGCTTAAGCGTGTCCGGCTCAAGGAGTCTAATTTTATCAATGCCCTCACGGAGAAGCTGTTCTGGGGCGAAGATGTCAGAAATAACGATTAGATAATATGGAAAATATTACCAAGGTGCCTGTTCATGTCTCTATGATTATGGATGGAAACGGACGTTGGGCGCAAGAACGTGGAAAGGAGCGCGTCTATGGCCATTTTGAAGGTGTGGAGAGTGTGAGGGCCTGTGTGGAAGCCGCATTGGAGACAGGGGTCAGATACCTTTCTGTCTTTGCCTTTTCAGAGGAGAACTGGAATCGCCCTGAAGAAGAAGTGGTAGCACTTATGGGATTGATGGTCAAGGCTATGGCTGCTGAAATGGAATCTCTGAACAGGAACGGTGTGCGTTTCATGGTTCTAGGCAACAGAGCCAGACTTTCAGATGACCTGAATACAGAGATTGATTCCTGTATGGAGATGACAGCTGCCAATGACTCTCTCACCCTGATTGTATTCCTGAGCTATAGCGGAAAGTGGGACATACTTCAGGCAGCAAAGAAGATGGCCTTAGACTTGCTGGAGCATCCGGAAAAGAAGGCGGAACTCGAAACCATGAGTGTGCAGGGCTTCGATTCATACCTCGTTACAGCCGGCATACCTGATCCGGATCTGATTGTCAGGACTTCTGGAGAAAGCAGAATCAGCAACTATATGCTGTGGCAGGGCGCTTATTCCGAATTCCTATTTGTGGATACGCTTTGGCCGGATTTCAGGAAAGAAGAGTTCTTTAATGCACTGGAATCGTATGCAAAACGTGACAGACGTTATGGAAAAGTCAAATAAATACGTATATTTGCAGTTTTGAAATTAAGACTATCGTGATGAGAATGTGCAGAATTATCTTCTTCTCGCTTCTGCTGGCGATTTCATGTCCCCTCTGGGCGCAGCAATCCGGCAGCAGTGTAGAGGTCGATTACAATAATCCAAAGAAATATATCGTAGGTGGAGTCAGACTGGAAGGTAACCAATATCTTTCCCCTGACCAGATTTTGCAGGTTGCCTCTCTTCAGAAAGGTATGGAGGTTACAGTGCCGAGTGAGGAAATGTCCAATATTGTCACCAGACTATGGATGCAGAGATATTTTGAGGATGTGGCAGTGTCGATAGACTCGATCACTCCTACAAGGGATACTGCATTTTTCAAGATCAGCATCATTGAGCGCCCTCGTGTCTCGCGCTGGGTTTTCAGCGGTGTCAAGAGCGGAGAGGAGAAGGAACTTCGTGAACGTCTGAATATCCGTCGAGGCGGTGAATTCTCCGAATATGTGGCAAAGACTTCCAGCGACATCATCAAGAGATATTACAAGGAGAAGGGTTTCTACAATGTGAAGGTAGATGTCAATACAAAGCGTGATACCGTAATTCAGAGTGCTATACGTGTTCAGTTCGCTGTTGACAGGGGAGAGAAGGTCAAGATCCAGAAGATCACTTTCAAGGGTGCTGACCATGTGAAGGAAAGCAAGCTCGTCAAGTCTATGAAGAAGACCAGGGACAAGAGACTCCAGAACTTCTTCAGTTCAAAGAAATTCCAGGAAAAGGAATATGACAATGACAAGAGGTCTCTGATCGCTGCTTTCAATGAGGCCGGTTACAGGGATGCAAGAATCATAAAGGATACGATGTATTATATCGAGCCTAACCGTCTTCAGATCGACTTCGAGATCGATGAAGGAAAGCAGTATTTCTTCCGTGATATCACATGGACAGGAAACTCTGTATATTCTGCGGAGACTCTCAACCAGGTACTGAAGATAAAGAAGGGTGATGTTTATGATGTTGTGACAATGGAGAAGAGACTCTTCGGAGGTGGAAAGCAGAGCGAATCCTATGTGTCACAGTATTACCGAGATAACGGATACCTCTTCTTCCAGCTTGATCCTGTCGAACTCAATATCGAAGGAGACTCAGTGGATGTGGAAATGCGCATTGTCGAAGGAAAACCTGCTACACTGAACAATATCGTCATCAACGGAAATGACCTTACCAATGAAAGGGTTATCCGTCGTCAGCTCTTCACTTATCCGGGCTACCTTTTCAGCCAGACTGATTTCGAGCGTTCTATCCGAGAAATCGCTTCGATGGGACAGTTTGATCCGGAGGCGATCATGGACCCTGCCAAGGGATGGTCGATCCTGCCGAATCCGATGGATAATACTGTGGACATCGTATATAATGTGACAGAGAAACCATCCAGCCAGCTTGAACTTTCAGGAGGATGGGGCGGAAATACATTTGTGGCCACTGTCGGAGTAAGCTTCAATAACTTCTCTACACGTCGTTTCTTTGACAAGACAGCATGGCGTCCGGTACCTCTGGGAGATGCACAGAACCTTTCGGTACGTTTCCAGACCAACGGTACATATTATACCAGCCTCTCTGCATCTTTCTCCGAGCCATGGCTGTTCGGTAAGAAGCCTACGTCGCTGAACATGTCGGTTTATTACACCCGCCAGACCAATTCATACATATATTATAATATCCTCAACAATGATGAGTATATGGAAGTGTATGGATTTGCAGCAGGTCTTGGAAAGCGACTCAAATGGCCTGATTCATACTTTGTGCTTTACAACCAGCTCAGTTGGCAGACATACCGACTTCAGAACTGGGCATATCAGTTCCTGTTCAATACAGGTATATCGCACAACCTCAGCTATACCTTGAGCCTGTCGAGAAACTCTACCGACCAGCAGATATATCCGCGTGTCGGATCGGACTTCAGCTTCTCGCTTCAGCTTACTCCTCCATACTCATTGATGAGGAAGAAGGACTACGGACTCCTTGATGAGGACGGTAATCCTACCAAGGTAAGCAATTGGAAAGACATCAATTATGACTATCAGACATCCCAGGACCGTTATAAATGGATCGAGTATCATAAGTGGTCGTTCAAGGGTGCAGTCTATACCAAGCTTGTCGGAGACCTCGTCCTTATGGCCCGCGCTCAGTTCGGATATCTCGGATATTATAACAGAAACTGGGGATATTCGCCATTCGAAGGCTTCCGTGTCGGTGGTGACGGTATGTCAGGATACGATACCTATGGATCGGAAATCATATCACTTCGCGGTTATGAGAACTACTCGTTGACTCCACAGGCATTGTCATCATACAACAGCACAGGTAACTATTATGCCGGTAATGTATATGACAAGTTCACAGTCGAGCTCCGTTATCCTGTGATCCTCCAGCCTCAGTCTACGATCTATGCATTGTTATTCCTCGAGGGTGGTAACTGCTGGTCTGATATCAGAGATTTCAATCCGTTCCAGATCAAGAGATCTGCCGGTGTGGGTGTAAGAGTATTCCTCCCGATGATCGGTCTTCTCGGAGTCGACTGGGGATATGGATTTGACGATCCTGTAAACGGTGGCAGCCAGTTCCACTTCGTGATCGGTCAGCAGTTCTAGGAATTGATGTCCTGATCTTGTGGAGAATCAGCAAACAGAAAAATTAAAAAACAATTAATAACATTATGAAGAAGATTTTTATCATCGCAGCAATGGCAATCATTTCAGTTGCCGCTTCAGCCCAGAACCTCAAGTTCGGCTATGTGAACTACACTGAACTCGTTCAGCTTATGCCGGAGATGGACTCAGTAAGAGTGCAGTTGGAGGCTCAAGAGAAGGAAACATATGAGACACTCAGCGCAATGTATGAGGAATATCAGACTAAGGCTCAGCAGTTCCAGCAGAAGGAGGCTACATGGACTCCTGCTATCAGAGACAGCAAGCTCAAGGAACTTCAGGAGATCGAGGCTCGTTTCCAGGAAAGCCAGCAGATTTTCCAGCAGGAGCTCCAGCAGATGCAGCAGATGCTTCAGGCTCCGGTAGCTGAGAAGGCACAGAATACAGTTACAGAGCTTGCAAAGGCACATGGTCTTGCATTTGTATTCGAAGAAACTCAGATGATCTATATCGATCCAGCTCAGGGAGTAAACCTTACTCCAGAGGCTCGCAAGGCTCTCAATATCGCTGAAGGAAGAACTCTTGAGACACTTCAGGCAGAGCTTCAGGCAAAGGCTCAGGCAGCTCAGGGTATGATGTAATCGATTGAAATATATTGACATAACGAAGACAGGAATTCCTTGATCGGGAGTTCCTGTCTTTTCTTTTTGCAAAAACCTTAAATTTATATTCCATATTCACGAAAAATGCATACATTTGTGTGAAAATCTGACAAATTGATTTAAAATTATAACACTAACTATGCAACATAAGGTTATTGATACTAAAGATGTTGTAATCAGGTTTGCAGGAGATTCGGGAGATGGTATGCAGCTCACCGGGTCTCTTTTTGCAGATATGTCAGCCATCTTTGGTAACGAACTTTCGACTTTCCCGGATTATCCGGCAGAAATCCGTGCTCCGCACGGTACAGTATCAGGCGTGTCCGGCTTCCAGGTCCATATCGGAAGCGAGCACATCACCACACCTGGAGACTTCTGTGATCTTCTCGTGGCAATGAACCCTGCAGCTCTCAAGGCTAATGCGAAGTGGCTCAAGAGAACGGCAATGGTACTCATTGACTCGGATACATTCGATGATACAGGTCTTGCAAGAGCTGGTTTCGAGGGAGATCCGATTGCGGAGATGCATATAGAGGACAGGACAATCATCGTGGCTCCTATCACCACTCTCACTCATGAGAGTCTGAAGGACAGCGGCCTTGATAAGAAGACCATCGAGAAGTGCAAGAATATGTTCACTCTCGGTATGGCCTGCTACATCTACAATCGTCCGATGGAGTATATCTTCCAGTATCTGGAGCGTAAGTTCGGAAAGAAGAAGCCTCAGCTTGTAGAACCGAACAAGAAGGTTCTCAAGGATGGTTACAATTATGCAGCCAATATTCAGGCTATTGCCAACACATACAGCATCGAACCGGCAGATCAGCCGAAAGGACTTTACAGAAATATCAACGGTAACCAGGCTACAGCATGGGGACTCCTTGCAGCTGCCGAGAAGGCCAACCTGCCTCTCTTCTGCGGTTCGTACCCTATTACCCCGGCTACCGGAATCCTCGAAGAACTTGCCGTTCACAAGAGTCTTGGTGCCAAGACCCTTCAGGCAGAGGATGAGATTGCAGGTATTTGTACAGCTATCGGTGCGGCATTCGCAGGCAATCTTGCAGTGACCACTACTTCCGGTCCCGGTCTTTCCCTTAAGTCAGAGGCTATGGGACTTGCGGTCATGACAGAGCTCCCGCTCGTCATAGTGGATGTCCAGCGTGCCGGCCCATCGACTGGTATTCCTACAAAGACAGAGCAGACTGACTTGAATCAGGCCCTGTACGGAAGAAACGGAGAGTGCCCTATGGTCGTAATGGCTGCTCACTCGCCTGCAGGATGTTTTGATGCTGCCTTCAACGCAGCAAAGATTGCAGTTGAGCATATGACACCTGTCCTTCTTCTTACAGAAGGTTTCCTTGGAAACGGTTCAGAGCCATGGCTTATTCCTTCGATGAAGGATTATCCTAAGATTGTTCCTCCGTTTGCACAGCCTAATGTTCCATATAAGCCGTTCCATAGAGATCCTGAGACTCTTGCAAGAAAGTGGGCAGTACCAGGAATGGCAGGATGCGAGCACAGAGTCGGCGGACTGGAAAAGAATCATGACGGTGTGATTTCTTCTGATCCTCAGAACCACGAGATGATGGTAAAGGAGAGAATGGAGAAGATACAGAGAGTGGCAAACTATATTCCGGAACTGGAGGTGAACGGTCCGGAGTCAGGAAAACTTCTTGTAGTCGGTTGGGGTGGTACTTACGGACATCTTCTTTCTGCAGTTCAGGAAGCACGTGCAGAGGGTATCGATGTAAGTTTCGCACATTTTGACTATATCCTTCCTCTTCCGAAGAATACCGAGGAGGTACTCGGAAAGTTTGAGAAGATCCTCGTGTGCGAGCTCAACAGCGGACATTTCGTGAACTACCTCCGTGGTGTAATGCCTCAGTATAAATACGAGCAGTTCAACAAAGTTCAGGGACAGCCGTTCCTCGTTCAGGAAATCGTGGCAGCCATAAAGGAAAACTTATAACCTGTTCAGATAAGTATATATAACCGTTATTCCCGGCCTGACCGGGAATCTATCCAGAAACATTATGCCAAGATATACATTCAAAGAATTCAAGAGTGATCAGGAAGTAAGATGGTGCCCGGGATGTGGTGACCATGGTGTACTCGCTGCATTGCAGAGAGCACTGCCTGATGTTACAGAGGCCTTAGGCTACAATAAGGAAAGATACGTGATAGTTTCCGGCATCGGCTGTTCATCACGTCTTCCTTATTATATGAATACATATGGATTCCACAGTATTCATGGTCGTGCGACAGCTATCTCCACCGGTATCAAGGTCGCTAATCCTGACCTGACCGTATGGCAGGCTTGCGGAGATGGTGACGCTCTGGCGATCGGTGGAAACCATTTCATCCACGCCATCAGAAGGAATGTGGATATCAATATCATTCTTTTCAACAATCAGATCTACGGTCTTACCAAGGGCCAGTATTCTCCGACTTCGCGTTTCGGTGCGATTTCCAAGACTTCACCTTATGGAACAGTAGAGCATCCTTTCAATCCGGGAAGCCTTGTTCTTGGTGCAAAGGGTACATTCTTCGCCAGAAGCCTTGACTCTGAGCTGAAACTCACTTCTGAGATTATGCTTTCTGCAGCCAAGCATGATGGTTGCTCTGTTATGGAAGTCCTTACCAACTGCGTGATTTTCAATGATGGAGCGCATAAGCTTATTGCTGATAGGGAAGTGCGTGCTGATAGGACAATCGTTCTCCGCCATGGTGAAAAGATGATTTTCGGCAAGAACCGTGACAAGGGTATCGTACTCGACGGTATGGGTCTGAGAGTGGTTACAATCGGCGAAAACGGCATTACTGAGGATGATATCCTTGTACATGACGCTCACTCTGAGAACGTCGGCATTCATATGATGCTTGCTGATATGAAATATCCTGATTTCCCTGTTGCCCTCGGTATCATCCGTGATGTGAAGGATGTCACTTATGATGACGGAGTACGTGATCAGGTGGCTGAGGTGAAGGCCAAGTCGAAGATCCAGTGCGTCGATGATCTCCTTCGCAGCGGATCTACATGGGAAGTGAAATAAATCGTAATCCTGAGCGAAGCGAACGATCTGTTAAAGAAACAACAAACCAAATTAATAACAATAAACAATGAACACACAAGATTTGATGGCCAAACTCCAGGCCAAGTACCCTTATGAGAAGGAGTATCTTCAGGCGGTACACGAAGTATTGGAGTCTATCGAAGAAGTTTATAACCAGCACCCTGAATTCGAGGATGCAAAAATCGTAGAGCGTATCGTAGAGCCAGAGCGTATCCTTACTTTCAAGGTTACCTGGATCGATGATAACGGTGAGGTGCAGACAAACACTGGTTACAGAGTACAGTTCAACTCTGCTATCGGACCTTACAAGGGCGGTCTCCGTTTCCACCCTTCTGTAAACCTTTCAATCCTTAAGTTCCTCGGTTTCGAGCAGACATTCAAGAATGCCCTCACAACCCTCCCTATGGGTGGTGGAAAGGGTGGTTCAGACTTCAACCCAAGAGGAAAATCAGATGCAGAGATCATGCGTTTCTGCCAGGCATTCATGTTGGAGCTCTGGAAGATTCTCGGACCAGACCAGGATGTTCCTGCAGGTGACATCGGAGTAGGAGGACGCGAGATCGGTTTCATGTATGGTATGTACAAGAAGCTTGCTCAGCAGTATAATACAGGTGTTCTCACAGGTAAGGGACTTACTTGGGGAGGTTCTATCCTTCGCCCTGAGGCTACTGGTTTCGGTGCTGTTTATTTTGTACAGCATATGCTCCAGATGGCTGGAAAGGATATCAAGGACAAGACTATCGCTCTCTCAGGCTTCGGTAACGTAGCTTGGGGTGCAGCTACAAAGGCTACTGAGCTTGGTGCTAAGGTAGTGGCTATTTCAGGACCTGATGGAGCAATCTATGATCCAGAGGGAATGAATGAAGAGAAGATTGCTTATATGCTCGAGCTCCGTGCTTCTAACAATGACGTGGTAGCTCCATTCGCAGAGAAGTTCCCTTCTGCAACATTCTATCCAGGCAAGAAGGCTTGGAGCATCAAGTGTGACATCGCTATGCCTTGTGCATTCCAGAATGAGATGACAGGCGCTGATGCTGAGGAACTCCTTGCAAACGGAACATGGCTTGCTGCCGAGGTTTCAAACATGGGATGTACTCCTGAGGCAATCGCTGCATTCCAGAAGGCTGGCATCATGTTCGCTCCTGGTAAGGCTGTGAACGCAGGTGGTGTTGCGACTTCAGGTCTCGAGATGACTCAGAATGCAATGCACATCAGCTGGGGTCCTGCAGAGGTAGATGAGAAGCTCCATAGCATCATGGCTAATATTCACGAGGCTTGCGTTAAGTACGGTACCCAGCCAGACGGCTATATCAACTATGTGAAGGGTGCAAAGATCGCGGGTTTCATGAAGGTGGCTCAGCCAATGCTTGAACAGGGTATCATCTAATATTCATCCCCGGCTCCGGCTGGGGATGTTTTTTTAACATTTATTTAATTGCTTTATAATAAATAAAGACTAACTTTGCGCCCGTTTTTTAAAAAGCATATTTATTCTAACTAATCAATATAATGGGTACTAAGAAATTTTCTTTAAAATTTTGTGTTCTGCTTCCATTGGTGTTGCTGATCACAATCTTCCTTCTTGCAGTCCCTACCTCTTTCTTTGGTATTGAGGGACTTACAGTTCTCCAGCAGCGTACTATCGCTCTCTTCGTATTCGCTGCTCTCATGTGGATCTTCGAGATCATTCCAAGCTGGACAACATCAGTTCTGATCATTGTAATGGCGCTTCTCATGCTCTCTAACAAGGGACTTGGCTTCCTTATGGTAGACGCGTCAGGAGCAAAGCTCGAGGGT